>NZ_JACHCW010000001.1:16702-669148 GCF_014200825.1 Pedobacter sp. AK017
AGGATATAAGGATTTTGATGCACCAGGTGTGATTGTAGCAGCGCCGTTGCCTGCGTTTCTCATATTCTTGGTATAAGTTAATCCTACATCTATATTTATGTATCGGTGAATGCGCTACGGTAATCTTTTACCAATATCAATCCATTTCCTTGGTCATCTACCAGGTCTGCATAAGGATATAAGGATTTTGATGCACCAGGTGTGATTGTAGCAGCGCCGTTGCCTGCGTTTCTCATATTCTTGGTATAAGTTAATCCTACATCTATATTTAATTTATTATTTACTTTAAATGTGTTGTTTGTTCGCAAGTTGACTCGATCTATTTGTGCATCACCAAGATTGTTGGGGATCCCTTTACTCCAACCACCACTCAAATAATAATTGATACCGGAAGTGTTTCCACTTACACTTAAATGGTTATCTTGGTTAATTGCCGTTTGATAAAAATATCTATCTAAATCATTCCTAACATCCTGATTACGTAATTTATCAATATGTGCATTAGCTTCTGCTACTGTAAGCTGACCTTGTCTCTGCTTAGCCAGTATTTCTATAACAGGGGTTAAGGGCTGCGGTAAGCGGGTTGCATTAATTAATGCGTTATAGCGTCCCTGATTAAACAAATCTCTTTCTATGTCAATAAAATCGCTACTCGAAATCCTGCTGCTATAAAACTGATCAGGCTTTTCGCTGACCATTACATTCGAACGTAAAGAAACCTGTGGCTTTGCAGTTTTACCACGTTTGGTGGTAATTACAATTACCCCATTTCCTGCCCTGGCTCCCCATATAGCCGCCGCAGAAGCATCTTTGAGTATAGTAAAACTTTCTATGTCATTTGGATTGATATTATTGATGTCTCCATCGTAAGGGAAATTGTCCAGGACAATTAAAGGATAGGTATTGGAATTGATAGTATTCCGCCCTCTAATTAAAAGCTGGTTAGTCGAGTTAGCACCTCGAGTCTTATTAAACAAAACCCCAGGTGTTAAATCCTCAATCCTGCTCAGTACGCTCGTTCCCATTGTCCTGTTCACCAATTCATTGTCTATCACATCAAAACTTCCCGGATGGTTCTTATCAATCACCTGGTAACCTGTACTTCCTTTTACTGCCACTTCTTCCAACTCTCCCGTAACCTGGTTCAGCTTAATCTCCAACGGCATTACGGTGCCTTTTAAAGGCAGTTCCAATTGCTTGTAGCCTACATACGAGATCAACAAAACCGCATCATCGGCCAGGCCTTTCATCACAAATTCACCCTCACTATTGGTATTGGCTACTGTATTCTTTCCCTTAACCCTTACCGATGCCCCCGGTAGCGGTTTCCCCGTTTCATCCACCACACGGCCCCGCACATCCCGATCAGCCCAGCGCTCAGCCAGGCGCTCCAGAAAGGTGGGTTCTTCTTTTTTTAATACAATGTTGTTTTTAATAATCTGGTAGGTAAAAGGCAGGTCCTTAAGTACTGTTTTAATGGCTTCCTCAACAGAAACATTATTTAGTTTTAAACTTACCTTTTGGTCTTTAAGATCTTTTAAATCGTATAAGATCTCGTAACCACTTTGGTTGGTTATAGATTGTAAAACTTTTTCAATAGGCGTATGATTGGTGTTGAGCGTTATCTTCTGTCCAAATCCCCTGGCACTAACCTGTATCAGGGCAATAATTAATATGAAAATGGTTAGTTTCATTATTAATAATAGTTTAGGCGGTATACGCAAAGGCATACCTATGTTATCAGCAATAATTTGCATAACTTTACTTTGGTTGAGTTGATAATAAATTTGTTAGTCGATAAATTTTTATGCCGGTCTTGAATCGGCAAAGGTTGGCTCAATCATTTGCCGGCAAGTGGTCGAAACACTTTCCGGCTTCTTTTTGAAGCTCCTTTTTGGTTTAGTTTCTCTGGTTCATTAAGGCGTTGCTGCTGTTCCTCCTATTGTTTAGTTAGCTGATCATATGATTTAATGAGGGTTGGTTAAACCCTCTGATGATATCTTTTATTTTTTCACTATTATTTTTTTGTTTTCTATTGTAAACTTAAGCCCCGAAAATTTAAACAAACCGAGTGCTTCAGAAACATTTACATTACGGTTAATGCCCCCTGTAAATTTCTTATCCGGTATGCCATCAGGGTAAACCACTTCTACATCATACCATCTGGCCAGTTGTTTCATCACCTCTTGTAGCGGGGTTTCCCTGAACCGGAATTTGCCATTTTTCCAGGCTACGGCTTGTTCCGCATCTACTTCCTTTACTGTTATACCGGTGCTACCCGTGACAAAGGCTTGTTGATTTGGTTTTATAATTACACTACCTGTTTCACCTTCTTTCCCCGAAAGCCCAGGAGAAGCCACCTTTACACTTCCTTCCAGTAAAGTAGCTCTTGTGCTATTTTCATCGTCATAAGCACTAATGTTAAAATGCGTACCCAATACCGTTGTTGTCAAATTTTTGGACTTTACTACAAAGGGTTGATTTTTATTCCTAAATACTTCAAAGTAGGCCTCGCCGCTCAGTTCAACTTTACGTACACCGCCACGCTCATTTAGCGGCGCAGTATAAGTTAAACTCGATGCGGCGTTTAGCCACACTTTACTGCCATCAGGCAAACGCACCTGATAAGTTCCACCCCTGGGGGTGGCAAGGGTAAGGCTTCGTCCAGCCCCGTCATCTCGACCATATGGGAGAGATCTCTTGTCTGTGCTATTCAAGAGATTCCTCTCTTCGTTCGAAATGACAGGTGTGTTATCATTGTAGGTTAATTTTGAAGCATCAACAATTACCCCGGTTTTAACATCGCTTAGGAGTATGGTTTTACCATTGGCAAGGGTAAGGGTTGCGGTGTTTTTACCCGGGGCAATGTCGTTAGTATAGTTTGCAGAACCAGAACCAGGTTCAGGATTACCTGGCGCTTTAAAAAAGAATACCCCAAAAACAATGGCTGCTACCGCAGCAGCTACGCCGATGATACGAGACCAAAGTTTTATCTGGCTTTTTCTTGCATGACCGTGCAACTGATTATAAATCTCCTCCTGGGTTTCAGTAAGCATCTCTTTCCTTTGTTGCGCATTCAGTTCTGCCCATGACGGATATTTAAGCTGATAGGCATTATAGTAAGCATTGTACAATGCGATTTCCTTTTCTGAAGCTGTACCATCTGCTACTTTTCCTGCAATCTCAATATACTTATCTTTTTCCATCATCAATTGAATTTTGGCTTTATACCTGTAAGGCACAAAAAATAAACGTACCCCCCAGGTTGTGTTAAAATAATTTTAAAATAATATGAAGCTGTTGTTATAGAAAGAAAAACAATAGTGCACTGCCGGGGCCAAGTTTCTCTTTTATTTTTTTTAGGGCTATAGTCATCTGGTTTTCCACGGTCTTTTCGCTAATGCCCATTTGTAATGCAATTTCCTTATTACTCAGTTGTTGATAGCGGCTCAACCTGAATATTTGGCCATACCTGCCAGGAAGCTGATCTGCTAAACTTTTTATGAAATCTGATAATTGGCGAACCTCTATGGCATTTTCTTCATCATCGCTGCTAAGCTCTACCGTTGATAGTTCCATAAAAAATCCTTTACCGATCTTATTGTCGCGAATGTAGTTGGCCGTTTTAAATTTTACCGCAGTTAACAGATAGGCCCTGCAGTTAGAGATATTCAAATGTAACCTGTTTTGCCAAAGCCAAATAAATATATCCTGTATAACGTCTCGGCAGCTGTCCCGGTCACGGAGTATGTTATACGCCGATCCATATAAAGCATCGGCATGCCGGTGATATATTTCGTTAAAGGCAGAGTAATCTTCCGCTTTTATCAAAACAAGCAGTTCCTGGTCAGTGTAAGTACTGTAATCACCCATTCCCTTTGTATTTTTCCCTATTAAAATTACTGAATATTTTCTGCAATTGTATAGATAAATTCATATTACCTGGTTAAAATTTAGAAGATTTATTTTAATAGTGTATGGTTAACACTCAGGTATTTAATCCTAAAAACAGGTTTTTAGTTGCATCAAAGCCTGTTTTTAAAAGAAAATAAATTTCATCAGGAAATAGATTTATAACCTAGGCACATGTATTGCACAAAGCCTGCAGATGGCTTCGGAGATGGGGTACCTTTTTCCGAAGCCATCTGCGGGTAATCTGCTTTCTGTATGCTTTCTGCCCAAGGTAGTGGGATTTGTGAAACTGGTTTTTGGACAATCTTTTTATCTATAATGGAAACTTTATATTAAAGTGTATATTTATAAAAGGGAATTTATCAATTAACATAACCATGAAAATTTCAATAGGAAATATTTAATTTCACATGAAGAAACATTTTGAGATTTTAGATGCCTCAGAGGATTAGCTGCTATCATCGTTACTATCTATCATCTTTTAGAAGGCATAGCTGGCACTTATGATGTTAATCCCTTTCATCATGCCTACCTGGCTGTCGATTTCTTTTTTTTGCTCTCTGGTTTTGTAATAGGGCATGCATATGATAGCAGATGGGATACGATGACAATTTCGCAGTTCCTTATGATCAGACTACAAAGGTTACATCCGTTGGTTGTACTGGGAACAGTTATCGGCGCTTTGACCTATATATATGACCCTTTTGTAGGGAACAATCAGCAGGTTGGTACTGTTGCAATTGCTGTAGCATTTATACTTGGAATTCTGCTGGTGCCGGCTCCTACGTTACCAAATCGGTGGCATGAAACCCACTCTCTAAATGGGCCAGCCTGGTCTTTGTTTCAGGAATATCTGATTAATATATGCTATGCTTTTTGGGGTAGAAAAATGAAGATCAAAACATTGTTAGTATTTGTTGCCGGATCGGCCATTGCTTTAACTATTACTGCTGTTCATTACGGAGATCTTCAGGGCGGTTGGTCATGGCAAAATATCTGGGTGGGACCTGTGAGGGTGACCTTTCCTTTTTTTGCAGGTTTGTTAATTTATCGCCTGAATTTATTGGTCAATATTAAATTTCCTTTCCTATTAACATCTTTACTTTTGCTTGTTGTATTTGTCGTACCTCATATTCCTCGTTTTAGAACTAATGGGCTGTTTGATGCGGCCTGTGTAATCCTGGTATTTCCTTTAATTATTTCAATTGGCGCAGGTAGCCAGGTTAAAGGGAAGCTCGCTGCTGCATGCCTTTTTATGGGCCAGATATCTTATCCGCTCTATTTACTTCATTACCCATTTGTCCACCCTTATATTCATTGGGTTACAGATAAAAAACCAGGTAGCACAATGGCGGCACTTGTTGCCTGCATTTTAATACTTAGCCTGATAGTCGGGTCATGGATAATCCTTAAAGTTTATGATATTCCGGTAAGAAAAAAGCTGGCTCGGCTGCGCAATCCTACGCGGGGTCAGTAATCTATGCTGACTGGATGGAAGAAAGATAATGAGCCATAATTAGCGGGATTAGCTTTCGGGCTTGAGTTCCGCTTGTTTTCCAATTTAATGTTACCTTCCTTCAACAAAAACAGGTGTTTCGGTAACGGTTATTTCAAGAAAGCCGTTATTTGTTTTTACCTCTTTAGCCTGCATTTCATCAGCACCCGGAATTAAAGTATAAATTATGGCAGTTTTTGCGCCATTAAGGTCTAATTTATATTTTTCTTTTCTGTCTACCTCATCGGGAACAGTTAAAATATAAATGCTTTTTTTTCCTGACCGATAAATGTCAACTATCGGATCATCGTTTATGGTATTAAAATAGAAAAAATTTCCCATTAGCTTTTTAACCTGTAAAAAGTAATCGGCTACAGGTCTTCTTTTTCCGTTATCAACAAAACCTGCAGAGCCGAAAACGCCATTTTTTGGATCTGTATCATACAACTGATAATAACAAGACCTGTTTACACCATGTCGGGCATATAGCAGACTTGAACGTAACATCCAATCGGCCTGGGTAATCAGGGCCGACTTTGATCCTACAGGAACCGCCCTTTGTACGCTGCTTGTATTCAGGTCATACCCCGATTCAGTTACCCAAACTTCAAAGTTTTTTCTCAACATCTCAGCAAAATCAACAAAGGTATTTGCGATCTCTCCCTGATTGGTCAATTCGGGGGCCACTCCCCTCTTTTTATTTACAAAACGACCAAACCAACCCGTGTTATCATTTGAATAAAGATGATAATTGATCACGTCAAAACACAAATCTATAGTTCCGTCTGCCTTGTATCCCCTTTTTTCTTTGCACCACTCTACCATTTCTTTCAAATATTCTATGTCTGGCCGCCCCAATCCCCCCATTACCACTACCATATTTGAATCGGCGTTTTTTACACCAACCCCCTTCCCCATAGTTCCTTTATGACCATCATAAAAGGCAGATAGGTTAGCAGCATATTCCCTTCCAGTCTGGCGTGCTTTTGGCCCCTTCCACCACTTATCTGGTTCGTTGTTACACTCAAAATATTTTATCGTGTTCAGGCCAATTTTAACCGTATTTAGTACGTCATCAGGCCATCTTTTTTCCAGGTTAACTTTAACCAGAGCAGGATCCAGATCTTTATTAGATCCATAACGCGCTGCAAATTGAAATGCAGTTCTTGCCTGTGAAATATAAGAATTCGGATCTTCACGGTTTGCCTTGTAAGGTACTGGCACATGGTCATAATCCTGCTCAGCCTTAGGATAAGTAAGGTATAACCAGTCTGGTGTGCTCTTCATACAAACCAACACATCTATCCCTTCTTTCTTGCAACGTTCGTAAATCACGTCATAATTCCATCCGCCCCTTGCTGTAGGGTTAAAACTATACTTTCCTTTTTTATCTTCCAGCTTTTCCCAATCCAGATAATGCCTTACCATCCCAAACGATTTGATGAGCTCAAATTTAGGCTCATACATTTTGGTATTCACACCTGGCTCATCATGGTTCTGCAAAAAATCCCATTCAAAAGCATTGATGCCTAAAAGATTTTTCATTTGAATGTTTCTGACCCGAATCACCTTTTCGATCCTTTGGTCACTTATTTTGTCTGACTGACAAGCACTAAATAGAATAACTGCCAACACCATGGCGTATTTTTTTTTCATACCATTACATGTTAAGAACATCTACTAAGTTTAAGAAGGGTAACTGCTATTTTAAATGATTTTTTTACCGCTAAGAAATCCTAAGCGGTTTTTTATTCTGGATAGCAAATCATAATCGCGCATTTTTTTAGTAATTTGACTAAATCCTCTGGATATTGAATTTTTGATACTGTAAGGAATGCTATTTTCCGTTGATAAGTACTTCAACCTTCCATACTCTACGAAATTTTCCATCTTTGCTCCATACCTATCTACAATACTAGCCCATTCGTCGTGTGGACTAACACCAATTTTAAGGTACAGTTCCCCTCCGCCTACTGGAAGTGTGTGTTTCATAACTACTGTATCAAAAATAACCATTTTGTTTTTAGGATAGTTCAACAGTTTTGACCATACGGAATCAATTCCCCAGCTGGATTTGTTTTCCACAAAAGTTGGCAACATCAATTTCAACGTCTGACTGTTAAAAAGTGGCGCCATTACTTCAATCTGACCAACATATCTTAAAAATGCAGTTGGGTCCTGTTTAAAAATTGGCCAGCTACAAAAGGAATCAGCTGATAGTGCTGCACAGCTGATGCTGGTATCAAATGCCTTACTTAAATTAAAAAGCTGGTTTATCGATTCGGTATCGATATAAATATCGTCATCTAAAAAATAGAAATAATCATAATGCTGTAGCCATTCGGGATTTATTTTGGTCAATAAGGTAAAAATCATTTTATACTTAAAATCTTTTAAATGATAAAAATGATCCACACTTTTAACTACGTCCTGGTTGTTAATATGTTCATGATAAAAAAGCAGGCAAATGTCAAAATTACGCTCTTCTTTATTTTTAAGCCACGCTTCCTCAAATAAATATGATTTATTTCCACATGGAGCTATAACTATATTCCTTTTATGCATAAAGCTATTCTATTACTATTCTCATTTTAAATATACAATAATGAGAACACTAACCCGTTATTATTGCTAAAATAGTGCCATAGCTAGAATTTTTATTTTTTTTATTCGAAATAAAAAACAGCCCCCCCCTTCTAAAGGCATAAAAGAACCAAAGTTAAATTTTTATCTTTTTCTTTAACGTTTAATTAATTATTTCTACCCATTATACCGAGTAATATTTTCCCCATTTTAGGGGAAAAAACATAAAAATCTCAACAAATAAGTGTGCCAGTATATTTTTTTCATTTACTACATCCCCAAACTCAATTATTCAAGAAGCCTTAAACCATATTTAATGGCACAATTTCTATCATTTTGTCACATAAATGTCATATTGAAACATTTCTATTACACAACGGAACCGAGTAAAACATTCCCCATTTGTTTTAAAACGCATTTTTGAGGATTTTTTTTAATTATTAACATTTGAGTAACTATTTTCAGTTATAGAATTGAATTTAAATTTCCTTAAAATTGCATCAATCAATAGGGAAAAATATTATGATTACATTTATGGGAAAAAAACTAAACATGCATTATTTGTTTTACATGCTGATCATTGGCTGTGTAAGCTGTAAAAAAAATCCGAGTCTGATTGCAGACAGTGTTCAGCCCCCAATAGAAACTCCGGTTACACCTGACCCACCAAAGCCAAACCCACCTACCCAGGAAATTATTTATTCTCAAACCTATGAATTAGGAACCGGCTCCGGAAGGCTTACCATAGATGGCAAATCTTTAAACATAGATGGCAACATTTTAATAAAAGTTAAAGGCGGAAAATATGATGGGATATCCATTTCAAATATCAACGGAATTAAAGGGTCTGTAACCATACAAAACGACGGGTTGGTTTCGATGACCACAGGTCAAATGAGGCTTGCAAATTTAAACAATGTAATTATAACTGGAAACGGTACAACTGGAATTGATAAAGGATTCACTTTTACAGGTAATACCTTTAGACCAGTTGAAGTTGACGGAGTGCTAAATAACTTTACCTTTCAGTACGCTTCTTTTAAAAATATCGGCGACAACGTAATAACATATAAATATATAGAGCCTTACAATGGATCTGAAGATTCTTACTCTAAAAATTTAAAGTTCCTGCATATTGATTGCGACAATACAGGTCAATTCTATTCTGGTGCAGGTACAGCAGAAAATGGATCAATCCTGGGCTTGATTAAAAATATTGAAATTGCTTATCTGAATTTTCAAAATTCCCCAGGTGTTGGCTCCGTTGTTTGGATAGGAAATGCAGAAAACTACGATATCCATCACAATACAATTAACAATATAAACACTGCAAACAACAACCATAATGGAATATTTTTGCTGAACGGAAATGGTAAGTTTCATCACAACAAGGTCAGTAACCATCAAGGAAATGCAATAAGGGCTTTTTCTTTCAGTATAGGTACAACACCAAAATCTGTTTTGATCTACAATAACATTGTATTTAATTCACGTAAATATTCTGCTTTTGAAGTTCAGGCTTTCAACTATAACATTATGCCCGGAAAATCAACTTATGTTCATGCAGAGGTATTTAACAATACATGTGGCAGCTTAAACATGAATAACGAATGGCAGGGAAATCTTGTTGACGTATATGGTTTGCAAGGCGGTACTTGTAAAGTTTATAATAATCTTGCCTATAACCTACCGGCTCCCTATGTAATTGCAGGACAGGTTTCGGATTTAGTTCCTATTGCTTCTAACAACTTATATTTTAAAACTTATTCAGATGCGGGAATTGTTAACGAGCAGAGCTTTAACCTAAACGCTAATTCCCCTGTAAAAGCTAAAGGGATAGCAAGCCCTTTACTTTCCGACGATTTTTATGGTAACTCAAGAAGTGCTACTCCTACTATAGGAGCAGTTGAATAGACCGCACACTGATACAACTTTGAAGCACTTTTCCATTTAGTTCATCCTTAATGTGAAGAGTGCTTTTTTTGTTTTACAAATCTTAATTATATCCTATATTTGCCATCCGTACACTTGCTGCTATGGATAAACCCCTGACATTATTTGAAGACGTAACGCTATTAATAACCCATTATAATAGAAGTGAATCTTTAGAACGCCTTTTAAATGCATTTACCGATCTTAAACTTGGGTTTGGAGAAACTGTTGTTTCTGACGATTGTAGCAATGCATATCATTTGAACAAGCTTTACAGGCTGCAGGAACAATTTAATTTCAAACTGGTTACTACACCAGTTAATGGCGGGCTTGGACACAACATCAATAAAGGCCAGGACGCGGTAAGCAAAAAATACACGGTTTATATACAGGAAGATTTTGTTCCGCTGGCCCCATTTGAAGCACACTTTAAAGAAGCTTTAAACATGATGATCGAAGATCATTGCTGGGATCTGATCACATTTTATTCTTATGTTCCATATCCCTATCTCCGCCCCTATAAAAATGGTTTCTCAGAAAAGATATTCCATTGGAATCCCATTTATTCCAACAATCTTAAATTTTATCTTTATGGAGACCATCCTCATTTAAGAAAGAGCGATTTTTTCAATAAATTTGGCAGGTACAAAGAAGGTATAAATGGAGATGAAACAGAGATGGAAATGAGTTTATCTTTTATCAGGAATAAAGGGCGATCACTTTTTTACAATGACCATTATGGTTTACTGGACCAAATCAATTCAAATCTAGAACCAAGTACAGCTTCCTTTAGAAAATCATGGAAGCAAAGTAAATCGCCTGCTGTTACTTTAATCAGATGGTTTTACCTGAAGTATAAATTTTTAAGGTTAAATGCCAGATTGTTAAAAAAACAGTAAAAAGACCTTTGCTACTTTAATCAAAGTAAATAATCATTATATTTATTGCAAATAAAAATATTGATAGCATCTATAGCTTCTGACTAATCAACCATAATGACACAAAATTCAAATCTGCATATTTCGGAAGTCACCCTATTGATCACTCATTTTAACAGAAGTGAATCATTACAACGTTTACTGAATACCTTAAACTCATATAAAATCTCTTTCGACGAGGTCATTGTATCTGATGGTGGAAGCAGAGAAGAGCACCTGTCTGCAGTAATCAAACTGCAACAGGAATTTGGTTTTACCTTATTAACCTCAGAAACCAATAAAGGCTTGGGTAACACGATAAATGTAGGTCAGGACGCAGTTAAAACCCCATATATTTTATATATCCAGGAAGACTTTGTACCTAAAGCAGCGCTTGGGCAGGCCTTGATAGATGGACTGGAAATCATGAAGAACGAATCGCAATGGGATATTGTAAGATTCTATTCATTTCCATGGGCTCCATTCCCATACCTAAAACCCTACAAATCAGGGTTTTCAGAAATGAAATTCAGTTTATGGCCGTGGTATATCAGTCATATTAAATTTTATGTTTACAGTGACCATCCTCATTTAAAAAGACGCAGTTATCCAGAAAAGTTTGGAAGATACATTGAATCTCCGAAGGGAGATGTTACCGAAATGGGTATGTGTAGAACTTTTCTGAAAAAGAAAGGCAGAGGGTTATATTTTGATAATTTCAAAAATTTATTTGAACATGATAATAGTGATCATGAACCCGGGTTATTCCGTCCTGAAAAAATTAAAACAAAAAAATATTCAGATATAGCCCCCTTATATTGGCTTTATCTGAAATTCAAAACACTAAAAGAAAGTGTTGCATTTATCGTGAGTAAATAACATCGCATTACTCCAAATTTCAGGAATCAAGAAATTGAACATTATTTATGAGCAATAAGGCAAAGGCAATTAATGGAGCCAAGTGGACTACCATCTCAACTGTAGTGAATACTTGTCTGCAATTTGGACAAGTTGCGATATTGGCAAGGTTGCTAGAGCCCACAGCTTTTGGACTTGTCAGCATCAGTACACTGGTACTTAACTTTTTAAGCATTTTTGCGCATTTCGGATTTTCAAATTCCATTATTTACAAGCAGGAAAGCGATAAAAATATCTTGTCCACTATATATTTTCTAAATATTATGGTTGGTATACTGATGTTTATCGTAATTTATTTTACTGCACCATTATTAGTTTTATACTATAAAGAACCGGAATTGGCAGAGATCTTAAGACTTGCTGCTTTTTACTTTCCAATAGTGTTTTTGGGACAAATTTATAATATACTACTGGAAAAGGAATTACAATTTAAATCTCTGGCACTTACTGAAATTATATGTTCAGTACTAGGTACCTCTATTACTATTTATTTTGCTTATCAGGGATACCAGGCCAAAGCTTTAATATTTGGACTGCTCAGCGCTCAATTCCTCAAAATGATTATCCAAAACATCATAGCGAGAAAATATTTTTTTCCTTCTATACATTTTGATCTGAGTAAAATTAAAGAACACTTACGTTTTGGGATATTCAATATCGGGGAAAGTGTGATTAGTTTTGCAAACAATAATTTGGATACCATATTTATTGGGGGTTTTTTAGATGTAAAACAGCTTGGTTACTACACCATAGCTTCACAAATTGCAGTATACCCAGTAAGTAGGCTATGTCCTATAATTATCCAGATTTGTTACCCCATAATGGCAAAAATAAAGGACAATTTAGGGCAACTTAAAAATGCATATCTTAAAATTATTGATTTTTTAACTTTTTGCAACATCCCCCTCCTTGTGGGACTTTTTTTGATGGCAGAAAATGTTGTGCCCTTAATTTACGGTCCTGGATGGGAGCCCACCGTTCCACTTATTAAAATATTTATATTTATGGGTATATTCTCTTGTTTGGTCTATCCGCTATCTACGGTAGCTTATTCAACAGGGAAACCTAATCTATTGTTTTACCTGAGTTTAGTAATGCTCGTATTGAAATTTCCGATTATCTATTTTGCCAGCAATTATGGAATCTTAGGTATAGCAGTGGGATTTTTAATAACAAGCTTCATTGCTGTGATTTTAAATTTTATCCTTATTCAGCGTATGTTGGGTAGCTTTATGAAACCTTTCCTTGAAAACCTGTCTAAACCCATAATGTTCAGTTTATCAATGGTAGTGGTAATTTTGCTTTACAGGCAATTTATTGGAAACCTGGGCCTGGTGCATACCGTGATTCAGATTGCACTTGGAGGAGCAGTTTACGGGGTATTAACTTTAAAGTATAAAATATCTTTTTCGGAGCTTAAGAGCTTGAGAAGTTCGTTATAAGGCTATTCAAAACGCCTATAAAATGCATAATCAGCGAATTCAAGCAGTTCCCGATCTCCTTTACTATCTCCATAAGCATATAATATATACTCCTGTTTTTGTGGGTACTTTTCAAGGATTCGTTCAACTTTATGTTGTCCGTAACAGTTTACTGTTAAATATTCACCTGTTACAATTTGACCGTCCCTTTTTAATTGTGTAGCTAAAATTACATCAATCCCATAGGCATTAGCCCATGGTTTTATCCAGTTTTCGGCAGAAGCACTGATAATAATAACCTCATGATTCCTTTGCCGGTGCCACTTTATTCTTTCCATTGCAACAGGATTCAATACTGCTTCAACTGAAGGTACAAAAGATGCTGCTAAAGCATTCAGTTTGTCAATGTGCATGCCGTTAAGGAAATACTTGAACAATTGCCTTTTAGCCCTATGATTTGGGATTAACCTTAATTTAAATAGAATCAGGAAAGGAACCATATATAAGCTACCCAAAATTAATTGCTTTACAGAACTGATATGCCTGATAAAAAGGGGAAGCGTGTCACATGTGGTAATTGTTCCATCAAAATCAAATGCAGCTATTACCTGCTTATCCATCATCGGTTTATTGTTATCCATTTGTATTTACTATTTTCACCACATTACAATATGAATCCGAATAAATTTACTCAATCTATTAAGGCTAAACATCTTTAATTTCATCCGGAGGATAAAGTACAAAAGAATAAGGATTAGGTATAGGACTTTTATAAGAATTAAATAAGCCTAAATAGTTTACCGTCTTACTCTCGTCGGTCTTATTGATAAAAAAATCGCTGGATAAGAGATAGTACTTGATCAGGTCTCTGATACTGTCCGATTTTTCCCAGTTTGCATTGGTATAATAAAGAATTTTCCATTTTAAAGTTGCCACCGTATCATTTTTAATAAATTTAAAATAATCCTCTATATAGACAGAAAAACCTTTAGGTTCCAGCTTTAAATAGAACAGCTCCTTTTTGAGAATAAGGGCGGCGTATGTTTTCAGATCAGATCCTATAACATAAAGTGAAGCAGGTATAATACACAAGCCGACCCCCACTCCAGTTAATGTAATAAATTTTCTTCTTTCCATATTAAAATACCTTGTCTGCAGCAAATAAGGATAAGGCTGATAAAGTTAGTGTAGGATTGGATGGACCGTAAGTGGTAAAGGCACCCGCACCTATAACAAATAAATTTCGGTATTGATGATGGATCATGTATTTGTCTACCACCCCATCACTTTTAGCTGCACTCATGCGGGTTCCACCAATAATATGCCCTTCGTTTGGCTCGGTACCCTGATATATAATTTTTTCAACGGGTAAACATGATAAAACCCCTGGTAATTTCAACTTCATGTTATCTATGGCTTTTAGCGCATAATCAGACCTATCTTTGAAGTGGATTTCAGGCTTCAATTTATTTGATGTAGTTGCCACATAATTGGTATTGATCGGTAAATCTTCAAATACGAGTCTGAAACTGGCTACATTTAAATGTTTACCCCTTTCTACCCGGATATAATAAGGTGCATTATTTACTTCTATCAAACAGGCCGCAAAATCTTTTCTATGGTCTCCGTCATAAAACATATATCCATTTGCGTTTACCCAGCTGCTTCCGCCCACATTTTTTATATCATCCAGGTAAATCTGCACCTGCATCCCCAGCTGTTCACCTATCCCCCTCCCGGTTAAAGGGTTTTTATCGCCGGCATTTAATAAAATATTAGCATTAAAAAATGGATTGGCACCCAACACCACTACTTCACCTGAAATTGACAATACTTTACCATCTTTTTGAAAAAGCACTTTTCTGACTATATCATTTACGATTTCAAGGTTATAAACATCACAGCCATATTGGAGATCTACCCGTTCATCCTCATAAACACCTAGATTTCCATTTTCTATAGTAAATTTGGCATTTACCGGACAGGTATGACAGGTACTTAAGGCCATGCAGCCATTTCTATGCGCAATTTGCCTGCTGGCTCTGGCAGTTGGCTGACTGATGTATTTATTGCCATATTTTTTATGCAGTATTTTATCAACCAGGCTGAAGGTATGTGGCGGCAAAGGATATTTTCCTTTTCTTGGAAATGGGGTATCATCGGGCCCGGAGACTGTCATGATCTCCTCTGCTTCATAATAATAAGGATCCAGGTCATCGTAACTTACCGGCCAGTCCTGACCTACACCATATAAACTTTTTAACTTAAAATCGGCCGGCATAAACCGGGGTGTGCAACCCCACCAGCAGTTAGATGACCCTCCGTAAGCAGTGGTAAACTGCCATACCTTCTTCTCGTTCAAATTGAAGATATTATCCTGCCATGGTGAAGCATATTTTTGATAAGCAGATGATGCACCCTTTTCCACTTTAAGCCGCTCTGCATGTGGGTAAAAATAGCCCTTTTCTAAAACAAGTACTTTTTTGTTTTTTGAACCCGGTTTAGAAAGATACTTCTTTAAAAAAAAACTGGAAGCAAACCCGGTACCCACAACCACAAGATCGTAATGATCGTATTTCATTTCTTAAACAATTTTGGAAAAGCCTTTTCAGTTATAATAATAGTTATTTGCATTTTTCAGAAACCAATGTAACCAGGGTATGTCCACAAACATTAAAATACACAACAATATGGTAAACAAAAAAAGGTAGAGCATAAACCATTTCCTGGTATATAATTTTTCTGAACCCTGTACCGGCGAGTCATTTAAAAGCCCGATCCGCAGGTACCAGGAAAATAACAAAGCAAAAAAAGGAAAACTCACCAGCAATTCAATTCTGTCTTTGATTAGAAAAATCCCCATAAAAAACGCGGATGTAATACCATAAAAAAACATAGAAACCAACAGGCTGTTTTCGGTATAATATTTAAATGACCTTCTATATTGGCCGGCAATTTCCGGATTGGCGATTACCCTGAATTCTGCAAAACGTTTGGTGGCCATTAAAAATGCACCGCCCATCCAATAGGCAATAATAATACTTACAGGTGGAAAAGTATTGATCCAGTCTAAATCCCATTTGCTATTTGGAACACCTAAAGCCGGGCTAAAGATAAACCAACCAGCCGCAAACCTTATGGGGTTGTTTACAGATTCACTTAATACATCTAAAAAAACCCGGTCTTTACTTCTGAAAGGTTGTACATTATAAATAATACCCATAAAAAGTAAAAGTCCCGCCATCGACAAAAACTTCAGGGAAACAAGATAAGCTAAAAACAAACCTGCCACCGCCAAAAAAACATACTCCGTATATACGATTATTGGATTGATAACAGCAACGACCGAAGATCTCTTTTTCTTCAGCGGATGAAATTGATCAAAACCTGCGTCAAGGTATTCATTTATTACATAATTTGCTGAAGCGACCAAACAAATCCCAGCGATGCCACATATGATTTTATACAATAAATTGACATTAAACGGAGTATGAAAAATGGATAAGGCAAAGAGCATTCCGGGCACCATAAATAGATTTTTAACCCAATTATCTGGTCTTGCTATGGCCACATAATGGGATAATTTTGCCTTACTTCTTATATTTTTTTCAATGGGCTCGTATACAACCGTTGCCCCTTTTGGTTTATCTGTCATTTCATGACATAAATTTTCTCATTTCACGATGAATTCTGTACAAAATATTTATTTGGAGATAAAATTATCAAAAATTTCGATATTGTGCTATTGTAAACGAACAAAAATAAATGGCATGACAACTAAAAATCCGGATAAATCGGCTTATATTTTAAGTATGCTTATCCATTTGATTGTATTAGCTGGTATTAGCCTAAGATCATTTCATTTCATTTACAACAGATCGCTTTGGATGGATGAGGTTTACCTCTGTTCTACATTTATCAAAACCAGTTACAGCCATCTGGCAACAGCTGCGCTTGATTATGGACAAAAAGCTCCGATAGGATTCTTATGGTTAGTTAAATTAAGCGTGGATTTGTTTGGCTATACAGAGATGGTATTAAGAAGTATCCCATTTATTGCCGGAATAGTCTCCATCTTAATATTTTACCAGGTTTGCAAATACTTTCTATCCAAAGCCGGACAGATAGTAGCATTGAGTATATTTTGCTTTGCTCCGGCATTAATTTACCACAGTGTAGAGATTAAACAATATTCAATGGAATGTTTGGCAACAGTTGTAGCATTGTATTTATACGTATGCTATGCGCACAAAATCACCTTGAAAAATAACCTTTGCTGGGGCATTTTTGGTGCATTGATGATATGGTTCTCTTTTCCCATAATATTTATCCTTGCAGGTATAATTGGGGGGATTAGCTTAAACTATCTATTAAAAAGAGACTGGAAATCCTTACTTCCCAAACTTATCCCCTTTTCCATCTGGATTTTAAGCTTTGCGGTTAATTATTTTTTCTTTACCAAAAAACATGCAGATCCTTCAAATTGGGTAGTCTATTTTTTCAAAACCTATGATAACTTTATGCCCTTTCCGCCGCATTCGGCAGCTGAATTAAAATGGTATCCAAGAAACTATTTACAAATGCTGGACTATCCATTGGGCCTGATCTGGAATTTTAAAGAAACATCAAGTAACTCTTTAATTGTCCTGTTACAATGCGCATTACCCTCCATTGTATTATTTAGCGGTATATATAGCCTTTATAAAAAAAATATTCAGTTTTTTTATGTACTTACCTTCCCTATCGTATTGATGTTTTTAGCCTCAGGTTTATTGTTATATCCGATTATCGAACGGTTTTGGGTATTTATTTCTCCTATTTTTATATTGTTCATTGCCTATGGTTTTGAGTTTTATAGGCAGAAAATTAAATTGACTTATGGGGCTTTAATATTAGTGGTAGCTATTGTAGCCAGTCCGGTTATGCAATCAATTTATTACCTGGCTATGCCCATTAAATTTTATAAACATAAAAAGTCATTTATGAAGGAGGCCCTGCTAAATGTAAATGACCATTTCAAGCAAGGTGATGTTGTTTATAATTACTGGAACAATGCACCAGGCTATAAAGTATATCAGCATATACTTAATTTAAAATACACAGCAATTCAAGGTCAGGATTTTAGAAAAACAGCAAGAGACCATACGGATTATAACCAAAAGCTAAATAAAGATTTTACAAAGTTCAAAGGAAAAAAAAGGGTTTGGTTAATCTATAACAAGCAGTTTTTAACCGATATAGGGGATAAAATAGATGATCCGGACTGGTATTATAAAACCAATGTATCTCCCGGAAAAAATTTATTCAACGAATTTAATAAAATTGGAAAACCAGTATGGAATTTTGTATATTCGGACATTACAATTTATCTATTTGAAATTGAGGGATTTTAGATAAAAATCAATCGGGCAATGCTTTAGCAGATCTTTTTTATGCTTTTAAATGTGTATTCAAAAATATTAAACAGCCATTGATATGCGGATAGCTCATGTCATTATGGCTCATAAAAACAAGGATCAATTGCTAAGGCTAATTCAAAGCCTTAATCATCCTATGTTTGACATTTACCTCCATATAGATGCAAAAGTACATTTGGAACAATTTGAATCCTTCAATGCTATCCCAAATTTCAAGTTCATAAAAAATCGTTCCATATGCAACTGGGGAGGCTACAGTTTGTTTAAAGGAATATTAAATTGTATGGATGAGGTATTGAACTCGGGTGTAAAATATGATTTTATTAACCTGTTGAGTGGACAGGATTACCCCATTTGCTCAACTACTGAAATCTATAATTTTTTTAAAAACAACCAGGGCAAAAGTTTCTTAGCTTTTGAAGATTCTGACCAATCTTTATGGTGGAAAGAAGCTGCATATAGGTTTCAAATGTATCATTTTACTGATTTTAATTTTACGGGTAAATACTTTATACAAAAAATTATAAATAAAATTGCTCCAGCGCGAAAATTTCCAGAAGCAATGACCTTATATGGTGGTAACAAAGCTTGCTGGTGGACGATAAGCTCCGAAAGTGCTGTATATATATTGGAACAGTTAAAAAGTAAGTCTAAATTAAATAGATTTTTACGATTTTGCTGGGGTACAGATGAGTTTGTTATCCCTACATTACTGATGAATTCACCCCTGAAGGGAAGCATAGTAAACAACAATTTTCGTTACATTGATTGGTCTGAGGGTAATCCGAATCCAAAAATTTTGAGAACAGCTGATTTCATAAACATCATGGATTCAAAGATGTTATTTGCAAGGAAATTTGATATCGACATAGATCCTGCGGTTATGGATGAAATTGATACCGTCTTGCTGAATTTAAATCCGCCTGAATAACTTAACATAATATAAGGTTTATGATGACTATTGACAGAAGAGCCGATATATCTTACAAAGAATTTGTTAATGCTTATCAAAAGCCAGGAATTCCTGTAGTTATTGAAAATGCAACAAAAGTTTGGGGAAACAACCTCATGTTTACACCGGATTATTTCAGAAAGAACTTTGGGGATCGTGTGACCAGCTATGAAAACCAGAAATATACAATGACCGAAATTCTTGATATTGTAGGCAACAGTACCAAAGAAAATCCCGCCCCTTACCCCATGAAGTTTAATTTGCTAAGACAGCTTCCGGAAGTATTGGCACATATGGATCCCCTTGACCTCAATCTGGCAAAACCAAATTGGTTGTTTAGTAAAATATTTCCGAAAAATAAGATGGACCATAGTGTAGACCTGTTTATTGGCGGCCCTGGCAATCACTATTCTGTTCATAAAGATGCGTATGACGTACATGCATGGCTAATCCAACTTTATGGAGAAAAGGAAGTAATAGTTTTTCCAAAAGGTCATGATGAGCTGTTGTATGCAGGAAACATTGGGATAGAAAAAGGACGTTCGCCAATTAACATTTCTAATCCGGATTACGAAAAATACCCACGATTTAAAGAGGCATTACCAATGCGTGTAACCTTAAAGGCAGGTGAACTCATTTACATTCCAAATGACACCTGGCATACCACTATGGCCGAGGTCCACAACATTTCTATCATTATAGATCAATTGAATAATACCAACTTTAAGGCTTGGAGAAATGACATCTATAACTACAAAGCACACTACAATAAACCACGTGCAATTTTTGATTATTTTGCAGCAATAGCGATTGGAAATGCCTGCCGCATTGGGCAGATATTTGGAATGAAATTTTGACTCAAATACTACTTCTTTAGGATTTCTGAAACAAACTTTTTAGTGTAGAAGGTTGTTTTAAAGTAATCTGAATTATTTTCTTTGTAAACTGATACCAGGAGCGGTTAGCTAATGCAATACGGGCATGCTCTAGAATAAAAGTCATTTCAAGTTGCTTTTTCCATTTTTTAGTTATTGATCTGATAAAGGACCGATCCTTTAAATTTGCTTCATATTGCTCAAATAATTCAGAAATCAATTGGTCAACCTGTTTCTTCTGGCTTGCACTCCAGTAATGCAAAATTACTTGTGCTGCAGCTTTTATTTTTGTGCGGCGTTGTAGCGTAAATGAAAAAGCAAGTTGTTCACTGAGAAACCATTTGGAATGTTCATAAAATAGATCTGTTAGTTTCAGTATATCCGGAAGATAATTAAAGGAAGATTTGGAAATACCCAATATACCGGAATTCCAGCTATAATCAGTTTCGCTAAAAATTTCAGTTTTACCAGCAATACTAAAACTGGAAGAATTAAGGTATTTTATAAATGCAGTTGGATATTCAGGTTGTTTATAACTGGTAAACAAGGCAAGGCTTTCTGCTATCGTATGTTCCTTTACATGCATAAAACTCTGTCCACTTTTAAACTCCCCGGTTAAAATTTTAGGATTGGCAAAAAAAAATGTATCCGTATCTATAAACAGAAGATCTTGTTCCGGAAATCTCCGGGCTACATCATTAATGGCCACAACCTTTCTGCGATGTGAAAAATCAGTATTCCCCAGCATTTGTTTTAATAGCACAGGTGTTAAATGAATATATTGTATGGCTACTGAGAAGAAGTAAGGTTTAAAAAAATCTGGCTGGTCCGTATAAAGAATTATTCTGACACCTCTTTTCTCTACTTTTGTCCATGACAAAAAGCTTAAAATACAAAATACTGCCCTACAATATTCAGTTTTATTACCGTAAGAAAGCAATATCACATTTTTACTGATCATACAACTTTTATCCATATAAGAGAACCTACTGCACTTGCTGGTGTACGAAGTTACTACTTTCAAAGTCATTTTACTTTTTAGATATATCTTTCCTACTTGAACTCCAATATATTATTCAATTATCTGCGTTAAATAATTATATTCGTGCATTTAATAGACTTCATATAAAATGCAGCATCCTGGTCCAATCTATATTGTTTGTGTTTGTGACAATCACTACGCCATCCTATTAGCCGCTTTGATTAAATCAATTGAGATAAATCATAAAAGCAATGAAATTATAGAATATTTTATAGTAGAAGATGGGATTTCCAGGGAAAACAAAAATAGAATTACCAACTCTATTCATCAAAATGCTACAGTTATTCATTGGCTTCCGATGAAATCATGTCTTCCAGAAGAGGCTAAAATTCCAATTGATAAAAGCAGCTTACCCCTTAATATCTACACCCGTTTATTTATACCACATTTTATCCCTGACACAGTTAACAAAGTAATATTTCTTGATGTAGATATGATTGTATTGGAAGATATTAGCAAATTGTGGCACACTGACCTAGAAAATAATATTGTTGGCGCTGTTCAGGATCAGTTTATTCAGCTGGTAAGTCGCTGGGGCGGTGTAAGTAATTATAAAGAACTTGGCATTGCTGAAGATAATAAATACTTCAATGCAGGATTAATGGTGATTGACATTCAGAAATGGAAAGCCGCAGATATTACAGATAAGGTAATCCAATGTATATTTAAGAATAGTGCCTTAGCACAATTTCAGGATCAATATGGTTTAAATGCAGTATTGGCCAAAGACTGGAAAGAGTTGGACGCTTTATGGAACAGATTTGCCTATTCTGAAGACAAACGCCCTTTCTTAATTCATTTCACCGGTAGAAAGCCCATTTATAAAACTTATGAATTTAGTGAAGATTATAAAAAAATCTTCTTTGAGTATTTAAATCAGACAGACTGGAAAAACTTTAAGCCTATTAGTGAAACCAAAAGATACTTTAAAAAAGTAAAAAACATCCTGGATAAATTTAGTCAGATGTTAAAACGTTAGTTAGAGCAATCCATTTTTAAGCTGATCTGCAGCAAAATGGCATGCTCTGGCCGTTAGGGCCATATAGGTTAAAGATGGATTTTGACAGGCTGAAGAGGTCATACAGCTTCCATCGGTTACAAATACATTTTTAACGGCATGTATTTGATTAAACTGATTTAAAACCGAGGTCTTTGGATCTCTGCCCATCCTTGCCGTTCCCATTTCATGTACAGTGGTTCCTCCCGGCTTATTATAATTAAAACTTTTTGCAGTAAAGCCAGCCTTCTCCAAAATTTCTGCTGAGGTATTTTGTATATCTTTCATCATCGCCGTTTCATTGTCTCCGAAAGAAAAATCTATTTTAATAATTGGTATACCCCATTTGTCTTTCAACGTTGCATCTAGACTTATTTTATTGTTGTGATCAGGCAAACACTCTCCCCAACCAGCCATCCAAACTGTCCATGGACCTGGAGTGGTTAATTTTTCCTTAAAATCTTTACCAAATCCAGGATTATAAGATCGGTCTAAATAGGATTGGCGTTCACCATCTCCCTGAATATTGTACCCTCTTTTAAAAGCCAGGTTTTCATTGTCTTTTAAATTTCTAAATCTTGGAATCAAAAAACCACAGGGTCTTCTGCCTTTATAATAACTATCTCTAAATCCTTCGTGTACGCCATATGCTCCAGCTGAAGAATGGTGATCCATCAAATTATGGCCCAGCTCACCACTGTCATTGCCAAGCCCATCCGGAAAACGATCTGATATAGAATTTTTTAAAATAGCTGTTGTTGCTATTGTAGATGCATTTACGAAAATGATTTTTGAAAAAAACTCAAATTGCTCATTGGTATTGGCATCTATCACCCTTACTCCTTTTGCTTTTTGACTCTTATCGTCATAAATAAGCTCAGAAACAATTGAAAATGGTCTTAATGTTAAGTTACCCGTTACCATTGCCGCAGGAATGGTTGCACTGTTGCTGCTAAAATATCCCCCAAATGGACAACCTCTGGAACATAGGTTTCTGTATTGACAAGGCCCTCTGTTGTCCCATCCTCTGGTCAAGTTAGCTACCCTGGCTATGGTAAGCAACCTGTTGTCATAGTTTTTTTTAATAGACTGGGCAAGATGTTTTTCTATGCAATTTAATTCCATTGGACTTAAAAACTTACCATCTGGCAAATGAGGCAAATTTTCATTTTTTCCGCTTATACCAACAAAAGATTCGACGTAATCATACCATGGTGCAATGTCTTTATAACGGATCGGCCAGTCTACCGCAATGCCATCCTTAAGATTGGCCTCAAAATCCAGATCACTCCATCTATAACACTGTCTTCCCCAGGTAAGTGAACGTCCTCCAACCTGAAATCCTCTGTACCAGCTAAAAGGTTTTTCTTGGATATAAGGATGGTCCTCATCATTTGCAAAAAATTGTATATCTCCTGCATTAGAAATAGTTGTTTGTATAGGGTTATGCTGTGCCTCATTTAATGTATGAAACAACCTGTGCTTAAAATCCCATGGATTTAGATTGGCAGTAGGGTAATCTACTACATGCTTTACATCTCTTCCCCTTTCCAATAATAATGTTTTTAAGCCTAGCTTACATAGCTCCATGGCAGCAAAGCCCCCACTAATACCAGAGCCAATAACTATTGCGTCATAATTATTTGCTGCAAAGGATTTATTATTGATATTCATTCAGTTTATTATTTAGTGGCCCAAGACTTTTGATTGGGCAGCAATTTTATACAGGGCTGATAACTCGATGGTATATAATCATAGGCTAATCCTTCTGTTGCACCCAGATAGGAAGTACAATATCCAATAACGGTTAACTCTTTTAATTGAACAAAAAAAGGACGTCCCAAAAACTTATTTCTAATCTTATTAACTATTTCAAAACGGCTCTCAGCCTGTTGCTCAAAATGACCTAATATTTTAATCTTCTGATCCTGAGTGCAGGACTCGAAACTACTTTTGTAAGTATCCAGGGTATAATCTTTTAAATCCAATAGTCCGTTCATAAAGAGATTTTGATTTTGTTCACCTGTGCATTCGGTAATAAAGCTTATAATAAATTCTTCTACTTTAGCATCTTTAGAGCCGGGTGTATCAGTTCTCGGAATTATAGTTTCAGCAAGTTCCGCGATTAAAGATTTATTAGTACCTAGCATCTCCAGATCTGCTGGCCTAGGTGGTCTAAAGAACTTAAATATAGATATAGCAGAAACTGTAGCAAAACCAAAACCAATAATACCTATAGATGTCCTTCTGTTCATAATATCTTTGACGCAATAAATATAGTATAAGAATATAAATTGTGAACGCTATTCTCAAAATTAAAATTCCTAAACGAGCTACTACAGGCTGTTTCAAATGTAACCAGCAGAATTTTACTGTACTAGGATATTTCGATAATTATTGTGTAATTTGTAACATAACTAAGAAATATGACCTTATTTAGTAATCCATCTTGGATTAATGATTTTGAATTTAATTACACGAAATTAGAAGAAGTACCTCAAGAGGTATTTGATAACATTAATAAAGATCTTGATCTGATTATTGGGGAGAATCCATTAGTAACAGTGCTGATTTCGGCATGGAATGAGGAAATAAATATTTTAAGGTGCCTGGGTAGCCTTTCTAAAACGAAAGCCAATTTTCCTATTGAAATTATAGTAGTAAACAATAATTCTAAGGACAGAACTCAGGATACAATTGATAAACTGCATGTTACAGGCTTGTTTGAACAAAAACAAGGTTGTGGACCGGCACGTCAGTTTGGACAGGAAAATGCAAAAGGCAAATATGTTTTACTTGCCGATGCCGATTGTATTTATCCTCCATGTTGGGTAACAGAAATGACCAAAATACTCTCTAAACCAAATATAGTGTGTGTTTATGGCAGGTATTCTTTTATTAGTGAGCCCGGATTTCCAAGATGGAAACTGTTTGTACTGGAAAAGATGAAAGACGTAATTACCGAATTCAGGCAATTGAATCGTCCCTACTTTAATGCTTATGGTTTAAGCATGGGATATGTACATGAACTGGGATTAAAAGTAGGCTTTATTGAAACCAATTTTTGGGGAGATGATGGACAACTGTGTTTAGGCCTTATGAAATATGGTAAAGTTAGACAGGTTAGGAGTAACAAGGCCAGAGTATGGACGGGGCCCAGAACATTACAGCGCGACGGAAATCTTTCAAAAGCATTTCTGGTCCGGATAAAAAAAGAGTTAAAAAGATTCTTCAGGAATTTTGATTCAAAATTACCTGAAGATGCCACTCATGAATCAAAATCCCAAACCAATTGATGTTTTGCTGTTGTTTACCGCTCCAGGGTACTATCATAAATGCATTCTATTGACCGGGTCATTTTGACTACATTGAAATTTTCTTGTATAGTTTGCCCGGCAGCCTTACTGATCCTTTGTGTCAAATGCCGATCATGATAAAGCTGTAAAAGAGCTTCGGCTAGTTTTTTTGGATTTTGAGGCGGGATAAGTAATCCATTTTCTTCGTTGACAATTACTTCTCTGGCTCCGTCAATTGCGGTTACTACCACAGCTTTTTCCATAGCCATTGCCTCCAGCATACCTATGGGTAATCCTTCCCATAGTGAAGGCAAACAATAAACATTTATCGCATTCAGCACGTTTGGTACATCTTGTCTGAAATCCATGAAAATGATTCTGTCAGTTACATTAAGCTCTTTGGCAAGTTTTACGGCATCATTTTTTAAATCTCCATCACCTACAAACAAAAATTTAATGTCCAGATCTTCAGGCATCATCGCAATTGCCCTTACCAGAGTAAGCGGATCTTTTTGAATCGTCATTCTGACCACGTAACCTATCACAAAAGTATCTTTACTTAATCCTAATTCTGCTCTTAAATCAGAGAAATCGGCATCTGGATTAAATTTATTTAGGTTTATACCATATTTAACAACGGTAGCACGCTTCATCGGAAAAAGCTTTTTTGCATCATTAAGATTGTTGTCTGAAACACAGATCGTCAACCTTGATTTGTTGACCAGATATTTTTCCCCTAAAATTCTGAAATTTCGCAATAAAAATTTTTGATCAGGATGAAAAGACCAACCATGAACGGTATATAATACGGGAATGCCCAGTTTATTTGCACTAGAAAAAGTATTAGAATTAGCTCTTGTACCATGTGCATGTACGATGTCAATTTTTTCCTTTTCCAGGATAGCATGCACAGCACCCCACTTTGTAAAATCAAACGGTGTTTCTGTTTCAATTACATAAGTTTTGATCCCCTTAGCCTTCATCCGGTCAACCATTGGACCTTCAGTAAAAGAAAGTACAATGCTTTCATACCTATCCTTATTTAATTCCTCTACAAGATCAATAACATGGGATTCTCCACCACCAATTTTACCCTGGCGTATAGTTTGCAGTATTTTAATTTTTTTTGTTGTATTCATTCTTTTTCCTAAATAGACTAAGGCTTTACATCCTTAATTTGAGACCGGTATTCGTGTTTTGTAGCTACAGAAAATTTATTGGCCTTGTTTGCTTTCAGCAATGCAGCTATTTGATAATATATAAAACTAGGAGCATTTTTTAAAGACTGATAAATCTGTTCATTGGCCTGAAAATACTTCAGGGCTTTATAAAACATAAAAATAAATAATAGCCCTCCTATAATCCAGCCATAGAGTAGTTCGGGGAAAATAAAAAGATCAAAAAAGCCAAATAAACCACTTAACATCAGTAACATAAATAGTGGCGGGCGCAACAACATCAGGCTAAATAGAAACTGATTTCTATTAAAATTGATCACGGCGGTTACATTCATCTTAATGCCGAGTACAAAAAACTTAAACCAAGTATTGATCCATCTTGCTCTTTGTTTAACCAATTGATCTGATTTGGCCGTTTTCTCATCATAAACAATTGCCTTTTCTGCAAAGGCAATTTTCAACTTCCGTTTCAATAACTCGTATTGTAAAATTTTATCAAAGCCGGCACCTCCGATTTGCTGGTGTTCCAGACATGTTCTGTAAATGGCAGTGGTAAATGCCATTCCCGATCCGGCCAATGATGCAGAAGATCCTGCATCAAACAAAAGCTTGCGATCGATGAACCTATAATAAATGTCGCCAGCTTCATCAAGACAGGCATATTGGGAATTTAAATTTTTTGCTTGTCGTACACCCTGAACAGCAACATATCCCCGATCAAATAACTTATTTAGTTCATTCAAATATTCCCTATGAACTAAATTATCACTATCGATAATGGTCAGTCTTTCATGCAGTCTTTTAAAGTGTTGAATGGCATAAAAATGTGATTTAATATTACTTGCTAAAATATTTTCCGGTCTGAGTACAATAACTTTAGGATCGGAAAAAGTAAGTGAAGATATATCACAATTGTCAGCTACAATATAAATCAGATAATTGGAATAATCTAAATTAAGCAGAGAATCAACAACTGATGGAATCAGGTCCGTTTGTTCATAAGCTGTAACGATTATTGCATAATCTGCCTGATCAACAGTGGTTAAAATATCAGGTTGTTCCCTATTACCTCTAGTCAGTGTAAGCAGATATAAGATAAATGGGTATACTAGATGAAAACCAATAACACATTGCAAAAAAACGAGTAAAATAATTGGCCAGCTTGTAAGAAAAAAAACAATCATTCGATAAGTTATTTAACTTTTAGCATTTTATCAATTTCATTAGTCATTTTTTTTACACTTTCTTCCCATGTATGAGTAAGCGCGAAATTTATTCTCTTCAGTTTGGAAGCTTCATTGTTTTCGGCCAAAGCAATTCTGATCAGCATAATGTAATCCTGACCGGTTTCAGCAAGATAAACAAAATCTGCAAAAAACTCCATTGTTTTCGTTTTAGTAGCGACTACAGCTTTTCCCATAGCTAAATACTCATCAATTTTCCTTGGATAGTTACCTATAGTGATTTCATTGAGCACTTGCGGATTAATACAGACGTCAAATGAATTGATGTATGCGGGCAACTCATGAACAGGTTTTTGACCGGTAAAAATAACATTCTGCATTTGATGCAGTTTGCTTGATTTAAACTGTTCATCTTCAGGACCAACGAGCACCACATCACATTCTGGAAAAGCTTCAGCGATTTCTTCAATAACCTTTAAATCTAACCGTTCGCTATTGAGCGACCCGACATACCCTATTAATTTTCGGTCAAGGTTCTTTAATTCTTCAGGCACCGGAGTTGTTACTGCAATAAAATCCCGAACATCGCATCCCTGTCCTACATTGAATGAGTACGGGTTATATTGTCTGCAATATTCAGCAAGATATTCAGAATTACTAAAACACAAATCACTTTTCGCAATCAGAAGAGGTTCCAATCTTACACCATGCTTCTTCCAATAATTTACCCCAATCATATAGTCTCTGGAGTAATAAATGCTCAAAGTGGGCTTAAGGTATTCTTTTAAATAAAAAGCTTTAAACATCTCATTATCATTAAATAGAATTACGTTTTGAAAATCTAATTTTTCAATCGCACTAACTATTGATTTTGATAGTTTACCATTATTATTTTTGTTCAAAAAATTAAATAGTTTTGAAGAGTTAATCCAATTGATGGATTCAACAATACAGTCTGTATATAGGTTCCATAAATTATCCTGAACCTGATAAAGTCCCTCTTCTTTTTTACGGATTACCTGAAGTCTTTTTTGAATACGGGGGTTATTTTTACCCCTCATCATCGTAATTCTATCCAATGGGGAATTAATGTATAAAACCCTATTGGTTTTACTAAACTCCAATGCAATATCCTTACAATTACTACCAATTTCTGTATCCCAGGGCTGCTGACCTATGATAATGATGTCATTTTTGAATCCCATTTACCAAGTAATTGAATGAATCATATCCAGACTAATATTTTTTAAAATAAAGGCTGAAATTAAATAGTACATACCTATATACATATCTGATAAAATTAATGACAATATGATCTCTTTTTTTCCAGGAAGTTCTTTCCTGGGTCATGGTACTTGGTTCAGAGGAGGTATTGATCTGCTCAAATACTGTTTTAAACTGATCATATAATAATCCTTTCCCCTTCTTTTGTAAAAAAGAGATCATCATATCAAACTCTGTTTTTTCGGGATTTTTATTTTCAGCATATCTTCCAAACTTTTCTAAAAAATTGCTACGCTTCAGATGCGGATGATCGCTATACAAAGGGAATTTGTCAAGATTAAAAGAAAAATGGTTAAATACCATCTCTGAAAATCCTTCTTTGTAAGGCTTTTTATGGGTGTATTCTAAATAAGAATAGAATCTTACTGTATCCAATTCAGGCTGATTCATTAAAAATTCCAGCCCTTTTGAAAGTGGGATATAACAACCGGGTAACGGAATAAAATCCTCCTGAACATACAAAGTATAAGTTGAATTTACTGCATCCTGGCCTTTATTAATGTTATTTCCAAGACCTTTATTTTTAGCAGTGGTAATTAGATTAAATTGATAACGATGCTTTAGTGTTTGTATATATTCCAAATGCTCAGGCTTACTTCCGTCATCTGAAACCACAATTTCATTAAAAGAACAATCAACATTTTCAAAATTCTCCAATAGCCGCTCTAAAGATCTGCTTCTATTGTAATGCGTTACAAGTAGCGTAACATCTTTAAAGTGATGAGTTTTCTGATTCATGGGATATTTTCAGGTGTATATATTAATCAGGTTAATTTGTCCCAGTTTTTAGTAACCGGATTGTATTTTTTTATTATCCTGGCTGGATTTCCTACCGCCACACAAAATTCGGGAATGTCTTTGGTTACTATACTGCCCGCACCAATCACCGAGTGCCTACCTATCGTAACCCCTGCAGTGATAACACTATTGGCACCTATCCACACATCATCAGCAATAGTTATAAGTTTACAATTTACTTTTTGCTGTGACGGTGATACATCAGCATCCTCAAATCCATGGTTCAATCCTGATGCTACTATATTTTGAGCAAACATTACATTATTACCTATAGTAATTGGACCAATGATCACGTTTCCTAAACCAATAATCGTATGTTCGCCAATATTCACATCTCCAACACCATTATTTATTGTAGCAAAATCCTCAATAATTGATCTGGAGCCTAAATTAAATTCATTAAAGGGAAAAACGTCCATTCTTGTCTTTCTTCTGATTATGGTTTGCTTTCCCCTTGTATGTCTAAAAGGATTAAGAAACCATCTTACCCATAATCTCGGCTTATGATCATTGGCAGGAATTAAAAACAATAATGCTATCTTTTTAAGCCTGGGGTTAGATTTTATTGTAGAAATGAAAGATGGCATATCTTATGTATTATTATCAGTTTAAAATTCTTCCTGATCTTCTTCTCGTTTCATTGTATTAAGGCCACTGATAATCCCAATGATAAAACAAATTAGAACAGGGAGTGCAAATATTTCAAAAGGCATAGCGTTACAGTTATAAAAATAAATTACTCTTTTCTTTATTTTGCAATTCCGGACTGGAAAAAACCAAAACCCATGATAAATATACAACAATTGAAGTAGGCATAGTATTAATCACTTCATTTCCATAGCTGCAAAATAAAACACCGGCATAACCAGCTGTCAGTGCAATCATTTTGATTTTCAGTGCCTCATCTTCAATTTTCCAGACAATGCCACAACATCGTCCTAAAATAAACAACATAATACCTAGCCAAAGGGTAAGACCAACTATGCCATACATCGCCCAAATTTTAACAAAATAACTATCGGGCTGAACAGTAGACAAATATTTATCTTGATTATATTGTGTACCAAACGCACCAATAACCCCTAGTCCGCCACCAAAGGGCCTGGTGCTCATATATACTCTTAAATTTCTTTGCGTATTGAAACGGACATTTAACGAGGGGTCCTTAGGATTAAGCGCTGACCTTAAGCGGTAAATCTGATAATTGCCATCCCCAATATGGGTGAATTTGAGAAAACCTAAAAAACCTATCGCTAATATTCCACCCCAGAAGAGTACCTTAAATTTTTTACTCAGAAATATAGCTAAAAAGCCACCTACAACAAGGGCAAACAATGCACCTCTTGTTCCTGAAATTAACATGCCATACAACAGTAGAGCCGCGCATGCTAGAAAAGCAATTCGTTTCCATAGCTTAAAGGGACCAAGTGCCAAAATTAAGGCTATTAAACCAATATGTGCTTGAGATGCGCCAAACTGCCCGGCATCACTATAAAAAGAGAACACCCTTAATCTTCCCCATAAAATATGGGTTATGGAACCTCCGGAATCTAAAAACTGCTGTTCTCCTCTTGAAGGGCCAATGTACAATTGTTTAATACCGTTTAAAGCAGCTAAAGCTGATAATCCAATAATAAGAACAAGAAAAGTGTCTAAATGCTTATTCTTGTTTAAGATCAAAAACCCAAGTGGAATGATTAAAAAAGGATATAAAGCAGCCGATCTGATTTCCATAAGCCAGGCCATTTCATTTGATCCCGGATTTAAAACCTGTAAAATGCTCACTAAGAACCAAAATGACATTAGAAATAAAAGGCTGGAATTTAGTGCCTTCCAATCCTCTTTTGGTACACTAACAAATGCTGCAATCCAGGTTAACAGTATAAGGCCCTCTATAAGTGTCCCATATGGAATTCCTCCGATTTCTCTGGCAGGAATTCCGAATAGAAAGCAATAGGCTATTAAAATATATAAAAGGAAATTCCTCATGTTAAATTAGAAGTAGTGCTTCTTTTTGATCACTAGCTACGTCTTGATACAATTTCTACTTTGTTCAGCACCCAACCCAGAAATCCAGGCTGTTTTTTGATGTAGTTCACAAATTGTTTATCATTATCATGAATTGAGCAACCAGATTGAAATACTGCAATATTTTTCTCTGTAAACAACAACCACTCTTTTGCAAGATTGATATCATGAAGGCTATTTATATCAATAATAATAAGGTCAAATTCTTCACGGAGTACTTCAAAACCTGCCTTCAACGTTTTAATGTTCTGTAATTCCAGTAAAGAGTTTCTTGCAATATTCTTATTCATGACAGTGATGAGATCCTCAGTGTGAATTTCCCTTTTGATCAAAAAGGTCTGGAAATTCTGACCAGTAGTAAGCCCTTTGGTATCAGGTTTTACAACAGGTAGTTCATCTGCTATCAGCAATACTTTCTTACCTGTCATAGCGAAGGCATAAGCCAAACTATAAGCAACAAATGTTTTTCCAACTTCAGCAGTTAAACTAGTTATACCCAGAATTTTGCTATTATCAAGATCCATACCTGCACTGATCTCAAAGCGAAAAGATCTCAGAAGGTCTCTAAAAATTTCATAATTTTTATTATCCTCCTTGTCATCCCATATATTTCGCATGTTCCTTTCGTCACTTGTAATTCTGTTAAGTACACCTATGGTTTTAGATTTAGTGGCAAGCTCAAGCTGATTTCCAGTAGTGATGGACTGGTTCATGATAAAAAATAAGAACAAGCAACCAATTGTTAAGATCAAGCTGGAGAAACCAGCTCCGGCAAGGTATAAATTTGTTTTTGAAGGCTCTGCGTTTCCTGGCAATCCCATCTGATCAATTTGCAACCGCAGCCCCATATTTTGTTCTGTCCGCGTACCATTGTAACGGTCAAGTGCTGCCATGTAATCTTTGGTTGCTAAATCTGCCTCCCGCTGAAAATTTTGAATATCCGCATCATAAGGAACCATACTATTGTATTTGCCTCTTAAACTCCTCAATTCTGCGTCTAATGAGCCTAAACTACTCTTAGCCTGCTGAATAGCTATTTCAAGGGCCAATTTTTGCTGAATTAGCCCTTGTTTTGAAGCTTTCGGGTCCAACACATTTTCTTCTGCATTGAGTACGCCTTTTGCCGCCATAATTCTGTTCAGGGAATCAATTCTCTTTTGGTCAGAAGCCTTAAAACCACCATCAACCCATCTGTTATTGGCTATTTCCAGTTGTTTCTTTAAATTAATAATTTCCATATTATCCGATCGGCTGCTTCCTGAAAACACAGGATCTCCCCCCCTCAACTTGTTATCTATTGCAGCTATACCGCCAAGGTTAGACTGGATCAACTTTATCGCATCAGCCCGCATTGCTTCGTTTTGAGAAATTTGCGCATATACTGCGCCAGACTGACCTTCTAAATTAAGTACCCCCTTTGTTCTTTTAAAATTTGACAACGCCTCATTCTTGGCATTCATCACTACCTCTTTCCTTTTCAGTAAGGAATCCAAAAGAACGATTGAATTATTTTGATTATAATTTACATCGGCGCTATAATAGGATATGAATTCAGCAGCAAGGGTGTTAACCACATAAGCAGAAAGGTCTGGATTTTCCGATTCATATTTAAGACTGATAAAATCACTGTTATCTGCATGCGTAATTTCAATATCTTTCTTAAAACCATCTTCACCGTATCCCATAGATGCGACAATATCATAGAGTTTATATTTTCCTTTGTTATCGCTTAATGTCAATATTGATTTATTTAATAACTTTTCTTTAAATAACCTGATCACTTCCTGTCGATCCTGTTGATTTAAGGAGTCAATATTTGGACTGTATTTCCTAAATGCTTCCTTTGGTTGTTCTAAATCATGTAATATCAAATTATATGATAAAATGTTGATGATTTTTTTTAGTTTCAACTTTTCCATAATACTATTGAATTGTTGATTAACCTTAAAAAAGTCAACGTTCTGATCAGAAATCACTTGCTTAGAAGGATCTAATAATCCTGTTGCAATCTGAACTTCCGAACTATACTGACTGGGCAAATTTTTAACCAGGTAATAGGTAATGCTCACAGCAATTATTGGCACAATAATTACTACCCATTTGTATTTATATATATACTTCAGGAATGATTTAATATCCATTTATGAATTGCTTTATTCGGGGGATTACTTTTTAACGTCAGAAAGTTTAACTCCGATCATCTCTTCTAATAGATCTTTTGCTTTCAAGTAATTAACTTCAGCTTGAATCTGGCTAAGATCAGTACCTGATTGTGCTATTCTTGACTGATTGTAAGCGTCTAATGTAATCTCACCTTTTTCAAATTTATTCTTTAAACTTTCAGTAACACTTTTATTATCCTGGGCGCTTTGAGTATTAATTTTAAGTTGCTTTAACATTAATATATAGTCATAATACCTCCTTTTAACTTCCATTGTAAGCGTAGTATTATACTCTTCATCCTCTAACTGGCTAATTTTATACTCCCCCTTTGACCTTTTGACATCAAATGGTTTGGAGAGGAAACTTCCCAAACTTATATTCACACCAAATTGAACCCCATTTACATTATAAGGATTTATTGGATCAATCACCCTTCGGTCACTTGGTCTGTAATAATAAGATGCATTAAATATATCCAGATAGGACAGCTGTGAAGTAGTAACTCCCACTTTGGATAACTTTACCCTTTCTTCAAACATTTTTTTTCTAGGGAAGTTTTTCTTGGCCAAAGAAATGTAATTCTCCAGATCATTATAATTTATTTCACCAATTACAGATTGTTGGGCGGAAGCTCCAAAAGCTATAAACATCGAAGAAAATAGGGCAATTTTTAGTAAAGTTTTCATGGATTCTATTTAATAAATAAGATGGTCAATTTTTATTTTTTATGTGGTTGATATTATACTTTTTCTTTTTGTATCAATGCAGGTATTGTTTTTAATATGATCTTAAGATCCAAAAAGATAGAATAATTATCTGCATAATAATTATCCAGTTCTTTCCTTTCTGTCTCCGACATATCTTTTTTTCCCCGCTTACTGATCTGCCACAAACCTGTTAAACCTGCAGGCCCTAAAAACCTTGTCGACCATTCATTTGTAGTCAGCTGTTCAGCCTCATATAATGGCAGTGGTCTGTTACCGACCAGCGACATATCTCCAATAAATACATTGATCAACTGAGGCAGTTCATCTATACTGGTTCTTCTCAGAAAGGAACCGAGTTTTGTAATTCGCGGATCATCTTTAAATTTAACAAAAGCAGCCTTACCATTCTTTTTATTGGACTCATTCGAATATTGGTTCAGTTCAGCAATGGAAGCAATCATTTGATCGGCATCACTGCGCATTGACCTGAATTTATAAAAATCAAATATCCTGTATCCTGCTCCTACTCTTTTACTTCTGTATATCACCTCACCTTTTGATTCGAGTTTAATCAAAATGGCAACAACAACAAAAACAGGTGTTAAGAACAATAATGCAAAACCTGAAGCCAAAAGATCAAAAACCCGTTTGGTCAAAGGAATCTGATACTCCACATCCATCTGTTTAGAGAGTTCCAGCAGCTTTGGCTTGATCAATTTAAATTTTATCAGAAAATTCAGCCTTTCGTAAAAATCTTCAATCGGGAAAGGATAAGTATAATAATCATTTACTTTTAAGTCCAGTGCTTTCTTTCTCCATATTTTATCTTCCTTAACACCTAACAGTACAATAACCAGCCCATGAAGCAATGGATTCTTCTTGATGTACTTTACCTGATCAAAACAATCCTTGTTGTCATCTACCTCTATTAATATAATATCCGGTAAACTTAATAAAGACTGGTTATCCAGATGCCGCCTAAAATCATCAGGATTTTCTAAATGCTCTATATTAAAATTCGAATCAAAATCTTCAAAAACCACACTTTTGAGTAGTTTACCAAAATACACAATTTTTGCATTGATCTCAGGTCGATTTATAGTAGCTGTTATCATCATGAGAGGAGTTGTGTGATATGGGATTTTAAAATTGTAGGATTAAAAGGCTTCTCCACAAAACGATCTATTTTAAAGGGCATTTCTTTTACTTTATCCTCCAGATCATCAGCACCGGAAAGCAATATAACTGGTGTATTTCTATAAAAACCGCTTATTTTAAGATTTTTGATCAGTGTACTTCCGTCAAAATAGGGCATCATTAAATCAGAAATAATCAGATCAGGATCATTTCCCTCTTCCAGCCAGGCTATCGCTTCAATACCGCTTGTTTTGATAACCAATGTATAAGTAGATGATAATATAAAATTTAACAATTTGAGTATGCTTGGTTCATCGTCAACAACTAATATTATTTTTTTAACGCCTTCCTTACTCTCCATGGCTTATAAAGCATTTTTTTGGTTTATTAAAATTAATTCAAACGTAAACAAATAATTTCAACTAACTTGTTTTATTAAAGGTTTTTATAATTAAATATTCGTTTTATTTAAACTAAGTGTAAAAGTAACATTTTCTTACAAAAAGAATCAATAAATCATGAATTTTAGTGAAGTTGGGGCATATCTTTCCCAATTGAGCCCTAAATAAGGTTCAAACACCACATTCTTTCTTAAGGTTACTTAGCTTTAACAGTGAACGATCCCTCTCGAACTTCCCCCTCTTTACAGGAATTAAGCTCATTAGAAACAACACGTCCATAAGAATCTATGACCATTAACCGGATACCCTGGGCCTCGAGCGATTTAACCTGGGTCTTCAGATTGAAATCCGTTACATAAAAGAAAGGAATATCTTCGCTTCCATCTTTTATATTTACGTTATAATCTTTGTTTTGAACAGAATAACTTACCTGACAATCTTTACATTCAACTCTTAATATTCCTTTGTTACTGAGTACAACATTAGACAAATCATCTGTGAGGGATTCCTTTTTACAACTGCAAAAGGATAAAATGAGAAGAATCAATAGGGTGGTTGAGATTTTCATTTTTATTACTTTTTTTCAGAAAAACTAAATGAAAAAATCAGGCCACTAACATGAACAGGTAATTTTTTAGATCATTTTAACTCAATAACAGCTTATTTACAGGCCATATTCACATAAAAAGCATACATACAGGCGACATGTTATTGGGATACCCCTAAATTTAAAAACAACAACAATCCCCAAAATTCCCCAAAACGTGTATCAAAAGCACCAACATTTTAAAAACAGTCACCTTCTTAACGCAAAAACCAATTACAAATCATTCCGTATATATTCCATCAAGGCCCTTATAGGGGTAACTGAAATTTTATATAAAAAATACTCTTATAAATTAATAAACAAAACACTTATAATGAGTATATTAGCCAAATAATTATTAAAACACCGTTAAACAAACTCAGTAAAATGCTTTTTTATAGGTTTTGCTCATCTACATGTGATATAAATCACTATTTTTACTTAGTTGTTGAGAACAGCTTATCGGCAACCATTTTCATATGAAATACACACCTCTTCCCGAAAATGAGAAAGAACGATTAAGGGTATTACACAACTCTCAGGTATTTGACCCGACGTACGAGGCCCATTTTGAACGCATCACAGAATTAGCAGCCTCCACATGCGATATACCAATCGCATTTATCACCTTGATTGACCAAAATAAACAATGGTACAGATCAAATAAAATCTTCACTAGTGATGAAATTGCCATAGAAAATGAATTTTATCGTCAAACAATAAATTCTGCCGGAATTCTCGAAGTACTGGATCCGGGGGAGGATATCCGGTTTATAACCAATGCAAACCATCAGTACATTAAAATCAGTTATTATGCAGGCATTCCCCTGATTGATTCGAGTGGGAATATTATAGGCACTTTATCTTTATTTGATACCAAACCCAAAAATGAACTTACTTCCAAGCAAAAAAGAATAATTGAACTGCTTTCTATTGAAGTCATTTCTTTAGTGAATGAAATTAAGAGTAAAAAAGAACTTAATCATTTTTTAAAACTCTACAAATCTTCCCACGACCTAATCTGCGAGGCTGATATTGATGGTTTTTTAAAACGGGTAAACCCTGCTTTTACAAATACTCTCGGATGGCAGGAACAAGACTTGCTCAATAATTCTTTTTATAGTTTTATTCATCCTTATGATTTACAACCCACAAGCGATGAATTAAAAAAATTAAGCGATGGAAAAAATGCTGTAAACTTCAGCAATCGCTTTAAAACAAAAAAAGGAGAATACAGAACCTTACAGTGGAGTGTCACCACAGAAACGGATTCTCAGAAAATACTGGCAATTGCAAGAGATGTTACTAAAGATAAAAATCTTCAGCAAAAAATTCTAACCAGCGAGAGCAGGTTAAAATCATTTATCGAAAATGCACAGGGTTTAATGTTTACCCATGATTTATCAGGTAATCTTTTATTTATCAATAACGCCGGGGCCCATTATTTAGGCTACACAAAACAGGAAATGCAGAGCATGGGCCTGTTCGACCTCATCCCTAAAGACCACCATGCTGCACTTAACGATTACCTAAGAGAAATTAAAAATAAGGGTAAAGCCCAGGGGCTAATGACTACTGCACACAAAAAAGGTAACCATATCATATGGATATTCAACTGTGTGCTGGAAAATAACGTGACAAACAAGCCTTATGTTATCTGTAATTCAATTGACATCACAGAGCGGCATAACCTGGTAAAAGAATTAAGGACCAGGAATAAAAAACTTGAACTGGCCAATGACATTGCCCGACTTGGAAACTGGGAACTAAACATGGTTGAACAAAAACTGACCTGGTCTGAAGTTACCCGTCAGATATTTGAAGTAGGGCATGACTTTGAACCAAGTTTGGAAAGCGAACTGTTGTACTATAAACCAGGAACTACCAGGGAAAATAGGTTCAATGCACTTAATGCAGCTGTACTTCATGGAAACAGCTGGGACCTGGAATTAGAACTGCTCACCGCTAAGGGAAACGCAATCTGGATCAGATCAATCGGAGTTCCAGAATTCCTGGAAGGACGCTGTTATAAAATATCTGGCACCATTCAGGACATCACCAAAATTAAGCGCATGGAAGCGAACTTAATTTCGGCAAAAGAAGATGCAGAATCAGCCAATAAAGCAAAATCAGAGTTTCTGGCCAATATGAGCCATGAAATCAGGACCCCATTAAATGGTATCATCGGATTTACCGATCTGCTGATCAAAACGCAGCTCAATGAAACCCAGCAACAATATCTTTCTATAGTTACACAGTCAGGTAATGCCTTATTAAATACCATTAATGACATTTTAGACTTCTCGAAAATTGAGGCTGGCAAACTAGAGATGAACTGGTCTAAATTCAATCTCTATGAAATGGCAGAAGAATCTGCCGATGTTATAAAATACCAGGTACAAAGTAAGGGCCTTGAAATGTTGTTGAATATTTCGGCCGATCTGCCCAAATATATCTGGGCTGACGAACTCAGACTTAAACAGATCCTGATCAATTTATTAGGAAATGCTGTAAAATTCACTGAAAGCGGCGAAATTGAACTCAAGGTAGAAGCACTGACAAACCCTGAACTACCTGAAATTAAATACCGTTTTTCTGTGAGGGACACAGGTATAGGCATTAACCCCGATAAAAAGCTTAAAATATTCGATGCATTTTCACAGGAAGACGCATCTACAACAAAAAGGTATGGGGGTACAGGATTGGGCTTAACAATTTCCAACAAATTATTGGGGCTAATGAACAGTCAGCTCCAGGTTGAAAGTGTAATTGGTAAAGGAAGTGTATTCTATTTCGAAATTATCCTCCAGTCTGAGCCAGGTGAATCCATTGAGATACAGAACCTGGATAAGATAAAGAATGTCCTGATTGTTGATGATAACAAAAACAACAGACTGATCATCAATAAAATGTTATCCCTGAAACAGATCAGATCAGTGGAAGCCGGAAGTGGCCATGAAGCGATAAGCATGATCTCTAAGGGTGAAAAATTTGATGTGATCCTGATGGATTACCACATGCCTGATCTGGATGGACTGGAAACCATAAAAAAGATAAGGGAGATCCTGAAAGATTCAGATAAAGACCAACCTATTGTTTTGTTGCACAGTTCATCAGACGAAACAATTATAAAGGCCTGTGAAGAACTGAATGTACATCATCGTTTGTTAAAACCGATCAAGCTTAAGGATATGTACAGCTCACTTTTCAGGGTAATTTCTAAGAAAACTGAAAAACCGGGTGCAGCCGTACAGGAAGCAGAACGAATGGACGATCCGATCCAGGTTTTAATAGCAGAAGATAATGCGGTTAACATGTTACTGGCCAAGACCATTGTAAGACGAATTGCACCAAATGCCACTATATTCGAGGCAAAAAATGGTCTGGAAGCGCTGGAACTTTATAAGACAACCAAAATTGATATCGTTCTGATGGATATTCAGATGCCTGAAATGAATGGCTATGAAGCTACAAAAAAAATCAGGGCAGTAAGACATAAACCCCATACCCCTATAATTGCATTAACTGCCGGAAATGTTAAGGGAGAAAAAGAGAAATGCTTTGCGGCAGGTATGGATGATTTTATATCCAAACCCGTAGTAGCACATACCATTGCGCTTTCCCTGAAAAAATGGCTTAAGAACCCTACGGAAGACCCACATAGTGATCTGTCCCTATCGCCATCCGACGATTCAGATTACCACTTCAATATAGAATTGCTAAAAGAATATGTAGGTGATGATGAAACTGTTTTAACAAAAGTACTGGCACTCCTCAGAACCGAACTGATGAATTTCTCCAAAGAATTTAAGGAGCATACTTCAGTTAGAAACCTCAATAAGGTAAAGGAACTGGGTCAAAAGGTTTACGATACCGCAATAGTTTCCGGTTTAACTGCACTTGCCGTTATTGCAAAAAAAGTAGCTTCCGTTACTACTTACGATGAAACCGAAATTAACCAGTTGTTGGCAGAGGCCCAACAGGAAATCAAAACAGCAATAAGCTTAATTGTCAGATAATGTGATCAAATAAAAAAACCGGAAAAATTTCCGGTTTTTTTATTTATAAGACAGGGCAATTAATTCTTAGGTTGTACCCGGCCCGATTTTCTGTCCTGTCCTCTTCCGATCAGATAACCTGTACCAGCACCTACAACACCTCCAATAATAGCACCCCTGCCATCTTTTTTGTCAATAAGCACACCACCTAACGCTCCTGCACCAGCACCTATCACAGCGCCTTTAGCCGCCTGGCTCCAGCCTTTTTTCTTAGCCGGGGCAGCTGTTTCGCTACTATACTGACTGTTACTGGCGGCTTGGTTCCGTTCAGATAACAGCAGCATCCTTTTTTCTTCTTTTGCCTGAGCTAATTTGGCTTCTTCTTTTTCTTTTACCCTTGCTGTTTCTGCCCTTTTAAAACTATCAAGTTTCAAACTATCTTTAATGGCTGCTACAGCCTTTTGCTTTGCCAATGCTTCTTCTTTGGCATTGTTTGTACACGCCGAAAGCATTAAACCCAATATCATTATAGAAAATAACTTTTTCATAACTTTACATTTAATTAATATTATATAGACCTGAAAAAATGATGCCAAGATTACTTATCTGTTAAAGAAGAGTGGCCCGGGGGCTCTCTAGTATCATTCTGATCATCTTCTCCATCCGGATTTCCTGAAATCCGATCATTGTCACTGTCCAGATTACTATATATGGAACGTTCATCTGATGATCCATCGGCATCAAGGCCAAGGTTTTCCTTATATTCTTCGTTTAAAATTGATTTCCCGGATTTCTTCTCCTTTATTTTCTGCTTCACAATAAATACCTCCTTAAATATTAAATTGTATTTATAACAATACAATACCAGCAAAAGTTTACACCTGAGTTCCCTTTTCTCTAAAACTACCTGCCTGCAGGGCCATGTTTAACATTTTGATATTAAAGTTCAATTGATTATTTTCACAGCGAAATATATATCATAATTATGCGTACAACAGGAAAAGTTAAATGGTTTAATTCTGCAAAAGGATTTGGATTTATAACTCCGGAAGATGGAGGAAAAGATATTTTCGTGCATTTTTCTGCAATTGCAGGAGATTCATTCAGAGAACTGAACGAAGGGGACAGTGTAGAATTTGAATTGAATGATGGCAAAAAAGGTCCTGAAGCCCAAAATGTAACAGTACTTTAACTCGCAATTTATTCTATTAAAAAAGGGGGGTTGTTTAAATATAACCCCTTTTTCATTTTAAATTTCTACCAAACAGAAATACATCAGATGGGCCAACCAACAGCTCCGCTCAATTTACAAACGATAAGCATATTAGGTTGCGGCTGGTACGGAATCGAGTTGGCAAGGGAACTTGTTGCAAAAGGTTATACCGTAAAAGGATCCAGCACCACTGTACAAAAACTTCAGCTACTTGCTGAACAACAGATACAACCTTTCCTGGTCAATTTTGAAAAAGATAAAGAAAGCTACGATCCCCTGTTCTTTAAGACAGAGCTATTGTTTGTATGCATTCCCCCAAAACGAAGTGAAGGTCAGCAATCTGATTATCTACATAAAATTCAGCGGATCTGTACCGCGGCCCAACTTCATAAAATATCAAATCTGATATTTATAAGTTCAACAGCTGTGTATGGCGATCACAATGAAGAGGTAACAGAATTAACTGTCCCCAATCCTGAAACCGCTTCAGGTAAAGCCATTCTGGACGCCGAAAACCTTTTAAGCACACACCCCGGTTTCAATTGTACTATCCTTCGTTTTGGGGGCCTTGTTGGCCCTGGCCGACATCCTGGACGTTTCTTTGCCGGAAAAACAGATATACCCAACGGCCTTGCCCCTGTAAATCTCATTCATTTAACCGACTGTATAGGCATCAGTATACACCTTATTCAACATAAAATAGCCAACACCGTTATCAATGCATGTTCACCAGACCATCCTGCAAAACAGGATTTCTATGTGGCAGCAGCTATAAATGCCAAACTTCCTCCTCCGGTATTTAAAAATGAATTGCTGAAATGGAAATTAATCACAGGTATTCAGGCACCTTTGTTAAATTATACTTATCAGGTATCCAACTGGGCAAGCTGGTTTCAGCAAGACAACAACTTATAATAACATCAGTACAAAACAATAAATCAAGCTAATAAAGAAACGCTAATTATGAAATTGACAATATTAGGCGCAGCACAGCAGGTAACCGGAAGTATGCATCTGTTACAACTGGATAACTATAATATCATTGTTGACTGCGGACTTGATTATGAGAAAGAGACCTATCAAAACGAAAACCTTTATTTCCCCTTCGATCCTGCAGCTATTGACCTCGTTATACTCACACATGCACATATAGACCATTCAGGGAACCTACCCACCTTGGTGCGCATGGGTTTCAACGGACAAATCCTTTGTACCCCTCCTACCGCCGATCTTACAGAACTACTTTTACTCGATTCGGTAAATATTTTTCTTAGCAAACAAAATAAACGGTCCCGCAGTAAGAGAACCAAATCCGGTCCCGAACCCCTTTACCTGCAAAAACATGTAAAGGATACTGTTGAACGCTTTGTAACCATCAACTTTAATAAAGAATTCCAGATTAACAATCAGGTGTCACTTACCTTTATCCCCATAGGACACTTACTTGGCGCCGCTGCAGTAATATTAACGGTCCATGAAAATGGAACCATAAAAAAAATTGCCTTTACCGGCGATATCGGACGAAAAAACTATCCGTTGCTAACCAACCCACAACCTTTGCCCCCTGTAGATTATCTGGTCTGTGAATCTACTTATGGTGGACGTCTGCATAGTACCGACAGCACGCTGGAACAAAAGCTCATAGAAACAATTACGGAGTCCTGTATCAAATATCCCGGACGGTTGATCATCCCGGCATTCAGTATTGGCAGAACCCAGGCACTGGCATATGCCCTCAACAAAATATTCAGTAATGGATTGCTCCCTTCTGTAAAAATATTTATTGATAGCCCTCTTGCCGGTTCAGCAACAGAAATTTATAGCAAGTACCATCACCTGCTTAATGATGAGGCAATGGCATTTTACGAAAAAAACAACCACAGCTTTGAGTTTAAAGAACTTTCATATGTAAACGATAAACGCGAAAGCTTGTCTGTTTCTAATTACCATGAACCTTGTATCATCATCTCTTCGGCCGGTATGCTCGAAGGTGGCCGGATTCAGGATCACCTTTACTATAACATACAAAATTATTATTGTACCATATTGTTTATAGGATATTGCGCTAAGGGTACATTAGGGAACAGGCTTTTAAGGGGCGACCCCATTGTCCGGTTACGAAACCGTGATCTCATGGTATATGCAACTATAAAACAAACCGATCTGTTAAGTGGCCATGGAGATCACAATGATCTTTTAAATACAGTCAGACATCAGTCTTCCTTAACATTAAAACAGGTATTTCTGGTACATGGGGAAACGAAAAGTATCGGGGCACTGGCCAATGCCCTGCAATCAGAAGGATATGCCGTTTCCATTCCCCAAAAAGGGCAGAGCTTTGAATTGTAAGCCCTGCATGTGGCTAAAATTGTAGCAAATAGTATACACATTTTTGAGTATCCAAATCATAAATCTGTTCTTTTCCTTAAAAGAATAGCACTAATTAAGCTGTTGATTATTAACGCATTCAGAATTATTAATTTAGAAAACAAGCTTTGGCAAGGTTATTACAATCAGGTAAGCATCCAGCAGTTAAAAACTGGATATTAAAACATCTAATTATAGTAATATGAACTCAAGAATTACAAAAACAGCTTTAGCGCTGTCCCTAATAGGGTTATCAACGCAATTATTTGCACAAGATTCAGGTACCCAAGGAGGTAGATTTTCAGAGAAAACTTTTCGCACATGGTCGGTTGGTATTCATGGCGGTGTATTGAGCCAAAATACAATATTCAATGGTAAAGAACGCGACTTTCAAACTGCCAAAGAAAATATCGGTTATGGAGCCTTTATTAAAAAACAAATATTGCCTTCATTAGGTATCCAGGCTGATTTCCTGGGAGGAAAAGTTGAAGGATTAAGGTCTTATGCCGGTGTAGATGCAAATGGCGACAATACCTATCTGAATGGCTCCAGCTATCAAACTAAAATAGACTGGTCTGCTGCCTTAACCGCTGTTTATAACATTGCCAACATCAATATCAACAATGAAAATGCAGTATTGATTCCTTATGTTAAAGCTGGTGCTGGTTACATGAACGCAGGTGCAACAACCACTAACGTTCCGTTGTCTGCTAATGAAGGTTATAAAGAAAGATGGTTTGTTCCAGTTGGTGCTGGTTTTAAACTGGGTGTTGCCAAAGGCATCAATGTTGACTTAGGATACGATGTAAACTTTGTTAAATCTGACAAGTTTGATGGTTTCAATTCTGGTGGTAAAAATGACAAATTCTCTTATGGACATATAGGTTTAGAATTTGCATTGGGAAGCAAAGAAAAGCCACAATTGCAAAACTACAGCTCATTGGCAAATCTGCGTAAACAGTCAAAAGAAGAATCTGATGAATTGAGAAGAGCATTGTCTACTGCTGAGCAAAATGCAGCCAGAGATAGAGAACAATATGCTAAAGACATGGGAGATGATGACAATGACGGTGTAGCCAATAAATTCGATAAATGTCCTGGAACAGCATCTGGTACAGTTGTAGACGGATCTGGCTGCCCTATCAAGGTACAGCGGGAAGTCATCAAAGAAACTAAAGTTGTAGTAACAGAGGCCGACCGTAAAGTGGTTGATGAAGCCATCAAAAACTTAGAATTTGACTTGGGTAAAGCTACAATAAGGGCTAAATCTTATACCACTTTAAATAAAGTAGCTGCTTTGCTGATCGAGAAAAACTTTAGCCTGAAATTAGCCGGACATACAGATAACACCGGATCTATGGCGTTAAACTTACGTTTGTCTAAAGAAAGAGCTGAAGCTATCAAAGCATATTTAGTATCACAGGGTGCAAATGCTTCACGTATCGAAGCAACAGGTTATGGTCCAAACCAACCTATCGCATCTAATAAAACTGCCGAAGGTCGTCAGAAAAACCGTAGGGTAGAATTTACATTGTACTAGTAAAACAGAACGATAAAAAAAGCCCTGGCAGTTGCCAGGGCTTTTTTTTATCTATAGCATTTCCTTAATCCTGTTTAATTTCCTGGCTTTCTTTAGGTACAAATATCAGCGAAGCAATAACCGATAAAATTAATACCCCACCCACAATAGATAATGATAAGGGTGAAGATATATGGTAAAATGGTGCAATAACCATTTTAACACCAATAAATGCCAATATAATTGCCAAGCCATATTTTAACAGGCTAAACATATGAATAAAGTTGGCCAGCAGGAAATAAAGTGCCCTTAGCCCCAATATTGCAAATATATTTGAAGTATAAAGAATCAAAGGATCATCTGGGGCAATAGCAAAAATGGCAGGAATAGAGTCTACAGCAAACAGTAAATCGGTAAATTCAATTACGGCTACTACTACCAGTAAAGGTGTAGCCAGTTTAATTCCATTCTCTACCGTAAAAAATTTGGCACCATCAAACTCTTTGCTTACTTTAAAAAACTTATAAATTACTCTTGCTCCCGGACTTTTACTAAAGTCTTTTTCTTCGTCCTCGTCTTCACCAGCAAACCAGGATTTAATGCCTGCATAGATCAGGAACAGCCCGAAAATCAACAGCACAATATTGATCTTTACCAACTGTCCAAATACAGTCATCTCAGGCAAATAAGTAAGGTTAATCAACCCTACACCTGCAAAAATGAAAATTGCACGGAACAGCAAAGCGCCAATAATTCCCCAAAACAATACCTTATGGTGCAATTCCTTAGGCACATTAAAAAATCCAAACACCAGTATAAATACAAAAAGGTTGTCAACCGACAGGGCCTTCTCTATCCAGTAGGCCGACTGGAACTGCGTAAACTTCTCAAAACCCGAGGTTAGGTAAATTACCCCACTAAATGCCATGGACAAGCTGATCCAGACCACAGACCATATTGCTGCTTCCTTGCTGCTCACTGCATGCACCTTCTTATTAAAAACACCCAGATCCAATAGCAGCATTACTACTACCACAACTGCAAACCCAATAATAACACCGGGATGATTAATCATATTATCCATTTTTATTCTATTTTTTTTTCATTGATCTAATGGTGATAAAAATGCTAAAAAAGATCGGTTTTAAGCATCGTTTTCAAAATATTGGCCTGTACATCAAAATTGTTCAGGTGATCTAAAAAGTTGATATCCGAGATCTTGATGTAATTCTCTTCCAGCAACTTTACAATCTCTGTTGGAATATAGGTTTTTGCTGTAGCTGCACTACTCTCAAGCTTATCATTTTTATAAGCCAGCTCCTGTATCAACCTATCCTTTTCGGAAAGATGATTGTCCAGCTCAACCCCATTAAGTTTGTTCATGTCGCAAAACAAAAACAGGTTCCTGCTCGGGAAAAATAAAAAGTACCTGTCCAGATCTATAAACTTATACACTTCTACAATCAGCTGACCCGATTTTAATCCGTAAAAAAATTCAGTCCTGAAATCCTCTTTACACAACAGGCCCATTAACTTCCTTTCAATGCTGGCATGCACATCAATGTACATCTTATCTGCATTAAAATCTATCAGTGTACCCAACTGCGCTGTAGAAATATCATAATAAAAATCCTTCGCATATCTGGAACTGAAGGTATTGATGTTTTTGGCAAATGGAAATTCTTCTGTATGATCAGAAAGCACCTCAAATAGCTTTCTTAAAGATAAATTGATCTTTAAAGATTGTTTCTGTTTATCGAGGTTAAAGCTTTTTTCGGTATAAACCGAACTGCCAATCTTATCCATTAATTCTTTATTCAGCTCAATCTCATCATAAATCAAGGTCACATTCTTTTCGTTGCTTTTTTTAATTTTCCTCAGCAGCTCTATTAAGCTTGCAGTAAACTGAATATGGAACAATTCCAGTTTATCAATATCCAGCTCTTCATTATTCGCAAAAAGCTGATGGATTACCCTGCTCCGTAAATAAATTTTATAAACAGTTTCCTCCTGAAAAAAAGAAGAGAGCAACTGCAAACGGTTGATCTCTGTCTCCGATTCCTTTAAAATATTGATGCGCCGTTCATCCATTGTTAAAATTAATTAACCCGGGTCACGTTTTTCTTCAGTTCAGATTCTAAAGTTTTCAATTCACCGTCAAGTACTTTTCTGCTTTGCGCACCATCTTCATGAATTTTCTTAACCTCATTTAAGGTTTCTATTAATGAGGATGTAGTCCGTTTCAGCGTATCCAAAGAAACAATCGTTTTCTCATTTTCTTTCGCCACATCAATACTGTTCTGTTTCAGCATTTCAGCATTTTTCTGTAAAATGGTATTCGTTGTATCAGAAACCTTTTTCTGCATCTCCACATTGGCTTTTTGCCTTTGCAGTGCAACCGCAATCGTAAGCTGATTTTTCCATACCGGAATGGTTGTAGATACGATAGATTGTGCCTTTTCAGCAATAGAGGTATTGTTATTCTGCACTACCCTGATCTGGGCCAGCGATTGTAACATGATAAATCTTACAATTTTCATATCCGCCAAACGTTTGTCCAGCCTGCTGATAAAATCGCGCAGATCGGCAATCTCATAATCCTGGTAATCGGCAGGCCGGCCCTCCATCTCCGCGAGCTGAAGACTCAGCTCATTAAATTTAAGCTGACCGGAAATGATCAGTTCTTCCATCTGATGAATGTAACCCACATTGCTGTCGAACATCGTTTGCAAAGAACTGTTGTCCTTAATGGAATTTAAACGTCCTGCTTTGATCTTATTTGTAATCTTGTCAACATTGTTCACTACCACATCATACTTCTGAAATAGCTTTTTAACATCTACAACCAGATTTTTAAGGAATGGTATTTTAGAGATGAAAGATTTAAACCCGCTCTGTTCCAGCTCTCCAACATCAATATAATTCAGTTCGGTCAGCAATTCGTTGATCAGCCCACCAACCTCACCACTATTATACGTGCGTACAGACGATAAAAAATCATTGCTGTATTTCTCCATCGAATTTTGGGCATCGGCACCATAATTCAAGATAGAATTTACATCAGATGGCACCAGAGATTTACCAATCTCTTTATATTTCTGTTCATCCTCAGCGCTCAGTACAGTCAGGTCTACATTGCCTTCCTTATCAATCTTAGCCGGACTAAGGCTTTGTGTTTCATTTGGATTAGTTTCCATAATTTTTCAGATAAAAGCTAAACGCTTATAAATAACTTTGCGTTACGGTTTTAACGGTTTCTTCAAGCTTACGGTCTTTAGTAGGCTCACCAATCGCATTAAACTTCCATTCGCCGTTTTTCTTGTAAAACACACCCATTACCATCGAAACATGACCTCCAAAATTGGATCCATTTGCAATGTCATAAGTGGCAAATACTTCGTTTACTCTTTTAGGTGTTCCTTCATAAATCCTTATAGAAGCAAAAGGGATCGTTCCAAAATCATGTCCCCTAAAACTGTTCAACACAAAGGCTACATAATTTACAGCAGGGTTTAAGCCCGAAAAATCCAGGGTAATCACCTCATTATCCAGTCCATCGTCTCCCCCCATATCACCCGTTAAATCATCGCCACTATGTTTTACAGCGCCGTCTTTAGAACCCAGATTGCCAAAATAAACTACTTCAGTCAGCTGCTTCTGCTCATTGTAAAGTGCACAACTCGCGTCCAAATCAACAGCTTCTTTAGTTTTGCCAAACCCGAACAGCCCTTTTTTTTCTATTGCACCCCAGTTAATGCCTACACAAACACTTTGAAGTTTGCTTCCATTGCTTTTTTCCAGGCTAATGCGTTGTCCTTTTTGAAGATTAATTGCCATAATTTCTTATTGATATTTATTTAAATAATCCTGTAAACCGCCTTTCATTCCCATTCCTACAGCCTCAAATTTCCATTTCCCGTCGCGTTTATATATTCTGCCAAATTCAACTGCAGTCTCAATAGAAAAATCTTCTTCCAATTCATACTTCAGCAAAACTTCATTGGTAACCGCATCAAAAATACGTACATACGAATTTCTAACCTGTCCAAAATTTTGCCTTCTACTTTCCGCTTCATGAATAGTTACTACCACACAAATTTCTGAAACGCTTCCGCCAACTTTTGTTAGATCAACCTTAATCTGCTCGTCATCTCCATCCCCATCGCCGGTTAAATTATCACCAGTATGTTCTACAGCTGTATCCGGCGATTTCAGGTTATTATAAAAGACCAAATGTTCATCAGAAACCAGCTTCTTATTGTCATTCAGCATAAAAACAGAAGCATCTAAGTCAAAGGCAGTACCTGTAGATGAACTGTTTGTATCCCAACCCAAACCAATGGTAAATTTGGGCGCATCTATATTTTCTCTCTGCCCTTTTTGTAAGTTAATGGCCATAATTAAATCAATTTATAGTTTTTGTTATTTATGTAGTTTTTTAAAAAATTCAAATTTCCGGAATAGCAATCTATAGTATGGTAACTGTTACCTAACGATAAATTATACAGGTTATATATAAAATCTTCGGTCTGCCGCTCCAGAAATATGGAAAAGCTATTAAAATCGCAATTTAAGATATATTTAACAATCCTCGTATTAAAACAAAAATTACCACTTTTAATAATTTCATCCAGATCAAAAACAGACCTTACTTTATGGTAATTTAAATGATTTTCTATATTCGGATGAATATCATGGTTAGCCAGTTCAGCAAAATAGAGCATGTAAATATCATTTTTAAGTTCATACTCCTTCACCATTTTAAGGATCATCTTTTCATGGCTTCCTGTTATTTTGATATCATCCAGAAAGAACAACACCTTATCCCTCAGAAAGTCCTTATCAATATGAAAAGAATCGTTACCAATCAACTTAATCCTGTCCTCCGCACTCAAAGCCCCATAATCATCTTTATAAGTAATGGTCCTGTGTACCTTAGCTTCCTGAACTACCATACGTCCGTTCTCTACCAGCCAGTGGTTAAGCTGGTAAACAAAATAGTTTTTCATAGCAAAAGTAGCCGTAGGAATAAAACAATACGGACTGGAGATAACCACAATCTGCTCCGATATCTGGTTATCTTCCAAAAAACCCTTTATAAAGCCATCAGCAAGGTCTTTGCCAAATTTTTTGGCTACCCGGTCATCTCCAAACTTAAAACGGCTGTAATCATCGGCACTAAAACCAAAGTTATTCGAATGGTGTATTTTATGCAGGGAATAAGTATATGGGATCATAAGAGTAAATGGCCTATAGATAAATGATTAGAGTTAATTTGCAGACTCCTGATACCAGCTTTTTCAGCACCTCTTACATCTGCAAGCGGGTTATCCCCTATATGTATAACCTCTGTTAAATTCAATTCCGGATGCTTTTTTTTATCAATGGTATCCAGCATAAGCTGGAAAAACTGCTGATTAGGCTTAGAAAGCCTTACCTCATCCGAGTAAAGCTGAAAATCCAGGAGTTCATCCAGTCTCAGCTCCTGCAATACCCTTCTAAGGGTTTTACCTTTAATAAAACCGGTATTGCTCAACAAACTGGTGGTGCTTAAGCCAGATTCTTTTAAGCGGTACAAAACATTGGTGCTATCGGCACAATAAACCTGAGGCATATATTTTAGTACCAGCAATTCCATTTCATTATACAGCTCATCTATAGCTATATCCTGAAATTCGGTCGAATAATTATTGATGATACTGATCACCATCAGGTACATCTCTTCGGCATCAATATTTTTCCCCGTTTTTTCATTGATGCTGTTCACCATCAGGTCAACTTGTCTGAACACCACACAAACCTCTTCGAAGCTCTTTTTTACACTGTTAAAATTAGTGTAAAAATAACGTGCCCGCTCGGTTTTAAAAGCAGGGTTGGACTTGATCAGGGTAAGCCACAGGTCGAAAGAATAATGTTTATAAAAAGGCATTATGAGCGCATTTTTTTAAAGTTCAGACGCATTTTAATCCCTAATGTTACAAATTTAGACGTACAGTCCGAAATTTAATTTAGAAAAACACAGCGCCTATCCAACTTTATCCAATGATTTTCTGTCGTTTAAGGTAGCCGTTTTATACTTACTCGGCGTAAGACCTGTAATCGCCTTAAACTGGGTCGATAAATGTGCACTGCTGCTGTATCCCATCTTATAAGCAATCTCATTTAAATTCAGCTCGCCATATTCAAGTAATTCCTTTACCTTTTCAATTTTTTGCTGGATAATGTACTTTTCAATGGTCAGGCCTTCAGCATCAGAAAACTGCCTGCTCAGGTAAGCATAATCCTTATTTAATTTATCTGCTATTTCCTGGCTCAGGCTCTGTTGCAGCTCATTCAGCTCCGAATAATGGATCAGATCAATCACCTGTGTTTTAATCTGTTCAACCAGCTGGTCTTTTTCCTTATCCATCAACTCAAATCCCAACGTTCCTAAAGCAGCAGCAATGTCCTGCAGTTGTCCCTCATTGGCCTCAGGTTCAATAGCTATTTTTCCTAAAGAAATCTCTTTCACTTTAAACCCAAAATTTTCCAGCTGCTGCCTCACAATCATGATACAGCGGTCGCAAACCATATTTTTAACATATAACAACATAAAGCAACAGAATTAATATGCTTAACCAAAGTATGAGCTCAATTACAAAGATACCCTTAAATTAAATTAATTTATAATCCTGCGTAGGGGTAAATGTTCATCTGGTTGTCCTAATTAAAACAAGACAAAAAATGAACTTTACATTTTACAAAATCAACACACAATTAATGGCCCTAAAGGCCATAACCTGTTTACTTTTATCCATAGCTGGTTTAAGCGCTTCCGGACAAAACAAGGCAGCGGGTAAAATCCATGTCGGTATAATTTATCCTTTAAGCACCAATGGCAGCCACGCGGCACTCGACACCAATAACCTGTCTATCCATCTGCTGGCAGGTATTTCGGCATCAGAACAGGGAGCCTCTTTTGCAGGTATTTCTAATATCGTCCGCAATGGAACCAAAGGATTTCAGTTTGCTGCCTTTTCAAATCATATTGGTAAGCAGGCCGAAGGTGGCCTGTTCGCTGGCTTTTTAAATACCTACGCAGGGGGCGATGCGTTTGCTGTCGCAGGTTTCAGCAATGTAGCTACAGCTGACGTTAAAGGCGCGCAGTTCGCCGGCTTTGCCAATGTATCCAAAAGCGTAAAAGGCGCACAGTTTGCCGGTTTTGCCAATATTGCTAAAACTGTAAAAGGGCCTCAGTTTGCAGGTTTTATCAATTTATCTAAAAAAGATGCTGCCCTCCAGTTCGCAGGCTTTATGAATAAAGCTACAGATGTTAAGGGCAGTCAGCTGGCTGGCTTTATCAATATCGCAAAAAAAGTGAAAGGGGCCCAGATAGCCGGCTTTATCAATGTGGCCGACAGCAGCGATTATCCCATCGGGATTATCAATATTGTAAAAAATGGCGAAAAAGGCATTGGCATTAGCACCGATGAAACACTCACTACAATGTTGTCTTTCAGGTCTGGTGGAAAAGTACTTTACGGCATTATCGGTATAGGTTACAATTTTAAAAACACCGATGAAGTATATGCTTTTGAAGCTGGCCTGGGTGCACACTTTTTCCAGTCGCCCACTTTTCGCTTAAATGCAGAAATTGCAGGTACCGGACTAGAAAGTTTCAAGGCAGGCGAATACTTCAAAACCTCGTTTAGGTTAATGCCCGCCTTCAAGATCAGTCCTAAACTTGAAATCTTCGGCGGACCTTCAGTCAACTATCTAAACACCAATACGTTTGAAGGACGCAGCTTAAACAAAAGCTATATCAATACATGGGAAAACAAATGGGGCAATAATTTCCAGGCCCTGTACATCGGTTATGGAGGCGGTATACAATACCTTTTTTAACAAAAAAATAAATCATCACAAGCTACAAAAAAAACAATCATGAGAATTTTAACCTTGATCACATTATTGGGCATCCTATTTACAGGCTGCTCTAAAGACAAGCTCAGCGCAAGCGGCGACAAAATAACAGAAGAACGCAATCCGGGAGACTTTAACGGCATAAGTACCAGCGGCTCAAACTCGGTATACATCACTTATGGAACTGAATTTAAAGTGGTACTGAAAGGCTCCAACAACCTGATCCCCTATTTTAAAACCAGTGTAACCGGCAACACCTTATATCTGGGTTACGAAAAAGCCAGCGTACAGCACGATGATGTTGAAGTATTTGTAACACTGCCCTCCATCAGGAAAGTTTCGATAAGCGGTAGCGGAAAAACCCTTTTACAGGGTTCCTTTCCAAGAGCTATTGATTTCAAATTGTCAATAAGCGGTTCTGGTAATGCTACAGTTCAGGACGCCTTTGATTCAGATGAAGTATTGGTACAGATCTCCGGCTCCGGTAAAGCTGACCTTCAGCAAATAAACGCAAGAAAGGCACAGATAGACATTTCCGGAAGTGGCGATGCAAAGCTGAAAGTGGAAGAAAAGTTAAAGGCCAGGATCAGTGGAAGCGGGAAAATTTACTACACCGGAAACCCTGATGTAGACGCTGATGTAAGTGGCTCTGGCAAAGTTATCAAATTTTAAATTTACAAAAATGGTATACAGGGATATGCTGCAGGACATTAAACAAAGTGACGGTTTAAAAGAACTGCTGTTCTTTATTTTTGCGAGTCCATCAAAAGTCTACAAACATAAAGCCAATAAAAACCTCCGGCAATCTAAAGCAGCCGTTCCACTGGGTAAAAGGTTGCTCAGGAGTATATTGATCATTTTAGCCATGCTGTTGTTGCTAAGCCAGTCAACATTTGCACAAAAACAGGTAGAACCAGAAAATTTGCCTACTCCAAAAGGCAGTAACCTATTGTTCTTCTTGCAGCGCGATCCGGATGCAAACACTGTAGTTTATGAACTTAACTACAACAGCGACGGCACTTTATACCGCAATAATCCCATTAAAGGTTCCTGGATCAGGTATGAAGAGGCACAAATGTTCAAAGAGCTGACCAGTATTGAAAAGAAATTTGCCTACGGTATAAAAAGCAGGCCCATTGGCGAAGATGAGTATGAGATCAGGCTGGTGGCCTATAAAAAGATGCCCATGTATCTCAGAAAATCAGAAACAGATCAGAAATACCACATTTACATTAAAGATGAAGGTAAAAACCTCTTGCTAAAAAGGGTATTTGTAAGGGTAAATGGAGGTAGCTTTTGGTTTCCAAAAATACAGTATATAGATTTGATCACCACAAACTGTGCAACCGGAATAGAGATTTTAAAAAGAATAAGAACCTGAACTGATATATTTGAATAAGATTTAAACCCTTGGAGTTAAAAAGCAGCATTTCGGCAAATACATCACAACCATATGATGACCAAGCTTTTGAACAATTGTTCAAAGCACATTTTAAGGCCTTGCACGCTTATGCCCTGGCCTTGTTAAAAGATGAAGATACCGCCGAAGAAATAGTACAGACCATGTTTTTAAAATTTTGGGAGAAAAGGGAGCTGTTGAATATCCAGACCTCGGTTAAGGCCTATCTTTATAAATGCGTTTACCACGACAGCCTGAACTTTTTAAAACATGAAAAGATTAAAACAAAATACCAGGATTTTGCAAGCTATACCATGAACAGCCATCATGAACCCGCCTCTTCAAAAGCAGAAATGACCGAACTGGAATACCAGATTGGAAAGGCCTTAAATGAATTGCCCGAACAATGCCGTACCATATTCCAGATGAGCAGGTTTGAAGAATTAAAATACAGGGAAATAGCAGAACAGCTGGGCCTGTCTGTAAAAACTATAGAAAACCAAATGGGCAAAGCGCTCAGAATAATGCGACTGAAGCTGGCCGACTTCCTTTCGCTCATTTTATTAGGCCTGATGTATTACAGGGATTTTTTTAACTAGCAACAGCATGACGGATGAATTATTGATAAAGTTTCTGCTAAAAGAAACAAGTGAAGAGGAAGGCATAGCCGTACAAAACTGGTTAGACGCCGCTCCTTCCAATGCAAAACATTTTGAACAGTTTAAACAAATATGGAACAGCAGTAAAAAGCTTTCCACCCAAAGCAATGTTAACGGAGATGAAGCCTGGCTAAGGTTTAAACAAAGAGCATCAGCCGCACATCAGCCCCTTGTACGCCGCATAAAACCAACCTACCAATGGCTTAAAATTGCAGCCGTTCTTTTCCTCATTGCTGCTATATGGTCTGTATACAGTATCTTTTCACCGGTTTCCTATACACCCATAACCGCTGGCAACACCATAAACAAACAATTGCTCCCCGATGGGTCTGAAATTACACTCAACAAAAACACCCAACTCAGCTATGCAACTAATTTTAAAAAAAACAGAAGCGTCCATCTGCAGCAGGGTGAAGTATTTTTTAACGTACTGCACGATAAAACCCGGCCATTTGTAATTGATGTAGACAAAATTGCTGTACTTGTAGTGGGTACCTCCTTCAATGTAAAACACTTAAACCACCAAACTGAAGTTATTGTCGAGACCGGAATCGTAAAAGTAAGCCTTGGCAAGGATGAAATAGCCCTTCACAAGGGAGAAAAAATAATCATAAAAAACACAACCGACAAACTGGTTAAAATGCAAAGTACAGATCAGCTGTACAATTATTACCGCAGCAACGAATTTGTATTGAATAATACCCCTTTATGGCGTGTAGTTGAAGTTTTAAATGAGGCTTATAATTCAGAAATCGTGATTAAAGATCCGGCCATAAGAGACCTGACCTTATTTACAACTTTAAAAACCACAGCAAGTTTAGCCGATAATTTAAAAACAATCTGTCTTACGCTTGATTTAAAGTCTGTCCGTAACGAAAACCAGCTCTTGTTGTCTAAAAATACCAAATGAAATTAAAACTTACGCTCATCCTGTCCATCCTTACCGGATACCTGCAAGCCCAAATGCCACTTGCCCCTTCTAAACACAATTTAGAAAAAAGAGTAAGTATAGAAGTAAAAAATACGCAGATATCAGAAGTACTCACCAGGGTTAGCCGCGCCGGGGCATTCTATTTCTCTTACAGCGGGGCCTTGTTCACAACAGATAGCCTGGTTAGTCTGAATGTCAGAAATACGCCGGTAAGGGAAATATTGGACAGGCTTTTTAACAACAAGGTAGATTACAAGGAAAACGGGGAATATATCATTCTCCGTTATGCAGCAAACCACCTTACCATAGAACCTGAAAACATCACTACTGCCGACAAGCTTTACCTGATCAGTGGTTATGTAATAGATACAGAAACCGGTCGTAAGGTTAAACAGGCCAGTGTTTATGAAAAACGTCTCTTGCAGTCTACACTTACAGATCATGAGGGCTTCTTTAAACTGAGGTTTAAAGGTGACCATAATGAAGTGATATTAACAGCTGCCAAAGAAAACTACAGAGACACCACGCTCGTCTTCCTATCTGACATTAAAGTGAAACCAGAGGGTTATAAAGACCCAAACGCAGATGAAGCAAACGGTCTGTTCAGTGATGTCGAAAATTCGGGAATCGGCAGGTTCTTCATTTCTTCCAAACAAAGGATCCAGAGTCTAAACATCCCCAGTTTTTTTGCCAACAGTCCTTTTCAAACTTCACTTACACCAGGTTTAAGCTCCCACGGCATCATGAGTTCCCAGGTGGTCAACAAATTTTCACTGAATGTTCTGGGTGGTTATACCGCAGGCACAGATGGACTTGAAATTGCAGGGCTTTTTAACATTACCAAAGGTGATGTGAAGAAATTACAGTTTGCTGGTCTTTTTAATGAGGCTGGCGGCGCTGTAAACGGTTTTCAGGTGGCAGGTTTACTGAACAATGTAAGTGGCGAAAAGAAAGGCTTCCAGGCAGCCGGACTGCTTAACCGTGTTAAAGGCGAAACTGAAGGCTTTCAGGTTGCCGGTCTTTGCAACTTGTCGGCCAGGAGTATGAAGGGTGTACAGGCAGCAGGAATTGTAAATGTTATTAAAGAAAATGTTGATGGGGTACAAATTGCTGGAATTGCCAACCTGGTACGCAAAGACATGGAAGGCACCCAGATAGCTGGTATAGCTAATATGACCAGGCACTTAAAGGGGGTACAAATTGCTGGTATTCTTAACTATGCCAAAAAAATGGATGGTTTGCAGCTTGGCCTTATCAATGTATCAGATACTTCATCCGGTTACAGTTTAGGGTTGATAAACCTTGTAAAACATGGCTATCATAAAATAAGCCTGTTTACCAACGAAACTGTAAACACCAATCTGTCTATAAAAACAGGTAATTCCCATCTTTATACCATTTTATTTGCAGGCTTAAACCTATCACAAAACGAAAAATTACGAACTGTGGGTATAGGCCTTGGCCATGATTTTATTTTTAACAGGTGCTTGTCTGTTGGTCTTGAAACAACTGGTCAGCTGCTCTATCTGGGTAAGTGGGACAGTACCAACCTTTTGAGTAAAGTTCAGGCCAACCTGCAGGTACAGCTGGTTAAGGGCATAAGCCTCTTTGCGGGCCCTGCCTACGCTGTTTACAGCAGCGATAATCCCGCCAATTCCAGTTCAGCAGGCTATAAGCAAAACATTGTTCCACAGCACCATACCAGCTTTGGCAGCAACACAAAGGGCTGGCTGGGTTTCAATGCCGGCATTACCTTCATGTAAAACATTATAAACAAAATCTCAGTATGGATCTGTTGGCTTTGCTAATGCTTTGACAGTTGTCGTTTTTGTCTTCCCCCAATCCCGGTCTTCCCTAAAATCCTCATCTGCATGAAAATAATAATCCCGGTTCCCATACTTACTTGTGCCTATATTTTTAATTGGCTTATTCTCCCTGACTTTGCTCTTCATGTTAAAAAAATTAAAAGTTTAAACATAAAACAAGATTTATGCAAAAAGGTTTGTCATAAATTATCTGCATTATTGTGCACATACTTTCTTAACAATTCCATATTTCCGATCGCATTGCCCATCGTATTGTTAAAATAGCTATAAACCTCTTTTCCTTCAACCAGCCAGTCCCTGATATAAGTCGCATATTCATATAAAAAATCATCCGGATAACTTCCCTTATAATCTCCCTCAGGCCCATGAAAACGCAGATATACAAAATCAAGCGAATTGTTGAGTAACTGTCCCCCTTCGCTAAGTTTATCATGAAGAACGGGGGCCATACTGAATTCCTCCAGCAAGTCATAGGTATCCTGCCGATACCAGCTTTGGTGCCTGAATTCAACAGCTATGTGCCACAACAGATCAGGGTCTGCCCTGCGTATGCAGTTCAAAAGTTTAGTTAACTCCCGGATATGTACAGGCTTAATGCTGGCGGGGAACTGTACCAGCAAACAACCTTTTTTACTGCCCGCACTGGCAATCCGATTCATAAATTCTGCAACTGCCTCAGGTTCAAAATCAAGGTTCCTCCTATGTGTAATTTCCTGCCACAATTTAAAGGTAAACTTAAAGCCTGCTGGCGTATCTGCCGCCCATCTGGCAACAGTTGAAGCCATGGGCATTTTATAAAATGTGCTATTGATCTCTATACTGTTAAAAAGAGAAGCATAATAACTCAATCTGCTCCCGGCCTTAAATTCTTCCGGATAAAATTCTTTGTTGGGTACGGGCAATAACAAACCACTGGTACCAGAATAATATACTGTACCTTTAACATATTCCATATCATCAGCTTAATTTCTATTATAACCAGTCCACAATATGAATTGTTTGAACCCCGGCTGTTCAAAAACATTCAAACTACTTGTCGCAGCTGCTGCTTTTAAGCCTCAGTCTAAATGAACTTTGCTTTGCCGGGCCAGCTTTCTAAACCTTATGTAACAGGCAGTGCTGTACAACAACCAAAGCAATAACAGGTGCAGCAAAGCAGCGGCATAGGCCAGCAAGTCGGCACCAGATTGAACTATGGCCGTGTATATTTTAATAAATGGCGTAGTGGGCAGCAGCATGGATACCCACTGTATCGGCACTGGCAGTGATTCAAAAGGCCAGGTATATCCGGTAATCAGGAAAATGGGATAGGTTGAAAAGGCCATCACCTGGAGGCAAAGCAATTGCGATCTGAACAAAGAACCTATAAATTGGGCCATGGGTATCAATGTAAACAACAAAAAGAGCAGCAACACGCCCAGTTGGAAACCACTGCCCCGCATGGGCAAATTGAGTAGCCTAAAGTTTACATTCAGGAAAAAGAAGCCATAAGCGCCAAAAACAACAAGATAAAATAAACCTTTGCCCCAGATTGCGGTTGAAATGCCAGCCTTAAACCATTCTTTTATACTGCCCTGCTGCCTTTCTCCGGCAACGCTTTCCGATAGGCCGATCAGTAGTGTCTGCTGTAAGATCAGGGCCAGCAATGCAGGCAACAGAAAAGCTCCATAACTGGACCTTTCATTAAACATCGGGCGGTAATCCAGGGTAATGGGCATTACATTTTGCATGGCCATAGCCCTGCTTAAGCCTTCACTCTTTTCAAAATACTGCAGCCTTATCCCCGCTCCTACAGTAAGGCAAATCTGCTGCACGCTCATTAATAAATCACTGGAAGGCAGAAATCTTGCCGCATTTACCGCAAGTACTACATTACTTTGTTTAAGTGTCAGCAAATTACTTTGTGTACCCCTGGGGATATAAAAATAACCCTGACAATTACCGCTGTACATCTGTTCTTTTGCAGTTTCCAGGTCAGAAAAATGGATCAGTTCCACCAGCTGCGAATTGTTTATCTGCTGTTGCAGCAGGCGGGACAATCTCGACTGGTCGTCGTCTACCACAGCCAGTTTTACCTGCTCTTCTTCTTTATTGATATAAATACTGCCATAAAAAAAAGCGTACAGCAAAGGTGCAATCAATAGTGTAAGCAATAAACTATGGTCCTTTGCCACCAAGGTAACCTCTCTTAAAAAGAGCTGGATTAAAGATGGTTTATGCGGCCTGCTCATTTACGCTGCTGTTAAATTGGTGCTGAAATAATAAAATTGCGGTCGGAAACATTACCGCACAAAACAAAACAAGCTTATTGATGTCAGCCTGCGCATAATGCATGGGCAGGTTCATGTAATATACTTTAAAAAAGGCGTCCAGAAACGGCGTATAAGGCATAATGGTCGCATAATATTGATCGTACCATGGCATTGCCCATCTTGGAAAAGTAAAACCACTAAAAACAAAGGCTGGTGAAGTGTAAAACAAGGCCACATCACCCGATAACATCACATCCTTAAATAAAGCCGAAATGAACATACCGATACCTATACAGGCAACCGACAACAAGGTGTACATTAAAAAGAACTTGCCTGTCGCAACCGGCACACCAATACCAAACCAGGGAAACAGGACAAAGGCAATCAGTATAAAATTAACCCAGCTAAAAACCAGGTGTGCAATGGTTTTAGCGGTAATAACCAGTAAAGCAGAACCCTTGGCCAAACCGTAAAGCTCCTGCATGGTATTCGTTTTCCATTCGTAATTCAATGCCAGCATACTGCTGATGATAAGGATCATCTGGATACCTACTGTAATCAGCCCCGGAACCAGGTATTCCTGGTAATTGTAACTGGCATTATACAATTGATAACTATTCAGTTTAACCGGATTGGCCAATGCCATAGCCCGGTCTGCTTTCATACCGGTCTTTACCAGTTTTTGCAACACCACACCCGAACTGCCCATAATAACCACTTCAGCTACGGCTTTATAGATCAGTTTGGCAGGCACCAGTGATGCTGCATTGGTATAAAGGGTTACATGGGCCTGATGCCTGCTGTAAATGTCTTTCTGCATGTTTGCCGGAAAATGAACAGCCCCCAGTATTACTCCATTTTGGATCAGCTGCTTAACTTCTGCTTCAGTACCTACTCGGCGGGTAATCTGTAAGGTTTCCCGCTGTTGCAGCAGGAAAATAAGCTGCCGGCTTAGGGGCGACTGGTCTTCATCCCAGATGGCGAAAGCCAGGTTTCTGGCATCCCGTTGTTGGTAGATCAGGGCATAAAATGAGAACAGCAATCCGGGTATCACCAGCATTACTATGTAAAATACCGGCAAACGAAGTATCCGTTTCCATTCCCGTAAAATAATATGCCCCATTGCTTGCATCAGGGCAGGATTAATGAAGCCGTCATCCCCGAACGTAAACCTTTAACTGCGGCCAGGTTCTCAGGCTTAAACTCTACAGTAAACGTACGCAGCTCAAATTGCCCTTTATCTTTTGAAGGCACCCAATTGGCAAATTCGAGCGTAGGCGAAATGGCAGATACTTTTACTTCAAAAGTTTCAGACTCACAACCAGGAATGGTCACTTTTGCCATAGCTCCTACTTTCAGGTCTTTCGCCCTGTCCTGCCGGATATTGAACCTTATAAGTGATGAATTTTTCTTTTCAATGGTCATCATCGGATAGCCTATAGAAACAATTTCCCCCTGATGGGTAACCAGGCTCGAGATCACCCCAGCTGCCGGGGCATAAACTTTGGTATTGTCGCCAAGCGCTTTGGTCAGCTCATAAGCCTGCTCTGCCTGTTTTACGATGGCATTGGCCGTTTTGATGATTTCGGGGCGTGTGCCATTTTTCAGCATCTGCAAATTGAGCTGTGCTGTTTCCATTTCTTTTTTTGCAGCCTGATACCGAAAGTAAAAAACATCTTTTTCCTGCCCGGAAATCACGTCTGCATTATACAAGCGTTCCATGCGCTGGTAGGTGGTATTGAACAGCTTATACTGCTCCTCACTAATCTGATAAAGTTTTGATGTAGCCTCAATCAGCTCAGGTCTGGCGCCCTGCACCAATAGTTCCTGTTGTCCTTTGGCAGCATCTATAGCCGATAAGGCCTGCGACTTAATGGCATCAATTTCATTGGAACGCAAAATAGCCAGCAGCTGTCCAGCCTTAACTGTATCTCCCTGTTCTACCAGCAGGGAGTCCAGTCTCCCTGGAAACTCCGCAGCCACATCTACACTGGAAGCATCTACCATGCCGATCAGGTGCGTTTCATCTTTATTTCCGGCAAGAAAGAAAAACAAGGCCACTATAACAACAAGTATGGGGATAAGCAGTGCCCAATAGTTTTTTATAAATTTCTTCATAGCTGTATCTTTTCCTGTTAATCCTACTGATAAAATTACCTGATAAACTGACTGATTTGCTGGGGGTTCCCTAAACTGTTAAAATAGCCGGCAAGCGCCAGGTAATAACCCAGCACAGCCGTATAATATGCTTTTTCCATTTCTGCTTCTATCAGCACCGCATCATTTACATCTTTGGGCGAAGACAGCTGGTTTTCCATACGTTTGGTAATTAACCGGGATGTGGTCTGCGCCTCTTTCCGGGCATTGTCGAGTACCCCAACTTCATTTTCCAGCGAGGTCATTTGATTTTTTGCAATTTTTGATTGCACCTGCAGCAGCAGCCCTGCATTTTCTTCGGCAAGTTTAGCCTCCTCAACCAGTTGCCTGGCAGCAAGGGTACGCTTCCGGGTTTGCCCGTTAAACAACGACCATTGCAGTTCAACCCCAACAAACCAGTCGGGCATGGTTACCGGCAGGTCGCGCTGGTACAAATTGTAATTGCCTATCGCAAAAATATTGGGCAGGGCAAATGATTTGCTGATCTTTTCAGAGGTTTTGGCATAAGCGATTTTACTGGCCGCCAATTGATATACAGGATTTTCTGTCCAGTAATCACCCTGGGCCGCCACTGCTGCAATCCCCGTGTATGTTAAGATATCCGAAATCACCACATTGGTATCCAGTGGCAGGCCCATAAGTTTATTCAGTTCCAGATGGGCATTCTGCTTATCCAGCTTAAGGCTCGTAAGCTGGCTTCGGGCCTGCATCAATACCACATTGGTCCAGCTTTTTTGATAAGGGGCCAGAATTTGGTTTTTTACCAGCTCGTCTGCATAGTTCTTATTTTTGCTTAATGCCATCACAATAAACTCCTGCTTATTTAAAATGGTATTCAGGTACAAAATCCGCAGGTATTGCAGGGCAATGAGAAAATCAACCTCCTTATTCACCACATTCACATTGATACTCGCTGTGTTGACCAGCGATTGTGCCAGATTTTGCGCGGCATCCAGCTTATTTCCCAGAAATATGGGTTGCCTTAATCCAAGACCAGCAACAAAATACGACTGTTTACTAAGTTCCGGATTATAATCAGGATAAATGCTACCAATGATATTTTTCGAAGTATTGTAAATCCTGTCCTGTACGGCCTGCGATAGATTATTACCGGTAATTTCTTTAAACACCTCATTTGCAGCATTCACACTTTGCTGGGATGAGCCATTTACAATTCCATCCTTAACGGTTTGCAGGTTTATGGTCAGAGGGCTGCTCAGATAAGTATAGCTTGACAATAAATCTACCTTGGGTAAATAACTCTTTTTTTCGGCCTGCAGGTTGTACTGGCCGGATAATAAGGCAGACCTGGCCTGCTTTACACTAAGGTTATTTTTTCTGGCTAAATCAAAACAGGCATTCAGGCTTGTAGTCTGGCCATAAGCCTCCACCTCAAAAACCATAAAAAAGTAAGCCAACAGGTATACAAATAACTTATACCGTTCCTTTTTGAGCAGATGAGCAGGTAGATATTTAATCATACAGCATTATAAAAAGATGCCAAAGCAGCGTTAATATATAGGTAACAACATAAGATGCAAAAAGTTTGGCTAAAACAAAAAAGGCTGCCAAAGGCAGCCTTTCCTAAATTATCTATTAAAATATTAAGCGCTCAGGCCCTTTTTAAAACTCAACGACGGATACCATGCCTTTAAGCCAAACATCACTGCACCATAAATTACCGTTCCATATAAGAACTTCAATTCGAAAGGAACAGCGGCTACCAGACAGGCCCAGAAGCCAGCCAGCGTAGGTGGATACAATCCGGGAATGTACATCGCACTGATATCAGCCACTACCCAGTGGATCAGAATAACTGAAATGGCTGCCATAACCAGGTTTTGAACATTAACTTTTTTCAACAATACCCTACTTACAGCCACCATAAGGATAAAGGCTATATAAGTCCAGTACCAGCCATCATAAAAGAAACCATAACCAGAGGTTCTGGCAATAAAAATATCACTCAGTAACAGCACGGTTAACGGAAAACCAAAGGCTTTAAGCGGATTGTTGAAATAAGCTGCACCAAACATGGCAATGGCCCCTACCGCCGAAAAATTTGCAATATCCTTAAAATTATCAGAATGGGGTGCCGCCACGCGGATAATGCTGACAAGTACTACAACCAATATCAGAATTACAGTACTGGGATTAAATTTAGATTCAGACATGTTCATTTAATTATAAAACAAAGTTATATTATTTCTATGGATAACAAAACAGGCATCGTTTAACTTTAATTTTATTTAACCAAACTAAGGTCAGCCACCCCCATAATCTCGGTAGACAACTCTCCCAAGATGCCTAAATTGGCCTGAATGCCTGTTTGTATTTTAATAAAATCTATGCCCGACAGTGAAACCGGCTTTCCCTCGGCATCAACTGCATTCGCAATATCAAACTGGTCTCCACCCACCGCATTGTCGGCATAACCCCAGGCAAAAGGAAAACTGGTAATCAAAGTACCCGGCTTAATCCCTGTCAAAGGCAACAAAGAGCCCTTTAAAGTATATTCATTGCCCGTAATCCAGGCAGGGAAAGCCTGAACATTTGTACCACTGATTTCGACTACACCGGTATTCCCTTTATTGTCCCTCCAGGATACATTACCCCCCTTTGCAGGTTTGGTATAGGTCACTTCATAATTACGGATATAGCCTTCTTTGCCAAATTCACTGCCTTTTAACTCATACCAGGTATCATCGGGCTTACCATTGCCGTTCGCATCCTGCATCACCCATACCACACCCGGCTCTGCCCAATTAAACTGCGCATTGCCATAAATAACAAGGTCATTTTTGTCGTTTTCGTTAATTACCGTATGGTCAAAACCCAAAACAATAAAGCCACCCCAGGCACCCAAAGAAACGGCACCTTCCTGGCCTTCCAAACTTTTAGCACCTTCCATGCTGCCAAGGGTTTTATTGGTGTATTGTCCTGGTCCGGGTAAAAACTCAAACACTTTGGTTACGTAACTGTTGCTGCCAGGGCCCGATGGCACAGTAGGCACCCCCACATTGATCACATATTTATAGCTAAAAATACCGGCACTATTGGTGGCCGTATATTCTATATTGTAAATTCCGGCAGCTGCAGGCGTAAAATCGTAATCAGCGGTATTGCTTTTAACTTCACCTTCCAGTTTCCACTCCTGTGCATACACCTTATTGTTTACATTAAACGCCGAAAACGAGATCGTCTCATTCACTTTACCGTTAATAGGACTATTTTCGATATTCATTTTAACCACAGGGATCTGCTCCGTTTCTTCATCCTTGGTACAGGCAGTCCACACCGCAACACCCAGCAAGATCAAAAGCAAATAAAGTTTAGTTTTCATAGCAAGGGCCTTTCCTTAAAATTATTTATAGTTGTATTTAAATACTGCACTTTGTGGGATTGAACCGGTAGCAAATTCAAATTTCTTTTTGCCATCAGCTCCAAAACAGAAAAATTTACCATCGGTCGAATAATCGGTTGCATCAGCTAAATATACGTCATTACTAAGTGGATTAACAGTAACGCCATAAATATTACTTACAGCTGTTCCATCTGTAATAAAATCAGCACCAATAGTAGCATTTGCGAGATTAAACGTTTTTATAGCCGATGGATAATCGCCGGTAATTACATAAGCCTTTGCACCTGAGATGGTGATTGCATTTAAATCATAGTTATAAGTCTGCACTTTGCTATCTGTAACACTGCTCAATTTTTCAAAAGCAGGAGCAATAAAAGGCTGATATTGCCCTCTGGTAACGACAAACAAATCTCCACTTGCTGAAGCAGCTATTTTATTGGCATTAAAACTTACCGGAATTTCTTTTAGTTTGGTAAAACTGTTCAGGTCAACCACAGAAACTGACGAATTTATCGGATTGCTTACATAGGGATGCAAAGAATTGGTAACATATAACTTATTGTTTACAATAGCCATTTCTTCCATCGCACCACCTGCTTCCAGTCGTGCTTCAATACCTAAACTGGCTGTATCTATTTTAGTTATAAAACCATCATATCCGGATACATAAGCTTTCCCTTTGTAAAAAACGACATTTCTTGGAGAAAAATCTTTGGTATCATTAAAGAACGGGATTCTTTTAAGCGATTTACCTGATGCAATACTAATTACCTCAACATAGGCATCTTTATCTGTATCGTTATCCCCTGTAACCACACAATACATTTTGCTTCCGTATTGTTTCAGAGCACTGGCACCAGTCCCCAGGTTAATTCCGTTCTGTTTTTTAAAATAGTCCTTTTCTACAGCCTCGGCAGCTATATCATAATAGGTAATGGTACTCTTGTTTATCTGGCCAAATGGCCCCTCACACAACACATACACTCCGGTTGTAGCACTTGGCTGAGGGTCAATTGGCGGCAATTTATCCTTTTTACAGGCGCCCAATACCAAAACGAAGGCCGATAATATAACCAGCGCCTGTTTTTTAAAGTTAAAGTTGTTCATCATGTTTGTTTTATATATTAATTTCATTCTCATTTTTTTAAATGTAAACTCAAGTCAATTGCACCGCCTATTTCGGAAGAAATTTCTCCAAGGAACCTCGCTCTAGGATTGGTCCTGTCGGGGTCATAAGGATTCCCGTTCGAATTCTGTCCGGTATATACCTTCACAAAATCAATATGCGACAGCTGTACCTTTTTACCCTTATCATCCACAGCCCAGGAAATATCTAAGGAATTGTACGCCGAGCCTTTACTTGCCATCAATGCTTTAAAATCTTCCGATCCATTGTCGGCATAACCCCATTCAAAGGGTTTATTGGTAATGATACTTCCATCATTCAGCGTATTCTTTAAAAGCGTACCCGTAAAGCTCAGTTCCTCCTGGTTCTTTATCCATAAAGGGTAATACTGTTTGCGATGAAAATTGTTTCTTAAAACATAGCCTTCCTTACCCTGGTTATCTGTCCACCTGATGTCATCAGTTGTATTTTTAGGGTTATAATAAGTGATCTTATAATTTTTTATGGTCTCTGTTTTATGGTATTCACTTCCGGCCAGCTCAAACCAGGGGCCATCATCTGGTAAACCATTGCCGTTCAGATCCTGCATCACCATTACAATGGCAGGCTCAGACCATTCCATATTCACCCCCGTTAAAGGGTTACCATAAATACCAATATCAGCGCCTTCAGCATTTGCTATAGAATGGTCGAAACCAAATATCAGGTAACCCCCATAACCACCTAAAGAAACCAGGCCCTCGTTTGCTTTTCCAACCAGTGTTTCGGCAGCCTCAGGAGTACCCAGCCCTTCGTTAATGAACTGTCCCGGGGCAGGCAGGTATTCATATATTTTACTGATAAATTTTGAACTCGAAGAAGTTACCGGTCTGGGCTCGTAAACTGTGGCCTCAGGTTCATTTTTTTTACATGCGGTTAAACATAGTTGAAAAGCAGCAAGAGCGATGAATGCCGGTTTTAAATTCCTCAGCGTGATGTTTTTGTTGAAAGTCATTTTTAAACGATATATGATTTAATAAATAAATGCAAAGTGTGCGGGGATATCCCCTGTTTTAACAGACCATTTCATTTTCCCGGCCGCATTGAAACCATACAGCATACCCGGCGAAACATAATCTTTGGCGTCGGTAACATATACATCTTTTGTAAAAGGGTTCACTGCAATCCCATAAGGGATGATGATCTTTTTATCCGTGCCGTCTGTAATAAATTTTTTATCCGTCAGCACCTCATCCTTTACATTCAGTACTCCGTAGGTAATGGTGTTATTGCCAGTCAGGTAACTGAATACAGTACCATAAAAATAAGCCAGGTCGCCATCAATCGCCAGGTTGCTGATGCCAATGTCAAATGATTTTTTTATGGCATCTGTCTGCGTATCTATCACAAAAAGCTTAGAGGGGATGTCGTAATAATTCCCCCTCGAGGTCACATAGAGGTCGCCGTACTGATCAGCTTTAATACGGTGCAGATTGATCGCCACATCTATATTTTTTAGCACCTGAAAAGTATTCAGGTCCAATACAGACACTGTGCGTTCATAGTTGGGCGGACTATACCCCCCAGAATTGGCCACATACAATTTTTCTCCAACAATGGCCATTTCTTCCGGTTGCCGGCCCACTTCCACCCTTTTCTCTTCCTGCAAACTCAGTGTGTCTATCCTGGCAACAATACCCCTGGGCGCACTTGGGTCACCAACCCTTCCCAAATAGGCGCTCACATAAGCTTTACCATTATGAAAAGTGATGTAACGGCAATTGATCATATTGATCTGACTGATCTTTTTACCTGTTTTCACATCCAGTACTTCTACTTTATTGGAAACATTGACCACTACGTATAACTTCGACCCATATACCCCGATATCATTGGCCACATCACCAAGCCCCTTAATCACCTCAGGATTGGCCGTACCATAGATATTTTTGCGGTAAATCCCTTCTCTCAGGTTAAGATAATCGAGGGATGCCTTGTTCATGTTCATGTTCCCCTCGTTCACCACATAAAACCCTTTCATTACACTGCCCGGATCGGGTGTCAGCATTTGTGTCTCTTCTTTAGAGGGCTGCAGGTCCTTTCTGCAGGCCACAAACACCAGGCTGCACAGGCATATAATTAGCTGTATATTTTTCATGTCAGTAAGCATAAGATAAGGTGAAACGATACGACCGGCCCGGCATTGGAAAATTGGTAACCACTTCATAATCTTGATTCAAAAGGTTGTTTACCTCGACCGATACTTTAACACGGGCATGTTTTAAATCTTTATGGTAATGAAAGGCAATATCATGGGTGTACCAGGGCTGAACATAATTTTCAATAATATTGGCACTTTGATCATAACGCTCGCCCGTATAGATATAACTGTAGTTCAGACCCAGGTTTCTCCAGTCGGCACCAGCAGTAAAGGAACCACTATGTACAGGAATATATGGGATCTGGTTCTTATAGTTCAGGTTCACATCTGTCATGTTCAAAGCCTTCTGATAGGTATAGGTAATACCGGTGTTGACCATCAGCTGATCGGCAATACGCCAGCCGGTCTGTATATTCACATCCAGGCCCCTGATCTCTACCAACCCCAGGTTCTGCATGCTCCAGGTAAACAAATTGGCCCCTGGAACTGCAACAATCTTATTTCTGATCTTGTTGTAATATACGTCCGACTGTATACTGATCTGGTTCAGCAAATGATTGTCAATCAACCTGATATAGGTAAATCCAAGATCGTATTGTTTTGCATATTCCGGTTTCAGGAAAGTGTTCCCCAATAGGGTATAATACAGGTCATTAAAAGTAGGCATCCTGAATATATCCTTATAAAATCCGCGTAAACGAAATTCCTTTAAGCGGAAAGGCTGCCAGGAAACCATTACAGAGGGCTTAAGTTCCCTTTTATTACCCGCAGAAAAATAGCGTTCTACCTCATCATTAACCAGTGTGCCCAGCAAATTGGCCTGAATATTTAACCTGTCCAAATGAATTTCGGTAGCCAGGGCCAGCAGGCCCGTATGCCTGGTAGGATATGAAAAACGATCCATATTGGCGTCCAAAGTGTTCCATTGGTAATCGCCCGACAAAACGATATCCCAGAATGAACTGAGCTGGTAACGGTTGGCCAGCGAAAAATACAGCTCCTGCTGTTTATAGATATTTGTCAGAAACCCAGTATCTTTTACATAGTTCGGATCAAGATATTTGGTATAGTCGCTGGCATATTTAACAGCAGCCAAAAGATGATATTTGTGCAGGTCTTTTTTGAAGGTCGACTGCGCAAAAAAGTTTCTGTTCCACATTCTCTGCGGAAAACGCCATACATTATTTACTATGGCCCCTGGCAAGCCCTGTTTGTCATTGTATCCGTACAACTTAACCGTCCACAGACTGCTATCCGGCAATACCCCGTTCAGTCCAAGCTCAAGCCGCATGGTCTCAATCCCCCCATCTTCTCTTACTGCCGTGGTATCATAGCCGTAATTCCTTACCCTGAACTTGTAACGGCCACTTGCTTTTTTCCATTCGGCACTTAAGGAACTGTATATGCTTTCGCTGATTTTATGCTGCCAAAGCACAGAAGGATCTATCAGGCCAAATGAACCACCTTTTAACGTGGCTTTCCATTTATCACTGCGCCCATCTTCAAAATCAGGCTGCGTTGAGTTTATATACAATGAACTTCCGGCGGCAAAGCCTTTCGCCGATTGAAATATGGTACTCTTTTGCCCGTTATACAGCTCAATTTCGGCTATGTTGTCTAATGAAAATTTTCCCAGGTCGACCTGCCCGTTCTGTGCATTGCCCAATTGTACCCCATCGTAAAAAACAGCAGTATGGTTGGTACCCATGCTGCGCACATTGATGGTTTTTAAGCCACCAATGCCACCATAATCTTTTAACTGTACCCCCGAAAAATACCTGACGGCATCGGCTACCGATAAACTGTTCAGGCGTTGCAACTCTTCGCCCGAAAGGATTTGTAAAGGTGTAGATGAAGTTTGCCTCCTGCCAATCTTTATGGTTCTGATCTGTACTTCTTTAAGTTGGTTTACCTTATCAATAGAATCGGCTTTTTTAGCCTTAACCACATCCTCCTGGGCAAACAAAGTGAGGGGCATAAAAATCCCCAGCCAAAGTATAGCTTTAAAAAAAACAGAGAAACGACAATTCATGCCACGTATGGCACTTGATTTTCTTATCATTTTGATGTGAGTTTTTACCCACAGCAAACAGTTAGATCAAGGAAATGAAATACAATAAACAAGCACTCACTCCAAGCTTCAATCCCCGAAAGCTATGAAATATTACCACTTATGGCAGGTCTTCTGACTTACTCCCGGATGTTCTGCCTTCCCAATCATCCTTCCTTACAGGATAAAAAGTGGCTTCGATTTGAACACCGTTACAGAGCTTACAGCTGCGGGACAGTTACGGAATCACACCGTATTCCCTTTTAATCCCGGTCAACATAACCGGGAACCAAAAGCGATGCAAATGTAATTAATTATCCGGCCATCACCAACATCAGGCTTTTATATATTTTTTTAATACCTATATTTATCAGCATTAACCTATCAAATAATGAACAGGATCATTCTCCCCTTATTGCTGCTCATCAGCTTCCATACCATGGCCCAAAAAACCGACACCTTACTTATTGAAAAACTGATGCGACAAAACCCTGAACGCTTTTCAGGTGTTTTAAACCATCCTCAAAAAAATCAGGTACAGGTATTGTATACCCAGGTAAACCGCAATGCGGCAAACAAGATCAGCTTCAAATCCTTTAGTTACAATTTAAACGACCACCGCTACTTCTACCCTGCCAGCACCGTAAAGCTGGCCGCTGTTATTTTTGCACTTGAAAAAATAAATGAACTTAAAATAAAAGGCCTTACTGCGCAAAGCAGCATGATTACGGATAGTGCCTGGGCCGGCCAAACCAAAGTAACGACCGATAAAACCGCTAAAAACGGATTGCCCTCTGTTGAGCACTACATCAAAAAAATATTGCTGACCAGCGACAACGATGCTTTTAACCGCCTGTTTGAGTTTATTGGACGTGCCGAAATCAACAGCAAACTACAGAAATATGGTTATCAGACCAGCCGTATCCTGAACCGACTGGCCATAGGCGATGCCGGCGAGTCGGCCAAACATACCAACCCGATAAAATTTTATAACGGCAAGGAACTGGTATACACCCAGTCTGCACAATACGACCCGAAAGAATACCCCCTTACTTTAACCCATACGGTAATGGGTATCGGTTATATCGACAGCGCAGAGAAACTGGTAAACAAACCCTTTAACCTGGCCAACAAAAATGCATTTAGCATCTCCGATCAGCAGGCACTGATGAAAAAGCTCATCCATCCCGAAGCATTTCCAGCCTCAAAAAGGTTTAACCTTCGCCCTGCAGATTATCAGCTGATCTATACTTATATGAGCAAGCTCCCTACAGAAAGCGATTATCCTGCTTATGACCCAACAGAATTCTGGCCAACTTATGCCAAAATGCTGTATTATGGGCGCGAAAAGAATGCCGTCATTAACCCCGACCTGAAAATATTTAACAAGTACGGCGATTCTTATGGCTTTATCATCGACAATGCTTATTTTAAAGACGATAAAAACAACATCGAATTCTTTTTAACGGCAGTGGTCCAATCCAACGAAGATGGCATCTATAATGATGGAAAATACGAATACGACACCGTATGCTTTCCTTTTATGAAAGCGCTGGGCCAAACCATTTACAGCTACGAACTGGAAAGGAAAAACAAAAAATAAACTTCAGCAACCTACTTTTGCTCAAGCAGCTGCTGTTTGATCAGGTCCAGCTGATCGGCTTCTGCTTTGGCCAGTACCGGAAATTTAAGGTCCATCTTTTTAAAGGTTTCGGCCAGGATATGGCTGATGGCCAGCCTGCTATACCATTTCTTATCTGCCGGAAGAATGTACCAGGGCGCGGCATCCGTAGAAGTGGCCTCAATGGCTTCTTCATAGGCTTTCATGTAATCCTTCCATAAAGCCCGTTCTTTAATGTCACCTGAAGAAAACTTCCAGTTTTTTGCAGGATCGTTGATCCTGTCCAGAAAACGCTGTTTCTGCTCTTCCTTAGAAACATGCAGAAATATTTTTACGATAACCGTCCCGTTGTCCGTCAGGTGTTTTTCAAAGTTCCGTATGCTCTCATACCGCCGCTGCCAAAAATCCTTATCAATCTTCTTAACCTGAGTATAACCCGGTATTTTTTCATTGAGTATGTATTCCGGATGCACTTTACAAACCAGTACATTTTCATAATGTGAACGGTTATGGATCCCTATCCGGCCCCGTTCCGGCAATGCTTTATAATGCCTCCATAAAAAGTCGTGGTCGTATTCTTCCGATGTAGGGGTCTTAAAACTGTATACCTGGCAGCCCTGTGGGTTTAAACCCGACATAACATGCTGTATAGCACTGTCTTTTCCGGCGGCATCCATAGCCTGGAACAGAATAAGTACAGACCGTGAATCTGCTGCGTAAAGGGTTTCCTGAAAACTGCTTAAAGCAGTTTTGATCTCTTCCAGTTCTTTTACTCCCTCTTCTTTATCTTTTTCGCCTCCATAGGAAGTTGGAAAATCAGCGAGTGAAACTTTCTTGCCTGGCCTGGCCAAAAACTGTTCTAATTCTTTTTTCATAAATATATTGTTGTTTTTATCGGTAATGATAAACCTTTATGAATTTACACTAAAATTTAAGTAAATTAAATCTGTTAATTTGTATTGTAAATTTTAACACTATTTAACACAAACTGTTTTACGATTTTTTGATATTTACCCCATGTTTAAAGAAATTCGCAATAAGTACATTCGTTATTCAAGCATATTCCTTTTTTGTATCATCACCTTCTTTTGTGCCCTGCAGCTCAATTTCTTATGGTTATTCGGTTATTCCCCTTCTTATGAGGACATTAAGACCCCAACCCTCAGAGTGGGCTCAGAACTCTACACTTCCGATGGAAAACTGATTGGCCGTTATTATAAAGAAAACCGCACCCCGGTTAGCTTTAATGAAATATCGCCCAGCGTTATCAATGCATTGGTAGCCACCGAAGACGTCCGTTTCTATAAACACATGGGTATTGATTTCCGTTCTCTCCTTTCCAGCGGCATCTCTACCGCAACAGGCGATAAACGCGGGGCCAGCACCATTACCCAGCAGCTGGCAAAAAACCTCTACAGAACACGTTACAATAAGTCACAAGGCCTGTTAAGCCATGTTCCCCTGCTCCGCACGCTTGTGGCAAAACTCAAGGAATGGCTTACAGCCGTAAAACTGGAGTCCAACTACTCCAAAAACGACATCATTACCATGTACCTCAATACGGTATCTTTTGGAAATAATGCCTATGGCATCAAAACTGCATCCCGCATCTATTTTGATAAGGAGGCCAGTGCACTTGAAGTGCCGGAATCGGCCCTATTGGTGGGTATGCTCAAAGGAACAACCACCTATAACCCCATAAGAAACCCTCAAAAAGCACTGGAACGCCGCAACGTAGCGCTGGCGCAGATGAACAAATACAATTATATTTCTGCTGCTGACCTGGCTACCTATAAAAATACCCCCATAAAACTCAAAGAAGGCCGGATTGATGAAGGAAGTGACGGCGACTCTTATTTAAGGGCGGCGGTAGACAAGTACCTGGAAAAATGGTGCAAGGACAATGGTTATGATCTGTATGAAGACGGATTGAAAATTTACACCACCATAGATTCAAAACTTCAGAAATATGCAGAAGAAGCTGTTGCCGATCAAATGAAAATCATACAACGCAGGTTTTACAGCGTCTGGGGCAATCAGGATCCATGGGAAGATTCTGAAGGGAAAAAGGTCGACTACCCGGATCGCGCCATGCGCAACCTCCATATCTTTAAATTACTGGAAAAAAAATATCCAAACAGCCCCGATTCCATAACAGCTTATTTCAACAGGAAGAAGAAGATGAAGATCTTTACCTGGAAAGGCGATCGCGACACCTTATTCTCTACCATGGATTCTATCCGTTATTATGGCAAAATCATGAATACCGGCATGATGACCCTGGATCCTTTTAATGGCAAGATCAGGGTATGGGTTGGCGGTCTCGACCACAAGTATTTTAAGTACGACCACGTTAACCAGGCCAAAAGGCAGGCAGGCTCTACCTTTAAACCTTTTGCCTATCTGGCTGCACTCGAAAGCGGGATGAGCCCCTGCGATAAGTTTACCGACAAACCGGTAAGGATTGCCTACCAGGAAAACGGAAAAACTGAATACTGGGAACCTAAAAATGCCGACTGGAGCAATAGCTACCGAGAAATGTCGCTCCGCTGGGCCATGGCCAAATCTGTCAATACCATCACCGCCCAGGTTACCGAAAAAGTGGGCTGGGACAATGTGGTCAAATGGGCACATGAATGCGGCATCGACAGTCACCTCGAATCTGTTCCTTCCGTAAGTCTGGGCCCCAACGACGTATCTGTTTTTGAAATGGTAAAAGCTTACGGTACTTTTTTAAACGGAGGACTAAAAACAGACCCGATCCTTGTGGAAAAGATAACCGACCTGGACGACAACCTGATAGAAGAGTTTAAAGCCAAAACAAAAAGGGTCCTTACCGAAGAAATATCCTGGCTCATGCTCTACATGTTCAGGGGTGGTATGGATGAGCCCGGTGGTACTTCGCAAGCCCTCTGGGAATGGGACCTTTGGAAGAAAAACAATCAGATAGGTGGCAAAACTGGTACATCAAGCGATTATGTGGACGCCTGGTACATGGGCATCACCAAAGATCTGGTAACCGGCGTTTGGGTAGGTTGCGATGAACGTACCGCACACTTTAAAAACGGCGAAACGGGTGAAGGCTCCAGAACTGCCCTTCCCATCTTTGCCAAATTTATGGAAAAGGTATATAAAGATCCAAGTACGGGCTATACCATGGGTCCTTTCCCTAAAGCTACTGTTAAAATTACCAGGGAAATCAACTGCCCTACGCCAAGATATGAGGTGGATACCACATCCAACGACAGTCTGGCGGTAGACTCGGCCAATTTTGAAGTGCCCGCAACAGAAGAGCCGAAACCCGTTCAAAACGAGCCTGTAGTCCAAAAAACTGAAGAAAAGAAAACACCTGAGCCTGTTAAACAACCTGCCCCCGAAGTGCCGCTTACCAGGAAGGAAGAAAGGGAACTCAGAAAAAAACAACGCCAGGAAGAAAGAGAAAAAAAGAAAAACGGCAATCAGTAAACCTGGTTGTTTACACATTGCTTAAATAAGCTGCAATCTAGGTATTACTATTTTGCGTAAATTTAAAACCAACTCTTGAAATACAAGCGATATGAATAAAAGCTATACTTTCCTCAAAAGATTAATTCCTGTTCTGTTCATCTTCACGATGTTTTCTACCTCCCTTCATGCCCAGTATTTCGGACAAAACAGGGTTCGCTACAACAATGAGAAGTTTAAAGTACTGCAGACACCACATTTCGAGATCTACTATTACCTTAAAAATGAACGGCTGATACAGAAATTTGCCCAGGATGCAGAGACCTGGTATAAAATGCACCAGGAGGTTTTCAGGGATACTTTTCTGAAAAAGAACCCCATCATACTTTACAATAACCATCCTGATTTTCAGCAAACCACTGCCCTGCAGGGCGAGGTTGGCATAGGAACAGGCGGGGTTACAGAAGCTTTTAAAAACAGGGTAATCATGCCGGTGATGGAGCTGAATAACCAAACACGGCATGTTTTAGGTCATGAGCTGGTACATGCTTTTCAATACCACCTGTTGCTGGAAAAAGATTCTGTCAACCTGGAAAATGTAAGCCAGATCCCCTTATGGATGATAGAGGGTATGGCCGAGTACCTTTCTGTAGGAAAAACGGATGCCTTCACTTCCATGTGGATGAGGGACGCTTTGCTGAACAGGGATATCCCTTCCTTAAAAGACCTTACCAATTCCAATAAATATTTTCCCTACAGATATGGACAGGCATTCTGGACTTTTGTTGGCTCTGTATATGGCGATACCACCATCGTTCCCTTATTTAAGGCCACCGCAAAATATGGTTATGAGAACGGATTGAGGTATACCTTCGGGTATGATGACAGGACGCTTTCAGGTCTCTGGAAAAATGCCATTGAAGCGCATTACCGGCCCATGTTAAGGGCAGACAGCTCCCAGATCAGGATCACCGGAACAAAGATCATCGACAATAAAAATGCAGGGAACATGAACGTAGCGCCCTCCATTAGTCCGGATGGCAAATACCTTGCCTTCTTATCTGAAAAAGATCTTTTTGGAATAGACCTCTTTCTCGCTGATGCAAAAACCGGTAAAATTATCAGAAAGCTCAGCAGCCAGGTTGCCAATTCACATATCGACGATTTTAACTTCCTCGAATCTGCAGGTACCTGGTCGCCAGACGGTAAACAATTTGCCTTTAGCATTTTCAGCAAGGGCAAAAACCAGCTGATGATCATCAATATAGACAATGGCAGCGTTGCCTTGCGTGCAGATATGGGCGATGTGGCGCAGTTTGGCAACTTGTCCTGGTCGCCAAATGGCGATGACATCGCTTTCTCCGGAATGATACAGGGCCAAAGTGATATCTTCTCTTATAACCTTAAAACGAAAAAGGTTACCCAGATTACCAATGACGCCTATTCAGACTATGCCCCCGCCTATTCACAGGATGGAAAGAAAATAGCCTTTTCATCAGACAGGGCCTCTATAACTAAAAACAACAATACGGCAGTCCACTCCATCAACCTGAGTATTTACGATATTGAAAGCAAAACTTTAACTGATATCCCCGTATTCCCTGGCGCCAATAACCTCAATGCCCAGTTTTCTGGCGACAGCAAAAGGCTCTTTTTCTTATCCAACAGGGACGGGTTCAGGAATCTTTATGCGTACAACCTGGCCGACAATTCGGTTAAACAGCTAACCGATTATTTTACGGGGATCAGTGGCATCACGGAATTTTCTCCGGCCATCTCCGTATCCAGAAATGACGACATCGTGTACAGCTACTACCGTTCGCAGCGTTATACTTTATACAACTCCCCGATCAGCAGTTTCCGTTCAAAACCGGTAGATGCCAATGCAGTAAATTTTGATGCTGCCGTGCTGCCACCCATGGAAACCATTGGTGTTGACATTGTAAACTCCAACCTCGGCAATTTTGAACGCTTTGAAAAAACCATAGCAGATTCTATGCACCTTGTGCCTTACAAGCCTAAATTTAAGCTGGACTACCTCGCCAACAGCGGCGTAGGTGTTTCCACCAGCCGCTTCGGTACTGGTGTACAGGGTGGTATTGTCGGAATGTTCAGCGATATACTTGGTCGTAACCAGATCGTTGCCAACCTTTCTGTAAATGGGGAGATCTATGATTTCGGGGGACTGGTGGGTTACATCAACCAGCAAAACCGGATCAACTGGGGCCTAGCTTTATCGCATATCCCTTATATCACCGGTTTCCGAGAAATTGTTCCAACTACATTGGACAACAATGGAACTCCGGTTAGCGTAATTGACGACAGGACCAACCTGATCCGTACATTTGAAGACCAGGCACAGGTATTTGGTGCCTACCCTTTCAATAAGGTACACCGTTTTGAAGCAGGTGGTGCATTCTCACGTTACAGCTACAGGGTAGACCGCATCAGCAATTACTATGAGAACCTGAATGGTTATCCCGGTTATTACATCACTTCGGACAAAAGAAAAGTACCACTGAGCGAAGCGACCAATGATCTGGGAGTTCCGCTCAAAAGCTTTAGCATCTTCCAGCTCAATGCTTCTTTTGTGGGCGACAATTCCATCAATGGCATCACCTCACCCCTTGAGGGTTTCAGGTACCGCCTGGGCATGGAACAGTATTTTGGTGATTACAAATTCTCGGCAGCAACCATTGATGTAAGAAAATACTGGCGCTTAAAACCCATTACCATCGCTGCCAGAAGCTATAACTACCTGAGGATTGGTAAAGACGGCGAAAACTTATACCCGCTATATGTAGGATACCCATATTTCATCAGAGGTTATGAAGCGAATTCCTTATACAATAGTGGGAGTACCGGAACCAGTAATGGTTTTGATATCAACCAGCTTTCAGGAAGTAAAATGGCTGTATTTAATTTTGAACTCCGGCTTCCTTTTACAGGTCCAAAAAAGCTGTCTGCCATTCCTTCCAAATTTCTCTTTACAGACCTGAACCTCTTTTTTGATGCCGGTCTGGCCTGGAACGAAGACTCTAAAGTGGTATTTAAAAACCAGCCCACCAATAACATCAGACCCAAGCTGGGGTCTGACGGCCTGCCGGTTAAAGACCTCAACAATAATCCGGTATATACCGGTACCAACGAACGTGTTCCGGCATTAAGTGTGGGTATATCTTTACGTGTTAACGTATTCGGTTACTTTGTACTCGAACCTTATTATGCCATTCCATTCCAGCGCAAAGATATCTCAGCAGGTGTATTCGGCCTTACTTTTGCCCCGGGATGGTAAGCCCTCAGTTAACAGTACATTTAGTTAAAAATGTACTGTTAACAATCTGAGAGCGTGAGAGCGTGAGAGCGTTGAGAGCGTGAGAGCACCAAATTAAGAGAGCACTAAGAAAGTATACTGAACGACAGGTTTACCTGATTGACCATCTTCTTGTTGGTCGTAATGTGCTCAAAATCCAATCCTATAGTAAGATCTATCCAGTCTGGGTTACAGGAACGCACCAACCTTTCTTTTTGTGTCCGTGTAAACCTGCTGATCAGCTTAAAGCGGCTCAACGCCTGGGCCTCGGTCTTTAACTCCTCAAAGTAAACCAATCGCGTGAGCTGCTGCCCGCTGTCAAACAATAAACAAGGCATTTGTTTGTAGAAATCTAATGTCTTAATTAGATCGGAACTCATCCCAACATGTAAACTGGTCCTGTTCCTGTCTGTTACCACGTACACAAATTTTTTCATAACTATCTATAAAATTGCTTACAACTAAATAAATTAGTATATATTTGTACAATAATAAATATAACTAACTTTATTGGCACAATAATACTAATAATATTAGCAAAAACAAATTTATTTTAAAATTTTATTTTATGTCAAATATTTCAAGCAACCTGAAGTACTTAAGAAAGAAAAAAGGCCATACACAACAGCAATTCGCTGATGCTATGCAAATTAAGCGATCTCTTATTGGGGCATACGAGGAAGACCGGGCTGAACCCAAATATGATTTGCTAAAAAAAATAGCAGAATATTTCGACCTGACAATAGATGAGTTTATCAACGAAAATATCAATGACGACTGGAAACCCAAGCCAAAAAGCCAGGGATCTAACCTGCGGATATTAAGTATATCGGTAGACAAAGATGACAACGAGAATATAGAAATGGTTCCCGTAAAGGCAAGTGCCGGCTATCTCAACGGATTTGCAGACCCTCAATACATCAAAGAACTACCCAGATTTCAGCTTCCACTCCCCTTTTTAAAACATGGTACCTTCAGGGCCTTCGAAATTGTAGGCGATTCTATGCTGCCCATACAGCCTGGAAGTGTGATCGTTGCAGAATATATGGACAACTGGAACGACGTTAAAACAGGTGAAACCTATATCATTGTAAGCAGAACGGAAGGTGTCGTTTACAAAAGGGCAGGAAACCGTTTTAAAGAAAATAAAGAGCTTAAGCTAATCTCAGACAATAAGATCTACGATCCCTATACCGTTGCTGCAGATGACATCATGGAAATCTGGAAGGCAAAGGCATACATTTCAACTTCTTTGCCTGAACCAACCCCGGAACCTACTATAGAAACCTTGAGTGCTATGATGGCCCAAATGCAAAAATCCATCTCCCAGCTAAACAAAAACTAATGCACAAGGCGGAGCAGTTTATCCTCAATAAATTACAGCAAAGAACAGATAAGGGTATTCTACGAAAACTGCCTGCAAATACCTTTGCCTGCGACTTCTCCTCCAATGATTACCTGGGCTTTGCCGGTTCTGCCGAACTGAAAACAAAAGCACAAAACCTGCTTGTCCAAATCCCTGCTTATAAGAACGGGGCCACCGGCTCACGTTTATTAAGCGGCAACCATATTTTTACAGAGGAAACGGAACAATACATTGCCGGTTTCCATGAGGCTGCAGCCGGACTGATCTTTAATTCCGGCTATGATGCCAATGTTGGGCTCCTCTCCGCCCTGGCCCAGCGGGGCGATACCGTTATCTGTGATGAACTGGTCCATGCCAGCCTCATCGATGGTGCCCGCCTAAGCTATGCAAACCGTTATAGCTTTAAACACAATGACCTGCATGATCTTGAAACCAAGCTAAAAGCTGCCAAAGGTAGTATATATGTAGTTATTGAAAGTGTTTACTCTATGGATGGCGACATGCCCCCCCTGCAGGAAATCAGTACCCTGTGCCAGCAATACCAGGCCAGTTTAATTGTTGATGAAGCCCACGCAACCGGCATATTCGGCCGGCAGGGCGCCGGACTGGTCCAGGCAATGGGCCTGCAAAATAAGGTGTTTGCACGCATTGTCACCTTCGGAAAAGCAATGGGCTGCCATGGCGCTATTGTATTGGGCAGCCACAACCTCAGGGAATACCTCATCAATTTCGCCAGACCCTTCATTTACACTACGGCAGCACCTCTTCATACCATTGCCACTATAAAGGCTGCTTATCAGCTGCTGCAGGAAACAAACTATCCCCAGCTGATCAGTGATAAAATAGCACATTACCTCTACCTCATCGGGCAAACCTCTTTACCTGTCACCCAAAGCAGAAGTGCTGTACATACCATTTTATACCAAAACAGCAGCGAGGCCAAAACTGCCGCCGCTGCACTTCAGTATAAAGGCCTGGATGTAAAGGCCATCTTGAGCCCTACCGTAGCAGAAGGCCGGGAAAGGTTAAGGATCTGTCTGCACCTGTTCAATACAAACGAAGAGATAGAAACCCTGGTTAACGAACTAAAAGCAATCAAGCCCCATGAATAACAATACTTATTTCATTACAGGTATCGGCACAGGCATAGGCAAAACTGTGGTCAGCGCCATCCTCACAGAAAAACTGCAGGCCGATTACTGGAAACCCATACAATCCGGAGACCTGGAGATCAGCGACAGCCTGTTCATCAAGCACCTGGTCAGTAACCCCAAAACCATTGTCCACCCCGAAAAATACCGGCTGGGGCAACCACTCTCCCCACACCTTTCGGCCAGGATAGACGGTGTGCAGATCAGTATTGAGGCCATCAGACCACCAGCAACAGACAACAATCTGGTCATCGAAGGCGCCGGAGGCTTAATGGTCCCGCTTAACGACAATGAGCTGATACTCGACCTCATCAAAGCCCTAAATGCAAAAGTAATCGTTGTATCCCAAAACTACCTGGGCAGCATCAACCATACCCTGCTTACACTTGAAGTCTTCAAAGCGCACAGCATTAACGTAGAAGGTCTCATATTTAACGGAACACCCAATCCCGAAACTGAGGCCTACATCAGCCAGTACAGCAAAGTAAAAGTATTGGGCAAAATCCCAAAAATGAGTATTGTCGACCGGGAAAGTATCCTAAGGGCCGGCCAATACATCAACCTCTAAACCATAAAGCACAAAAAAAAGGGGGCAATATCAGCCCCCTTTCCAATAAATATTATTGATAATCTATTTTACTGTATCAATTACCGCTTTAAAAGCTTCCGGATGGTTCATTGCTAAATCAGCTAAAACTTTACGGTTCAAACCAATATTTTTAGCAGCTAATTTACCGATTAACTGAGAGTAAGATATACCGTGCTGACGTGCTCCGGCATTGATACGCTGGATCCACAATCCGCGGAATTCTCTTTTCTTAACTTTACGGTCACGGTATGCATATTGCAAACCTTTTTCTACCGTATTTTTAGCAATGGTGAAAACCTTGCTTCTTGATCCCCAATAGCCTTTGGCTAAATTTAAGACCTTTTTCCTTCTTCTTCTCGAAGCTACTGCGTTTACCGAACGTGGCATGTTTTTGTTGTTTTTGATAAACGGTGTTGCGTATTACAGCAAACTTACTACCGGGTACCTGGTTAAAAATTTAATTATTTACCGATGCAAAGCATACGTTTAACGTTGCCCATGTCAGCGTCAGACACCATTGATGTTTGACCTAAGTTACGCTTACGTTTAGTCGACATCTTGGTTAAGATGTGGCTTTTGTAGGCGTTCTTCCTTGCGATTTTACCTGTTCCAGTAAGCGAAAAACGCTTTTTAGCACTGGAATTGGTTTTCATTTTTGGCATAACCTGTGTTTATTTATGTAATTTATTTATTTCTTAGCAACTTTGGGTGCAAGCGTTAAAAACATACGCTTACCTTCTAACTTAGGCAACAGTTCAACCTTCCCTATATCTTCTAAAGCCTGGGCAAATTTCAACAGTAAGATCTCTCCCTGCTCTTTATAAACAATTGCCCTACCTTTAAAATGAACATAAGCCCTAACTTTTTCCCCATTTTCCAGAAAACTAATGGCATGTTTTAGTTTAAACTGAAAATCGTGGTCGTTGGTATTGGGTCCAAACCTGATCTCTTTAATTACAGTCTGCTTCGCATTTGCTTTAATCTCTTTCTGCTTTTTCTTCTGCTCGTAAACAAACTTACTGTAATCAATAATTCTGCAAACCGGGGGCACCGCATTCGGAGAGATCTCTACCAAATCCAGTTCCAGTTCGTCGGCAAGGGCCAAAGCTTTTGCCAAAGGATAGATCCCTGGTTCAACATTATCTCCAGCTAATCTTACCTCTTGTGCCCTGATAAACTGATTAATATTATGTTCTGCTTCTTTTTTCTTAAAAGGAGGACGTGGTCCCCTGTTAAATCCTGGTCTGCCTAATGCCAAATTTGTATCTTATTTAAACTGTTATTTCTTTAATTAATAATTCACTAAACTCCTGAAGGGTCATTTCGCCTAAATCTCCTTCTCCATGCTTCCTCACCGAAGCCTTCCCTTCAGCCATCTCCTTTTCGCCGATAATCAGCATATAAGGGATTTTTTTGACCTCTGCGTCCCTGATTTTCCTTCCAATCTTTTCATCACGAAAGTCAATCAGCCCGCGAATATCGGAATTATTTAATTCATCTGAAACTTTTTTTGCATAATCTTCATACTTTTCTGAGATCGGCAGGATAATGAACTGTTCAGGTGAAAGCCATAAAGGGAAATTTCCGGCGCAATGTTCAATCAAAACCGCAATAAACCTTTCCAGTGAGCCAAAAGGTGCCCTATGGATCATCACCGGTCTGTGTTTCTGGTTGTCGCTTCCGGTATATTCCAGTTCAAAACGCTCTGGTAAATTATAATCCACCTGAATGGTACCCAGCTGCCATTTTCTGCCCAATGCATCCTTCACCATAAAATCCAGTTTCGGCCCGTAAAAAGCAGCTTCACCATATTCCACTACAGTCGGCAAACCTTTTTCATCAGCAGCCTCTATAATTGCGGTCTCTGCCAGGCGCCAGTTTTCATCGCTGCCAATATATTTCGCCTTGTTTTCCGGATCCCTTAAAGAAACCTGCGCAGTGTAATCGTCAAAGCCCAAAGATTTAAACACATACAATACCAGGTCAATTACTTTTTTAAACTCCTCCTTTACCTGGTCCGGCCTGCAGAACAAATGTGCATCATCCTGCGTAAAGCCCCTTACACGGGTTAAACCATGTAGTTCCCCGCTCTGCTCATAACGGTATACCGTACCAAATTCAGCAAAACGCAATGGCAGGTCTTTATAAGAACGGGGTTTTGTTTTATAGATCTCGCAATGGTGCGGACAGTTCATCGGCTTCAGGAAAAACTCTTCTCCCTCCTGCGGTGTCTTTATCGGCTGGAACGCATCCTTACCATATTTTTCGTAATGGCCCGATGTGATGTATAAATTTTTATGTCCGATGTGCGGGGTTACGACCTGTTCATAGCCGGCCTTGGCCTGGGCCCTGGTTAAAAACTGCACCAAACGCTCACGCAAAGCAGCGCCTTTAGGCAGCCATAAAGGCAGTCCCATCCCTACTTTTTCTGAAAAAGCAAAAAGTTCCAGTTCTTTACCCAGTTTACGATGGTCTCTTTTCTTTGCCTCTTCTATCATGTGCAGGTACTCGGTAAGCTCGCTCGCTTTCGGGAAAGTAACCCCATAAATACGTGTCAGCTGCTTCCTTGTCTCATCTCCGCGCCAATAGGCACCGGCCACATTCATTAACTTTACAGCCTTCACAAAACCCGTATTCGGGATATGCGGGCCACGGCAAAGATCTGTAAATTCACCCTGGGTATAAAAAGTGATCTTTCCATCTTGCAAACCTTCTAAAAGGTCCAGTTTGTACTCATCACCCTTTTCTTCAAAATATTTAATGGCATCAGCTTTACTGACGGCCTTACGTTCAAAAACCTCTTTCTGCCTGGCCAGCTCCAGAATCTTCGCCTCAATCTCTTTAAAATCGTCCGACGAGAACTCCCGGTCACCAAAATCTACATCATAATAAAAACCGGTCTCAATTGCAGGTCCTATCCCAAACTTGGTTCCAGGATACAGGGCTTCCAAGGCTTCGGCCATAATGTGGGCCGATGAATGCCAGAAAGTAGCTTTACCGGCCTGATCGTTCCAGGTCAGCAATTTTACGGTGGCATCCCCTTCAATAGGCCTCGACGAATCCCATACTTCGCCGTTCACTTCGGCGGCTAAAACATTGCGGGCAAGGCCCTCAGAAATTGATAAAGCAATTTGATGGGCAGTTGTGCCCTTTTCATACTGGCGGCTGGAGCCGTCAGGGAGTGTAATGTTAATCATCTACAACTATGATTTAAGTTTATTAAAAAAATTTAAACAATCACTTACAAGGTGATCTTTTTGTCAAAAGCAAAGTTAATCAATATTCTGTACTTTCCAGCCAGCCATTTGTCAGTACATCGGCTAAATGCATGGTTTTAAGCGGAATATTGTTTTTATCAATGTATCCCTGCAGGTGCATCAGACAGGACAGATCTGTCGAAATGATGAATTCCGCACCCTGTTCCAGGGCATTGTTTACCTTTTGCTGGGCCATGGCCGAGGATATGGAATCAAATTTAACCGCAAAGGTCCCACCAAATCCGCAGCACATATCCGTGTCTTTCATTTCCACCATCTCCAGGCCATGCACTTTAGACAGCAGCAGCCTGGGCTCCTCTTTAATTTTACATTCCCGCAGTCCGCTGCAGGAATCATGGTACACCGCTTTTCCATCCAGTTCTGCACCAAAATAATCCTTCTTCAGTACGTTCACCAGAAAATCGGAAAGCTCAAATATATTGCTCTGTATACTCCTGCACTTGTTATGTACAATGGTATTGGTAAACAAGTCGTTAAAGCCATTTTTCACCATCCCCACACAAGAGGCCGATGGGGCTACAATATAATCTGTTTCCGAAAAATCGTTTAAAAACTTGATCCCCGTTTCCTTGGCCTGTTCCCAGTAACCGGCATTATAGGCAGGCTGTCCGCAACAGGTCTGTTCAGAATTATAAAACACCTGGCATCCTGCCTTTTCCAGCAATTTAACGGTATTAAATGCAGTTTCAGGATACAATTGGTCAACAAAACAGGGTATAAATAATTCTATCTTCATTTCATTTCAACTTTTCTAAGCAGCAGCAAAAATACCAAACCTATAACGAAAAATGATGCCAAAGCAATAATTGAATTCCGCATGCTACCTGTTGCTTCCTCTATAAAAGCAAAGCTGAACAGTCCGATCACAATGGCCAGTTTCTCTGTAACGTCATAAAAACTAAAAAAAGAGGCGGTGTCAGGCGTATTAGCCGGTAAAAATTTAGAGTAGGTAGACCTGGATAAAGACTGGATCCCGCCCATAATCATCCCTACAACTGCAGCCAATGCATAAAACTGGTATTCATTGCTGACAAAATAAGCGCAGCCGCAGGCCCCTATCCAGATGAACACCACAAAGATCAGCACCCGTACATTTCCAAACTTTTCGGCAAAACGCGACATCAGCATGGCACCGGCAATGGCCACCAGCTGTATAATTAAAATTATAGCAATCAGTTTGGCTGTTCCCAGGTTCAGTGTTTTTTCGCCGAAACCTGCAGCAGCAAGCATAATGGTCTGCACACCCATCGAGTAAAAGAAGAAAGCAGGTAAAAACTTCTTCAGAAATTCCAGGTGTCTTAACTGTTTCCAAACTTTAGCCAGTTCCTGAAAACCACTATGGATCACATGCTTATTGATGGCCACATAATTGGGGCTGCCAGGCGGCAGTTTTCTGAAAGAGATCTGTGCAAAACCGATCCACCACAAACCAACCAGCAAAAACGATAGCCGGGGTGGAAAAGAAAGATCCGTAATCCCAAACAATTCAGGCTTCAGTACAAAAACAAAACAGATCAGCTGCAACAGCACACTGCCTACATAACCATAGGAATAGCCCTTCGCACTCACCTTATCCTGCTGGTCTGGTGTAGCAATCTCAGGCAGATAAGAATTGTTGAATACCACACCACCTACATAGCCAATCGCTGCAATTACGAAACAAATGATGCCCAGCTCCAGTGTGTCCAGCTTAAAAAAATACAGACCCATACAGGCAATCCCCCCTATATAGGTAAACAATTTCATAAAAACCTTCTTGTTCCCCCTGTAATCGGCCATCGAAGTCAGGATGGGCATCAGGATCACCATGATCAGGTAGGCAAAAGAAAGCGCATAATTGGACAGGGCCGTATTGGTAAACTGGTGACCAAAAAAACTGACCTGGTCGCCATGTTCCTTCGTGGTGGTAATAATGGTATAATAGGCCGGAAATATAGTTGAGGTGATGACCAGGTTATAAGCAGAATTTGCCCAGTCGAAGAATGCCCATGAGCGGATTACCTTCTTGTCGTTTTTTTGTTCCATGTATTCAATAAGGGCGCTAAAATAGCTAAAAAACCAAAAGCAGACTAATTTACTTTCTCCAGTTTTGTGGCCCCCGATTTTTTCTCGTCCACCTTTTTGGGATTGCCTTTATAATAGATCTCACTCGATCCTGAAGTTTTCACTTTCAGCTCATTCAGCACATTGATATTGGCCTTACCACTGCCATCTGTATCAATATTGTATATCCCAACTATAAAATCAAAGGCATCCACCCTGGCCGTACCGTTAATTTTCAGGTCGTGCACCCCGGCCTGTCCGCTCAGCGCAATTTTACCTACACCATCAACCCTTGTTACTACTTTCCTTGCACTTAAATTCATGTTCACATCAGCTGCGCCCGAAAAAGAAAGGTCCAGGTCATCGGCATAAATACGCCCTTCCCCAACAGCTTTCACCGCACCGTCCAGCTTCAGCGACCTCAACTCCCCTATTCCTGCCCTTACCACAATCGAATCTGTACCACAATAGTGGTCGTAATCCAGTTTCAGCCTTAATTCAGAACCGGAAACATCGGCCTTCACGTAAGTAATGATATTGGAATCGGCATCCACCTGGATCTTGTAACTGCTGTCCTGCACCATCACCAGTTTAATGGCCCCTTCTACTTTTATCCGATCAAAATTCTTTACAGATACCGCCCTGCTCACATGCCGGCCGGCATCTTCAATACATTTGTTTTCGCAGCCTGTAAATAAAACAGGTATCAATAAGGCTATAAGGGATATTTTCTTCATCATATTTAAAGGTAATAATTTTTACCATCTGTTTTAATCTTTCCGGCATCCAGCAATTCACGGATACGTCCAAGGCGTTCGTTTTCTGTTCCTGTACTTACCGCATTTACCAGCACATCCAGCAGGTAACTCTCACTTTGCAACAGGGTAACAATCTCAAAATCCAGCTTATCCTTCAGCATGGCTGCATCATCGGCTTTTTTTTCGGCCAGGCACACATCACAAACACCACATTTATCTGCCTCCGGTTCATCAAAGTAAGTGAGCAACTGTATACTTCTGCAAATCTTTTTACCGGCATAAGCCAGCACCGCAGTAATCTGCTCGGCCTGGATCTGTTTACGCTGTGCAATGTATTTCAGGTCGATATCCATATGGCTAAAATCCAGCCTTGGCCGGATATACTGTAATTGTGGTTGATCTGTTTGCGGGATATAAGACAATAAGCCCTGTTCCTGTAAATTGTTCAGCTGCCGCAGCACATCGTTATAGGAAATGCGCAGTTTTGCTGCAATATCCGCCTCGCTGATCTTTACATATTGTTCAAATGAACCACCGTACAACCTCAGTATGGCTTTTATCAGCGGGTCATAACCTGCGTTTTCTATCTGGAAACGGTAAACATCTTCATTGCCCACCACAAACAATACCCTGGAAGGTAAAAATATGTTTTCCGACAAGGTAATGTATCCATCGTGCTCCAAAAATTTTAAGGCGCCCATCGTTTTAATTACCCCTAAATTAAAGCGCTTACAAAAATCGGCCAGGTCAAAACCAAAACTCAGCCCTTCCCCTGCCCCATAAGCCAGCTGAAAATAATTACCCAGGTAATGGTACACTTTTCTGATCTCCTCAACCGAAGGAAAACTAGCTGTATATTTGGCTTTTAAGGACAATTCGTCCGATTTGTTGGCCAGCAATATGGTATAAGCTTTTTTACCATCCCTCCCTGCCCGGCCCGCTTCCTGGTAATAGGCTTCCAAACTTTCCGGAAGGTCTAAATGTACCACAAAACGTACATCAGGCTTATCTATTCCCATTCCAAAAGCATTCGTCGCCACCATCACCCGGATGCGGTTCCGCTTCCAGTCCTCCTGTTTCCTGAAACGTTCTTCCTTCTCTACCCCAGCATGGTAAAAATCTGCAGCCACCCCGTTCCTGCTCAAAAAAGAGGCTACTTCGGCAGTCTCCCTCCGGTTGCGCACATATACCAGTCCGCTACCGCTTACTTTATTTACAATACTGATCAGCTTTTTGTACTTATCTTCATCATCCTGCACTACATAGCTCAGGTTTTTACGGGCAAAGCTCTGTACAAAAACATGCGGTTTTTTAAACTGCAGTTTTTCCATAATGTCTGTTCTCACAAACTTCGTAGCAGTAGCCGTCAGGGCTAAAACAGGTACATCGGGATGGATTTCCCTGATCTCACTGACTTTCAGATAGGGTGGCCTGAAATCATAGCCCCATTGCGAAATACAATGGGCCTCATCTACGGCAATCAGGTTTACGTTCATGTAAGAGATCCGCACGCGCACCAGTTCCGATAATAAACGTTCCGGCGAGAGGTACAAAAATTTGATCTTTCCGTAAATGCAGTTGTCAAGCAAAATATCGATCTCCCTTTTTCCCATCCCTGCATAAATGGCCACTGCATCAATGCCTTTTGCTTTAAGGGCCTCTACCTGGTCTTTCATCAGCGCCACCAAAGGCGATATCACAATACAAATCCCTTCTTTCAGCATAGCAGGCACCTGGAAACAGATCGATTTCCCACCACCAGTAGGCAACAAGGCCAAAGTATCCTGCCCGTTTAAAACCGATCTGATAATTTCATCCTGCAATGGCCTGAAACCATCATATCCCCAGTACCGCTTTAATATCTCCGTCTCGTTCATAAAAAGGTTACCCTCCAAAACTATAAAAATGAACTGATATTATTAAATTAGCAAAAAAATCACTCAACCGGCTATATGAGAACATCACTACTCCTGTTAATTCTTGTATTCTCTTTTTTTAAATCGTCATTCTCCCAATCTCCCACACCTGGTCCCGACAAACAATGGGACATAGAAAAATATAAGGGCAATACCAAAACCTTTACCTTTAACACAGATGAAGGTACATGGATGAACCTGGATGTAAGCCCTGATGGCAAGGATATCGTGTTTGACCTGTTGGGCGACCTCTACATCATGCCCATTAGCGGGGGTTCAGCCGTTTTGTTAAGCAGCGGGCCGGCCTGGGATATCCAGCCCCGCTTTAGCCCCAATGGCCGGTACATATCCTATACCAGTGATAAAAGTGGTGCCGACAACATCTGGATCATGAACCGTGATGGCTCCGGCAAAAGGCAGATATCCAAAGAAACTTTCCGTTTATTGAACAATGCAACCTGGATGCCCAACAGTGAGTACCTCATTGCACGCAAACACTTTACCGGTACCCGTTCGCTGGGCGCGGGGGAAATGTGGATGTACAGCATTTATGGTGGTGAAGGTGTACAGCTGACCAAGAGAAAAAATGACCAGCAGGATGCCGGAGAACCCAATGTTTCGCCAGATGGCAAATACCTTTATTTTAGTGAGGACATGTCGCCCGGCCCTAACTTCGAATACAGCAAAGACCCTAACGGCATGATCTATGCCATCCGTCAGTTAGACCTGACCAGCGGCAAAATTACCAGCCTGATTGCTCAGCCAGGCGGGGCAGCCCGGCCACAGGTTTCCCCGGATGGAAAAATGATGGCCTATGTAAAACGCATGCGCCTAAAATCTGTACTGGTATTGCAAAACCTGCAAACGGGAGAAGAATGGCCCATCTATGAAGACCTGTCGCACGACCAGCAGGAAACCTGGGCCATTTTTGGCGTTTACCCCAATTATGCCTGGACACCCGATGGCAAGAGCATCATTTTCTATGCCCGTGGCAAGATCAAAAAGATCGACCTCAATTCATTGTTCACCAATAACCTCCCATTTCATGTCACCGGTTCACAAACCATACAGCAGGCCCTGCATTATCAGCAGCAGGTGTTCAGCAATGATTTTACGGTAAAAATGATCCGGCAGCTTAACACTTCTGCCGACGGCAAATTTGTTGTATTTAATGCCGCGGGCTTCCTCTATAAAAAAGACCTGCCAAACGGGCTGCCTGAAAGGGTAAGCAAGGGTATCGACTTTGAGTTCGAGCCCGAGATCAGTGCCGACGGCAAATCTGTCATTTATACCACCTGGAGTGATGAATTTAAAGGGGCTATTAAAAAAACCGACCTGAAATCGGGTAAAACAGTTACGCTGACCACCGAAAAAGGCTTTTATTATTCCCCTTCTTTTTCCAATAAAGGCGATAAGATCGTGTTCCGAAAAGGAGTGGGCAACGACGTGCTTGGTTATGCTTTTGGCCGGGGAACAGGAATTTTTACCATGCCCGCCAGTGGTGGCCCGAAAACACTGATCACCGAGAATGGCATCAGGCCCAAATTCAATGCCGACGACAGCAGGATCTATTTTCAATCCAGCGAAGACGGAAAAAAGGCATTCAAAAGCATAGACCTGAATGGCGCCAACGAACGGACGCACTATACTTCAACATACGCCACACAATTTGCACCCAGTCCGGATGGCAAATGGATGGCCTTTACAGAGCTTTTCAACATTTACGTTACACCGATGGTAACTACGGGCAGGCCGCTCGACCTGTCGGCCGGCAACAAAACCATACCACTTACCCGCATCACCAAAGATGCCGGCACCTATATCCACTGGAGCCACGACAGCAATAAATTGTTCTGGACACTGGGCGAACAGTATTTTAGCCGTGATGTAAAAACAGCATTCAACTTTACCGATGGCTCAACAGCGCAGATCAAAGCACCCGACAGTACTGGCCTGGCCATAGGCTTAAAACTAAAGACCGATGTTCCAACCGGCCTCACCGCACTTACAGGTGCCAGGATCATCACCATGAAAGGCGATGAGGTGATAGAGAACGGTGCTATACTCATTGAAAACAATAAAATTGTATCCATTGGCAAAAACCTGCCCCTGCCAGCAAACACAAGGGTAATTGATGTAACAGGAAAAACCATTATGCCGGGTATCGTAGATGTGCATGCACATCTGCGCAGCAGTCCGGATGGCATTACACCGCAGCAGGACTGGTCGTACCTGGCCAACCTGGCCTTTGGGGTAACCACCTCACACGACCCTTCCAGCAATACAGAAATGGTGTTCAGTCAGTCGGAAATGATCAAAGCAGGCCGGCTTACCGGCCCCAGGTTATATTCTACAGGCTCCATCCTCTATGGTGCCGATGGCGATTTTAAGGTAGTCATCAACAGCCTGGACGATGCCCTGTCTAACCTGAGAAGACTAAAAGCAGTGGGTGCCTTTTCTGTAAAATCCTACAACCAGCCCCGTCGCGATCAGCGTCAGCAGATCATCGAGGCTGCAAGGCAATTAAAAATGATGGTTGTGCCAGAAGGCGGCTCTACCTTTTTTACCAATATGAACATGATTGCCGACGGGCATACGGGCATTGAACACAGCATTCCGGTTGCACCTGTTTTTAAAGATGTAACCACCTTCTGGAACAAAACTGAGGTAGCTTATACCCCTACACTCATTGTTAGCTATGGCAGTCAGTGGGGAGAAAATTACTGGTACGACCGTACCAATGTATGGGAAAATGAGCGCCTGATGGCCTTTACCCCCAGGTCCATCATAGACCCGCGGGCCAGGAGAAGAACAACGTCAGAATATGGCGATTACGGTCATATTGAAGTGGCCAAAACGGCCAGGCAGATTGCCGAGGGGGGCACCAAGGTAAATTTAGGCGCGCATGGGCAGATCCAGGGACTGGGTGCACACTGGGAACTCTGGATGCTGGCACAGGGTGGTATGACCCCTTTACAGGCCATCAGGTGTGCCACCATAAACGGCGCGGCCTATCTGGGTATGGACAAAGAGATCGGCTCACTGGAAATCGGAAAACTGGCCGATCTGATCGTGATGGATGCCAATCCGCTGGACGACATCAGGAATTCGGAAAAAATTAAATACGTAATGATCAACGGCCGTATTTTTGACAGCCTGTCTATGAATGAAATAGGTAACCGCGAAAAGGTACGGGGTAAATTGTGGTTTGAGACTGGAAAGGGAATGGTTTATTCCTTCCCGACCGGCAATACCGAAACCTGGACTTATACCATTCCCAATTGCGAATAAAATCGGGTAAGAACTGCCAAAGGGGCTCCCCGCAGTTTTCTTAATAAGAGAATTGGAACAACTTAATTATCAACAGGGATTCAACAGGGAAATAACAGGGAGAGAACAGGGACTTAACAGGGATAAATTCCTGTTAATTTCTTATTATTTCCCTATTGTTTTCCTGTTTATTATTAATCATAAATAAACAATACCCAATCAAGAGCTAGATTAATTACTCTAAAAGACATTTTAATTTCTCTACAAGAAATGGAAATTTTCAAAAAAAATTAAAGCTGCTGGGCAATGACGAAACCACTGGCCCAGGCCCATTGAAAATTATAACCGCCCAGCCAGCCGGTTACATCTACACACTCTCCACCAAAATACAGGCCAGGTATTTTTTTACATTCCAGGGTTTTGGACGAGAGCTCATCCGTGTCTATACCACCGCGCATTACTTCAGCCTTATCATAGCCCTTGTCACCGGCAGGTTTCACTTTAAACCAATGGATGGTCTGTTCAATCTGTTCCATTTCTGCTTTGGTTAAGGAGGCAACCTGCTTATCAATTGGCAAATATTTGGCCATGGCCTCGGTAAATTTCCTTGCGTAATAGCGGTTAAACAAGGAAGACAGGAGCGCTTTACCATTCTGCTTGCGCTCTGTTTCTATCAAAGCAGTAATATTTTGTCCGGGCAATAAATCAATGTTGAACACCTCTCCTCTTTTCCAGTAGGATGAAATCTGCAAAATTGCAGGCCCGCTTAACCCCCAGTGTGTAAACAGGATATTCTCTTCAAACGCGATGCGCTCGTTGCTCACCTTACAATAAACACTGTTTCCGGACAGCTGTGCGTACCAGTCCTCATCTTTCCCGGTTATGGTAAGCGGTACCAGCGCAGGCGCCGTTTCCACAATTTTCAATCCCTGTTTCCGGGCAAAGCGCAGGGCAAAATCGGTAGCCCCCATTTTTGGGATGGGCAATCCACCTGTAGCCATCACCAGTTTTGGGGCTTTAACCACATGGCTTTTTGTCCCTTTGGCATAGTTTACAGCAAAACCAGCCTCCAATATTTTTATATCAGTAACCACTGCATCACAAATCAGCTCCTGTCCAAAATCCTCGCAAAGCGCAGTAAAAACGGCTACAATGGCTGCAGCATTGTTACTTTCCGGAAACAGCTGCCCAAGGGTCTTCTCTTTTCCATTGATGCCATAAGTCTCAAAAAAACTGATGGTATCCTCAACTGTCCACTGTGTAAAAGCCGATTTAATAAAATGTCTGTTTCCAGAAATAAACTGCTCGTCTGTAGCAAACAGATTGGTATAATTACACCTTCCGCCACCTGAGATCAAGATCTTGGCACCAGGCTTCGCATTCTTTTCCAGCAGGATGACCCGCTTGCCAAGGTACCCTGCCTGTACCGCACACATCAAACCACAGGCTCCGGCACCAATAATTATAGCATCTGCATCCATCAATCCGTTTATATTGTTATTTTTGTGCAAAATAAGCATAACTTTTTCATATAGATATGGCAAAACAAATAAGTGATCTGAAATTGGGAATATTGGGCGGCGGACAACTCGGCAGAATGCTGATCCAGGAAGCCATCAATTATAACCTTACGACCCTGGTTTTAGATCCGGATACCGATGCTCCCTGTAAACATCTTGCAAATTACTTTGAATGTGGCTCTATTACCGATTTTGACACCGTTTACAACTTCGGCAAAAAAGCAGATATCATTACCATAGAAATAGAAAAGGTAAATATTGAAGCATTGGAACAACTGGAAAAGGAGGGAAAACAGGTTTTCCCGCAATCCCGGGTAATCCGCCTGATCCAGGACAAGGGAGTTCAAAAACAGTTTTTTAAAGAAAACAACATCCCAACAGCACCTTTTCAGCTGGTAAATACCAGAGAAGAGATGCGCCACAGCAGGTTTGCGTTTCCTTATATACTTAAACAGCGCCGAGATGGCTACGACGGTAAAGGCGTGATGAAAATAAACAATGCAGCTGATATTGAGCAGGCCTTTGATGCGCCCTGCCTGATTGAGGAAATGATAGATTTTGAAAAAGAGATTGCCGTTATTGTGGCCAGAAACGCTAATGGGGACATGAAAACTTTTCCGATGGTAGAAATGGAATTCAATGCCGAGGCCAATCTGGTCGAGTTCCTGATCTCTCCTTCTACTTATCCTGAAGCGCTTCAGAACAAGGCCGAGGTAATTGCCAAAAACATCGCTTCCTCCCTTAACATCACCGGCTTACTGGCCGTAGAAATGTTTGTGACCAGGAATGGGGAGCTGCTGGTCAATGAGCTGGCACCAAGACCACACAATAGCGGACATCAAACCATTGAGGGCAATTATGTTTCTCAGTTTGACCAGCATTTAAGGGCAATTTTTAACCTGCCATTGGGCGATACACGCAGCATCAGCAATGCAGTGATGATTAATCTGCTGGGCGAGAAAAACCATAATGGGGTAGCCAAATATCAGGGATTGGAAAAAACCATGGCCATTGATGGGGTATATATCCATCTTTACGGTAAAAAATACACCAAACCTTTCCGCAAAATGGGCCATGTTACGGTGGTAGACCAAAACCGGGAAAGTGCAGTACAGAAAGCAAATTATATTAAAAATACATTAAAAGTTATTTCATAAATGAGCACAGAGCGCGTAAAAGCTGGCATTATCATGGGCAGCAAATCGGATCTTCACATCATGCAGGATGCAGCCGATATTTTCAAGGAATTTGGGGTTGAATTTGAAATGACTGTGGTATCGGCACACCGCACTCCGGAAAGGATGTTTGAATATGCCAAAAATGCAGCTTCAAGAGGCTTAAAAGTAATTATAGCCGGGGCCGGCGGCGCAGCCCATTTACCGGGCATGGTAGCTTCCATCACCACTTTACCGGTTATTGGGGTACCCGTAAAATCCTCAAATTCTATCGACGGATGGGATTCCATCCTTTCTATTTTACAAATGCCAAATGGCATTCCTGTAGCCACTGTAGCTTTAAATGCAGCAAAAAATGCAGGCTTACTGGCTGTACAGATCCTGGCTACGGCAGATGACTCACTTGGACTTAAAATGCAGGCCTATAAAGATGAACTGCGAAAAAAGGTTGAAGAAAGCGCAGCTGAACTGGAAGGCTAGACATTAAAATCAATTCAGACTGGGATCCTGGGGGAAATTGCTGACATGGGCATATTTTGGCCCCAGGTTAATGATTACCTCGCGCCATAGGTTTTCTTCATTGCCGGAGAAAACCACATCCGGATGAAAAGCATCTGATACGATCCAGGTATTCTCTTTCATCTCCTTTTTTAATTGTTCCTTTCCCCAGCCAGAATAGCCGATAAAAAACTTGATCTCATCTTCATGAATATGCTTGCTGTTGATGAGTGCTTTGAGCGTTTCAAAATTACCGCCCCAGTAAATCCCCTTCGCAATTTCCTGCCCATCCCCTATCTTATCGTAACAACGGTGTACAAAATGGATGGTATCGGTTTCTACCGGTCCGCCAAAATATACCGGAAAATTGGCTTCCGCGAGTTCAGGGATCACATCTTTAAGCAGCAGGGTGCTGCATTGGTTCAGGATAAAGCCAACTGTACCTTCCTCCTGATGGTCCGTAATTAAAATTACGGCACGCTTAAAATTAGGATCCATTAAAAATGGTTCTGAAATTAACAATCGTCCCAATGAAGGTTGTAACCTGCTTATCATTTTGGAAATTTAGGGATAAAATTGAATAAACTAAAACCTATTTTTGTATGATGGACCACAATAAAAATAATTTGCATGATTTAAGACAGGAATACCGCGCCGCACAACTTACAGAACAAGATGTAGAGAGCGACCCTATCCTGCAGTTTGGAAAATGGTTTAATGCTGCTGTAGATGCACAATTGTACGAACCCAATGTAATGACCCTGGCCACATCCGACCGGTTTGGCAAGCCTTCGGCAAGGATTGTACTACTAAAGGGCTTTGATGAAAATGGTTTCGTCTTTTACACCAATTACGAGAGTAAAAAAGGAAGGGACCTGATAGAGAACCCACAGGCCGCACTGGTGTTTTTCTGGGCCGAACTGGAACGTCAGGTACGTATTGAGGGGGTAGTGAGTAAAGTTGATGCCGAAACATCTGCCGCTTATTTCCATTCCCGTCCTGCAGGCAGCCAGATCGGTGCCCTGGCCTCGCCGCAAAGCAAGGTACTGGACAACAGGGAGTCACTTGAACAAAAGGTGGCCGCACTGACTAAAGAATTTGAGGGCCGTGAAATTCCCCGTCCGCTACACTGGGGTGGCTACCTCATAGAACCTTCGCATCTCGAGTTCTGGCAGGGCCGTCCCAGCAGGCTGCACGACAGAATTGCTTACGATTTAGTGGATGGTTCGTGGATTATAAATAGATTAGCGCCTTAAAAACGTTAAACTAACCTCATAAAAATAAACTAAATGAAAAACATTGCAGTAATCGGCTCTGGCACAATGGGTAATGGTATTGCGCATACTTTTGCGCAGTTCGGTTACCAGGTAAACCTTATTGACATCCATCAGGAAGCCTTAAATAAGGCTATGGATACTATTGGTAAAAACCTTGACCGCCAGGTGGGCAAGGGAACACTTACAGCAGCGGAAAAGGCAGGTACACTGGCCAACATTACTACCTTTACAGAAATGCAGACGGGTGTGGCCAATGCCGACCTGATTGTAGAGGCGGCCACCGAAAACCTGGAGCTTAAGCTAAAAATATTTAAGGACCTCGATTTTTTTGCCAAGCCGGAGGCCATTCTGGCCAGCAATACTTCTTCCATTTCCATTACGCATATTGCTTCGGTTACCGGCCGTAGCGATAAAGTGATCGGCATGCATTTCATGAACCCCGTACCGGTAATGAAACTTGTAGAAGTGATCAGGGGTTATGCCAGCAGTGATGAAACCACTGGAACGGTGATGGAGCTTTCCAGAAAACTGGCTAAAGTTCCGGTTGAGGTAAATGATTATCCGGGCTTTGTAGCCAACAGGATCCTGATGCCAATGATCAATGAGGCCATTTATACGCTTTACGAAAATGTGGCCGGTGTAGCAGAAATTGATACGGTAATGAAATTGGGCATGGCCCACCCCATGGGCCCTTTGCAGCTGGCCGATTTCATTGGCCTTGATGTTTGCCTGGCTATTTTAGAGGTATTACACACTGGTTTTGGCAATCCGAAATATGCACCATGCCCATTACTGGTAAATATGGTGATGGCAGGCAAAAAAGGCATTAAGTCTGGAGAAGGTTTTTACAATTATGCCAATGGGCCAAAAGAGGCAGTTGTAGCTGCCAAATTTAGCCAACCAATGCTATAATTCTAATTTTTAAGCGTATTTTTGAATAATGAACGAAAATCTTGATCCATCATCCGAAAGCCTTTCACCTGTAGAACGCGATATTGAAAAAGTACTGCGCCCACAGGCTTTTGATGATTTTACGGGACAGGAAAAGGTGATGGAAAACCTGAAGATCTTTGTGAAAGCGGCCAAGCTACGTGGCGAACCGCTGGATCATGTCTTGTTACATGGCCCCCCCGGACTGGGTAAAACCACACTTTCCCTTATCATTGCCAATGAAATGGGCGTGGGCATAAAGGTGACCTCCGGCCCGGTTCTGGATAAACCCGGGGATCTGGCAGGGCTGCTGACCGGTCTGGATGAAGGCGATATCCTTTTTATTGATGAGATACACAGGTTAAGCCCCCTGGTTGAAGAGTACCTGTATTCGGCCATGGAAGATTTTAAGATAGACATCATGCTCGAGAGCGGTCCGAATGCACGCTCTGTACAAATCTCATTGAACCCTTTTACCCTGGTTGGTGCCACTACCCGCTCCGGCCTGTTAACTGCCCCCTTAAGGGCAAGGTTTGGCATCAATTCCAGACTGGCCTACTACGATGCCAAGCTACTGACCACCATTGTACTGAGGTCATCAGAAATTCTGAAAACCCCGATTACAGATGAAGGGGCCTACGAAATTGCCAGAAGGAGCCGTGGAACACCACGTATTGCCAATGCTTTATTAAGGCGTACCAGAGATTTTGCGCAGATCAAAGGTACCGGAGAAATAGATACAGAGATTGCCCGTTATGCTTTAAAAGCACTAAATGTGGATGAACACGGACTGGATGAAATGGACAATAAAATACTGACCACCATTATCGACAAGTTTAAAGGTGGTCCGGTAGGTTTAAAAACTATAGCTACCGCTGTTGGTGAAGATGAGGGTACCATTGAAGAGGTTTATGAGCCTTTCCTGATTCAGGAAGGTTTTTTAATGCGCACTTCAAGAGGCCGGGAAGCCACTGAGGCAGCTTATAAACACCTGCAAAGAAATTTCCCCGGGCAAACCGGAAGATTATTCTGATAAAATTTTTTTTAGGCACCATTTCTGTTTCAGAATAGCTAAATTTAGCTGATATGAACATAGAAACAAGAAAACTGACCTTAGCCGATTACAATGACTTGAAGGAATCCATGCAGGAGGCCTATGAAACACTGGGACAGATATGGAGCAAAAACAGCATCGAAAGGTTGCTGAAATTATTTCCTGAAGGCCAGCTGTGCATTGCAGTGGATGATAAGGTGGTAGCTTGTTCTTTATCCCTCATTGTAGATTATGATGAATATGGGGATAAACATACTTATAAGAACATTACCGGTGATTATTCTTTTTCTACCCACGACCCCGAAGGGGATGTGCTGTATGGCATAGAGATTTTTGTACATCCCGAATACAGAGGCCTAAGGCTGGGCCGCAGATTGTATGAAGCACGCAAGGAGCTGTGCGAAAACCTGAACCTGAAAAGTATCATTGCAGGTGGCAGGATCCCTGGCTACCACGAATATGCCGATCAGCTGAGCCCCAGGCAATACATAGATAAGGTTAAGGCCAAAGAAATATATGACCCTACCCTTACCTTCCAGCTGTCCAACGATTTCCACGTCAGGAAAGTACTGAAAAACTACCTGCCCGGCGATCATGAATCCAAGGAATTTGCCACTTTAATAGAATGGAACAACATCTATTACCAGGGCATCGATGCCTCTGCCCGTTCGGCCAAGACCATCAGGATCGGTCTGGTACAATGGCAGATGCGACTTTTTCCGGATATTGAAGCTTTTTATGAACAGGTAGAGTTTTTTGTAGATGCTGTGAGCGGCTATAAATCCGATTTTATTGTATTCCCCGAATTTTTCAACACCCCATTGTTGCATCCATACAATCATTTACCAGAAATGGAGGCCATGCGTAAACTGGCCGAACAAACAGCCGAGATTGTAAAAAGGATCCAGCAATATGCCCTTTCATATAATGTAAATATCATATCCGGCAGTATGCCTATTGTAGAGAACAATAAGCTTTATAATGCTACCTATTTATGCCACAGAAGTGGTAAAACAGATGAATACCGGAAAATCCACATTACCCCGAATGAACAGAAATACTATGGAATGGTGGGTGGCGATAAGATCCAGGTGTTTGATACCGATTGCGGTAAAGTAGGGATATTGATCTGTTATGATGTGGAATTTCCTGAACTGAGCAGGCTTTATGCCGATCAGGGCATGCAGATCCTGTTTGTACCTTTCTTAACCGATACCCAGAATGGTTATACCCGGGTAAGGCATTGTGCGCAGGCCAGGGCCATAGAAAATGAATGTTATGTAGCCATAGCAGGTTGCGTGGGCAATTTGCCTAAAGTAAACAATATGGATATACAGTTTGCCCAGTCGGCCGTATTTACCCCTTCTGATTTTGCTTTTCCAACCAATGCGGTAAAGGCCGAAACTACGCCAAATACCGAAATGATGCTGGTGGTGGATGTTGACCTGCATTTGCTGGATGAGATCCATCATTTTGGTACAGTAAGGATACTGAAAGACCGTCGCAGGGATTTATATGAAGTAAGGCTGTTGAAATAACAGCCTTATTTTTTTAACTGTGCGCACCTTTAAAAAACAGCCAGTAGACCAGTAAAGCGATAACCAGTAAAGGGATAAGCCACCTCAATATGACTGCGGCACCGTTGATGTCCTTCTCTTTAACGGCCTGCGGCGATGGTCCCGGATCGGCCTGGTGATGGGCATAATCGTGCTCTATGGGTTTATGTGGTTTGTTCGTCTCTTCTGTATGTTTAGCATCTGAATTTTCCATGACTTTAAGTGTTGGTTAATTTAATAACAATACGGGCCTGAAAAAGTTTACATTACAAAGCCTTATCTTTGCAAAAGATGTTGAACAATGCTTCCAGATACAGCAAGCTGATTAAAGCCGAGGCCCTTAGGCTTGGCTTTATGCAATGCGGTATTGCCAAAGCAGATTTCCTGGAAGAGGAAGCGCCAAAACTGGAGAAATGGCTGCACAACAACCATCACGGACAGATGGCTTACATGGAAAATCATTTCGACAAAAGGCTGGATCCCAGATTGCTTGTGGAAGATTCCAGATCTGTCATTTCTTTGACCCTCAATTATTTTCCTGCTGAACAGCAGCAAGATCCCGATGCCCCAAAGATCTCTAAATATGCTTATGGCATGGACTATCACCAGGTGATCAAGGATAAGTTGTACCAGCTGCTGAACTTTATAAGGGAAGAAATTGGCGAGGTTGCCGGCAGGGCATTTGTAGATTCGGCGCCGGTGCTGGACAGGGCCTGGGCAAAACGTGCAGGCATTGGCTGGATTGGCAAAAACAGCAACCTCATCAATAAGAAGAGTGGTTCCTTCTTTTTTTTAGCTGAACTGATTGTAGACCTGGAGCTGGAGTATGACCAGCCCTTTACGGCAGACCATTGTGGCACCTGTACCAAGTGCATAGATGCCTGCCCTACTGATGCCATTTTATCACCCTTTATCATCGACGCCAAAAAGTGTATCTCCTACCTCACCATTGAACTGAAAGAAGAAATTGACCAGGACTTTAAAGGTAAAATGGACAACTGGATGTTTGGCTGCGATATATGCCAGGATGTTTGCCCCTGGAACAGGTTTTCCGCCCCGCATTCAGAACCTATGTTTAAACCAAATGAGCGCTTGCTGCAAATGAAACGGGAAGACTGGCAGGACATTACAGAAGATGTGTTTAAAACGATCTTTAAAAATTCGGCAGTAAAGCGCACCAAATATAAAGGGCTGACCAGGAACATTGATTTTATAAAAAAGAGTTCTTAAAAGAAGCACTACCTGAGCAGAAAAACATTGTCGTTGGGGTCTTTATCCGGGACATGAACACTACCCAGTGTGACTTTTTTAAGTGTTTTAACTGTACTTACCTCAATATCGGTCCAGGAGTTGCCTTTTTCCCATACCCCGATGGTTTTATGTATTTCTGCTAAAGTACCATCTGCATATTCCATCAACAGGTCAACCGGCAAAGGTTTCGTACTTTTATTCTCTATCCTGATGCGATAACCTTGATCTGTTTTGTCTGCGGCTTTAATGGCCATGTCTGTTACCCCTTCTTCAAAAAACCAGGCTTTCCAAAACCAGTTCAGGTTTTTGCCCGAGCCCTCATTCATGCAGTAAAAAAAATCAAAAGGCATAGGGTGTTTGCCATTCCATTGTTTAATGTAATGGTGCAGGGCTTTGGTAAACAGCTCATCGCCCAGGTAATCTTTAACAAACAGATACCCCATTGCAGGCTTAGGATAGGAGTTGGTAAAAGAACCTACCCCTTTTAAATCTGGTGTTAATGTAACTATAGGCACATCATTTTTAGTACCTGAAGATATAGCGGTCGACTCTACCCCATATTCGTCCACCAATGTAGTGTCTATCATCGGGGCCAGCAGCCATTCTGCTATGGTTGCCCAGCCTTCGTCCATCCAGCCATATTGGGTTTCGTTGGTACCCATATAAAAGGGAAACATGGTATGGAATACTTCATGTACGGTAAGCGTAATGGCATCTTTTCTTTTTGCTACAGGATTGTCGTTTACCATCATAGGATATTCCATCTGATCCAGTCCGTCAAAAACAGTTTCATGCGGATATGGAAAAGCCCATTTAGGAAAAACATGGCTCATCAGGTATACCGTTTGACTGGCAAAATCTGCCACTTCATAATAATCTTTATGGATAGGGTTAAAAACGGCATCTACCCTGGTCCTTCTTTTGGTCAGGGAGTCCACCAGTACGCTCGACGATTTCCACAGGTAATGGTTACTGGTAGCGAAAACAAAATCGGTAACGTTTTTTGCTTCAAACACATAAGTATTAAATGCTTTGTTACTGGTTACCTTTTTTTGTTTCAGGTCCTGTTCCGTAATCACATCTACGATTTCATCCGTTGCTTCTGCCTTGCTTAAACGACTGGCTATCTCTTTTTTAAATACGGCATCAGCATTCAGCAGATTGCCTGTAGCCCAGATCACGTACCGCTCGGGAACAGTAATTTCTGCCTTAAAATTACAGAAGTCGTTATAAAACTCTTCTTCTCCTGTGTATGGATATTTGTTCCAGCCATCTATATCATCGTAAACCGCTATGCGCGGAAAAAAATAAGCTACAAAATGCGCACTGTCGTTTACCTGCCCTGTACGGATATGTGAGCCCTTATTTAAGATGTACTGATAATCAATGCTGAGCTTCATGGACTTTCCGGGTGCAAGTGCTGCAATCCCGGTATGCATATTGGTCCCTTCAATGACCAGATCGCTGCTGGCCAGGGTTTTCCCATCTGCCTGGACAGACAGGATGTCGAGCCCATCCCCCAGGTCTCTGGTATCTACTTTTGTTTTGGGATTTGCTCCTTTCTGATACAGATTGGGGTAAAGTTTAAACCAAAGCTGTTTAAGGGTATCCTTACTGTTGTTCACATAGACAATCTCTGCAAGGCCCTTCAGCTCCCTGGTTGAAGGGTTAAAATTGATTTTTAACTTATAATCGGCCGTATTTTGCCAGTATGCAGGTCCTGGTTTACCGCTAATGTCCCTTGTCCCCCTTTCATAAGCAGCACGTATATTTGAAGGGACCGGTAAATTTTGCTGGGCATGTACCCGGGCAAACAGCATGACGCACAATGCCGTTACCATTGTCCTTTTCTTCATAAAAATTGCGGGTTATTTTCCAAATTTCATCTTCAGCTGCTCCAGCATATCGTTGGTCAGCTCAGCAGCTGGTTTTTCTTTTTTAGGCTGCTGGTGTTGTGGCTTGGCAGGGTTTTGCTGCACTTTAACCGGTTGAGGAGTTTTTGGCCTGTTTGCTTCAGCCTGCTGCTGCCTTTCCAGTTTAAGCTGTTCCTTCTTTTTGTTCCAGCGGGTCCAGATCTCCTCGAGTTTTTTCTTGGTATATAAGGGAAAATCACCCTGCTTCATCCAGGCATAATAGCTGGGCTCAATGTCAAAAACCTGCTCAACAGTTTTGCCTTTATGTTTACCAAAATTGAAAGTCTCTTCATCATTTTCATTATAGACCATCCTTCCGGCAAAGTCAACCGGTTTGTTCATATTGGTAAAAGCATGAAGTGCCTCTACATCGTTTTGTACAGGCCTGGATATATTTCCCTGCTTATCCTCAAAATCAATATCTTTATAACGTTCTATCTGTGCCAGCAATACCTGATAGGTTGCCGTAATATCTGCTTCTGCGGAGTGTGCATTGATGATGTCTTTGTTGCAATAGAATTTATAAGCAGCCCTGAGGGTACGCTGCTCCATCTGATGAAATATGTTCTGCACATCAACAAATTTCCTGTCGGACATATCAAAATCAACCCCTGCCCTTAAAAACTCTTCCAGCAATACCGGGATATCAAACCTGTTGGAGTTGTAGCCTGCCAGGTCTGCATCACCAATAAAATCAGCAAGTTCAGTAGCTACCTCTTTAAATATAGGCTCATTGGCAATGTGTTCGTCGTAAATTCCATGGATCAGTGAAGCATACAATGGGATCGGCATTTCAGGATTGATGCGCATGGTCTTGATCAGTTCAGATCCATCTGGCATGGCTTTCAATATTGCAATTTCGACAATACGATCAGCACCTACATTAACACCAGTGGTTTCCAGATCAAAAAAAGCGAGTGGGCGTTTTAAATTCAATTTCATTTTTAACTTTTTGGTAGCTTTTCAAAAGTCGTAAAAATCATCCATTAATCCTCGACTTATTTGATAACATATTTTTCTGCAGGTATAATTTACAATCTATTTTTTTTTATTAGATTTCAGGCTATATCTTGCATCATATTTAAATTAACATATTTATTAAACGCTCAGATATGAAATATCTTCTTTTTCTGTTTGTATTTTTTTGTTCCATTGCTGTAAGGGCACAGGATTTTGGATTTGGGGAAATCAGCGGGGATGATCTTGACTTAAAAAAGGTAAAAACAGACAGCAATGCCAATGCAGTAGTGATAAGGGAATTTGGTACGGCATCAGTTCGTTTAGACGAAAGTTATGGCAATCTTTATATAGATTTTGAATACCATGTCAGGATAAAAATACTGAACAAAAATGGCTTCGGGAGTGCAAATGTTGTCATTCCCCAAAGAATTTATGGCGATAAGGAAGACATGGTCCAGAACCTGAAAGCAGTGACCATAAATTATATAGACGGGCAATTTACACAAACACCACTGGATAAGAAAAAGGTGTTTACCGAGAAAAAGAACAAATATGTGATACTGACTAAATTTACCATGCCCAATCTGGTTGAGGGCAGTATTATTGAATACAGCTACCGCCTCTATTCGCATGGCCTTTTTAACTTCAGGAGCTGGGAATTCCAGTCGGACATCCCGAAACTGTACAGCGAATACATTGCCATTATCCCTGCCCTTTACACTTATAATGTATCCTTACGTGGGGCACAGAAGCTCAGTTCACAAAATGCTGAACTCTATAAAGAATGCCTCAGAATTTCAGGAAGGCCCTATGACTGTTCAAAAATGACCTATATCATGAAAGATATCCCGGCATTGGTTGAAGAAGATTACATGACTGCCCCAAGTAATTTCAGGTCGGCCATTAATTTTGAACTCTCCGAATACTACCTGCTGTCGGGCGGGAAGAAAAGTGTAACCAAGGAATGGAAGGATGTGGACTTTGAGCTGATAAATGACAAATCATTTGGCAGCCAGATGAAAAGAAAAGACCTTTTTAAAGAGCTGTTGCCAGAGATCCTGAAAAATAAGACTGCACCGCTGGACAAGGCAAATGAAATCTATGATTACATTAAGCGCAACATCAAGCGAAACGGATTTATTGGAATTCAAACTGAAAATACAATAAAAAAAGCTTTGGAAACCCATTCCGGCAATACGGCGGACATTAACCTGGCGCTGGTAGCTGCATTAAGTGCAGCGAATCTGGATGCAGAAGCGGTTATCCTTTCGACCCGTTCCAATGGCACTGTGAATAACTTATACCCCGTGATCACTGATTTTAATTATGTAATAGCTAAGGTAAACATTGAGGGAAAAAGCTATTTGCTGGATGCAACAGAGCCTTTAATGCCATTTGGTTTGCTGCCACTCCATTGCATTAACGGACAGGGAAGGGTAATCAACCTGAAAAAACCCTCCTACTGGTATGACCTTAAAGCCAGTCAGAAAGAAACACTCCGGTACAGTTTAATTGCTGAGCTGGGAAAAGATGGAAAAATACGGGGTAACCTGACCATCCACGCCATTGGTTATGCGGCCTATAATAAACGTAAAAAGATCCTGGCAGCAAGTTCGGTGGATGAATATGTAGAGAAGCTGGATGAGAGTATGCCCCAGATCAGGATCCTTAAATATGCAATCCATAACCTGGACAGCCTGGAAAACCTGCTTACCGAAAATTATGAAGTTGAAATGTCAGCCTTTTCCAACCTCAATAGTGACCCTTTATTTTTTAACCCGTTTTTTATCGACCGGATCAGCAAAAATCCTTTCAATTTAAATGAGCGTACCTATCCTGTAGATCTGGGTGCAGAAAAGGAAATCCGCATCAACATGACAATTAAACTGCCTGATAACTATAATTTGGCCGACAAGCCTAAAGAACTGAACATGGTACTGGCCGATGCGGGTGGCAGGTTTATCTGTACAACTGCTGTTGAAGACAATATCCTGCTGTTTAACCAGCTGATGCAGCTTAACAAACCAATTTATAGCTCTGCAGAATACCTTTCACTTAAGGAGTTCTACAGCAGGATCATCCAATTGCAGAAAACAGATATTATCCTTAAAAAATCAAAATAGATGAAGTTGAAAGAACTGGTGCTACTGGCGCTGCTGCTTTGTACATTCCGCTCTTTTTCACAGGAAAGTTATACAGCAGATGAGATTCCTGCAGAACTGAAGAACCGTGCAAATGCGGTGATCAGGAAAATGGAGACCACCGTAGATATGCGTGCAAACGACAATGTAAGTTTAAACATCAAAAAAACGGTTACCATACTCAATAAAAATGGGGACGATGAGGCCGAACTGACCTTATTCTATGATAAAAATGTAAGCATAAAATATGTTAAAGGGATGATCCTGGATGCCTGGGGAAAACAGATCAGTAAATTTACGCTCAGTAATTTTACAGACCACAGTGCGGTAAACAATTTTTCTTTATTTGAGGATGACCGGGTAAAACATTTTGCCCCTACTGCTTTAGCCTATCCTTATACGATGGTATGCGAGTATGAGGTCAGGTCAAAACAGAACCTGGCGATACCTGACTGGTATGCCAGTGGCAGTGCAGGTGTTGCCGTTGCCCTGAGCAGCTATACTTTCATTTGTAAACCTGAAGATAAAATACGGGTTAAGGCTTACAATTATAAAGGAGAACCCGAACTTATCCAGACCGACAAGTTTAAAAGCCAGACCTGGACCGTAAAAAATATACCAGCTTTTAAACCGGAGCCCTATGCGCCAAACCCAAATGATTACCGCACCCATATAAAAGTTGCTCCCGAAGATTTTAATTTTTATGGTTATAAAGGAAAATACCAGAACTGGGATGAGCTGGGCAAGTGGATTTATACTGAACTGGTTAAAAACAGGCAGACATTGCCCCCTGCTGCCATAGCCGAAGTTAAAGCCCTTACGGCAGGAATAGATAACGATAAGGACAAGGCCCGAAAGATCTATGAATATGTGCAGAAGAAAACCAGGTACATTAGTGTTCAGATTGGTATTGGTGGCAACAGGCCCATTCCTGCAGCGGAAGTTCACCAGGTTTCTTATGGCGATTGTAAAGCCCTGGTAAATTATACCCAAAGCCTGCTGAAAGCAGTTAACATCCCCTCCTGGTATTGCGTGGTAAATGCAGGGGATTTCAAAAAGAACATGGAGACTGATTTTGCCAGTATGAACCAGGGAAATCATATCATTTTATGTTTACCGCTTAAAAATGACACCACATGGCTGGAATGTACCAGTCAGGATGCGCCTTTTGGCTTTCTGGGTAGCTTTACGGACGACCGTACGGTACTGGCCTGCACAGAAGAGGCAGGAAAAATATTAAAAACCCCGGCACTGACCACAGCAATGAACTTACAGGACCGCCGGGCCGAACTAACTTTAGACGGGGAAGGTAACATTAAGGGCAGCCTGAAAACTACGTTTAGCGGTGCACAGTATGACAATTGCGACAAAATGATCAATCAGCCTTTAACTGAACAGTTAAAATTACTGAAAACTGCATATGACATTGACAACATTAACTTCAGTTCACTTCATTACAAGCAGGATAAGGGCAGTAATCCTGTAACCACAGAGGTGCTGGACCTAAGTATCCAAAAATATGCAGCCCAGACCAATAGCCACATTTACCTGGTATTAAATGCTTTCAATAAAGAACGCAGTGTACCTGAAGTCAGGAACAGGACCCTGCCTGTATTTATCAACAGGGGTTATACCGATGTGGACGAGATCATTTACCACCTTCCTGAAAATGTGAGTATTGAGCTTACACCCGACAATAAAATACTTAAAAATGAATTTGGGAGCTATCAGGTAAGTATTAAAAAAGAAGACAGAAAACTGATCTATACCCGAAGGTTTATATTGAACAATGGCAGTTATCCGGCGGAAAAATATACTGATTTTTCGAACTTCATCACTGCAGTAAGTTCGGCCGACCAGGCTAAGGCTATTTTTAAGCTCAACTCAGCTCAATAATAAAATCCCCAGTGCAATGCCAATCACCATGATCAGGTACATCAGGATCTCAGTGGTGGCAAATTTGCTGTATTTGGTCCAGAATGAAATATCGTGCTTAGGTTTTGACATCCTTTAGTTTTTTAAAGATCCAGCCTTAACAATAGCCCTTTGATAGGCAGGCAGACTTAAATCGTCGACCACAACGCCCCTGGTAGTAGAGGCATGCACAAAATAATTGTTGTTCAGGTAAACCCCAACATGGTCTACTGCGCCGCCTCCGAAAGAAAAAAAGATCAGATCGCCCTCATTCAGCTGGCCCATACTCTTTTCTTTCACGGCATCAGCCTGGTCCCTGGACCTTCTGGGCAAGGTATTGCCATAAATATCTTTTTGCAGCAATAAAGCAAAGCCGGAACAGTCGACCCCCCTTTTATCCAGTCCCCCCAACCTATACTGAACACCTGTCCAATCGGTTATAAACTTATACAGGCTCCTGTTCTTTAAATGCGACATGGCGTCTGCAGCTTTGGCCGCAGCCGTACTGCCAGGCTTCACCGTATTCCGTCTTGAACTACAGGCAGAAAAAAATAATGCAACCAATAGCAGCAGCAGCATGCTGTATCTGTTTTTTCCGGATAATAAACTACTGATATTCATATTACTGTTTAATTAAACGCTGTATCTCGTCCAGCTTCAGCAAAGCCTCAACGGGTGTCAGCACGTTTACATCCAGGTTGTTCAGCATATCCCTTATTTTAACTAAAATCGGGTCGTCTACAGCAAACATATGCAACTGATAGGCCTGGTTCTGTACTTTTTTAATGCTGTCCTTAATGCTCTGGCCTTCTGTTCGGTCAATTTCGAGTTTCTTTAAGATCTCGTTGGCCCTGTTGATCAGCTTAGGTGGCATACCTGCCATCTTAGCCACATGGATACCAAAGCTATGCTCGCTACCCCCGGGGATGAGTTTCCTTAAAAATATTACTTTATTGCCCAGTTCTTTAATAGATACATTAAAGTTCCTGATGCGGTTCATGGTAGTTGCCAGCTCATTCAGTTCGTGATAATGTGTGGCAAACAGCGTTTTAGGCCTGGCCGTTGGATGCGTATGTAAAAACTCGGCAATGGCCCAGGCAATGGATATCCCGTCATAAGTACTGGTTCCCCGGCCGATTTCATCAAGCAGGATCAGACTATTATCAGATATATTGTTCAGGATACTGGCGGTTTCATTCATCTCTACCATGAACGTACTTTCTCCGGATGACAAATTATCCGATGCCCCAACGCGGGTAAAGATCTTGTCGACCAGTCCGATAGCAGCGGCCTTGGCAGGAACAAAACAACCCATTTGCCCCATGAGCACGATTAAGCCTGTCTGGCGTAAAATGGCCGACTTACCCGACATATTGGGACCGGTAATGATGATGATCTGCTGGGTATCGTTATCCAGGAACACATCATTGGTAATGTAGGCCTCGCCCACCGGCAGGCGCTGTTCAATAACCGGATGTCTTCCCCCTTTGATGTCGAGTACCTTGCCTTTATTGATCTCTGGTTTTACATAATGGTTTTTAACGGCCAGTTGGGCAAAGCAAAGCAATACATCCAGCTGGGCAATTAAAAAAGCGTTCAGCTGGATGGGTTTTATATAAGTACTTACCTGGTACATCAGTTCGTTGTACAGCTTTACTTCGATCTGCTGGATTTTTTCCTCTGCGCCCAGGATCTGCTCTTCATACTCCTTCAGCTCGGGGGTAATGTAGCGCTCGGCACTAACCAGTGTCTGCTTCCTGATCCAGTCGGCAGGCACCTTATCCTTATGGGTATGGGTAACTTCCAGGTAATAGCCAAAAACATTGTTAAAGGCTATCTTTAAAGATGGGATACCCGTTGCGGCAGCCTCTCTTTTCTGGATTTCCACTAAATAATCCTTACCTCCAAAGGAAATTTTTCGCAGCCTGTCCAGTTCCTCGTCTATGCCATCGGCAATCACGTTGCCTTTGATCAATAATGCCGGCGGATCCTGCTGTAATTCTCTTTCCAGCTTTTCGCGGATGCTTAAGCAAGGGTTCAGCTGATCAGCAAGAACCGATAAAAAGGGGTTCTTTGAGGCTTCAGCGATATTTTTAACGGCTTCAATATGGTACAATGCTTTTTTAAGCTGGCAAAGCTCTCTTGGCCCTACCTTTTGGAGTCCCACTTTGGAAATCAGTCTTTCCAGATCGCCGATCTGTTTGATGTGCGAGAGGAACTCCTGTAAAAGCGCGTCGTGTTTCACCAGAAAATCAACCATGCCCAGGCGTTCTTCTATAGGTTTCAACTCCTTCAGTGGCATAATGATCCACTTGTGCAGCAAACGGGCACCCATTGGTGTGCTGGTTTGGTCAAGCACTTCAAAAAGCGTTACCGCATTGTCATTGGCCGAACTTACGAGTTCCAGGTTACGGATGGTAAAGCGGTCGAGCCACATGTACTTATCCTCTTCCAAACGGGAGATGGAGGTGATGTGCTTTAAGTTGCGGTGTTCAGTTTCATTTAAATAATGTAATACCACTCCGGCAGCTACAATACCGGTCTGCAGTCTATCTACCCCAAAACCCTTTAAAGAATTTACTTCAAAATGTTTGGTCAGCGTTTCATTGGCATAATCGCCGGTAAAGGCCCAGTCGTCCAGATGATAGGTATAAAATTTATCCCCAAATGCCTCCAGGAATTCCTTTCTTTTGGTCTTTTGAAAAACAACCTCATTGGGCCTGAAACCTTGTAAAAGTTTATCAATATACTCTGCATTGCCTTGTGCGACATGGAATTCTCCTGTAGAAATATCTGCAAAAGACACCCCTATTGTATTTTTGTCAAAAAATACCGCAGCCAGATAATTATTTGATTTCTGGTTCAGAATATTGTCATTATAGGCTACTCCAGGAGTGACCAGCTCGGTTACGCCTCTTTTTACAATTGTTTTAGTGGTTTTGGGATCTTCCAGCTGATCGCATATGGCTACTCTTTGGCCGGCCCGTACCAGCTTGGAAAGATAATTGTCTAAAGAATGGTGCGGAAAGCCTGCCAGTTCCAGTGCGCCGTTGGGACCAGTTCCCCTCCTGGTCAGTACAATGCCTAATATCTGGGAAGTTTTAATGGCATCTTCACCAAATGTTTCATAAAAATCTCCAACTCTGAACAATAATAATGCACCCGGGTACTTTGCCTTAATCACATTGTACTGTTGCATTAACGGGGTTTCCTTAGTATGATCTTTAGCCAAAATGATTCTGTTTACAAAATCGTAAAGATACTACCTTGAGGCGTAGGCTTTGCGATTTGTTGAAAATTAAAAAAATGTGAATAGGTTTATAATTTTGTAATGTACATCAGGAAGAGCTCCAGTGCCTCACGTTTTTTGGCTGTAAGCTCAAAATCCAGTTTATGGAGCAGATAATCCTCCAGATCAAAATTCGCCTGCTCGGGCAATTCCTGTAAAAGTGCTTTCCTTTTGGACAGGCCGAAGGCCAGGGCCTCATTAAAATCATTGATAAAAGCCTGCGGAATAGGCTTATTGGCTACCCATGCGGCATACATAAATGGCAAACCTGTAAAATTCATCCATTCCTGCCCCATATCGTAGGCATAAGCAAATTCTTCTTTTCGCCCAAAGGTACGGTCGCCAATCAACACGATGGCATCTGTTTCTGCTGCCTGATCGGTGGTATAACTTACCTGTTGTTTAAAATGGAATTTCAGTAAAACTTTAGCCAGGTGATTAGAGGTCCTGGAATGGAGATCCAGTTTTACTGTGCCGATCTCGGCAACAGGTACCTTACTAAAAATGAACACAGAATTTACTGCCCCAACCGAGCCAATACAATAATCGGCTACAATATGGGCGTTAGGAACATCAGGTATTGCAGCTACGGGAATCAGACCTATATCTACCTGTCCGTCAATTAATTTAGCTGCACAATCTGTAGGAATATCCAGACTCAGGTCAATCTGGTCCAGCAAAGCTGAATGTTCGATTCCATAAATAAAAGGCTTGGTATTGGTATAGGAAACGGCAGAAATCTTAATCTTATTCAACAGTACAGGTTATTTTAAATGATCGGTATTGTTAAACTCAGTGATCACAAACTGACCTCCACTAAGTTCAACTTTATAAAGTGTGGTATTCTGATGGGGGAACTCCGTCATTTCGGAGATGGGTTTATTGGTAAGCAGGCATAAAAACAAGCGCATAGCCCGGCCATGCATACAAACCAATACGGTTTTCTCATTTGCAGCCCCTTTAATAACATTCAGCGCTTCCTGCTCTCTTCTAACCACATCATTTGGACTTTCACCCCCCTCAAAATGGGCATCATAATCGCCGGCTTCCCAAGCCTCCATCAGGCCTTTAAATGCAGTAATGGCATGTTCATCATTAGGTTTACCTTCCCATATCCCCCAGGCCAGTTCATCCAGTCCGGCCAGTTGCTCCCAGGGGGTACCGGCATCAATAAAACCTTTAACTGTCTGATGTGTACGCTTTAATTCAGAGGTATATACTTTATCAAAAGGTATGTTTTTATACGCTTCGTAAAAAGCTGCCGCCTGTGCCTTTCCGGTATCATTCAGGTCGCTGTTGATGCCCCTGCCCTGTACTATTCCCTGTTTGTTTAAATCTGTTTCACCATGTCTGATGATATATATTTCCTTATCCATTTAATTGATTACTGGCAATTTATAATATTGTGGTTTTACTTCATCCTCAAAGGTAACCTGGCTGTAATCCGTTACTACGTTATACAGTGTATCCCTTTCTATTGGTTTCCGTTTTACCTGTTTGATGAGGTCGACCAGGTCGCGGGTACTCATTGCCGGGTGTTGTTCCTCTGCACCTGCCATAGAATAGATCTTGGTCGTATCGTCTAAAGTACCATCTATATCATCAACACCAAAGTTTAGCGACAACTGCGCGGTTTGCCTGCTGATCATTGCCCAATAGGCTTTAATGTGGTCAAAATTATCCATGTAAATACGGGCAATGGCATAATTTCGCAAATCTTCTATCACCGAAACCTCCGGAACATGGTCCATCTGGTTGTGCTGGTTCCTGAATTTAAGCGGAATAAAAGCCTGAAAGCCTCCGGTCTTGTCCTGTTGCCGGCGCAAACGCTCCATATGGTCTACCCTGTGCCAGAATTGCTCTATATGACCATAAAGCATGGTAGCATTTGTTTTCATGCCCAGTTTATGCGCCTGTTCGTGAATATCGAGCCATTGCTCGGCATTGCATTTATCGTGTGCAATTTTTTCCCGTACTTCCGGATGAAAGATCTCTGCCCCACCGCCGGGCATGGAATCCAAACCGGCTTCCTGCATGTATTTCATCCCGTCATAATGGCTCAGTTTCGCCTTTTTAAAGATATAATAATACTCAACAGGAGTTAATGCCTTGATGTGCAGCTCCGGGCGGTGTGCTTTTGCCCTTCTGAAAAAATCGCTGTAAAATTCAAGGTTCTGTTTAGGCACTACCCCGCCGGTAATGTGCACCTCTGTTACGGGTTCATGGTCATATTTCTTCAATACCTCCATCATACCGTCCACACTCATTTCCCAACCTTCTTCTTTCTGTTTGATCAGACGGGAGTAAGAGCAGAATTTACAATCGTACACGCAAACATTCGTAGGTTCTATATGAAAATTCCGGTTGAAATAGGTATTGTCGCCGTGCTTTTGTTCCCTGATGTAATTGGCTAAAACACCCAGATAGCCCAGTTCCGCATTTTCATACAGGTAAACGCCCTCATCAAAGGTAATCCTTTCCTGGTTCTGAACTTTTAGGGCAATTGCTTTGAGTGCTGCCGGAAGATCAGCATCTGCTAAGATCAATGCAAGTTTTGAAGTAGTATCCATCTGTTAGGTATAATGGACAAAAATAGCATAAAATCATTAGATACCTGTTTTTTAAACCGATTTAACCTGTCAGCATTGTGTAAAAGAGCTTCACTAACCTTATATTTGCGACTATGACAATTGAAGAACTAGAAGCCCATTTTTCAGGAATAGATTTACCCCAATCGATAAACCTTTGTCCAGGTACCAGAATAAATGATGTTGCCCATTGTGTACAAACCCACCTGGTAGTTTTAAAGATACACGGTAATGTAAGGCCCTTTGAATGCTTTTATGACCGTCTGATCAAAATCAAAGAAATTATAGAAACCAACCATGCCTAAACTTATCACTATTTTCATTGGTATACTCCTGCCGGTAACCCAGCTTCTTGCCAATGCACCTGACAAAGATTTTTATCAGATCAGGATTTATCATCTGAAAAACGCGGAGCAGGAAAAAACCGTAGATGATTTTCTAAAACTGGCTTACCTTCCTGCGCTACATCGTGCAGGCATTGCTAAAGTTGGTGTTTTTAAACCCGTCCGGACAGATGATCCCCAGGCCGAAAAACTGATCTATGTATTTATTCCCTTTCGTTCCTACCAGCAGTTTTCCAGCCTGGAAAATGTATTGGAAAAGGACAGTAAATTGAAGGAAGACGGGAAAGCCTATCTCGATGCCTTACATACGGCCGCGCCTTATGAAAGGATGGAAAATATATTGTTAACTGCTTTTGAAGGACATCGGAATCTTAAAATGCCAAATTTGTCTTCAGCAAAAGCAGAACGCATTTACGAACTGCGCAGCTATGAAAGCCCGACCGAAAAGCGCGCTAAGAACAAAATAGAAATGTTTAATAAAGGAGATGAAATAGGCTTATTTAAACGTCTGAATTTCAATGCCGTTTTTTATGCTGAGGTGATTGCAGGCAGCAGAATGCCCAACCTCATGTATCTGACCACCTTTGAAAATAAAGCAGACAGGGACGAACACTGGAAGACCTTCGGAAAAGATGAGCAATGGCAAAAACTAAAAAACATGCCGGAATATCAGAACAATGTATCCAAAAACGACACCCGGTTCTTATATCCTGTTGATTATTCGGATATATAAAAAAATTATATATGCTATAATAACAAATCAAGGTGCCGTTTGGGCACCCTGATTTGTTATTACTTGAAAGAAAAATCACCTTCTCAGAAAAGTCCTGGCATCTTTGCGCTTTTTCAGCGCAATTATGCAGACTTAGAAGAGAAGGGTTATTTTTCCCCTTATTTTGCAGCTTTATTAAAATTCAGCACAATGTAAGCTGTTGCACTGCCATATTCAACCGGTGTTTTGATCACCATATTTTCACCATTGGTTGAGGCCAGTAACATCCTGTAGCCTTCTGTTACATTTTTAGGCTTATCACCTTCGTATATTTTTTTAAACTGGAAAGTGTCCTCTTTTGTGCTGGCCGACCAGTAAATGGTTTGTGTTTTAGCGGCACAGCCTGTTCCACCCGGCAAGCTATAACTACCATTGCCACTGTTGGTTAACCGCCATGTACTGCCTACAAAACAAGTGTAGGAGCCTTCTCCGAACAAGGATTTTACGGAAGATTGAGGGATTCCTTCGAAAGTAATGTCATTTAACACCCAGCTACCTGTAATGTTACCTCTTTTTAAAGGTTGTGTAGTGGCTGCACCTTTTGGTGAACAGCCTTGCAATACCATTAATGCACTGCAAAAAATGGCTGCTATCAGGAATATTCTTTTCATATCTTAATTTTTTACTTTTTAAATACATAAATCCTGCCAAAACTTCAGCATAATAATTTTTACCTTTAACCTCATTATACCTTTACGCTATATTTTAGCATTTAACCCCATAATAATGAGAGCAGAAACATTGGCCATACATGCTGGAAATTTATATGAACCCCATACAAAAGATGTTACAGCACCGATAAATTTATCTACAACTTTTTTAAGGGACGCTGACGGTGGATACTCTGGTGGACATATGTATAGCAGAATGAGTAACCCTAACCGAGCTGCATTGGAAAAAACAATGGCAGAGCTGGAAAAGGGTGCGGATGCCTGTGCTTTTTCATCAGGCAATACTGCCGGAATGAGTGTTTTTCAGGCTTTAAAACCGGGCAGTCACATTCTGGCACCGGACGACATGTACTGGGGTTTTAAAAGACAGTTACAAAGCATATTTGCCGATACCATTGAGATCGACTTTATCGATTTGACAAACCCGGACCTGATTGGCGGGCACATCAGGAAAAACACTGTGATGATCTGGGTAGAAACCCCATCGAACCCCCTGCTGAAGATTACCGACATTGCTGCGATTGCACAAATCGCCAGATCAAAGGGGTTGATATTGGCCTGCGACAGTACCTTTGCTTCGCCATGCCTGCAAAACCCGATCGCACTGGGTGCTAATATTGTGATGCATTCTTCAACCAAATACATAGGCGGACATAGCGATGTGCTGGGCGGCGTACTCGTTACCGCAGAAAAAGATGAACTCTGGGAGAAAATCAGGAACATACAGCAGGTAGGTGGCGCAGTACCTTCGCCCTTTGATTGCTTTTTATTGAGCAGGAGCATCAAAACACTAGCCTACCGCATGCGGGGGCATTGCGAAAACGGAATGGCACTGGCCCTTTACCTGGAAAAACATCCTGTTGTTGAAGCCGTATTTTATCCTGGACTGCCCACACATCCAGGTCATGAAACCGCCAGACAACAGATGACTGGTTTTGGAGGTATGCTGTCCATCCTGATCAAAGGTGGAGCAGATGAAGCGAGACGGGTTGTAAACAAAATGAAGCTGTTTGCTCAGGCGACAAGTTTGGGCGGGGTAGAAAGTTTAATTGAACACCGGGCCTCGATAGAAGGTCCTGACACCAAAACACCACAAAATTTAATTCGGATATCAGCTGGACTGGAACATATTGATGACTTAATTGCTGATTTTGAACAGGCTTTATCTTAAAAAGGCTAAGGCTAAGCAGGGTTAAAAATCAAATTATAAGCTTAAATATCAATTAATTACAAAAAAATCAGAATTAAATTTTGGTTATTTTGTTCCTGAGCCCTACATTTGTGGCATCAATTGGCGAAAGCCGATCAAGTCAACACCTCCTAACAAAGGTTTGATTTATAAAGAAGTGGCGAGAGACAGGCTCTTTGACCCACTGGCAACCCTCCCAAAATGGAGAAGGTGCCAATTCCTGACCAGGCAGCATGGTGCTGTTTGGAAAGATAAATTAAAACAGATGAAAACGATTATTTCAACACTTCGTAATTATTGTTGCCCAAAGCATACCAACTGTATGTGCTGTTGCATGCAATAATCCTTAAAATCTTCCTTTTGCATTTCTTGATCCATCCGGAAGGCCCTTTTGGGTACGCTAAACAAAACATGCTTTCAGGCTAGAATTATGCCCGGTCGCATCCCATAGAAAATCAATTACACCATATAAAATTCAAAAATTATGTCAGCTTCTCATAAATTCGAAACACTACAAGTACATGCAGGCCAGGAAATTGATCCTACAACAGGCTCAAGGGCCGTTCCAATATATCAAACGACTTCTTACGGCTTCAAAAACTCCGAACATGGTGCAAACCTTTTCGCTTTAAAAGAATTCGGGAACATTTACACCCGTATCATGAACCCTACTACAGATGTGTTTGAAAAAAGAGTGGCCGCACTGGAAGGTGGTGTAGCAGCCCTTGCCGTAGCATCGGGACAGGCCGCACAGTTCATCGCTTTAAACAACATTTTAGAGGCAGGAGATAATTTTGTATCCTCATCCCATCTGTACGGAGGTTCGTATAACCAGTTTAAAGTTGCCTTTAAGCGTTTGGGCATTGAAGTTAAATTTGCCAATGGCGATGATCCTTCAGATTTTGAGGCCAAAATAGACGCCAATACCAAAGCTTTGTATGTAGAAAGTATCGGTAACCCGGCCTATAGCATCATCGATTTCGAAAAATTAGCTGCTATTGCCAATAAACACGACCTGCCCCTGATTGTAGACAATACTTTTGGTGCAGCCGGTTATCTGTTTAAGCCCCTGGAACATGGTGCGCATATTGTGGTACAATCGGCCACCAAATGGATTGGCGGACACGGGACCAGTATAGGTGGGGTAATTGTAGACGGCGGAAACTACAATTGGGGAAATGGTAAATTTAAACAGTTTACCGAGCCTTCTGAAGGTTACCATGGCCTTGTTTTTAACGATGTATTCGGAATAGGCGGCCCATTTGGTAACATACAGTTTATCATTCGTGCACGTGTAGAAGGATTAAGGGATTTTGGTCCGGCCATTGCGCCAATCAACTCTTTCCTCTTGTTACAGGGTTTAGAAACCTTATCCCTTCGTGTGCAGCGCCATGTAGACAATACGCTGGCCCTGGCCACCTGGCTGGAAAACCATGAAGCAGTAAAAAGTGTAAGCTACCCGGGTCTGGAAAGCAGCCCTTATCATGCCAATGCTAAAAAGTATTTGCAAAATGGTTTTGGTGCAGTATTGTCATTTGAACTAAAAGGAGATAAAGAACAGGCTACAGCTCTGGTAGACAGCCTTAAACTGGTAAGCCACCTGGCAAATGTTGGCGATGCAAAAACCCTGATCATCCAGCCTTCGGCTACCACCCATCAGCAACTGAGCGAGGACGAACAAATTGCTGCCGGGGTTAAGCCCAATCAGTTAAGGGTATCGGTTGGTATAGAGCATATAGACGATATCAAAGCAGATTTTGAACAGGCCTTTGCCAGTATCAAAAAATAAACACCTGCTCCTCAATTTTACCAAGATTTAGTAATGAGTACAATCTCCATATATAATTACAACAAAACCTTTAAACTTGAAAATGGCAAAAAGTTGCGTAAGCTTGAAATTGCCTATCAGACTTATGGTAAATTAAATGCCAAAAAGGACAATGTAATTTGGGCCTGTCATGCACTTACAGCGAATTCTGATGTGCTGGATTGGTGGAAAGGGCTTTTTGGCAACAATGCGCTGTTTAATCCTGATGAACACTTTATCATATGTGCCAATGTATTGGGCTCGCATTATGGCAGCACCAACCCATTGAGTACCAATCCGGTAACTGGTCAGCCTTATTACCTGGCCTTTCCGGAGTTTACCATCAGGGACCTGGTTGCAGCACACCGGCTGCTTGCAGCACATCTGGGGATCAGTACGGTTAAGGTATTGATTGGCGGTTCATTAGGGGGACAACAGGCATTGGAATGGGCCATCACTGATAACAATGCCATAGAGAACCTTATTTTAGTGGCCACCAATGCCGTACACTCGCCATGGGGCATAGCCTTTAATGAGAGCCAGCGGCTGTCCATTACAACGGACCGTAGTTTTTATGCACAAAAACCTGATGGCGGGTTAAAAGGATTAAAAGTTGCCAGAAGCATTGCTTTATTGTCCTACAGGACCTATGATGCCTATTCGGCTACCCAGCTGGAAAGTGTGAACGATAAAATCGGTAGCTTCAGGGCTTCTTCCTATCAGAATTACCAGGGAGAAAAACTCTGTAAGCGTTTCAATGCTTACAGCTACTGGTACCTGAGCAAAGCGATGGACAGTCATAATGTAAGCAGGAACAGAAATAGTGTAATTGACGCCCTGGCATTGGTAAAAGCAAATACCCTGGTAATAGGTATTGAAAATGACATTCTTTTCCCATTGGCAGAACAGGAGTTCATGGCAGAAAACATCCCTGGTGCAGAATTCCAAAGTCTGAAGTCGGCCTACGGCCATGACGGTTTCCTGATTGAAACAGATGCGCTTACAAACGTTATTGGTAATTTCCTTAAAGAGAGCGTACACAAGAAAATAATTAAATTACATAAAACAGCATAAATAAACAGATGAGCAAGAAACTTAAAATTGGGTTATTTGGTTTTGGAGTAGTGGGCCAGGGATTACATGACATCATCCGCGGTCAGGATCTGAATCTTGAAATCATTAAGATCGCCATCAAAAACCCCGACAAAAAGCGCAGCCTGGATGCACACCTTTTTACTACAGATCACAATGAATTGCTGAACAATAGCGAGATCAACACGATTGTAGAACTGATTGATGATGCTGATGCTGCTTTTGATATTGTTAAAAGGGCATTGATCAGTGGCAAGAACGTAGTTTCAGCCAATAAAAAAATGATCGCTTCGCACCTTGCCGAACTGGTAGAGCTACAGGAAAAATATGATGCATCGCTACTCTATGAGGGTGCAGTATGTGGCAGTATCCCAATTATCCGTAACCTGGAAGAATATTACGATAACGAACTGTTGCATGGCATCAGCGGGATATTTAACGGTTCGTCAAATTATATCCTTTCAAAAATATTTAACGAAAACCTGGAATATGGGGTGGCTTTGAAACAGGCACAGGACCTTGGCTTCGCAGAAACAGATCCAATTCTTGACGTAGGGGGTTATGATCCTAAATTTAAGCTGGCCATTGCTACGGCGCACGCTTATGGTTTATTCATCAATCCCGATAAAATCCTTAATATTGGCATTCAGAACCTTTCTGAAAATGACATCAGATATGCAAGGGAAAAGAACTTTAAAATTAAACTGGTACCTACAGCCCGCAAAATAAGCACTAAACAGGTGGTTACTTATGTATTGCCCAAATTTGTAAAATCTGATGATTTTCTTTACAATGTAGAGAATGAATATAATGGGGTAACTGTGCAGGCTGCATTTGCCGACAAGCAGTTCTTTTTTGGAAAAGGAGCTGGCGGACATCCGACTGGTGCAGCTGTATTGTCTGACATTGCTGCCCTAAGGTATGGTTACCGCTATGAATACAAAAAATACCACCAGCACAATGGACTGTTACATACTGACGATGTAAACATTGAAGTTTACCTGCGTTATGTACACGAATACACTGTAGAAAAACTGCAGATTGAAAATATTGTGGAACGTTTTTCACGTGATGATTATAAATACGTGATTGGCAATGTAAGCCTGAAAAGCCTGATAGCTAATCGCGACTTACTGGAGCAGAAAGACGTATTTATTGCCCACACCGGAAAATATACTTATACGGAGCAGCAGATTAAAACTGTAGCAGACGAAGAGGTATTATTTAATTAATTATTTTTTTGTTTTTGATCATGAAAAAGGCCCCATTGGGGCCTTTTTCTATGAGTTGTTCTTCTACGCTACTATATTTCTCTGTTCAGGTCCCAGTTTTCCAGGTAATCGGCCACCCGGCGTACGAATGAACCCCCAAGGGCCCCGTCAACAACCCTGTGGTCATAAGATAAAGAAAGGAACATGATATGCCTGATCGCAATCACATCACCAGCTTCCGTTTCCAACACCGCTGGTTTCTTTTTAATGGCACCCACAGCCAATATAGCTACCTGCGGCTGATTAATGATCGGTGTGCCCATTACATTACCAAAAGAACCCACATTGGTTAAGGTGAAAGTGCCGTTTTGCGTTTCATCAGGCTTTAATTTCGAGGCCCGGGCACGGCTGGCCAGGTCGTTAACCGCTTTTGTTAAACCCAGCAGGTTCAGCTCATCCGCATTTTTTATTACCGGCACAATCAGGTTACCACTTGGTAATGCAGCTGCCATACCGATATTGATATCTTTTTTCTTAATGATCTGATTTCCGTTTACCGATACATTGATCATCGGAAAATCTTTGATCGCCCTGCTTACCGCTTCCACAAATATGGGCGTAAAGGTGATCTTCTCGTTTTCACGCTTCTCGAAATCCCTTTTTACCTTTTCACGCCATAGTACCATATTGGTTACATCTGCTTCTACAAAAGAGGTTACATGCGGAGAGGTCTGTTTGCTCATTACCATGTGTTCGGCAATTAACTTACGCATCCTGTCCATCTCAATGATCTCATCACCACCACTTATACTTGCCGCTGCCTGAGTTGGCTGAACTTTTAGGGGTTGTGCGACTGCAGACTGCTGGGCTACGGGCTTCACTTCTTCCTCTCTGCTTACATCGCCAGTTTTTTTCCCGTTTTGAATATAGTTCAATAAATCATCTTTAGTTAAACGCCCTTCAGCACCGGTTCCGCTAATTGTATCCAATTCTTCAACAGTTATACCCTCCTGTACTGCAATATTTTTTACCAGGGGCGAATAAAAACGGTCTGAGACAAAATCAGCAGGTAGCTGTTCCATCCCCGGTATGTTTGCTGTAACTGGCTCCGCCTCAGGTACGCTTACTGCTGCGGGAGTTTCAACTGCCTGCTCAGCAACTACCGGGGCATCGGCATCCGTTTCTATAATCGCAATTACGGCACCTACCTGTACAATATCGTCTTCTTTAAATAATTGCTTTACTAATCTACCCGCTATTGGCGATGGGACTTCAGAATCTACTTTATCCGTGGCAATCTCCAAAACGGTGTCATCCATCTCAATCAGTTCACCCGGTTGTTTAACCCATTTAATTATGGTTGCTTCCGCAACGCTCTCCCCCATTTTAGGTAACAATAATTCGTATTGAGCCATTTTTTATTTTATGATTTGTATCAGGTGCAAAAGTAAAGTATTTCCCAGACTTAACCCACATCTTGTTTCAGCTCATTCAAAACCATCGTTAATGCAGCTATTGCCGCACGTTCAATATTTTGTGCACGACGGTTGCCAAACCTGAACAACCTGGCCACTACCTTATATTGGGTTGCTACTGCAATCCACACAGTACCAACGGGTTTCTCTTCAGTACCTCCATCCGGGCCGGCAATTCCACTCACGGCGACCGCATAATCTGTTTTGAAATTAGCAACCGCACCCATGGCCATTTCTTTTACTGTTTGCTCACTCACCGCTCCGTAATTTTCCAGGGTTTCAGGCAGCACACCAAGGACGGACATTTTTAATGCATTGGAATAAGTAACCGCAGCGCCTGCAAATACGGCAGAACATCCAGGATGCTGCGTGATCAATTGAGAAATATAACCACCAGTACAACTTTCGGCAGTGCTCAAGGTAAGCTGCCGTTCCTGCATGATGTTCAGCAGTGCCTTTTCCAGCGGAATATCCTGGTCGGCCACCACATTTTTTTTTACCCTGCCGATCAGTTGCTGTGCATAAAACATCACTTCCTGCTGCAGCGTTGCTTCATCGGCACCTGTTCCACTTAATCTCAGCCGTACCTGTCCAAGTTTGGGCAGATAAGCCAGTTTAATGTGATCAGGTAAGGCATTTTCAATGTCTTCAATTTCCTGGGCCAGGAAAGATTCGCCAATACCGGCCGTTAAAATGGTTTTATGAAAAATAGCGGGCAGTTTAAATGCGTTTTTCAAACGTGGCAGGATCTCTTCCGTCATCAGGTACATCATTTCGAATGGCACCCCTGGCATAGACACATAGATTTTTCCATGTTGCTCAAACCACATACAAGGTGCCGTACCATTCTTATTCTGGATCACCTCACAGCCATCGGGCACATCAGCCTGCCGGCGGTTCAGCTCTATCATCGGTCTGTTCAGGCTCGTAAAAATATGCGTTACATGGTCTAAAGTTTCCTGGTCCCTTCTAAAACCCATATGGAAGTACTTTGCTATAGTTACTTTGGTCACATCATCTTTAGTAGGCCCAAGACCTCCGGTAATCAGGATTACATCCGCCCGACCTTCGGCAAGTTTCAGCGCTTCTGTAATATGTGCTGCATCATCAGACACCGAGGTAATCTGTTTAACCTTAATACCGATCAGGTTTAATTTCTGTGCCATCCATGCAGAATTGGTATCTACAATCTGCCCGATCAGTATTTCATCACCAATGGTTATAATTTCAGCTAACATAGCGTAATGTTTTTTTAAAATTTGGTATAATATCCTTTTCTTTTGCTCAGCTTCAGGTCCTGAAGAATAGAGGCCTTCACTTTAATGTCAACTGAATAGCTCTGGTAAAAACCAAATGGCACCCAGCTAAAGCTCATGTCCCAGCAATGTAAATCCCGGTATATCGAAAAATTGGTCTGGGAAATGGTATTGCGCTGAAAGTCCCATCCGGAACTGAATGTAACCTTCCATTTGGGGGTAATATTGGCATCACCATTAAAGTTTAAAGTATTGGTAACTGTACCATTCTGACCCACCTCATTGGTACTGTAATTGAAAGTATAAGAGAAGGCAAAATTCCATGGGATGTTAAAATCAACAAAGGCATTCGGATCGCGGCTCACCTTAGCCAGGGCCTCTGCCTGTTCTGGAGTGATGGCACCACTATTGGCCTGCTCCTTTATTTTATCGTTCGCATCATTTTTCTTTTTTAAAGCTTCCGGGTTCAGGCTGTAGTTAAAAGAGAAACCAAAATTGGTAAGGCGGGGCAGTTTGCCTTTTGTCCAGGTGTACTGATCTTTAAGCCTCATTGCTTCCAATTTGGTTATAGAATCTGTATATACTTCGGTTAAATACGGATTTAAAGTACCATAGTAATTTATCCCCAGTTTATCTGTAAACTGTGAACGGCCGCTAAAGCTCAAGGTTGATAATTTAAAGCTTTCGGCAAGCAGGTTATAGGATCCGCTGATCCCTAATCCCTGAATGATGGGGATTTTCTTTTCTCCGGTGCCTGTCGTGTCTTTTGGTGATAAAAATTTTGCTTCTACTGTATTGTCAACCGAGAAACCAATAGAAGCATTTTTTCCCATTCCGGGCCCGCCATAATAAGAAGATTCATGAATGGAATACAGCAGCGGTACCAGGTTGCCCTTTGCGTCACGCGTCATCACTTTGGTCCTATCATCATAAAGGGCCTCCTTATAATTCCCCAGCTTAAGGGCGGAAAAATCAGGGGTATAACTAAAATTCACACTTGGGGTCATCACATGTCTGATGGCCTTAAATTTTCCGAAATTTTTAAACTGGGCAGTAGAATAGATTTTGGTCGACATTCCCCCGCTGAGGGAATACTGGCCAGAACGGTTAAAACCAGGAATGGTATCTATGAAAATAGCATCTGCTTTGTTGGGCACTTTAAAATAAGTTTTTCTGATAGATTGAAAATGCCATTTCTCTGTATAGGTAGTACCCACATTAAAATTAAAATACCTTAGTAAATTAAAGGCCATGTTAACAGGAATGGTATGCTGGAAGCCACTTCTGAACTTCTTGAGCGATTCTTTTTTAAACAATAAAGAATCAGGTGAAGTGATCTGGTTGGTGGCCTGCATATTATAACCTACTGTTATTTTCTGGTACCATTTCTGCTCGCCTACCCTGTCCTTAGAATCAAAAGGGTTAAATGTGGGCACAGACAACGTGACATCGGGAAGCACCAGACTTACACTCTTTGTGGCAGTTTCCTGCGAATGGCGCAGGGCGCCTGTAAAGTTTATGCCCTGACCAAAGGTACGGCCATAAGAGATACTTGATCCCAGTGTATTTCTTGCGATCCGGTTTGGATCGTACGTTCCTCCGGCAGCTGTCTCCCGGTCAAAGGTACTTGTACCCGCATCAACACTTGCAGAAAATGTTGTTCCCGGCTTGGCATTGGCATTTTGTGAATGGTTCCATCGTATGCTAAAATCTTTACTGGTACTAAAGTCCTGCGTTCCCCTGGTCCCGTTCTTGGTAAAAGCATAGCTCAGGTCTACATTACCATTAAACTTATATCTTTGGGTATAAGTAGAGGCCAGCCGGGCATTATAAGAACCATAGCTATATATACTTCCGGTTATCCTGGCGTCCCAGTAATCGCTGAGGCCCAGGTAATAGCCCCCATCCTGTAAAAAGAAGCCCCTGGTATAATCTTCTCCGGGTGTGGGCAGGATAATCCCCGAGCTTCTTTTGTTCGGCTTGGGGAAAAATGCAAAAGGCAGGGCTATAGGCAAGGGTATATCTTCTATCTGTAAATACACCGGCCCTGTAATGATCTGGTTTTCTGTTACAATCCCCTTGGTAATGTGCAGGCCATAATGCGGATGGGGCAAATTACAGGTACTATAGGTCTGTCCTTTACTGTGAATTTCATCATCGGGTTGTTTTTTAGCTTTACCACCAGAGAAAAAACCACCCTCCTGTTCTGTAAAAACCCCATATATATTCCCCTCTTTCGTGATTGTATTGAACCTGAGCGAATCGGCCAGTGAAGTTCCCTGTCCTTCCATTTTAAAGATGGGCCGGCCTATATATTTTCCTTTTGTATCTTTGGTTCCACGGGCATAAATCAGGTGGGTTTTGTTGTCATAAGTAATGTAGTCGGCATCCAGTTCCAGTCCCTGATAAATTACCCTGGCCTTACCGTACAGATAAACTATACTGCTATCTTTGCTGAAAGCGATAGAATCTTTAGCAGCATATTGAATTTTTTCTGATGCAGTGGTATCTTTAGGATCACTTTTAACCATACCCTTTTTCAGGGTATCCTTCTTTGCGGTATCAATTTGCTGTACAACCTGAAACGAAGAAAAAGAAGTAAATGCAAATGCATGGTTACCAACAGATGTTAGTAAAACAAGCATTTTAAAAAAAATGATATAGCGTAAAAGTTTCAAATTCGTGTGTGAATGTTATTTTTGCATTAATGTTTAATCCAAAACGTTCAAAATTAATGAAAAATATACCATTGCTCAGACCAAATGCAATTTTGATCGTATTTATTTCTTTTATTTTTACTATCGCATCTAATTACCAGGCATTTACGCAAGAGTATAAAATAAAAACCATCGTAATTGACGCCGGTCATGGTGGGCGGGACGGCTCTACCAGAGGCCTGTATTCAACAGAGAAGGATGTAGCTTTAAAAACTGCCTTACACCTGGGTGCAGCAATAGAAGCCAATATGAAGGACGTAAAGGTAATTTATACCAGAAGTACAGATGTATTTATCCCATTATACGAGCGTATAGCAATTGCCAATAATGCAAAAGCTGATTTATTTATTTCTATCCATTGTAACGATATGCCCGTACACCGGTCTACCATTGTAACGGGATATAAAAAGAACAGTCGTGGTAAAAGAGTGGCCATTACTGAAACCGTATACCGTAAAAGTACTTCTACCAGAGGAGTGGAAACCTTTGTATCCGGGATGGGGAGAATGAACGAACAGGACGAGGTGATCAAAAGGGAAAATGCGGCGATCTTTCTGGAAGACAATTACAAAGAAAACTATGAAGGTTTTGACCCGAACAATCCTGAAAACTACATCATCCTGTCCTTAATGAAAAACACCTTCAGGACCCAAAGCCTTAAACTGGCCAAACTGGTGCAGGACCAGTACATCAGGGTTGGCCGTATTGATCGCGGCGTGCAGGAAAAAAGCCTTGCTGTACTTGCCCGTGCAGGCATGCCTGCTATTTTAACGGAAATTGGTTTCATCAGCAATCCCGATGAAGAGAACTATATGAACTCTGAAGCAGGGCAAAATGAAATTACGGAATGCTTATTGAAGGCTATTGAAAATTACAGAAAAGGAATTGAGGGATAATACACTAAAATAAAAAGAATAAAAAATAGATGAGATTGAAGATATATGTATTCCTGGCTGCCATTTCACTAATTATAAGTTCGCAAGCTACTTTTGCTCAGGGATATAAAGTTAAGACCATTGTGATAGACGCGGGTCATGGCGGGCCAAAATCGGGTGCAGCAGGGAGTTATTCACTGGAAAAGAATGTTGCCCTCAAAGTGGCCTTAAAACTGGGCAAAAAGTTTGAAGAAGAAATGCCGGAAGTTAAAATCCTGTACACAAGAAAAACCGATGTGGACGTTGAATTTCACAAAAGAGCCGCCCTGGCCAACGACAATAAAGCCGATATATTCATTTCCATACACTGTAATTCTATGCCCGACAGAAGGGTTGTAACAGGTTACACCACTACAAAAGGCGGCAAAAAAATAGCCAGATATGGTTATGTAAAAAATACCTCAACCAGTGGGACGGAAACGTTTGTAGCCGGATCGCACCGGCTGGACGAGCAGGATGTGGCCATAAGGGAAAATGCGGATATCAAACTGGAAAAAAACTATAAACAGAATTACGATGGTTATGATCCGAATGACCCTGAAACATTTATTATACTATCTTTGTTCAAAAATACATTCAGGGACAAAAGCCTGAAGTTGGCAAGGTTAATCCAGAACAATTACACAAACGATGACAAAAGGGTTAACAGAGGTGTAAAAGAACAGGGCATTTTAATTTTACAAAGATGCGGAATGCCTGCAGTTTTAACGGAAATAGGGTTCATTTCTAATCCAAGAGAAGAAGATTATATGAACTCGGCCAGTGGGCAGGATGAAATTGTAAACTCCATCTTTAAAGCGGTAAAGACATATAAAAGAGAAACTGAAATCAATTAAGACCGCCGAAGGTAGCTGAAGGCAATGATAAAATAAATATTACTGAAAAAACAAAACATACCTGATGAAGATAGCAAACGAAACTAAAGTAGGCATCCTGGCGGCCTTTTCAATTACCTTATTAATTATTGGTTATAACTTTTTAAAGGGTAATGCCATTTTTTCGAATGAGACCGTGCTGTACGCCAGATACCCTAGGGTTGATGGACTGGGCGTGTCCAAACCAGTTCTGATCAATGGTTTTCAGATTGGCCGCGTAGATAAGCTACAATTACAATCAGATGGGAGTATCCTGGCCACTTTAAAGATCAAGGGAAAATATGAAATCCCAAAAAACAGTATAGCTAAACTGGAAGGTACCGACCTGCTGGGCAGTAAAGCTATTGTAATGGAACTGGGCACGGGTCAGGATTTTGCGCAGGATGGGGATACCCTTAATGCAAATGTGGCTAAGGGTCTGCTTGAAACCGTACAGCCGGTTCAGAAAAAAGCGGAACTGATCATCACTAAAATGGATTCAATCCTGACAAGCGTAAACTCTATTCTAAACCCTAACTTTCAAAAAAATGTTGATAAAAGTTTTAACAGTATAGCTTCTACGCTTTCTTCACTGGAAGCTACATCTAAAAAGGTAGATAATCTGGTGGGCTCTGAAGGGTCCAGGGTATCTGCAATCCTGGCCAATGTAGAGGCCATTTCAAGTAACCTGAAAAAGAACAATGAAAAGATAAACGGCATATTGAATAACATTGGCAATATTACAGATCAGGTGGCTGCAGCTAATTTTAAACAGACCATAGAGAATGCCAATAAGGCCATGGCCGATCTGCAGACCATTGTTAATAAGGTGAACAACGGACAAGGAACCCTGGGTATGCTGGTGAATGATACAAAAATGTATGAAAACCTGAACAATGCCTCTAAAAACCTGGATAATCTGATGATAGACCTGAAACAAAATCCTAAACGTTACGTTCACTTCTCCGTATTCGGAGGTGGTAAAAAGGATAACTAAATCGTATAGGTATTTCCTTCAATCGCCAGTTCAGTATTTTCAAATACGGATCTGGCTTCCTCCAGCAGTGGCTGTAAAGTCTTGTACCTGGAAGAAAAATGTCCGATAAGCAATTTAGCTGCTCCGGTCATTTTCGCAATCTCAGCGGCCTGTAATGCGGTGGTATGGTGTGTCTGGTTTGCCCTGTCTACCATTTCGTGTAAAAAAGTGGCTTCATGGTACAGGGTATCACAACCCTGTATACTTTCAAAATAAGTTTCGTCGAACAGCGTATCAGAACAATAGCAATATTGCTTAGGGCGGTCAGAATCTGTTGTATAATCTGCGTTCAATAAAACCCTGCCATCAGGCAGATCAAGGTCAGCCCCTCTTTTCAGCAAGGGATAACAATCAACAGGAATTTCTTCAGCTTCCAGCTTTTCAACAATCAATTTTCTCAGCCTTTTCTTTTGTACAAATTTAAAGCCTGTACAGGGAATCCTGTGGTTTAGAATAATGGTTTCTACCTTTAGGTCCGCATTTTCAAAAATCTCTGCCGGCGCATCTGTCTGTGTGGCCACGAACTCAACCGGATACCTGATCACCGTTTCCGAATGTTTAAACTGCAGCTCGAGTATTTCAGCCAGAGCTGCCGGAGCAAATATTTTGATGGGCTTAATCCGTCCGTTTAAATGCAAGCTGGAAAGCAATCCAATCAATCCAAAATAATGATCGCCGTGCAAATGGCTGATGAAAACAAAATCTATCTTATTGGCTTTAAATCCAAATCTGATCAGTTGTTGCTGAGTTCCTTCCCCGCAATCGATCAGATAGAACTTTTCGTTGCAATTTAAAAGCTGGGCTGTCGGATTTCTATTGTATACAGGTGTTGCAGAACTACTGCCTAAAATAGTGACCTCAAACTTCATTAATCTTTATCTACGCTCCCCAACAGTTCTTTTTCTATTTCTTCCATAAAGATCAGGTCTGTAGCCTCATCAATTTTAGAAACAATGGTAAGTGACTGGTCAAGGCTCGACATTTCCAATATCTTAGCTACAACCTCATTGATACCGGTTACAATAAACAATCCGTTGGCTTTTTTACACAATCTATCACCAAAAAGTAAACTGCTCAGGTCCTGAGAATCATCACACTGCTTTACCGATGAAAGGTCTAATACAATATTACAATAACCTTCTGTGTTCAATAAAATGAACTCAGATTTCAACTTTGGTGTATTGTCGTTTGTAAGCTTTGATTCATTAAGCTTTAAAACCACATACTTTTCATGCTTATCTACTGAAAATTTCATGATATTGATTGTCTATTTAGTCCGATATGAATATTTAGTCTGATACGAAAGTAATTAATTTTATTTGTATGTGCAGGGTTTAAAATTTAATTGTACTTAAAAAGCCGTTTACATTTTTTTCAATACGCGCTACCACATCTGCCTGTTCATTTTTCACAAAACGGTCTCCCGTAATCTGTTCATAAAGTTCAATATAGCGATCGGCTATCGAATTCACGATCTCAGGGGTCATTACCGGAATACTTTGTCCCTCTTTACCCTGAAAACCATTTTCGATCAGCCACTTACGCACAAATTCTTTCGACAATTGCTTCTGCGGCTCATTCTGTTCCTGCCTTTCCGAATAACCTTCGGCATAAAAATAACGTGAAGAATCCGGCGTGTGGATCTCATCAATTAAATAAATCTCCTCACCCACTTTACCAAATTCGTATTTTGTATCCACCAGGATCAGTCCGCGTTCAGCGGCCATCTGTGTACCACGCTCGTATAAGGCATACGTGTAATTTTCAAGTTGCGTATAATCTGCTAGCGAAACAATACCTTTAGCCAGTATATCTTCCCTTGATATATCTTCATCATGGCCCACCGATGCCTTGGTTGTTGGTGTAATGATCGGCCCGGGTAGTTTATCGTTTTCTTTTAACCCTTCCGGTAAAGCCACACCACAAACGCTGCGTTTACCGGCACTATACTCTCTCCAGGCATGTCCGGCAAGGTATCCCCTTACTACCATCTCTACTTTAAATGGCTCACAGATGCGTCCAATGGTTACCATTTCATCCGGTACCGCAATTACCCAGTTGGGCACAATATCCTTTGTTGCATTTAAAAACTTAGCTGCAATCTGGTTCAATACCTGTCCTTTAAAAGGAATTGCTTCCGGTAAAACCACATCAAATGCAGATATCCTGTCAGTAACCACCATTGCCATAAAGCGGTTATCTATGGTATATACATCGCGTACTTTACCCTTATAAAAACTGGTCTGCTTCGGAAAGCTAAAATTTGTTTCTTTAATTGCTGTCATTCTTATTACTGTATATCGCCGTATGCTTTTAATATTCTTTTTACCAGTTTATGCCTTACCACATCATCGCCATTGAGGTAAATAATCTCTATACCAGGTATATCGTCGAGTATGCGCAGGGCATTGTGTAAACCGGACATCTGTTTTTTGGGCAGATCAATCTGTGTGACATCTCCCGTTACAATAAATTTTGCCGATGGCCCCATACGGGTCAAAAACATTTTTAACTGCAGGTCGGTCGAGTTTTGTGCCTCATCCAGTATCACAAAACAATTGTCAAGCGTCCTTCCACGCATAAAGGCCAAAGGTGCAATTTCAATCGTCCGGTTCTCTATATAGGTTTTCAGCTTCTCCGCCGGTATCATATCGTCCAAAGCATCATACAAAGGGCGCAGGTAAGGATCTACTTTTTCTTTTAAATCTCCGGGCAAAAAACCCAGGTTCTCTCCCGCCTCTACAGCCGGCCTGGTTAATATAATGCGTTTGATTTCCTTATTTTTCAAAGCCCTTACTGCCAAAGCCACCGCTGTATAGGTCTTTCCGGTTCCGGCAGGGCCGATAGCGAACAGCACATCGTTTTTTCCGATACTGTCTACCATTTTCCTCTGGTTCGCAGTTCTGGCCTTAACCATCAATCCGTTTGTACCAAATACGATCACTTCGCCTCCCCCACCTGTGTTTGCCGGTTTCTCGGTCCCATTATCAGCTGCAACCTGCGCCTTCTTTGAAACTAAAATCGATTCCACATCATTTGGTGTCAAAGAACTGTATTGCTCCAGGTGACCAAGCAACTGGTTATATTTCTGTTCAAAGCCCTTAAGTTCCTGATCATCACCAAGTACCTTAACCTCATTCCCTCTTGCTACAACTTTAAGTTTAGGAAAAGCATTTTTAATCAGCTCGTAGTGCTCATTATTTGTGCCCCAAAACTGTACCGGATCTACCGATTCTAGTGTTAATTTTAGTTCGTTCAAAATATTGTTTTTTAGATAGGAGTGTATATTTTGATATAAAAATTGAATATTTGTACGCGATTTGCCGCTTACGCAAGATTAAGAATAAATATTCAATTTTTAATGGCCATTATTACATTAACAACAGATTTAGGATCAAAAGATTTCTACCAGGCTGCCCTTAAGGGTAGTATCCTGACTATCTTGCCTACAGCTACAATTGTTGATGTAACCCATGAGGTGCCATCCTTTAATATCTCGCACGCTGCTTTTGTATTAAAAAACTGTTACCTATACTTTCCTAAAGGAACAGTCCACCTCATTGGCATCGATTCTGTATTCAGTGAGCACACCAAATACATTGCATTAAAACACAAAGATCATTTTTTTGTAGGTGCCGACAATGGGATCTTCTCTTTATTATTTGATGAAAAACCAGATGAAATTGTAGAGCTCAATATTATGCAGGACCTGAAGTACCTCCATTTTCCACTGGTAGATATTTTTGTAAAGGCAGCTACACAGCTGGCCAGGGGTGCCAAATTAAAAGACATAGGTGTACCTACCGAGAACATTGAGGAACGGATGCTGCTTAACCCTGTTATCGAACGGGACATCATCAGGGGAAGTGTAATTTATATTGATACCTTTAGCAATGTGATCACCAATATCACCAAAGAACTGTTTACCAAGATTCAGCGCAACAGGGATTTCACTTTGTATTTTCGCAAAAGCGAAACCATCAGTCAGCTGAGCTGGCATTACAATGAAGTGCCCGAAGGCGAAAAATTATGTTTGTTCGGTATCAGTAACCATCTTGAGATCGCCATCAACAAAGGAAAGGCCAGTGGCCTGCTGGGCCTGCACCTGAACGATATTGTCAGGGTCGAATTTCATCCTTAAGGCATGGAGTTTGCTGGATAAGCTGCAAAACCATAAAACAATGCGTAATATCCTGTTTTTTTTCCTGCTCTTTTTTATATCTCTTAAAGTATCGGCAGCTCAAAGTGACACCAGTGCCTATCAGACCCAGCGCCTGAAGATCAATGCATTGCTGGCCGAAAGAAGTGCCAGGTTCGGACAGTATGATGAAAGTTTAAATGCCCGCACGGGAATATTCGGGTTTCAGACAAAAAAAGACATCAGGAATTCCAATGAGATACTCAGACAGCTGGTGTTGAATGATAATAATATTTTTAAGGAACTCAAAATTTTAATGGATTATAAAGACCTGGAGGTACAACAGGTAAAAACCAGTGCCGGTGAAAGCGACGAGAGGATACAGAATTACAAGCTGTCCATCAAACAACTTCAGGATCAAAACCAGTTACTCAAAGCCGAAGCGGGAACAGCAATAAAAGATAAACACTTTGCCTACACCTTGAGCTTATTGTTACTGCTGGTTACCGGAGGAATGGCATGGTACGTTCTTAAAAAAATAAAACGGATATGAAAAAACAATTGTTTAAAATATTGGTAAAGCTCAATAAAGTATTGCTGCCCAGCCTTTACAAAAAAGACCCGATGAAGCTGTCCACTGTTCAGAAAGCCATTTTAGGCTATAAGTACTGGACTCTAACCAATTCCCTTTAATTGAAATAGCTCGTCAGCAACCCCACCAGAAATTTGGGTTCTACCCAGGTCGACTTAGGGGGCATCACCCCTGCTGCATCTGCTACAGCAATCACTTGTTCAACAGAAGCGGGATACAAGGTAAAAGCTATAGCAAACAAACCGTTATCTACACGGGTCTGCAGCGTAAAGACCGGCGTTCTACCTCCTTCAAAAGTAATCCGGGCATCAGTTCTCGGATCCTGTATGTTTAGTATAGGTCCAAGAATAAAATTCTGCAAAATGCTCACATCCAATACGGCAACGGGATTATATTTATCGTACAAACCCGCTTTTGGATGTAGTGTATACCATTGTCCGTTAAAATACATACCTATTTGGTGCAATGCCCCCGGTTTCACCGCAACTGCAGATTTTTCCATTAAAAATGACTGGGCAACAGCCTCCAGAAAGTGTTCGGCTTTCAGCCCTCCCATATCCCTGATCAGCCGGTTAAATTCAAGTACTTTTACCTCCTGGGTGTTCATGTATACCGTACTGAAATAATTGTAAAGTTCAGTTCCCTCGTGTTTTGTACCGTTCAGCATTTTTTTTTGCAGGCCCATCTTTGCCATAGAAGCAGCCCTATGATGGCCATCTGCAATGTAAACTGCAGGCATTTGTGCAAATGAGTGTACAATGGTTGTTAAATCGGCTATATCAGTAATGGCCCACACCCGGTGGGCCGTACCATCTTCAAAAACAAAATCCAGGTCAGGATTTTGTAACAGGTATTTTTCCGTCAGCCGGTCTACCAATGCATCTGGCTGGTAAGTAATCAGTACCGGGTTAGCATCCAGCCCTGTTTGCTGCAGATAATCGGCCAAAAGCTTCTCCCTGCGTTCTACGGTAGACTCATGTTTCTTGATCCTGCCTTCCAGATAATCGCTGATGTGTGTAAGTGTCCAGATTCCTGTTTGCACCAGCTCATCGTGGCGCACCTGGTAAATGTAAATGGCGGGTTGTGGTTGTTTAACCAAATAGCGGTGTTCTATAAAACTTTCCAGGTTTTCACTGATCTTTTTAAACACCAGTTCCTGTCTGGTACCCCTCAGATAAGGATTGTCCAGTTCCGGATCAATTAAATGCAGAAAACTGCATGGATTTTCCGAAGCAATCAGCTTTGCCTCACCCGTGCTGTAATTTTCAAGCGGCCGCGTGACCACTTGCTGTTGCAAATGAGCAGCGGGTTTAAGCGCACAAAATGGCTTAATTTCAGGCATATATTTGGTTTAAAAACAAAAAAGGGTACCTAATTTTAAAATCAGGTACCCTTTTTCAAAATTTTACTACTTCTTAAAGTGCTCAATAATCAGGGAAGCCAGTTCCGTACCAATACGTTCCTGGGCTTCATTGGTAGCAGCACCAATATGAGGCGTTAAAGATATTTTTGGATGCTGTAAAATAGCAGTGTCCGGCGTAGGCTCATTATCGAATACATCCAGGCCTGCAAAAGCAAGCTTACCGCTGTCAAGGGCCGCAATTAAAGCCGTCTCATCAATGGTACCACCACGTGAACAGTTTACCACGCCCACACCGTTTTTCATTTTAGCAAACTCTGCTGTACCTAAAATAGGTTTATCCGCAAAAGGTGTATGTAAACTGATGAAATCACTCTTCGCAATCACTTCATCCAGTGAAACGGTCTTGAAAGGAATTTCTACCGAAACGCCGCCCTGGAAAGTTAAAGGCAGTGTACCTTCTGCAGGGTAAAGATCATAAGCCAAAACGTTCATGCCCAGTCGGAGTGCCACTTTAGCAGTTTCACGACCAATACGCCCAAACCCAATGATACCCATAGTTTTGCCTTGTAACTCTACACCACCAGCATAGGCTTTTTTCAAGGCATTAAATTTGGTATTGCCTTCAACCGGCATTTTTCTATTGGAATCCTGTAGAAAACGGATACCGGTAAACAGGTGTGCAAAAACAAGCTCAGCTACCGACAAGGATGAAGCGGCAGGTGTATTTACTACTGCTATGCCTTTACTGCGGGCATAATCCACGTCAATATTATCCATTCCAACACCACCACGGCCAATCAGCTTTAGGTTTGGCACCTGATCTATCAGGTCCTTACGTAACTTGGTTGCACTTCTAACCGTAATACCATCGTAATTTTTTAAAGCTTCAACCAATTGGTCTTGCGGTACAGTATCTGTATCCACCACAAAACCCGCTTCTTCTAATAATTTTTTACCAACAGGATCTATCCCGTCGTTTGCAAGTATCTTAATCATTAATATATATGTTATTGGTGTTTCTCTGCAAAAATCTGCATTAATTCTATTAAAGCATGTACGCTTGTAATTGGCAATGCATTGTACATTGAAGCCCTGAAACCACCTACACTTCTATGGCCTTTAATCCCTTCAACACCATTTTCTTCAGCAAATTTCAGGAATGGCTTTTCAAGCTCAGGGTTTTCCATTACAAAACAAATATTCATTCTTGAACGATCCTCCACTGCACAGGTACCTTTAAATAAAGGATTTCTGTCAATTTCAGCATACAAAGCCTTTGCTTTAGCGATGTTTTCTTTCTCAATCTCGGCAACTCCACCCTTAGATTTTAACCATCTCAGGTTCAGCATGGCCACATAGATAGAAAATACCGGCGGGGTATTGTACATAGAACCACCATCAATATGAACTTTATAATCCAGCATAGAAGGAATACTTCTACCCGATTTACCTAAAATCTCATCTTTAACAATGGCAATGGTCAAACCAGCCGGGCCAATGTTTTTCTGTGCACCCGCATAGATCAGGTCAAACTTAGAAACATCAATTACCCTGCTCATAATGTCGGACGACATGTCACAAACTAAAGGCACACTGGTTTCCGGGAAACTGAACAGTTCAGTTCCGTAGATCGTATTGTTTGAAGTGCAGTGAAAATAAGCACTGTCTTCAGGAATGGTATAATCTTTAGGAACAAAAGTAAAGTTATCCGCTTTAGAAGAGGCTACAATATTAGCTGTTCCAAAAGTTTTCACTTCTTTAATTGCCTTGTTGGCCCAAACACCGGTTTCCAGGTAAGCTGCAGTACCGCCCTGAGGCAGTAGATTCATAGGAACCATCGCAAACTGTAAACTGGCACCACCTTGTAACAATACTACCGAGTATCCCGATGGCACGTTCATTAATTCCTTAACCAGTTTTACGGTTTCATCTACAACCGCTTCAAATTCAGGAGTACGGTGAGAGATTTCCAGAATGGATAAACCATCTTTAAAATCCAATACCGCCTGTGATGCTTGTTTAAATACTTCCTGAGGTAAAATACATGGGCCTGCGCCGAAATTGTGTCTCATCTTTTATACTATATTTATTGCGTGTAAATGTAACAGTTTTATGTCGTTTATCATTTCGATTTTTTAAACTTGATCACCAATTTCACATTAAGCCGCCTGCCGGTTAAGTAGTTAGGCACAGCATATTGTACGTTATCCAGATCTTTCAACCATAAATAAGAAACTGTATTATTGATATTCAACAAATTAAATACTTCAACGCTGGCTGTAAACGAACTAAAATATTTCTCTAAAAAACCTGATTTTTTTACATTAAAATCATCTAAAAAATCTTTAGAGAAACCAATATCCAGCCGCTTATAGGCCGGGATGTGAAAATCGTCAGAATACCTCTGCAGCAGTGGCGAACCCACGGGCAGTTTAGCGCCATAAAGCAAAGTGAGGTGTACTTTGTAGGCCGGACTGTTCAACAGCCTGTCCTGAAAGTATGCAGAAAAGTTTACACGCTGATCCGCGGGTCGTTTCAGGTAACCCAGCCCATCGTTTTTCAGGTCCTGGGCCGACTTCATAAAAGAAATCCTGAAATACGACAGCAGGTCCTTTACAAACTCACCACCAATGTTAAAATCAGCTCCATAAGTATAGCCGGTTGCCACTTCCTCGGCCAGGTATTTCACCCGTACATTGTCCATCATATAAGGTACCAGCCTGTCCAGATATTTAAAATAGAGCTCAGAACTGAACTTTAAGCGTGTACCCAGGGCATCAAATGCATAGTCCAGACCTGCCGAAGTATTGTACGAGCGCTGTGCCTTCTGATGTAAGTTCAACATACCATTAAAGTCGCGTATACTCCTGTAGTCGGGCGCCTGCTGATAAACCCCTGCACTAAAACGAAAGATTTTTCTGTTGTTCGCGGGACGGTAGGCCAGCAAAAGCCTTGGACTCAGTAAAAACTGGGTACTCAGACTGTTATACCCCGCTCTTAGCCCCAGTTGCAGGTCCGTATTGGCCGACAAGCGGTAACTGTCCTGCATATAAGCCGTGTAATACTGAATGGCCAGCTTGTTTTTAACAGCTACACTGTTGTTCTGGTAAAAATTATGTACCTGCTGATTGGCGATGTAACCAGCTGAATCAATCAGGCTGTACTCATTCAGGTCATCGTTGTAATCCTTGTTTTCGAACCTCAGGCCCCAGGAAAAAGTATGGTTCTTAAAGGTCTGGTCGGCCTTCAGTTCTGTACTAAAATTTTGTGAAGTAAGCTTGTTCATGGCATAATTGATGTAACCACCTATACTGCTTTCCTTTGAAGTGGACGGACCATCATCTTTGTCAAACAAATACCAGCCCGCTATGTCAATGTGCTCTTTTTCGTCTGTTTTGAAATAACTGCTGATCCATTTGATCACATAATCTGGCCTGGGGGTAAATTTTAAGGTTATTGCAGCACCGGCCGACTGGTAATTGTCCTTTTCTTCCCCCTCATAATCTACATTCAGACGTAATTTTGTATCGGCAGTACCAAATTCAGTTTCCCTGCTTTCCGGGATCAGTTTAAACCTGCCACTATTGTAATTGCCCAGCAAACTTAAACTGAACCTTGACGATAAATTATAATTATATAGCAACTGCACATCCGTAAAACTTGGTGTATAAACCCCCTTGTTGTCCTGGCTGTTCAATATTCCAGTATTGTTCTTGTACCGTATTCCGGTAAGCAGGTAGCTGTTCGGGCTTACAATTTTTGAACTGAATGCCAGGCCAAGCAAGCCAGCGCTTACTGCAGCCGAACTGCTGTCGGGCCTGTCATATTTTACATCCAGTACAGAGGACAGCTTATCGCCATATCTGGCTTCAAATCCCCCGGCCGAGAACTTTGCTGAACTCAGGAGATCAGTATTGATAAAGCTCAGGCCCTCTTGCTGTGCATTGCGAACCAGCACAGGCCTGCTGATCTCTACATCGTTAACATACACCAGGTTCTCGTCAAAACTACCGCCGCGCACGCTATATTGTGCGCTCAGCTCATTATTGGGTGATACGCCTGGTAAAGTTTTTAAAACAGCTTCGAAATTTCCCGATACCGAAGGCATAGCAGCCGCGTCCGTTAGGTTAATGAGCGTACTGTTGCTCAGCTGGTTTTGTTTATTGGTAATGGTCACCTGTTCCAGTTCATTTGGATTTATACGCATTACAACATGTTGTGTAACCCTTCCGGCCTTGTCCTGTTTGATACTGACCAATATGGGGTTATATCCCAACAGCGTATATTTCAGGGTAAATATTTTACTTTTAGAATAGATGTTATAGGCTCCCTGTTCGTCAGTTATGGTAGACTGGCTTTGTCCTATTACAGTAACAGTTACCTGCTGTAAGGATTTACCCAACTCATCTGTAACCAGCCCCGATATTTTTATCAGGGGCTGTGCGACAGCTTTGCCAAAACCGAGCAAAACGACAAAGACAAGCAGGCAAGTTTTGAGCATTAAACCATCGTTTTAATTACATTAAGCCCTCTGCACTAGCCCACCCTCAATCTGTTTAAGTTCGGCAATCATACCGGCAGGTGATGCAGCTGCAAAAATAGCGTTTCCTGCAACCAGTACATCGGCCCCGGCCTGCAATAAAGCAGCTGTATTGTGCAGCCCCACACCACCATCAACTTCTATCAGCAGATCTGGATTTACTGCTGATGCCATTTTTCGCAGTTCAGAAATTTTATTTAAGGAATTTGGGATGAACTGTTGCCCGCCAAAACCCGGATTTACGGACATGATCAGCACCATATCCAGATCGGTAAGCAGGTCTTTCAACAGGCTGACAGGTGTATGCGGGTTAAGCGCTACCCCGGCCCTGCAGCCTGTAGCATGAATGGCCTGCACAGTTCTGTGTAAATGGGTACAGGCCTCATAATGCACCGTAATCATCGCGGCACCGGCAGAAGCAAAACGTTCGATGTACTGATCAGGGTTTACGATCATCAAATGCACATCTAATGGTTTTTCAGCGTATCGTTTTATGGCTTCCATTACCGGAAAGCCAAATGAAATGTTAGGCACAAACACACCATCCATTATATCCACATGAAACCAGTCGGCCGCACTGGCGTTGATCATTTCAATATCGCGCTGCAGGTTGGCAAAATCTGCTGAAAGTACGGAAGGGGCAATTAGATGGGACATTTTTATTGACGATTTACAATTTAAGATCTGAGGTTACAATACCGCCTGCCAGCCATTTCTGATCTGCGGTTTGCGTTTCTGTAAAGATAAGTAAATAACCCGTGTAAATAAAAAAGGCCCCACAAATTGCGGGGCCTTTATATCTGTCTTTAAAAACTATGCTTTATTTTCAGTAGCAGCTGCAGCTTCAGGTTTTGGCGGACGCGGCAATAAGGCTTTTCTGGAAAGCTTCATTTTACCTTGTTTATCCACATCCAGGAGCTTAACTTCAACCTTATCACCTTCTTTAAACACACCGTCCATCGTTTCCAAACGTGTCCAGTCTATTTCAGAAATGTGCAGTAAGCCATCTTTACCCGGCATGATCTCTACAAAAGCACCAAACGGCATAATAGATTTTACTTTACCCTGGTAAGTGGCACCAATTTCCGGTTTTGCAGCAATTGCGTTAATGCGGCCAACAGCAGCATCAATAGCAGCCTTATTGTCAGCAAAAATTTCAACGATGCCTTTGTTGCCCACTTCTTCAATAGAGATGGTAGCGCCGGTTTCGCGTTGCATTTCCTGTATAATTTTACCGCCTGGCCCAATTACCGCACCAATAAATTCTTTGTCGATGCTCAGTGAAACAATACGTGGTGCATGTGCTTTGTAATCCTCACGTGGTGCAGCAATCGTTTTTTTCATCTCGTTTAAGATGTGTAAACGTGCTTCTTTAGCCTGGTTTAAAGCATTGGTTAACACTTCCCACTTCAAGCCATTGATCTTTAGGTCCATCTGGCAGGCAACAATGCCTTTTTCAGTACCGGTAACTTTGAAGTCCATATCTCCTAAATGATCTTCATCACCTAAAATATCCGAAAGGATAGCATATTTACCACTTTTCTCGTCGGTGATCAATCCCATAGCAATACCCGAAACAGGCGCCTTGATTTTCACACCGGCATCCATCAGTGCTAAAGTACCTGCGCAAACAGTTGCCATTGACGAAGAACCATTAGATTCCAGGATATCAGAAACAATACGTATGGTATAAGGATTTTCTTCCAGTCCGGGCAATACCTTTTTCAAAGAACGCATAGCCAGGTTACCGTGACCAATCTCGCGACGGCCTGCACCCCTGTTCGGGCGAACTTCACCAGTCGAGAAACCAGGAAAATTGTAGTGCAATAAGAATTTATTGTATCCATTAATAAAAGCACCATCAATCATTTGTTCATCATCTTTAGAACCCAGTGTAACCGTAGTTAAAGATTGGGTTTCACCACGTGTAAACACTGCAGACCCGTGTGCAGCAGGCAAATAACCAACTTCACTCCAGATTGGGCGCACTGTACGTACATCACGGCCATCTAAACGGATACCTTCATCCAGTACCAGGTTACGGATGGCGTCATATTGAACATCGTGGAAATATTTTTTAGCCAAAAAGCCGGTTACGTCATCAATTTCTTCGCCTAATGTAGCAATGAAATCCATCAGCACCTGACCAAAAGCATCACCTCTTTCACCTTTACTGGTGTTGCTTTTTGCAATGGCATATACTTTATCATAAGTAGCGGCATAAACCTGTTCTTTTAACTCAGGGTTGCTGTCTTCATGAGAATACTCACGTTTAACAGTTTTACCCACCAGTTCAGCCAGTTCTTTTTGTGCCTGAACCTGGATCACGATCGCTTTGTGTGCAAACTCGATTGCTTCAACCATTTCAGTTTCAGAAATCTCATTACACTCACCTTCTACCATTACGATGTCTTTCTCTGTACCGGCAACCAGGAATTCTATGTCAGCACGCTCTAAATCAGTCACATAAGGATTGATCACAAATTTACCATCAATTCTGGCCACACGTACCTCAGAAATTGGTCCATTGAAAGGGATATCTGAAACCGCAATAGCAGCCGAAGCAGCTAAACCAGCCAAACAATCAGGCATTATATTTTTATCAGAAGAGATCAGGGAGATCATCACCTGGGTATCGGAGTGATAATCTTCAGGGAACATCGGACGTAAAGCACGGTCTACCAAACGTGAAATTAAAACTTCATAGTCAGACAACCTGGCCTCGCGGCGAAGGAAACCACCAGGTATACGCCCTGCGGCTGCATATTTCTCCTGGTAATCTACCGATAAAGGTAAAAAATCAACCCCAGCTTTAGCACCTACAGTAGAAACTACAGTAGCTAAAAGCATGGTGTCACCCATTTTAACAACAACAGCACCATCAGCCTGTTTGGCCAGTTTTCCTGTTTCAATTTCGATTGTTCTTCCATCGCCCAGATCGAACGATTTTTTTATTACATTCATTTAATAATAGTTGTGGTATGTTTTCCTCTTTCTACACACCTTGTTTATATATGTTTTTTTTGTTTTTCAAACTTAAGATAAAAACAAACAATTTTATTATAAAAATAAAAAGCCATCCTTAAAGAATGGCTTTTCCTGATAAAAGCTCTTTATTTAATGATATCCCTTAAACCTAAGTTCTTGATGATAGCACGATAACGCTCAATATCTTTTTTAAACAGGTAAGCCAAAATACCACGGCGTTTACCTACTAATTTTTGTAGTGCTAACTGAGTAGAGAAATCTTTACGATTTTTCTTTAAATGCTCTGTTAAGTGCGCAATACGATATGTAAATAACGCTACCTGACCTTCTGCAGAACCCGTGTTTGTTTCTACTTCGCCGTGTTTTTTAAAAATATCGGCTTTTACTTCTTTACTTAAATACATTCTTGAATGATACTAAAGTGTTTATAAATTAATTAATTGAGCGCAAAGATACGGTATGTTTTAGTGATTAGCAAGTATAAGTAAATTCTAAATCTTATGTTTGTAAAATCAATCCTGATCTATGGAAAAAAACCAGTACAGTATATTTGAAACCGAGTTAAAAGTACGGCCTGACGACATAGACATGTTTAACCATGTACACAACAGCAGGTATTTCGACTATGTGCTTGCTGCAAGGTATGAACAGATGGCCGAATTTTATAAAATGCCAATGGAATCTTTCCTGGAAAGCGGATTTGGCTGGGTTGTACGTACTGCCCTGGTTGATTTTAAACGCCCGCTTATCCTTGGTGACATTATCCTGATCCGTACAGGTATTCTTACCATCAACGAAAAAGGCTGCCGGGTACAGTTTGAAATTGAAAACAAACGGACCCGCAAAATTGCAGCCGATGGCTGGTTCGATTATGTGATGATTGATACCGCAACTGGTAAGGGCTGCAAAGTGAATGACGAAATGATCATTGCCTACAGCATTTAAATGCTAATATTATTTATTTTCTCAGAAAAAGATTTATATTTGCCGGATAACATAACCGCAAAAACGATGAAGATCTTTGCAGTCCGTTTAAGGTTCTAAGTACCGAGGGCTCCTCCCTTCCCGCAAACATCAAAATCAGCATATCAATGCTGATAAACGGTTTATATTTTATTTTTCCCATTTTTTATGTCAAAACAGAAAACAGCTTCCATGGGCAAGCTATCTCAAATTTTTATTCTTTTAAAACAGGCCCTTAAAGGTGAAGAGCTCGACTTTACACAGGGCAGTATGCGCCGCGCCGTGCTTTTACTTGCCATCCCTATGATGTTGGAAATGGCGATGGAGTCTGTTTTTGCATTGGTAGACCTCTATTTTGTAGGTCACCTGCACAACAGCAGCCATGCCATCCAAACGGTAGGTTTAACAGAATCGGTACTCACCGTTATTTACTCGCTGGCCATAGGTATGAGCATGGCTGCTACCGCGGTAGTGGCCCGCAGGGTTGGCGAAAAAGACCCGGAAGCCGCCGGAAAAGCGGGTATGCAGGCCATCTTTATCGCCGTATTTTTTAACATACTGATCAGTATTGCCGGTTTTATTTATGCCCGGGAAATCCTGTTGCTGATGGGGGCTTCGGTAGAAACAGCCGATCATGGTACTACTTTTATGCGCATCATGATGGGTGGAAGTGTGATCATTGTATTGCTGTTCCTGATCAACGGCATATTCCGCGGTGCGGGTAATGCTGCCATAGCCATGAAAAGCTTATGGATCGCCAATATTGCCAACATCATTTTATGTCCTGTACTGATCAATGGATTTGGCCCCGTACCTGCATTTGGATTAACAGGCGCTGCCATGGCTACCTCCATGGGCCGGGGCATAGGTGTTTGTTACCAGCTGTACCATTTATTTAAAGGCAGCGGGGTATTAAAGATCAAACTGGCTTATTTAAAACCACACTGGGAGCAGATAAAAGCCTTGTTAAAAATTGCCACACCTGGTATATTCCAGTTTGTGATCGCCTCCTGCAGCTGGATATTTTTAGCACAGCTAGTGGCTACAACCGGGGGAGACCACGGTTCGGCAGGCTATCAGACGGCCTTAAGGTTAATGATGTTCTTTATGCTGCCAGCCTGGGGCATGAGCAATGCGGCTGCTACACTGGTAGGTCAGAACCTCGGTGCCAAACAGCTGGAACGCGCTGAACAGTCGGTCATGAAAACTGCCAAATACATTATTATATATATGTTAATGGTAATGGCTTTTACTTTTATTGGCGGCAGGTTTTTCATCTCTTTTTTCAGCAATGATGTGCTGATACAAGATGTAGCCATAAACGCCTTGCAGATCATGAGCCTTGGTTACATTTGCTACGGCATGGGTATGGTGCTGATCAGTACTTTTAATGGTGCCGGCGATACCTGGACACCTACCTGGGTCAACTTTTTTGGCTTCTGGTTGTTCCAGATTCCCCTGGCCTATGTTTTGGCCAAACACTTTGACATGGGCCCAACCGGCGTATTTATTGCTATTCCGGTGGCGGAAACGGGAATTGCCCTTGCCGGTTTCATCCTGTTCAGGAGAGGGAAATGGAAAACAGTTAAGGTTTAGGCGCATACCCTAAACCAGGGGTTAGCCAGTGTAAAAGAAAAACGCGTGAATAACGGTAGTTAAAAGGGGCAAATAAAAATACGCCCAGCAGGATAATACCTACATATATCCACAAGTTTTCGTATACCAGATCGATACCCAGCACGTAAGTAGCCACACTAATGCTGATCATCTCTGCTACGTTCATCGCATAGCTGATGAACATGGCTACATAGAAAAACCCGGGCTCCCGCTCGAAGCGCAGGTTACATACCGAACAATACTCGTTTGTAACCTGCCCTTTAAAAGAATATATTTTACCGGAAAATATAGCTCCCTCCCTACATCTCGGACATTTGCATTCAATAACTGCCTGTAATTTTGATATCGGTTTCATAAACTTCATATTTTCATACAAAAATACGGCAGATATCATAGTTAATTTATGATCCAGATCATATTCCGGTTTTTACGATCTTTCCTTTAATCAGCTTCAGCTCTTTCTGTGCAGCCAGTTTTTTAACCAGACGGATTACTGTTTCTACCCTTAAACCGCTCATATCGGCCAGCTGCTGCCTTGTTATATCCAGCACCTCAGCTTCTGCAAGGTTCCTGAGCAGGTAACTGATCAGTGTTCTGATGCGGTGTTCTGCCTGCTCATTGGCCAGTTCTTCCAGCATCATAGATTTGTAAAATAACCTGTTGCTTAAAGTTCTGATCAGTTCCATGCTAAACCCCCGGTCTTCCTCAATCATTTTAAAGAAATCTGTTTTGTTTACAACAATGATTTCAGCATCCCTGGTAACAATGGTATAGGCCAGATAAGGTTTATTTACCAATAAGGCAGGTTCGCCAAAATACTGGTTTGCCTTAAAAATACCCTGGATAAATTCTTTACCATCGTCATTTACAGTAACCATCCTTACCTCGCCGCTTTTAATAAAATACACAGCTTTGGGCAGCGCGCCAGGTACGTAAATCACGGCATCCTTTTTATAGGTATGTACAGGGTAATGATTGTTTAACAGATATTTTATGATCATAGCTAGCCAAAATGGTTACCTGCTAAGTTAAACATAGCATTTTTAAAATACCTACTAATGGGTATTTACAGTATAGTAAATTTAATGTAACTTTGGCGATAAAAAACCAAACAAACAAAGCGTTATTATGAAGAAAATCTTTACTAAAAATTCAATTATTTTATCAATCCTGTTATTTTTCTGTATTGCCGGAAAGGTAAATGCACAGGAAAACGGTACAGAAACAGCTGGCAAAAACCTGGTTAAATGGAATGTTGGAGCTATTTTCCTGAACAACTACTCTTTTCAGTATGAACGCGCAATTGCACCAAAAATCTCAGTAGCCTTGGGGTTAAGGTTTTCACCTAAATCGAGCCTTCCTTTTAAATCGTCTATAGAAAAATCAATCGACAACGACGATACCTGGAACAATATTAAAGATTTTAAGACCGGCAACTTTGCACTTACACCAGAGGTAAGGTTTTACCTGGGTAAAGGTGGGTTCAGGGGTTTTTACATTGCACCTTTTGTAAGGTACGCAACTTATTCGGCTGAAGGGCCATTTACTTTTGATGTAAATGTGGCCGGTACAACAAGGACAGAGACCATGCCTTTGAGCGGCGATATTACTGCCTTAACGGGTGGTGTGCTTTTTGGTGCACAGTGGAAGCTGAGCAAGCTGGTTTATCTTGACTGGTGGATTTTAGGCCCTAACTATGGTACCTCATCAGGAAGTATTTCCGGTAAGAAAAGTCTGAATTCTGACGAGCAGGCTGCATTACGCGATGCCCTGACTGATCTGGACGATCTGCCATTGGTTAAAACAAAATATACCGTAGATAGCGAAGGTGCAAAAGTTGACTTTGACGGACCATGGGCTGGCTTAAGGGGCGGACTAAGCATCGGCTTCAGGTTCTAAGCTTAAATTAACCGACAAAAAAAGCGCATATTGTACGATATGCGCTTTTTTTGTCGGTTATATATTTATCAGCCTATCGTTTCTCTGATCAGTTTGGTATAAAAATCGTTCAGTTTCATGCCGGCAGCAGCAACCTGTTGCGGAATAAAGCTGGTAGCCGTTTGGCCAGGTATGGTATTGATCTCAATGAAGTAAAAATCGCCTTCATCTCCGTTAAGGATAAAATCTATCCGCACTACCCCCCTGCAGTTCAGTTTCAGATATACGTTTTTAACAATCTGTGTTACCCTCTCCAATGTTTCTTTTCTGATAGGTGCCGGTGTAGTTTCGGTAGCTACTCCTGGTGTATATTTGGCTTCAAAATCAAAAAACTCTTTGGCTGTTTCTACTTCTGTAGCCGGTAAAACGGTAATTTCACCGTCCAGCTTTACTACGCCAATGGTAAACTCCCTTCCCGAAATAAACTCTTCAATCAAAATCTGACTATCTTCTTTAAAGGCACGGTCTATTGCGGCCTGCAAATCATCAGGATGGTTTACCTTGCTCATACCTATGCTGCTTCCGCCGTTGTTGGGTTTAACAAAATACGGTACTTTAAGCGTTTTTTTTATCTGTTCCAGGCTATAAGGGGTACCTTTAAAGATTTGTGCCGATTTCGCAATATTCAACTCCGCTATACCATCAACAATGGCCTTTGTATAGCCCTTATTCATGGTAACCGCCGACGTCAGTGCATCGCAGGTAGTATAAGGTATACCCAGCATGTCAAAATAGCCCTGCAGTTTACCGTCTTCGCCCGGCGATCCGTGTATGGCAATAAACACCCCCTCAAACTTTACTTTTTTTCCTTTCAGGTTAATAGAGAAATCGTTACGGTCTACCTCAATTTTTACAGAATCGGCAGGCTCATAGAACCAGCCCTGCTGGGTAAGCATAATCTTATATACATCAAATTTGTCGGCATCCAGGTTCTGAGCGATAGTGGCAGCGCTTTTAACCGAAACTACCCATTCGCCGGTAGTACCACCAGTTAGTAATGCTATTTTTTTCTTCATCTTAATATCATGTGTAGTTTTTAATGTATAGGCGGCAATTGTCTACCATAACAATTGTTATAGAACCCAAAAATATAAAATACTAATTGCATGTCATTTTAATTCCAATAAAATATTTTTTTAGCCTAAATTTGGCCTCAATACCTTAAAGAAACAAATCGTGCTATGGGCAAATTCATTACTTATCTAAAGACCACCTCTTTTAGAAATAACCTTATTGCTGCTATACTTACAGTTGTGGTAATTTTACTGGCTGCGTTCTTTAGTTTAAGGTATTATACCAAACATGGACAGGGACTGAATGTTCCCGCTTTAAAGGGACTTGCTTTTACCCAGGCGGTAAGTAAGCTGGAAGAACTGGGCCTGCGCTATGAGGTCGATTCTGTTTACATCATGGATTCCCCTCCGGGCATTGTGGTAGATCAGGATCCGAATGCCAATACCTTTGTGAAAGACAACCGTACCATTTACCTGACCATTAATACAGCTCTTGCCCCTGATTCAAAATTCCCTGATGTCGAATTTAAATCTTTAAGAGAGGCCCAGGCATTGATAGAGAGTTTTGGTTTTAAATTGGGAGATACAACTTTTAAAGCTGATGTAAGTACAGATGTACTTCAAGCCTCATTTGGCGGTCAGGTTATTAAAGCCGGAGAAAAATTACCTAAAGGTTCGCGTATTGATCTGGTACTGGGCAATGGCCAGGGGGATGAAGAGAGAGAAATTCCTGTATTAATCGGTTTAACAAAAGATGAAGCAATATTTGCGATCAGAAATGGTGCCAAGCTAAACCTGGGTATGGTTACTTACGAAGGGACGATCACAGATTCTGCAACAGCGGTTGTTGTTAAACAAACACCTCTTGCTACCGACTCAGTAACAAAAGTTAAAGCAGGCACATTGATAAACATTACGCTTTCAAACAAATAATTGATTATTACTTTCTGTATATGACAAACGAAAAGAAAACTTCTAAAAGCAAAATTATACTGGCTTTGGTGCTGGCTGTTTTAGTAGTGGGTGGTTATTTTGGATTTAATTTTTATAAAGTATACTTTGCCCCCAATACTACAGGAAAAGAGAAATACCTGTATGTCAGAACAGGCGCTACACTGGACGACCTGTTTGAGGAGCTGAGGCGTAAGGATATTTTAACGGAAATAGGTACTTTTAGTCAGGCTGCCGCCAAAATGGAACTGGCACGTGCTTTAAAACCAGGCCGCTATCAGCTAACAAAAGGTATGAACAACCGCAGCATCATCAATATGCTCAAGTCGGGCAACCAGGATCCTGTAAAGCTGAAATTCCAGAACTTAAGGAAGAAGGAAAACTTTGCTGGCTATTTATCACGTAACCTGGAGCCAGACTCTTTAACCTTCATTAACCTGCTGGATTCGGCTGCGCTGATAGAGAAATATGGCTTCAATAAAGACAACAGCTATGTAATGTTTATTCCCAATACCTATGAAATGTACTGGAATATAACCGCATTGGATTTTTTTGAAAGAATGCATAAAGAATACGAGAAATTCTGGAATGATGAACGGAAACAAAAGGCAGCAGCCTTAAACCTTACACCAATACAGGTTTCTATCCTGGCTTCAATTGTAGATGCCGAAGCTTTATATGACAAAGAAATGCCTACTATTGCAGGCCTGTATTTAAACAGGCTGAATAAAGGCATACTGCTGCAGGCCGATCCTACAGTGATTTTTGCCAATGATGATTTTACGGTGAAACGTGTAACCAATTCGCTGTTACAGGTACAATCGAGATACAATACCTATAAATATGCAGGCTTGCCCCCAGGCCCCATCATGATGCCGAGTATCAATGCCATCGATGCGGTGCTGAACAGGGAAAAGAACAATTATATCTACATGTGTGCAAAAGAAGATTTTTCAGGTTACCATAATTTTGCGGTAACCGTGCAGGAGCATGAACTGAATGCAAGGAAATACAGAGAAGCCTTAAATAAACGTAACATTTACAAGTAGATTTAAGTAGATTTGGTAAATGGAGTGGGTACACCGGCAGCTGTTAAAGATCAGGATTTATGCTTTATTTATAGACTGGACCAAAGTATGCGTACTGCCGGGTTTTAGTCCCCTGCCCCTTTATACCGTTGCCAGTTTTTTTTTTAAAGAGATAGGAAAGGATTCTTTGGTAAACAAAGCCTCTTCCCTGGCTTATAATTTTATGCTGGCTATTTTTCCGGCCATTATCTTTTTATTTACACTGATCCCTTTTATTCCCAAAAGGTTCCATTTTCAGGACCAGCTGATGCAGCTGATCATGCTGATTTTGCCGGCCGATGCCTATAATGCCTTTAGTGCTACACTTGATGAGATTGTACACAAACAAAACCGGGGATTGTTATCCTTCGGTTTCTTGCTTTCCCTGTTTTTTGCAACCAATGGTGTACACAACCTGATGATGGCTTTCAATAAATCCTCATTGATTATAGAAACACGTACCTGGTTAAAACAGCGGCTAATTGCCATTGTATTGACACTCACTATTGCTTTATCGGTTATTGTATGCATTATTGCAATGGCCATTGGCGAGTATGCCTTAAATTATATAGATACGGGGCTGGACATCAAAGGCGATTTTATTGTTTACCTGATTAAGCTGACCAGGTGGTCGCTGCTGGGTATTCTTTATTTTGTAACCATATCTATTTTATACCGTTATGGTCCTGCACATGCCAAAAAATGGCGTTTTTTTAGTGCAGGCTCCTGGCTGGCTACCATCCTGGCCTTTCTAACCATCTGGGGGTTTTCTTTTTATATCAACAACTTCAGTTCCTACAATAAGATCTATGGTTCTATTGGTACATTGATTGTAATTATGATCTGGCTTTACTTGAATTCTTTGATCTTACTGATCGGTTTTGAGCTGAATGCAAGTGTAGACCTGTCAAAAAGAAGTGTAAAAATCATCCGTCCTAACTTCAATTTATTCAAAAAAACGGCCTCAATTGATGAAAAACCGGAGAAAAGATAAATTTTTCTCTCTCAGTTTTAAGCCTTTATCCATTTTTTACTAAAATAAGCAAAACAGAGTTTGCAGAATCGAACGGAGTTTGTACTTTTGTCGCGGAGAGTTGGCAGAGTGGTCGATTGCGGCAGTCTTGAAAACTGTTGAGTGTAATAGCTCCGGGGGTTCGAATCCCTCACTCTCCGCATAAAGAGAATGATTTCTCGTAAAAATAGGGCTGCCCGATATCGGACAGCCCTATTTGCTTCAATACCAACTAAATTCTTCTCCTTCCTCTATGCATTTATTCGCCATAAACTGTACTACTGCACTGCGCTAAAATAAGGTCCTGATAAATTCCTTCAATGTTGTTTTTCCAAATCACCCAGGCCATTTCCCGGCTGGGCGCCATAAGTAGATTCAGCTACCACCTTTTGAATGCCCGAGCCTTCCAAAGCAGCAAGGATAGCGTTCAGCGTTTTTTGTTCTTCCTCAACGGTATTGCTGGAAGGTGCGGCAGGCGGATTCAGCATAAATAGCCGCTCCCCTGTATTGAAAACCTCTCGCAGCCCTTCCACATTCAGCACGTCCACCCGGGCAAACTTTGCCCCCTTCTCCTCCCATTCCGCCCGCTTTTTCTCGTCATGGGAAACTACCGTAACCGCTTCCCCCAAATCCAGTAAAGTTCCGGCCAGCGCAGAACCAATATTTCCAGTACCTCCTAAAATGATGTGCATAAATCCAGTTTTAATGAACAATAGCTAAACAACAACTCAAAAGCAGCGAAGGTTTATCATCAAATCATCATTTCAAAAAAATCAATCCAGAAAATACTGTCCCGGAAATGAATACCGCAAAAAACCATCTGCCATTTATCGACGAAATCCTCTTTTCATCTACCAACATCTACAACATAATGCCTTTAACCTTAACTTTGCGGAAAGTAAACCTGGCTTAATCTTGACAATAAATTACCCGATAGTAAAACATTTTCTGTACTGGTTGATTGCATTCAGCCTGCTCACTTTTATTTATGGTACAGCTTATGGAAGTTATAACCTGGGTACAAAAGTGATCCTGATCCTGCTGCCCATTCACATGGGTTACTTTTACATTATTGTGAACTGGATAGTACCACGTTTTTTTTTCAGCGGTAAATATATCAGGGCTTTTTTCGCTGTATTGATGGTCATGTTTCTTATAGCCGTATTGTACAGACTTACAGAAGTTTTTATTGCTGATCCTTACGTTTATCAGTTTTACAAATCAAGAGACAGTAGTTTTACCTGGGACAAGATCAGTCACTCCTGGTGGGAGCAGCTCAAAAACCCCGTTGATTTCGTAAATGCAATAGAAAGGAGCAATTCAGTCGCCTGGATTTGTGTAACCCTGAAACTATTTGTCTTGTGGCATGAACGTAAACAAGCCGTTCTGCAAGCCGAACTTAACTTTTTAAAAGGACAGTTACACCCTCATTTTCTTTTTAATGCACTGAACAATCTCTATGCATTATCCTTAAACAATTCGCCCAAGGCCCCTGGAATTATTCTTGGCCTTTCCAATATCCTTAGGTATGTACTTTATGAATGTTCTGCCGACCAGGTGCTGCTCAAAAGGGACATTGAGGTACTCAACGATTACATAAAGCTGGAACAAATCCGATACGAAGACCGCCTTGAGCTCAATGTAAATATCAGTAACCATGCCGGCTATTGTAAAATTGCTCCGCTACTGATGCTCCCCCTTGTAGAAAATGCCTTTAAGCATGGAGCTGCCGAAACTGTTGATGCACCATGGATCAACATAGAATTATATGTTTCTCCTGCCGAACTGATATTGAAAATCAGCAACAGCAAACCGGAACACAGCATGATACAGGATAAAGTAGCCATAGGCAATATCGGATTATCCAATGTTCAAAAAAGACTGGAACTTTTATATCCGGATAAGCATTCATTTGAATGGTTTGATGAGGATGATTGTTTCATTACCGAATTGAATATTCAATTAACTGTAAACGATAAAAACTAAAAGATGGCTATCCGTACACTTATAGTAGACGATGAACCCCATGCATTGGAAATTATAAAAAAATATGCGGTAAATGTTCCCGAAATAGAAATCGTGGATACGTGTAACAATGCCCTTAAAGCCCTTCAACTTGTCCAGCACACCAAAATAGACCTGGTATTTCTCGACATAAAAATGCCTGGTCTTACAGGAACAGACCTGATCCGTGGCCTGAAAACACCTCCTATGATCATTTTTACAACGGCCTATCAGGAATACGCCATTGACGGATTTGAGCTAAATGCAATAGATTACCTTCTCAAACCTGTTCCCCTGGAACGTTTCCTGAGGGCGATAGATAAGGTAATGCAATTTATAAATGGTGATAAAAACCGACGGCATTTAAAAGAGCCTGAAGGATTGGCCACAGCAGCGCCCACCCATTTTTTGTACCTGCGAATAGAACGCCAGCTGGTAAAGGTTGATACCAGGGATATATTGTGGATTGAAAGTGTGAAGGATTATATTAAAGTGGTTACAACGGATAAAACATTCCAAACCAAACAAAAAATCAGCGTAGCAGAAAAACTACTCCCTATTGGCGAGTTTATGCGCATTCACCGCTCTTTTATTATTCCTGTAAATAAAACAGACGCTTACCATCCCAATTACATGATCATAGCAGGAAACAAAATCCCTATCGGACGTAATTACAAATTAGCCTGTTCACATAAATTTAACCCCGGGACAGACCTTCTTTAATTTCCGGAAACAACTGCAAGTTAATTGTTAAAATAGCTTATTACTAAGCTATTTTGCCATATAAAATTCTGCTGCCTTTATATGTAGTTTCGTTAGGGCTATCTTATTAAAAAAGCTCAGGATGTCATCATATAGAAAAACAGTAAACAGATGAAGCATATCGATTCGCGAATTCCACGGGTAAAAATGGCTTTAATGCTATTTTTACTATTAACCAGCACATTTGTACAAGCCAAAGCATCCAAAAAGGATAAAGATCCAGGAAAAAGTGAATGGATTTATTTTGGGGCTGACGGCAAGCTGGTTTATAAAAAAAGTGCCAAGGGCGACCGCATAATGGATTTCTCTCATGCTGGCTATATGGGCGGTGGTGTGGCATTACCAGATGTTACTGTAAAAGTTACAGTTAAGCCACCGGGCGATGTGAATGCAGATTGTACAGCCTTAATTCAGGCGGCTATCGACAAGGTATCGGCACTGCCACTGGATAAAAATGGTTTCCGCGGGGCTGTTTTACTGGCACCTGGTACCTACCCTTGTGCCAAAACCATAAAAATAACAGCAGATGGTGTGGTACTCCGCGGAAGCGGCAAATCGGAAAACGGAAGTATTATTGCCATGAATGGTGAAAAACATACTGCTGTAATCCTATCCAATGGCCTTAATCAACGTGCCGGCAATCGACTGGGTAATGCTGCAGGCAATGAAAAAACGGTTAAAATAACAGATAAATATATCCCTGCCGGAAGCCTATCTTTTAATGTAGCAAATGCAGCTGGATTTAAGGTTGGTGATAATGTTGAGATCAGAAAACCAGTTACCGACAAGTGGGTAAGTTTCATGCACATGGACGATCTGGTACGGGATGGCAAGGCGCAAACATGGATTAAAACAGGCTCCTTATTGATCACCGAACGTCACATATCAGCTATAAACGGCAATAAAATTACTTTAGACGTTCCTTTGGTAGATTCGTATGATGTAAATTATACCAATGATGAAACCACAATGGTATTGGCCAATGATGTAAAACGGCTTAAACAGGCTGGCTTAGAAAATTTACGCATTGTATCTCCCCCGCAAGCAGTTAACCATACAAAGGCACTCTACTATGCGGTTAGGCTAAACGGCGAGGATTGCTGGATGAAAGATCTGGACCTGATGGAAACCATGGAAAGCGTAGGAACCGGCGGACGCAGGATTACACTGCAGCGCATCGCTGTCATCCGTAAGGCCTTACATGATGGTGCATCGAAACCGGCAGAATTTGCACCCAATGCAGGGCAAATTCTGGTAGATCGCTGTTCGGTTGAAGGTGATAACATCTGGTATGTAGCACTGGGCGCCGGACAAACAGGCCCCATCGTTTTTTTGAATTGTAATTTTGTTGGCAATGGCCGCATTGAAGGACATCAGCGTTGGAGCACAGGCATGCTTTTAGACAATTGTAAGGCACCAAATGGTGGTATGGACTTCAAAAACAGGGGCAGTATGGGCTCTGGTCATGGCTGGGGAACTGCCTGGTCTGTTGCCTGGAATTGTGAAGCAGGCAGCTATGTAAATCAGATACCTCCGGGCACCTACAATTGGGTAATTGGCAGTAAAGGAAAAAGTATGCCTTTGCCAAGACCATTTAACAATGCCGGCCCGGCTTTGCCGGAGGGTATTTTTGATGCTCAAAACACCCGGGTCAATCCTTCAAGTTTATATCTGGCCCAACTGGAAGAACGTTTGGGTAAACAGGCCCTGAAAGCAATAGGGTATTAAAAAGAATAAAGATGAAACAATTTATAACAGGCTGCTTACTTTCCTTTGGCATTTTATGTCTGACCAATCACCTGGTAAAGGCGCAGGGCGCTCCGGATACCTTAAAAAAATATATCCTTACGCCTGCCCCACCCCAAACTCCGCGCATCAACGGGGCCAGAATATTTGGGCTCCGTCCAGGCTCTGCCTTCCTTTATACCATCCCCGCAACAGGCATTCGCCCGATGCACTTCGGAGCTTTGAATTTGCCAAAAGGTTTAACCGTAGACCCCGGTTCTGGCCGGATAACGGGAAAAATAACAGAACGCGGGGAATATGAAGTAACCCTGACCGCAAAAAATTCATTAGGAGAATCGAAACGGACATTTAAGATAGTAGTGGGTGATCAGATAGCCCTAACACCTCCAATGGGCTGGAATAGCTGGAATTGCTGGGGCGATGCCGTAAGCCAGGAAAAGGTATTGAGTTCGGCCAAAGCAATGGTAGAAAAAGGCCTGCTGAATTATGGCTGGCAATACATCAATATAGACGATGGCTGGCAGGGACTTCGTGGTGGAAAATACAATGCCATTCAATGTAACAGCAAATTTCCTGATATGAAGGGTCTTGCCGATGAAGTACACAGGATGGGACTTAAAATAGGAATTTACTCTGGTCCCTGGGTAGGAACCTATGCCGGGCATCTCGGGGCTTATTCTGACAATGCCGATGGCACGTACGACTGGGTGAAACAAGGAAAACACAATGAATTTTACCGTTTTGTTGATCCTGAGAAAAAGGAAAAGCATGGCATAAACTACCACCACGGCAAATATTCATTTGTGAAAAATGACGTACAGCAATGGATGGACTGGGGAATGGATTACCTGAAATACGATTGGAACCCCAACGATGTATACCATGTAAAAGAAATGAAGGACGCATTACGTTCCTATAAACGGGATGTAGTATACAGTTTGTCTAACAGTGCCCCTTACGGAGATGCCACACAATGGGAAAAAATGGCCAATAGCTGGAGGACTACCGGTGATATCAGAGACACCTGGGAGCGGATGTGCCAGCTTGGCTTTAATCAAACCAAATGGGCCCCTTTTGCCGGTCCCGGACACTGGATAGACCCAGATATGCTGGTAGTAGGTATGGTAGGCTGGGGACCTAAACTACATTATACAAAGCTAACTGCAGATGAACAATACACGCACATCAGTTTATGGTGTTTACTCGCTTCTCCCCTGTTAATTGGCTGTGATATGGCCCAGCTGGATGACTTCACCATCAGTTTGCTAACCAACAACGAGGTGATTGATGTAAACCAGGATCCAATGGGCAAGTTTGGTATGCTGGTCTCTGAAAATGGGGAAACAGTGGTATATGCCAAACCGCTGGAGGATGGTTCAATGGCTGTTGGTCTGTTTAACCGTGGACAAAAATCAGAAAAGATCACTGTCAACTGGAAAACCCTGGGATTAAGGGGCGAACAAACGGTTCGTGATCTATGGAGACAGCAGGACGTTGCCAAATCCGATCAGGAATTTTCATCAGAAGTGAACCCGCATGGTGTCCGTTTTATAAAAGTATATCCTGGAAACAGCAAAACACAGGCAACTTCCGGAAAATAAGCAGCTTATCAGACCAGTATAATTTTATCTGCGCCACCCTTCATATTTTCAATCTTACTTAAAAACATAATCGCCATCATATCGGCTTTCTTTTTTGTTTCTTCTGCCATAGCACCTTCAAAATAAGTATCTATAGTTTGCCTGAACAGCAGCAGCCAGCGTTCAAAATGTTGCTTCTCCAGCGATAGCGGGGCATGTTTGGCAAAGGGATTGCCTTTAAAACCGGGCACACCAAAAAGAGCTGCATTCCAGAAATTATACATCTTTTCCAGATGTGGCTGCCAGTCGGTAATTACTGCACTAAATATTGGCCCGATCAGTTCGTCCGACTGAACCTTATCATAAAAACTGTTTACAAACAGTACAATATCTTCAAAATTAGCGAGTTCTGTTTTCATGGGATCATTAATAATATATAAATACCTTTTTATCTTTTATTGTTTTTAGTCTTCTTGCACTTGTCGCAAACGCCCCCTAACATTGACGTTTCTACCCGCCGCAGGTCTGATCATTGAATGTTACTTTTGTATAAGTTAAATTAATAACTAAAAACAGTAAATTAGAATATAAACAAAAAACATCATGAAAAAGGACAAAATTATTTTTTGGGTTGCCACCATTCTTATTTTTTTATTTGAAGGTGTAATGCCGGCATTTACCTCTCAAACTGAATTAGCTAAAGAAGGTATCAGACATCTGGGCTATCCGGAGTATTTTGGAAACGCACTGGTTGTATTTAAAGTTTTAGGTTCAATTGGCCTGGTTGTTCCCCAAATCAAAGGTCGGTTTAAAGAGTGGATCTATGCCGGCTTCGGATTTGATTTTATATTTGCCTGCATCAGCCACTGGGCTGTAGATGGTTTTGGTGGACAAGCGCTCTTCCCACTGGTAGTTTTAGCTATCCTGGCCATCTCTTACATTTATTACCACAAATTAAACAAAGCAACTGTTTAGCAACACCTTTTTAGCAGAAAAGAACATCTTATAATACAAATACCGGCCAAAAGCCGGTATTTGTATATTTATGCTAACCTGGTAACCTCTTCTATCCTGTAAGCTCTAATGCCTTCTGGCATTTCCCATTTTAATTCAGAACCCTGACCATAACCCACCATAGCTACGCCAATGGGCGATAAAATAGAAAGGGTATTGTGTTTATTTCTGGCCTTTGCAGGCGGAACAAGTGTATAATTAAACTCTGCACCTGTTTCCAGTTCTTTAACACGTACACGGGTATTCACTGTTACCACGTCGGCAGGAATGTCCTTACTCAGGATCTGCCTGGCATTACGAAGTTCCTGTTCCAGTTTTTCCTGGTTATATTTACTTAGTTTTCTTCTTCTGATGTGATCTTTTAACAAGTCAAAAATTCCCGTTGATAATATAATTGATGTAGTCATAATGTAATTGATAATGTTTAAACAATAAATGCTTTGATTTTTCCTCTCCAGCTGTTATGGTTTGTAAGCTGCGTGGCCAAAAAGAAGAGTACAAGAAGGTTCAACCGTAGCTTATACCCGCCTAACCAGAAAAAACAATAAAAAGAATAATTAAAAGGAACTCCCCAAACCTGTATAAGGCTGGGGCTTATTTGATAAAGTCCTTACTGCTTTTTAAAAAAGCATCTCCCAGTTCAAATTGGATAGAAAGAAAACAGTTAAACATAGCAGTGGCCACTCGCAACTGATTTGCGAATTTTTCATCCAGCCTTCTGTTTAATTGTTTAAATGGGTTCATTAATAGCAAATGTAGCCCAATTACCCCCGATAAAAAAATATTTGGACATTGAACCAGGTTTTATGGCAAAATTATGCCAAATGGAAGGCTCATACCATCAATGCACCCAAATAAACACTTGTACTTACGGCATTGCCTTCAACATTTACAAAGTGCTGCCAGGCATGTACAGTATCACCTGCAAAATCTTCCGGCAGCTGTAAAACCGCATCTCTATCCGCCCGCGCTGCTGCATTTGTAAAAGTAACAAAGGCTTCTTTTGCCGGGTTGTAAATGATAAAGCTGGCCTTATCGCTGTCATTGCTAAATACAGATGTCGGGCCATTGTCCCATTTAATGCGCAATACCGCATTTACCAGACACAAAACTTCCAGTATCCAGGATGCCAGCAATTCGCCCCGGCTAAATATCGCTTTCTTAAAATCTAAACCATAATCGGGTGCATCTCCTGTTACAGCTTCCCTCAGGTGATAAGATACTGCGCGGTTCATTGGTGTTTTATCCCCTGTCAGTATCTGGTACCCTATATTGATGATGTTGAGCAAAGGCTTTAACCAACCCATTACCAGTGCAAACTTTAAGCGCTGGTTGATCTGTTTTTGAGTAGGCCCTTTAGTGGTTTCAGGCAAGCTTCTTAAATAAGCTATGCCCCTGCAAGTGGCACCAACCACATTGCCAATTTTCCCGGATACTGCTCCGTTTATTCCATTTTTATATCTTGCCATAATGCTTTAATTGTTAATTATCCAGTCTGCATAAACTTTAATCGTTCGCTTATGCCTTAATCTTTGATACACCCCCGTACCTTCCCTGCTCCCATCCGGCGATGAATTTCCCTCAATGCTGTAAATCCAGTTATCCTTAACCTTTTCCACCAGGCCAACATGCGCAATCCTTTTCAGCTCTGGAAACCATATCCCAAACACATCCGCAGGCTTTGGCTCTTTTACAATCCTTGATATCGGAAACATTGCAGGCGACCAGGCCGTCCTGGGCTGGGCATAACCAGCTTTCCCAAAAACAAAAGAAACATAACTGGCACACCATGGAGCTGGCACTTTAATCCCTGTATAGGCCAGATATTCAGCAACCCGATTACCATCATTATTACCCCTCAGCTCTCTTACTCCTACCTCTGCCCGTGCAATACACAACACGTCATTGCGTTTTCCCGTCATCTCGACAGAGCGCAGCGACGAGAGATCTCCTGAACTATACCTAAGCAAGAGATCTCTCCCTGCGGTTCGAGATGACGGGGCGCCTACACCACTGCCGCCAAACACCCCAGCCCCACCAATAACACCAAGGCAAACGATGCCCAGAAAAATGCGATTTGCTTCCATAACTCCATTTCTTTATAATGTAAAACCATGCTGTCAATTCCCGGCAAACCAACCCTTTGCCACAGCCTGTTCAATAACCACCAGCTCAGTTCCAGCAGCAGTAAAAAGGTAATTAAACTCAGCACTACCATCAGCGGCACACTCTGGTTTATCCCTGCACTCATTTCGGCACTGCTAAACACATTCGTTATCACACTCCATAACAGCATCAGTACTATTACCAGGTGATGTTCTTTTTTAACCTCGTTTACAAGGTTTATGAGGTTCATACCCCAATGTTTTATATTTAATGTTTTCATAATTTTCTCTTTTAATTGATTTTAATTCGGTCGTCATTCCGAACGCAGTGAGGAATCTCTTGAACTATACCTAACCAAGAGATATCTCCTATCGTCGATATGACGCGCGTGAAGTACATTAAGAAAGTTAAAACAAGGGCGGTGCCGCGCACCGTCCCTTTAAATTAAAGCACAATAAACTCCCCTACATACACACTATCACTCACCTGCTTACCATCCGCACTTACAAAAGAGATCCATGCATGTACCCCATCACCAGAAAAGTCGCCCGGTACCGACAATACATAAGCCTCTGCCGATCTTGGCGCGGCAGCAACCAGTGTAACCAGCTTGTCTTTGGTTGGGTTATAAACCAGCAAAGTTGCCTTATCCGTACCATTAGTACTGTCAGGCTCAGCATCATTCACCCAGGCAAAGTCAAGCTTAGCGGCAAGGGTAATGTTTACTTCAGCTCCTTTTGGCGCCAGCAAATCACCTGCACTAAACACTACCTTCTCAAAATCAAGCGCGTAATTCAAGCTGCTCGTACCAGTAATGGCATACTTCAGGTGATAAGAAGTAGCGGCGTTCATTTGTCCCTGGAGGGATAAAATGAAGAAATTGCTTAAAAACACCATCCTTTAATTTTTTGATAAGGTTTATATCCATATCAATTTCATTGCGTCTTTCCTTGGCATGCACCGTATTAAAAGACTGGAATTTGTTTTTCCGCCTAACCTCTTTTAAATAAAGCTTTTCCTTCCTGTAAATTTCCCGAAGTTTTTTAACTGAGTCTTTTGATCGCATTAATTTAGTCGTTCTTACATTTATGACAAGCTATCTGCCAACGGTTAATTTGGTAGGCAACGAAATTACAAAAAAAAATCTAAAGCTATCAGGTAGAGATTAGAGTACATTTTGTACACAAACACATATTAAATGTGAATTTAATGAAATATTCGGTATGGATATTATGCAATACAATGAATAAAGAGCTGGCAAAATTGGCGTACTATGATTCATCAAAATCCATATACCTGTTCTTAATTTCTTTTGTAGCTACTTTTCTGAAAGGGAAGTTATTTTTAAGCTGCATTTCGATTAAATCATCATAAATCCACTCTTGCTCTACATACATCCAGTTCATATCAATAAAGTTTTCCCCCTTTTCAATATGGGTTTTAATAACAACACCTACGCACTTGCCCGCTTTCTGATCATATTTGTGTGCCAACGTATAATTGTACAAAGCGTTATACCATTTCCCAGCTTTTGTTTTGACTAACGGAATAAAAATAAAGGCACAGTCTGTACGGGGAAGGTACATTCTGTAAGGTAAATTTAAATCTCCCTCTTTACAAACCTCCCATGCTTTTACAAACCGCTTCTTAAATTCTCGAAGTTCACTACGTTTTAATTTAGCAATTTCTTTAATGATCGGGTAGTATTCGGTAGCACCATTAGCTAGCCGAATGCTTTTGGTAAAATTGTTGATGATACCAGAAATGTCAAAATCATCGGTATCAAGTTTAAAATTCCGCACATTGTTAATGTATCTAGGTATAATTTGGTCCACATCCAGTGTTTCTAAGAAATGCCCTAGTACATATTGCTCCGGTAAATGGACAATTATATGTCCCTGAACTCCAAATAGATTCTCTCTAAAATCTAAGTATTCTTCAATCTCTGCAGGGGTCTGTAAATATTTACATATCCAAGCATAGTCCTCCGCATGAAATAAGTGTACTAATCCAATCTGGCTACTTTTATAAAATTTCAAATTCCGTTTTTCATCAGGAAAATTATACACGGGATTATAAACAATCACCATTCTTTTCTCAAGTCCCTTAGCGTCAGATAAATTGAATTCGTGGCCTTTATTATTTATCAAGGGGATATGATTGTATTCTTCAAGGTACTTAAGGGTATTTTTGATTTGTTTAACTGCCTTATTGATAACTTTGTTTTGGAACCATTTAACGCCATTCTCTGCATTGGTTGGATTCCTATCCTTTATCTGAAAAATAAAAAATAAGTCGTCCATCCAAACCACATGATCAGCCAGTTCAAGCTCTAGTTTACCGACCATGAATTCGTTTCTACTAAATGTGAACTCCTTAAAAAAGACTCCCTGATTTACCTCGTTTACAAGACCTTCGCTTTCATTCTTCTTCATGTTGATAAAATTAAGCAATACTCCCCAACCAAAAAATTTTGGTTATATAATACTCTGTTAATAAAATATTATATAGCAAACACCCATTGAATCTTAATATATTTAAGACTTTATAACGCTTACAATTTTTTAGGATGAAACCAGAAGAAATGCCAAATCCAGAATATTCTCATGAAGAAAGTGACAAAATTTATCAAGAATGGCTGGCATCGCTGCCAGTGATGATTGAGGAAAATTACAATAAGTTTATCGAGCGGACCAAACTATTTGACAGCTTTCAACTGATTGCTAACATTTGCCATTACAACCATCAACATGATGCAAACCAGTATACTGATTATCGTGAGGACAGAATGTTCATCATTTCTGAAATTGTTGCTATTCATTGCTTGAGGAATGAATACAAAGATACTTGTGAGTTAATGGCTGAAGATTTTTTCGAGGCAATATCAGAAGTTCAGGAAGCTGTTGGAAAATATTTTGGACTACAATCTGCTCTATCAAGAACTGAGACATGTAGTGAAGAAGAATCAACTCTTGAACAAATCACCAATAAACTTCATAGGGACGAAATCTTAGTGAGAAACCCCGGTCACCCGGATCACCACCTACTTTTTAGTGGCGAACTCTTCAAACCTCTTAGTAAGGAATTAAATGAGCACTTCGGTTTTACTTTAGAAGAATCAATAATAATTCGTCAGCAACTACTTCAAATGATCAGTATCAGATTTTTTTCGGAAATTGATGCTGCCAAAGTTAAAGGCGATCAGCTTAAAGATCAGGTTGTCAGATTTAGAAACACTGGCCAGTTACCCGAAGAATCCCCCTTAACTATAGAGCAATTTCGTGAACTGGCAAACAAACCTTCTAAAAAGCTCAAGGAAATGTTTGGTGGCTATTATATAAATGAAGTATTGTATAATCTTAAGTCGGTCTATACCTTTACTGCTGAAGAACTAGCCAGCCACTGTAGGATACCAACACTTTCAGCAGAGAACTTCCTAAAACATTTATCGATAGGTTTTGGTACCATTGACAAAGATCAACATTTGATCTCGTCTAATAGCATTTTAAAGACTAAACCGATTATTAATCACGGTCAGCACTATATTGTCCCCTCCTTCTCTTTGTTGACATGGAGCGTAGAGCCTTTATATGAAAACTACATTAAAACCGATCAAAAACTGTCTTCCAAGTTTAAAGATGTTAAGCATGACTTTCTTTTGAATAAAGGAATGGAATACTTTTCAATACTTTTCAGGACCGGAGTTGTTCATCCTCAAAATTTATTTTATGAAAAAGATGGTAAGGTATGTGAAACCGATGGCCTAATTGCCTACGATACTATTCTGTTTATCATTGAAGCAAAGGGAAATAGAATAAGCATGAAAGCCAAACAAGGAAACTACCAACGCACTGAAGCTCATTTAAAGGATCTGATCAGAGACGCCACCAGTCAAGGTAAGCGTACCATGGATTTCATCAAAGAGTCTGAAGAAGCTGTATTTTTCACTAAAGGGAAAAGAGAAAAAATAATTATCGATCCAAAGAAATTTGATGAGTTTTTTATTGTTAGTTTAACACTTGAGCCCGTAGGACATTTAACACCACTTATAAAAGTCGCCAACGACCTTAAATTCTTCCCCGAAGATGTATTTCCATGGATCATCAGTATTTATGATTTAGTAGTGATTGCAGATCATATTGAACTTCCTATATTATTCCTCCATTACTTGAGGCGGAGAAAACGTTTCTTAGAACTCAACCATTTTAGCATTTATGAAGAAATAGATTTATTGGCTTATTTTCTGTTTGATGGGCTTTATATCGAAAACTTGCTTCGGGAATCAAACGAGAAGAACATCAGTATGATGAGTTTTGACAACAATACAGATGAAATCAATGATTACTATATGTATAAGTTCGGGCATAAAACGAAATTTACACCAAAAGTAAAATGCTACCTACCAAAGGAATTCCTTCATATGCTGGAATCAATAGAACATTCAAATATAGAACACCGTACTAAGATCATGTTAGAAATACTTGCTGCAAATGGAAGTTCTATAAACAAATTAATGGATCAAATAAAAAAAATCAGAAGCCAATACCGCAAAGATGGTCAACTACATGATTGTTCCATCAGTACAGGATATGTTATAAATGGTACGGGAATAACCTATATGATTGCAAAAGATCGCCGGGAATTGGATTATAAATTACACAATTACTGTCTGTACAAATTTGACACACTTAAGGCTGAAATCTGGGTGGGTATTGGAGATTTAAACCCCGTAAGAGAGGACTATAATATCAAATGTGGTTTCATAGCGAAAAGGTGCTCACTATGAGAATTAGCTTATTAATTCGGCCTTTTATATTTTGCTGAATGGAATAAATCAAATTGGGATGTACCGCTGAAAGAGGTATACTTAACTGGAATTATGGAGTTCCCGTTTTAACACCATCAACAGCAACTACCTTCACAGTATTGCCCTTATGAACTAAGATACAGGTAAGTTTTTTTTTACAAAAGGGTTCCAGATCTGCGAAGCAAGCTTCATATCCGTTAAAAATATAACGTATCTAATGAAAACATTTTTAAAATTGCGGAAATGAGTATGGAATTAAATGGATCGTGGAATTAAAATCACGATGACTTAGTCTTTCGTACACACCAGGTAGTCATACTTCTAAGGTTCTGAACATTGGTCGTCTTAATTGGTTCATGAAGTTCTCCACCAATCTTTTTTGTAAGTCTGAGCAGCATCTCCTGGTTCACTAGGAACCGCTCTGATCCATCAGGAAGAATATACCTGCCGCTTTCGATAAATCTGACCAGTGATTCAATACCGATTTCTGAAGCCAGCCGGCAGAAAAAATACCCTCCAGGCTTGAGCACCTCCCACATGGAACTCAGCATTGCTTCAAAATGATTAAGGTTTTCTGCAAAATGTAATACCGCACTGCTGATTACCAGATCAAAGGTTTCAGCAGCAAAGGGCAACCCCTCTACAGCAGCTACCTTAAAGTTCTCCTCCGGATCCACTTGAGGAAATGAGCTTGCAAGCGTCCTTAGTTGCGCAATGGCTTCAGGGTTCTGATCTACGCCAAAAACATTTGCGCCGCTTTGTAAAAGATATAGCAAATTCCTACCTGTTCCGCAGCCGGCATCTAGAATCATATGACAATCATCATACGTTCCTTTTAACAACTGATCAAATAAATAAATATCAATATTCCCGAAAGTATCCTGAATGTGCTGCTTTTTCATCTGCGTGCAAAGATAATCACAAGGTAGTTCACATTAAAACGTTATTACGTCCGCCTATCAATGAGCTATTCGTTATAAAAACCACCACCGAAAATTTTCTCGACCTCTTCCCGATACCTTTTAACATGCTCTGGATTTGCATATGTTGTACTAATTGCGCTGCCCTTTTCCCAATCAGATGTGCCAAAGCCATACATGCTCGACAAGGCGTACGGAAGATAAGTACCCTTGAGCAGTGCAATAATGTCAAATGCAAATTGTGAAAAGTGGGTTTCCGAATGTAATAGCCTTGCCCTCAAATAGAGCTCATTTAACCTCTTGCATTTTGAGTTAGCCCAGAACAGCAGGGAACTGTTATTTGGCACTATGTCCTCATCTAAGTATTCAAAAGTTATTCTGCCACTGGAATATTTCTCAATTGATTCCGGGCGAAGAATATAGCCTCCATAAAAGCCCCTTAAATCCGTGCCATCAAGCATAGCGTCCAGTGCCGCAAATTCCCTTTCATCCTTCTTATGGAGTTCGTAAAAAACTGTCGCACAAAAGAAATTTTTGGGTAGGTAAAATCTGTAGTCATGCACCGATGGTTTACTGGAGCCCATCAACGGTCGTAATTTTCTCAATTGCTCGACCGCCTCCTTAACACTCCTTTTATTAAACACCGCCTTCACCTCAATCACGCCACAAACATATTCTACAGGAATGGCCATCGATCTTCCCTGTGGAGAAGAATCTGAACTAGCGTCTACCCAAAGAACAGGGGATTCCAGCTGGTCATAGATGATCACATCGTATTCGACAAAATCCTCCGAATTTGGCACGCCCTGGGAAATAATGAAACCCGAAGTAACCCCGTATCGTTTTGGCAAAAAATCGCTGAGCCACTTTCGGAACTCAGCTTCAGCGACATTCCCGTGTCCGGTCTGTACCGTTCTTTTATTGCTATGCACACGCGCCTTGTCGTAAGCATCGAGCATTTCGTCCCTTGCCGTTAGAAACTGTTTCCATCCCTGATTGGGAATCTGAATCTTCAATGGAGATTGACCTTTTGCCATGCTATTAATTTGGATACTCTAATGTACAAGTTTCGAAGTATTAAGGTATAAGCTATGATTTGATTTTTCGGGAACTGCCGACGAGCCAACCTAATCGAACGTAACATTTTCTCGCCCTGGCCCGACAAAAACTGGTAGGGCATGTATTCGGGATCTTCGAAAACGAAACTTTTATCGGCATTGCAGCATAATTCCGCAAACAGATATCCACCGTATGAACGCCGAGATCGGCTATTGGATAGGCGAAAATTATTGGGGAACGGATACGGAACTGATCCGTGTCTATGAATGAGGAATGGAAACATTTAATAAAGGCGTAGAATATGAAGCTTTTTTGGTTAAAAGGACCGTTCTATAATCTGCTCTGAATTTATGGAACTAATTAAAAATAATTATATTTGTATTATGAAAATCAAGGAATTAAATAAAAAAAACATACCTAATGTTGCAGTAGACAGCACGTTGGATAAATATAGAAACCATCCTGCTTTTCAGTCAAAAGTGGACAAAGCGAATGATATACTACGCACAGTTGGATTGCCTAAATTAAAGAGGTAAATTTCATAAGAGTAAGTTAACCCCTTTATCGCAAGCGTAATGCGTATAAAACGGGATAAAGTACTTGACAAAGTTCATTTTAACACTTTCTATCTTTTCCCTCAATAATCTTCTGAACTCCTCTTCGTTGATGGTCTCTTTTTTCCAGTCACCGCTATCTATCGCTCTTAGCAAGAAATGTCGGGATTGAGGGGGTATCCTTTTTTGATGTACCATTCCATATCATACCAGTCCCGCTCTACAATCGTGCCCCACTTGCGAAAAAGCAATGCATGCATCTTTCCGGCAAAAAGGCCGGGAAGCGACAGGCACTTCACGTAAAACGAAAAAGGTTTGAGCAATAACTTTTCTTCAGTGCTATATAAAGTCCTTTTTTGACTAGTTTCGATTCCTCACTCGGGGTCACGGTTTTTCCTTTCCATTGGCTATTTATTTGTTTTTACCACCTTTTACAATTATACCACCAATTGGATTACCGGGGCTGGCTACCTTTGCTTCAGAGTTATGAAGCGGGTTATTTTGGCTACCGGCATTTCCCTGGTACAAGGGGTTTTCTGTTTTCGCTGCACCTGAAGCTACTGCAGAGCCCGCTGCATGTAAACCCTGGTTCACTTTTTCGCCAAATGTTGTACCTTGGGTTTGCTTAAAAATAATGGTCTTAGCCGTGTCTGATGGCACAATAGCTTTTCCTGTCGCGGCATAAGACGCAGCTGCTGCCCCGCCCCCGCTGCCTCCCTTTCCTTTGACCTGGCTAAATGCAATTGAACTGATAAATGATAAGGCAAAGATTAATGTGTAAGTTTTCATGATATTCTTTTTTAAAGATTAAATACTGTTTGTTATAGGTATATCAGGAAAAGCGGAAAATTGTTACCCCTGCTTTTTTGAAATAGTGTGCCAGGGCTAAAACTACCAGAATATAAATATTCTAACCTATTATATGCTATACAACATCATGCTGATTACTGCTGCCTTCGGCATCAGCATTTGGAAAACTAGTTACAGAATTTCATGTTGAAATTGCAATTCTGAAACCTACAATTCCAAACTAAATTTCAAAAACCCTTAACAATTCAGCGAATTTAGCTGAATTTCGGCCAACTTAGGTTTCACAACTTTTACCAGAGTAGCTTTGTATTATCAAAAACTTAAAATGCCGGAAGAAATCAACCATCCTGTACAAGGAAGCAAATACGACAAGATTTTTAGGGAAAACATGCACAACACCCTACCTGGTATAATTAAACACGTCCTTCATTTAAACGTCAATACTGTAGAAGAACTTACCGATGATGTGTTGTTCAGGAAATAGAAACCCATATTTCTACATTAGAACAAGGGCGTTATTTTAGACAGCTAAGGATACTTTTGCAATTACGTAATTTAAATAAAAAAGCAATTAAAGATATGGCATTGGTAGGAAAAATATTTAAAGAAGAAAAAGACATTTTATATCGTAGAGGAGAAATTAAAGGCGAGATTAAAGGTATTGAAAAAGGTCGTTATGAAGAAGCATTGGAAATTGCTCTTGAACTTAAAAAAGAAGGATTAGCTACAGAATTTATTGCTAAAATCACTAAGCTTTCAATTGAAGAAATCCAGGCACTATAGCCCGGAATTTGATCAGTTATTTATCATGCTAATTTTCTCATATGCCCATATAAACCCATTTGGCTAAATGAGTGCTGATGAATTTTCTGCGATACTATGTACGCTTTTCAGAGCCCGGGAATAACAGCATATTTGAACAAGAACTACAAAAATTAACAGGAAGGAGCAATACAATGGGCATTGAAGAATTATTATTAGACAGAGCCAAAAATGAAGGCAAAGCTGAAGAACGTGCCAAAGCCTTAAAAGAGAAAAAAACGATAGCTCGTAAATTTAAAAATAAAGGTATTGATATAAATACTATTGCTGAAGCTACCGGTCTTACCATCCAGGAAATAGAGCAATTATAGTTGGCCATCAAATTTTTTCAGTTTATGAACAGGATTCTATTGAAGTAACAAAGCCAGAACCTGACTTTATAGAATGGGGATTACTAGGTACCTAACTGAAATTAAAAAAGATTTGAAGTCTAATGTTGCAGTAGACAGCACGTTGGATAAATATAGAAACCATCCTGCTTTTCAGTCAAAAGTGGGTAAAGCAAAGGGACTTACTATTACTTTTATCTAACTAATGATATTTGATTAGGAGATACTCCGTATTTCTTCTTAAAAATAAAGGAAAAATGAGACAGATCTTCAAAGCCAACTTCAAGGTAAACCTCAGTTGGTTTTTTCTTTTTTTCGGATAAGTGATAGTGAGCTAATTCAAGCCTTTTCTCAGTCAACCATTTTTGGGGGCTTGTATGGAATAGCTTCTTGAAATCCCTATTGAAAGTAGATAAACTTCGGCCTGTTAAGTATCCCAATTTTTCTAATGACATATTGAACATAAAATTCCGTTGCATGAAACTCACCAGGTCAATCTTTCCGGGAGCATCAAAATTTGCCAAAACACTATCTACCTCTGGGTTTATTATTCTTAGAATGCTAATGGCTTCTATAATTTTTAAGGAAGCAAGGCTTTCGGGAAATTCTCCCTCCATATTGAAATAGGGTATTAGCGAAGCCAGGCAGCTTTCTAATAAGGGGTGGTTACTAAAACTGTATATTTTCTGCTCATTCTGTATATCTTTTCTGATCTCTATTTTTTCATAAAATTGCTTCAGTCGATCGGTTGACAGATGCATCACCACCGTTTTATGTGGCAGACCATTCTTTGGATAATTGATGATCGTTGCCAGTTCATTTCTTGGGATCAGAAAAATATCTCCGGTTTTGAAATAAAATGTTCTGTCTGCCTGTATAATCTTTGTTTCTCCAGAAATAAACCAAACCAGCATGTGATCATCGAACATCAGGTCTGATTTGAACAGTTTGTCTTCGTAGCTGGAAAGCTTAATGTCTTTGGTCAAGTATTTGGATAAATGCTCCATCGGAATAAAGTTATTTGTTTTAGGCGAATTTCTTTAGTGAAATTCACCATTATACTTGAGGCTTCTTTTCTTCTACCGGTGATGATCACTTGCGCACCGTTTTTTTTTAAATTCCTTGGCAGCGGCATACCCGACCCCGCTATTGCCTCCCGTAATCAGAGCGATTTTTCCGTTTAAATTTTTCATGATCTAGTTCATTTTGAATTTAATACCTGTTATTTCCTCAGTTAGCTTCCAAAGTTGCTTGGCATTGCTTTCGTCCAGTGAATACGGTTGCACACCGCTTTGATGCAGTTTAGCGTTTGTTTGTACTGATGGGTCCTCAGAAAGAAGCTCGGCAATATCCCCATCCTCGCAATAAACGCCACCAATGTTGTTAAGTAAGGCGCTGGTTGCAACCCAAACGGAAGTTGCAGCACCTTGTGATATGGTTTTCAGGCTGGCAAGTATTTCCGGGCGCATATTTCCATGCTCATCAAAGAAGCCCATCTGTTTGAACAATTCCATATCTGCATCTCTGGCTAACTCTGTTCCGGCAATTGAACCAGGATGCAGTGAGTATGCTCTTACTTGATATGCCTGGGCACGATTATCTAACTCTAGGGCAAACAGGTTACTGGCTGTTTTTGACTGTCCATAGCCAAGCAATGTTTGGTATTCTCTATGCTCGAAGTTGGGGTCATCGAAATTGAAGGGTGCCATATGGTGTCCGAGTGAGGAAACGTTAACAACGCGTGCGCCATTGGCATTTTTAAGCGCAGGCCATAATCTTGCCACTAGCTGAAACTGTCCCAGATAATTGGTTGCCAGTTGCGATTCAATACCACGGCTATCACGTTGTAACGGTACCCACATGATTCCAGCATTATTGATCAAAAGATGAAGTGGCCTGCCAGAAGCAAGGAATTTTTCGGCAAATGTATCAATGGTTTCAGGCTTAGAGAGATCCATTGCCTCAATTTCAACGTTAGAAATACCTTCCAGATTTTTCTTTGCTTTTTCAATGTCTCTGGCAGGTACAATCACGATTGCGCCTGCTGCTGCAAGTATTTTTGTGGTTTCCAAACCTATACCAGCGTTTCCACCAGTTACGATTGCGATCTTTCCTGTCAGATCAATGCCTTTGATAACTTCTGTCGCTGTTGAGGTAGCATTAAAACCTGAGCCCAATGGGTGCTGTAATGCGCCTTTATAATTGTTCTTTTCCATTTCGTTTTTTATTTAAATGTTATAGAACAAATTTAGGTAGATACAGAGCGGAGAGTTTTGTTGAGCGTGTCAATTAATTTTGTTGAGCAGGTCAGTTTATTTGATTTTACCATAAATTGTCTTTAAAGAATGTTTCCAACTTACCAAAAGGAATAACATCAATTTTGTCGTACAAATCCACGTGTACGGCATTAGGGATAATTATCAGGCCAACAGTACGGATAGGCTATGCGACATCAGACTGATTACTGCTGCCTGCGGCATCAGCATTTGGAAAACTAGTTGCAGAATTTCATGTTGAAATTGCAATTCTATAACCTACAATTCCAAACTAAATTTCAAAAACCCTTAAAAATTCAGCGAATTTAGCTGAATTTCGGCAAAGTTAGGTTTCCCAACTTTCTCCAGCGTAGCTTTGCATTATCAAAAACTTAAAATGCCGGAAGAAATCAACCACCCTGTACAAGGAAGCAAATACGACAAGATTTTTAGGGAAAACATGCACAATACCCTACCTGGTATAATTAAACACGTCCTTCATTTAAACATCAATACTGTAGAAGAACTTACCGATGATGTACAATTTACCAAAGAAAGAAAAACAGATTTACTAAAGAAGGTTAGGGATAACAAGGGCAACAGATATGTGCTGCATGTTGAATACCAAACGGATAATTATCCGGAAATGGCTTTTCGTATGGCAGAGTATAGCATCATGTTGCAAAGAAAACATAAGTTGCCTGTTAAACAGTTCGTAATTTACATTGGCCCTGCCAAAGCAAATATGGCCACTTCTATCACAACTAAGGATTTCCGATTCCGCTACAACTTAACAGAGCTCTCTGCTGTAAACTATAAACTGTTCTTAAAATCAGATTTGGTTGAGGAGAAAATGCTGGCAATTTTAAGTAATTTAGCATCAGAAAGCACAGAAAGTGTATTGGCACAGGTTGTTCAGGAAATAGAAACCCATAGCTCTGCACTGGAACAAGGGCGTTATTTTAGACAGCTAAGGATACTTTTGCAATTACGTAATTTAAATAAAAAAGCAATTAAAGATATGGCACTGGTAGGAAAAATATTTAAAGAAGAAAAAGACATTTTATATCGTAGAGGAGAAATTAAAGGTCGTTATGAAGAAGCAATGGAAATTGCTCTTGAAATGAAAAAAGATAAATTCCCTATTGAAAAAATTGCAAAGTACACCGGACTTACAATTGAAGAAATACAAGCATTATAGCCCGGAATTTGATCAGTTATTTACCCTGGCTAATTATGCCAGTTTAACACCAGAGGAACGTGATATGTACAATTCAAGTTTAAAGCGCAAGTGGGATAACAAAAATGTACTGGATTACGCGGTTAAAAAAGGTCTGGAACAAGGTTTGGAACAAGGTCGTGAACAAGGTCTGGAACAAGGTCGTGAACAAGGCATACATAAAAAAGCAATTGAGATCGCTCTTGAAATGCTAGTTAACAAATACCCAATAGAAGAAATCATTAAGCTTACCAAACTTTCAAAAGAAGAAATCCAGTCCCTTCAAAAATAAAACCCAGAACATCCATCCTGGGTTTTTTGGGATCTTCCAAATGTATTTAATAACAAGCATTGGGCTAAACGAATATAAACACAGCTTATTAAGTCAGGATTAAGCAGGTATTATAAAACTGTTCGTTTTATACTGGCACATCGGCCAGCGAATTTCCTGGAAGAGCAGGAAGGAAAAGACAGGGCTGATTACGGGAAGTTTTTGATTAAACACTTTTGGAGCAAACTGAGCCTGAATATGGTACCCTAAGACTGGGGAAAAAACAGGATGATTTCAAAAACAAATAGCGAAAATACGGGTAAAAGTGTACTGCGTTAACCTGATCTCACCTATAGGTCAGTAGAAGGCTCCATCGCTTGGAAGTGCTTTCCAATCAATCTTACAACCAACCTTTGCGTTTAAACCAGAAGTAGATGGATACCGTTACTACCACCATCAGTCCCATTACCCCTGGATAACCAATTTTCCAGTGCAGTTCCGGCATAACATCAAAATTCATCCCATAAATGCCAACTATGAAAGTCAGCGGCATAAAAAACACAGACAAGATTGTCAGCACCCGCATGATCTCATTGGTTTTTTGAGAAGAAGCCGAAAAATATATGGCTAGCAATTGATGAATGTTCTCAGCCAGCGAATCAAACATATTCTGGAACTTAACATACTGATCACGGATATCCCTGGTGTTGACATCACCCTCCGTAGAATCAATCGCATCAATGATTTCAAAAGAAAGAATCAGCATCCGCTTGAGCAAATCAATTTTCCGCTTGAGGTAATACAACCCCTTTAAAAGCGGCACTTTTTTAGGTCTGAGAAACACAATCTCCTCAAAATAGTCTACCGATTTCGCCAGTTTGGCCAATGGTGCTTCATAAGTATTCAAACAGGCGCTGACCAGAGCGTTCAGCAATTCTCTGCTACTCTCGCACTTGCCAGCGCATGCCAGATCCATCAATGGTTTAATAAATTCATGTTCACGCCGGTGAATGGTCAGCAGAAATTTTTCCCCATAAAAAATAGCAATTTTATGGGTCAGCAGCTGAACCGTATCCGCTTCAGCCACATTGTTATCGGTATGTATCCTGAAAATAATAAAAGAATAGTTCTCCATTCTTTCATACTTAGGTAGATGATCAGGCTGGAGACAATCTTTAACCAAAGCAGGATGCAGTTTATATTTCCTGGCAAGATCGTTTAGTTCTTCTAAAGACGGATCTACCAGATCTGTCCATTCAAATCCCTGATCTGCAAATGATGCAACGTGATTTATCATAATTTTCTAAGTCCGGGTTATCAAAATCATCATTCATCTTCCCCATGCAAGCGCCTGAACCTTTCTTCAAGTGCTGATTTCCAGGACTGGATTGCAGCATCCGGCGTATCACCACTTCCAAAAATCCCCGTCTCCTGATCAGGACCGGAAAGACAATAAAAGCCATCGCCTTGTTGGTATACCTTCGGTTTTAACTTTTGTACAGCCTCATCATACTGGCTATAGTCCACTTCTATTTGACCCTGAACGTCAATTGAATTATTTTCCTTCATTTTTATTCACTTAAATTATCAGTAGATAAATAACATAGAATACATTTCGAAAGGCTCCCAATCTTCTGCTATATTTCGCATACCCTAATCCCCCCTATCGTCAAAATCTTCCGAAGAACTGCCCGTATGACTCTGGTCATCTCCTGGATTTTCCTCCGGTTTCTTTGAAGAACCTGTAAACGCATCATCAGTCAGGGAATCATACCCTTGCGTTCCTGTATTGTCTAAACCATCCCTGGGACTTACCGGGGTTGATGGTGTAATTTGTTTCTTAGCCATGTTATCAGCTGATTCCTCACCTATACTTTTCATAATATGTACTTTTAGTTTAAAACAAAAATTTAAGGCTGTCCGCTGCCACCCGCTGCACCATAGATCTGACCCGTGGAATAACTCGCATCGCTGGCCGCCAGCTGCACATAAATAGAACCCAGTTCAGCCGGCTGACCCGGTCTTGCCAGCGGCGTATCACCACCAAAGTTCTTCAGTTTTTCCATCGTCGCGCCACCACTCACCTGCAATGGCGTCCATATCGGACCAGGTGCCACGCCATTTACCCGGATCCCTTTTGGCCCCAGCTGTTTTGCCAGCGACCTGACATAACTGGTATTGGCCGCTTTGGTCTGCGCATAGTCAAAGAGCTCAGCCGAGGGATCAGTCGCCTGTACTGAAGTAGTGGCGATAATCACTGACCCTGGTTTTAAATGCGGCAAAGCAGCCTTGGTGATCCAAAACGGCGCATAAACATTCGTTTTCATCGTGGCATCAAAATCCTCTGCCGTAATATCTAAAATAGACTCACGGGTTTGCTGACGGGCAGCATTATTTACCAGAATATCCAAGCCACCCAGGCCTTTCACTGCTTCATCTACCAAACGCTTACAGAAAGCTTCATCCCGCAAATCCCCTGGAATTGCAATCGCTTTACGCCCTTCTTTTTTGATCAGTTCAATCACTTCTTTCGCATCAGGCTCCTCTGCTGGCAGGAAGTTGATGGCTACATCAGCTCCTTCCCTGGCATAAGCAATCGCAGCTGCGCGGCCCATCCCCGAATCCCCACCTGTAACCAAAGCCTTACGGCCTGTTAAACGACCAGATCCTTTATAACTGGTTTCCCCATGATCCGGCCGTGGATCCATTTTACTGGCCAGTCCTGGCCAGGGTTGCTTTTGTTCCTTAAAAGGAGGTTTTGGATATTTTGTTGTCGGGTCCTCCAACCCTGCTAAATGCGAAATGTTATTAAAACTCGTAGTTCCGGCACCTAATACCGGACTGATTGCCATAGCGGCCATTCCCACACCCAAACCGCCGATTGCCGTACGCCGACTAATTTTATTTTCTTCTTTGTTCATCTCTTTTCAACTTTAAATTCAACAAAATTATTCTTCATCTCCGACAGGCTTTTGCTGTTCACCCATCTGATGGGCAAGTGTACTGTCGGGCATCAGATTACCCATCGCCACCTGCACTTTATTCTTCAGTCCGGACACCACTTTATCCTTGCCAGACGATATTCATCACAAATCAATTAAGGTTTTAAAACAACTTTTACACAATCATCCTTTTTTTCATCAAAAAGCTGATATCCCTTAGCCACCTCACTCAACGGCAGGCTATGGGTGATGATGTCATCAAGCACCACCTTTTCTTCTCTGACCAGCATGATCAAATGGTCGATATAATTCAGTACCGGTGCCTGCCCCTGTTTAATGGTAATGCCTTTATCAAAGATTCTAAACAGCGGGAAATTATCGTAAGGACTTCCATAGACGCCCAGGATGGATACTGTTCCGCTACGGCGAACTGCTTCGAAACACATGTCCAGCACTTTCATGCTGCCTTTTTCAAAATTGATCGTTGCTTTAACCTTATCCATAAAACTACGTTCCGGTTCAAATCCTACCGCGTCAATACAAACATCCGCTCCTCTTCCCTGTGTCATTTCACGAATGGCTTTCACTACATCGACTTTATGTGGGTTAAGCGTATCTACTTTGTTGACTGCCTTTGCTTTTTCCAGGCGATAATCCAATGGATCAATAGCAATTACACGGCTCGCACCATTTAGCCAGGCGGCCTTTTGTGCCATTAGTCCGACAGGTCCGGAACCAAAAATCGCTACGACCTCGCCCCCCTTAAGTTGCGCCCAGTCTACACCCGACCATCCCGTAGGGAATATATCGGTTAGAAAAAGTGCCTGCTCATCGGTAAGATTGTCCGGAATGATCCTGGGGCTCACATCCCCATAAGGCACCCTGACATATTCCGCCTGTCCGCCTGAATATCCTCCATACAAATCTGTATAACCAAACAAAGCAGCTCCCTTCTGGTCCATCATATCCCCATTGGGGCCATAATGCTTGTAATTAGAATTTTCGCAGGCTGGCGAAGCACCGTGGCTACAGAAAAAACATTGACCACAGGCAATCGGAAAAGGAACAATGACGCGATCTCCTTTTTTCAGATTTTTTATTTCGGCGCCGACTTCTTCAACGATCCCCATAAACTCGTGGCCCATTACCATATCTGTAGTCTGCGGAACTGCACCGCTTAAAATATGCAGGTCAGAACCACATATTGCTGTGCTGGTTACTTTTAAAATAATATCGGTCGCCAGCTCGATCCTGGGATCGGCGACCGTGGTATAACTGATGTCTCCGGGTTTGTGAAATACTGCTGCTTTCATAGTAGATGTTTTTAGTTAGCTTAATTTCAACACACTGAAAAACAGATTGTTTAATAAAAATTATTTTAATATTTTATTAAACAAAAACTCAAACCCGACTGTTATCATCTCCGTAATGGGACAAACCAAAGTTTGCCGAACACCTAATTTTTAATAACAACAACATGCCAGAAGGAACAGTAAAATTTTTTAATGAGTCAAAAGGATTTGGCTTCATTATACCCAGCAACGGAGATCCGGAATTATTTGTGCACGCCAGCGCGCTCAGTGCCCCGGTAAGGGAAAACGACCGGGTCAGTTATGAGGTGGAAAACGGCAAGAAGGGCCTCAACGCCACTAAAGTAAAAAAGATCTGATCCTGGTTCCGCTTATAACAGCATCCACAGTGATGCTTTTTTTGCTCTCAACAATAGTGCTGGGTGCAGTGGTCACAGGCCTAGCCTTGAGGTTGATGAAAAAAAACTGGTGCCAACGCAACTTTACCGGAGTTCTATTTTAGACCACCTGATGATGAGTGAATCCTGTTTAAAGATTTTCAATAACCGTAACTTCAACTTATCCCAGAATCCGGCATCTATTTCAGTGCACATCACTTCGAACACCAAAAGTTCATCTTGCTCAGCTCTGCCCTCATCAGGTTTCCAGAAACCCTTCACCGGGTTCCTGGAATATTCAGTTACGCCTCCAAACTTAGTTGTCAGCTCCTCACGAATCCCATCATACACTTGTTTAGGAAATACCTCGCCATTGCCATCCCGTAAAGGCAGGAAAATTTCCACCAGCCGGTCCATGGGTAAATCCTTCCGGCTTTTTTCAATGAGCTGAAAAGCTTTCGCAGCACTTAACTTTTCCAGCACACTAAATTTCTTACCGGCCTGCTCATTGTAACTGGTAAAGAAAGCGATAGCCTGATCTACGATTGTTTTGGAAAGATCTTTCAGTGCAGTTACCTCGGCATAACGCTGCGAAACTTCAGGGATAGCGATCAGCCTGTCGTTTCGCATGCGTTCACCATTACGTTCTTGCTGTACAACCTTAAACGCACCAATGATCCTGCAATCCATCACGCAACCCGAAAAAGCCGAAACCTCAGAAACTACCAGCACATCCAGCGGATCACCATCACCACCAACCGTTGCAGGAATAAAGCCGAAATCAAAAGGAAATACCAACCCCAGCGGCATCACCTTTTTCAGCTTCATCTTTCCCGTCTGCGGATCGTAGTCATACTTCTGGCCGCTGCCCTTGGGTGTTTCAATGATTACAGTTACTGTATCCATATCCCATTATTATTGATGATTAATCGTTTATGAAGCATTTTGCTGAACAGACTTATGACTGGTTTCCACTTCAATTTCCTTAGTTGTCACCGCATAATGCGAAGGGAGAATCTCTAAGCCTGGCAACACTTTAAAGGTTACCTTATGCTCGCTAAATCCTGTAAAGGTTTCCTTTACCACTTTCCATATCCCCTTAAATGTAATTTTCCCTCGCTTCATCATTTAATATTACTTTGAATCCATTCCCGGTAGCTTAATACCCGAAGATTTCAGATTTTCCAATAAATTTTCCTGAAAGATGAGCCTGGCATCGTGAAAGCCATGGGAATTCAGCCAGACATTGATCATCACCTTGTAACCATCCGTTTCCAATAAAGATACACCCACCCTTTTCTCCGGGGTTTTCAAAACCGATTTTGATTCTGTGATGGTTTCATCGATCACCTGTCTAACCTTGGACAGGTCAATCCCGTAATTCAATTTAGTTCCAGATCCAGTCTCCTGCTGCCAATCGCACTGATGTTAATGATGACTTCGTTAGAGAGTTTACTATTGGGGATAATCACCGTTCTATTGTCAAAAGTAGTCACCACAGTAAAGAAGAGTTGTATAGAAGATACCGTACCCTCCTGCCCCTGGGCTATTATATTATCCGAAACGCGGAATGGCTTTAATAACAAGATCAATACACCGCTGGCGAAATTCTGCATTGTACCAGACAGTGCCAGGCCTGCAGCAACACCAATCGCACCGACCAGGGCAGCAAAAATGGTCAGCTGAATGCCCATAATCTGCATCACTAAAAAAATCAGCAGTATCCTAAGCACCACAACGGCCACGCTCAGAAAAAAAGGTTTCAATGAACTGTTGATTTTTTTATGCTGCATCCTGTTTCGCATCCAGCGTGCAAATATCCTGATCAGCCACAGACCAATGATCAAGACAGCAATCCCCAGCAAAACGACTGGGCCTTTTAACAGTACCCAGTCATAAAACTTATCGTAAAAGTGCTCAACCTTCTTATTCATCAATTCATTAATTTGCATCGTCAATTTTATTTCAGCGATGCATTTATTTCCTTAGCCATTTGATGGTGTTTTTCCAAAACCGGAAGTGTAGCTGCAGCAAAATCTTTAATCTCACCTCTTAAGCTGCTTGCAGATCTGAACAGATCGAGGGTTTTGACATGATCATTTACCATCATATCCATGTAATGCTTGTCAAATTCTTTCCCACTTAACTTCTTCATCGCATCCATATGCGCTTTCACATCCGCCGGATAAGCCGAAGGCAACAAATGCTCCAGCTTCGCCGCAACCGCTTTCAGATCCGTATTGGCCTTGGTATGATCAGCAACCATTTGCGCAGCAAATTTCTTAACATCTGCATTGGAAGACTTTTCAAGTGCCAGTTTACCCAGATCTACCTCCATCATACCGCCCACAGCAGCCGTATCCATAAAAGCCGCTCCGTCGCCATCCACCTTGCTCATATGGGTCACATTCGTCGCATCTGAACTGTCGGCCCTGCGCAAAGAATCGCTGCCAACCGGGGCGCTGTCCAATTGGGCATTACCACTTCTGTCTGTATTCTGACAAGCTGCTAATCCGGCAAAAACCACCAGGATTGCAGAAAATTTTAAGAAACTTTTAGTTTTCATAGTGTTGAAGATTAGATAAATAATAGATAAAGGCATTAACCCCTGTGGGATCAAAAAAGTTTTAATCTCTTTCAAAAGAGCCACAAAGAAAATCAAAACAAACGCTAACCTCCAATGTTAAACAGATACAGTTACCTTACATTTCAGCTATAGTTCTCAGCGAAAATTATCCTTTTTAAAAAAGTTCAAACAAATTTTTAGACTGTTGGTTATTTCCCCGCAGTTGATTGTAATACAACATTGAATTCAAGAACATTAATCTAACGAAAAACTAAAAATTATGGCAACTACAACAAAAACAGGCGCAAAGACAGCCACAAAATCAAAAACAGGGAAAATGGAAAATTCAGAATTCCATGAATTCTTCGTGGACGAACTGAAAGACATCTACTGGGCAGAAAAACACCTTTCTAAAGCCCTCCCTAAAATGAAAAAAGCCGCAACCAGTCCGGAACTGGCAGCCGCATTTGAAAAACATACTGAAGAAACCAATAACCACATCGCGACCCTCGAGCAGGTATTCCAGCTGCTGGACGAGAAAGCCCAGGCAAAAAAATGCGATGCCATGGAAGGCCTGTTAAAAGAAGCCGAAAGCATCATTGAAGATACCGATGCGGATACCATGATCCGTGACGCCGGGCTTATTCTTGCCGCCCAAAAAGTAGAGCATTACGAAATCGCAACCTATGGCACACTGGTAGTTTTTGCCCAAAACATGGGACATACCGATGTGGCAGAGCTCCTGCAATTTACCCTGGACAACGAAAAAGCGACGGACGTTGCCCTTACCGAAATTGCAGTCAGCTCAATCAACGAGCAGGCGGCAGCTGAATAAAGAAGAATAAACCTCCTACCCCCTTAGCCACGCTAAGGGGGATATTCCCATCATCCCTACCAATATATTTTCCTTACTGTCAATAAAGCCATTGTTATACGTTTCTAAAATCTACAATTATGGAAAATCAAGATCACTTACCAGAAGAAGAAGTTATAAACCCTGAACAGTTCCAGGTCGGCCGAAACCCCATGGAACAAGAAGAAACTAACCAGGACGGCAGCGCCGATAATGAACAAGCTGGTTACACCCCCGGAGAAACAGAATTTGCAGACGGAGAAGGAACTCGTCTTGAACAGGAAAATGAAGAACTGGAAATCGACCAGGAAACTAACGATTTGGATGACCTGGATATCGATCCTGAGAACGACCCGGATTCAAGCTCCTCAAGCGAAGAAGAAGACGCAGATTTTGAAAACCCGGACGACGATCCGGCATAATAAAATCAAAACTGTTTACCTGCATGACTTCGGGTAAACAGTTCTTTCCACCATCATCAGCTTATACTGATCTATATCTTACTGGGAAAATGCAACAACAATACGCAGACTACCCGACTTCAGGATTTAACACGTTCCTAATCAACACAAAAGCTATGGATTCATTAACCACATACCTTCCTAGATCAGTTAAAGGAAAAAGAGTACTCATCACCGGTGGAACAACCGGCATCGGGCGCGCAACAGCAATCCTGCTCGCTTCACAAGGCGCCAGGATAATGACTTTTGGCCGTAACCAACAGCCCCTTGATGAAACAATGGAAGCCATCAGAAGGCTCGATCAAGAAACAGAATGCTTAGGTATGATTGCCGATATCGCTGATCAAAAAGACATTAGCAGGATATTTGAAATGGTAGACAGCCAGTTCAAAGGCCTGGATATATTGATCAATAACGCTGCATTATCCTATGAAAGCATCATGGAAGGAACATACATGGACTGGCAATACATCGTCAACACCAACTTGCTGGGTTATATGGCCTGCTGTAATGAAGCTGTAAAACGCATGAAAGAAAACACTTCCAGCCACATTGTCAACATTGGATCCATCAGTGCCGATGAACGTGGCAAAGACAGTTCTGTATACGTAGCTACCAAAGCCGGGATCCAGGGTTTCAACGAAGCGCTCAGAAAAGAAGTGAATGAACTAGGCATCAAGGTGAGCCTCATCGAACCCGGACTGGTCGGATCGGACATGATTGAAGAAGATTCAGATGAACAACGTAAAAAAATAGCAGCTATGGAAATGCTCAAGGCTGAAGACATTGCGATGAGTGTATTGTATTGCCTTTCTCAGCCGCAAAGATGTGACGTCATTACCTTACAGATCAGACCTCACCTGCAAATTATCTAACCATGAAACCAGGATCAAAAAAACACAGCTATTTTTACAGAAACGGACTTACCATCGTATTCCTGACTCTGTTTATCGCAACCCTGGCCGCACAGGCACTTACCGGCTGGAAAAAACACAATCAGGATCTGAAGGAAGACCATGCGGCAGAAATCGGTTTGACAACTTATTTACAAAGCGGGCATTTCATTTCCGCCACCTTCGAAAACTTTGAAAGCGAATTCCTGCAAATGGCCTTATACGTTTTACTGACCGTATCATTGCGCCAGATTGGTTCAGCAGAATCGAAAAGCCTGGACAAGCCCGAAGAGGTAGACCGTGAACCAAAGCCATCAAAAGATGCACCCTGGGCAGTACGAAAAGGCGGATGGATCTTAAAGCTATACAGCAATTCGCTTTCCATTTGTTTCGCGATCCTTTTCCTGGCGAGCTGGGCCACGCACCTTTATGGAAGCTGGCAGAATCACAACGTCGAACAACTGGCAAAGCACCTTCCAAAAGAAAGCGTAACCGCCTACCTGGGACAGGCAGAGTTCTGGTTTGAAACCTTCCAAAACTGGCAAAGCGAGTTTCTTTCAGTCGCTTCTATTGTTTTCCTGACCATCTATCTGAGACAAAAAGGATCTCCCGAATCCAAACCCGTGGATGCCCCGGATCTGGAAACCGGGAAGTAGCCACATCTATTAGTTAACAAGAAATCCATGAAAAAAGACATAGATGACGCAGATTTAAAACGATGCGGTAAATTACTGATCCAGCATCAACTGACCATCGCCTTCGCTGAAAGCGCGACCGCGGGCCGCATCAGCGCTGAATTCGCCATGGTACCTGATGCCGGTAAATTTCTAAAAGGCGGCATCGTCTGTTACGATGCGGATTTAAAATGCAGTTTGCTTAAAGTCCCTAAAAAACAGCTCAAAGAATTTACCCCTGAATCCGAAACTGTCACCCGCTCGATCACCCAAGGAATTCAAAAATTAATTCCAGCCGACATTCACATTGGCTGCACAGGACTCACTGCGCCGGGCGGAAGCGAAACCCCATGGAAACCCGTAGGAACTATGTTCCTTCATGGAATCCAAGGGCAACAGCAAATTCTTGACGAAAGAATCGTCTTCCAGGGAAATCCAGACGAGATTATATCACAAACGATCACCTTTCTGGCCAGGCAGCTGCATCAATACCTAAAGGCAAAAAATAAGTAATTAAGCCTCAATTTTATATTCAACGGTTATTTGGACAACATCTTTTATTTTACCGCATCCGGATCAAACGCCCGGGAACACACCAAAGCCCAGAGACCCCAGGATTTCATTGATCGAAAAATGGGCGCCGCAAACAAACTCATCAGCAGCACCATAATAAATGGTTAGCCGGTCACCTTCCACTACATGACCATTAGTGAACACCACAAATCCGAAAAACCCGCTGAGTTCATATTTCTCTGTAGGTACCATGATTGGTTCAATACTTCTGGCCAGTACAATGGAAGGATCGTGCAGATCCAGCAACAGTGCGCCAAGGCAATACCGGTGTTCAGCATCGGCACCATGGTAAATTTCCAGCCAGCCATGTTCAGTTTTGATGGGTGCAGCACCGGCTCCGACCCTTGCACTGTCCCACATACCCGGCCTGGATTTGATGATACATTGATGATTGCCCCAGTGCAGGCCATCCGGAGATTCCGCCAGCCAGATGTAATTGCCCCCGATGTCCTTACTGCTGGGCCTGTGTAAAGCGTAAAACTTTCCGTTGATCTTTTCCTCGAAAAGAGCCACATCCTTATTGTGCGGAGGTAAAATCATTCCTTTACGCTCAAAATGTTTCCAGTCTGTAGTGATCTGCATGCCTACTCCTACTCCGTTATCAGATACAGCGGTATAGGTGAGGTAATATTTTCCATCCAGAAGGACGACACGACAATCTTCAATACCAAATCTTTCCAGCTTACCCTGTCCGAAAATACCTGGGTAACCTGCTTCTTCCTGAAAGTGAACACCATCTTCACTGCTCAGCAACCTGAGGTGAGAAACGGTGGTCAGGTAATCCAGGCCCTGGTAATTGAACACCCGTGGATCAGATGCGATCAGATCAGGATCATTTAAGGGCACCTCGATGATTTCCAGTATGCCTTCATCATTCAGCAAGGGGATAAAGGCCCAACCTTCTACCTGTTTTACACTTTCTGCTACGCGAACCAGCAACCATGTTTTTCCTTCAAACCTGAATACCCCAGGATTCAGCAGGCAAATGATCTGCAACCCTGAGGCACTCGGACTGAGGTCTTTGGGTAGCAGCAGGGGATTTTCAGGAAAACGTTGGGCAAGATCTTTCATAATCAAAAACAGATAACAGTATATCCGGGTTAGACATTAACCACCGCCATGAGGAAAATGTTTCAAACTAACTTTCCTTTCTACATTTGAAAGACTGATTCCATCCCTGAAAGAGAGTTCCATGCCGATTACGCCAGTTTTTTAAAATCGTAGATCTACAGGAAAAGACACGCATCCACCACGAGTTGAATGCTTCAGTAAACGCAGGTACTGAGCAATCTGCTAAGCAACGCCATCAAATACTCACCCAGTGTCGGCTACATCTTCATCAAATGCGAATCATTGGGTATCGGATTATACCTGGCCTCAGAGATCCTTGCTCATCATGGCAGCCAGCTCCAGATCAGTAGCAAAGAAGGTGTTGGTTCAACCTTTTTCTTTGATCTTGATTTCCCTTAATAAAAAAAACGATAATACCTGATATAAAAATAGCAGGAATAAGACCTGCTATCAAATAGTAAAACCATAAATAACTATACCTATTTTATTAATCTTTAAATGAAAGCTTATCAATTAAAACACTGGTGGAATCTTCCGAGTAGTGTCCATCATTTTGCGTTTGACCGAGTCCTTTTTAGTACTGTCTTTCCAAGGATGTTTCATTTTAGGCATTTTTGACTTTACGGAATGTTTTTTTGAACTATCCTGACGTTTTTTTGTGGTATCCTGCGGAGGAACTTGCCAACCGAATGCTGACCAGCAAAACATAGCCAGCAATAATGTGATCATAATCTTTTTCATAACATTAGATTTTAAGTTTGTTACCAGTATAAAAACAACAAACAGACTTAATTGGTTTAGCGTTTATAAAAAAAATATAACATAATACACCTATTTTCAAGTAGTTAAAAAAACAAAACGTACTAAAACGAGACAAGAAAGCAACCGATGTATCTCGGATCATGTTATGGATTGATCACAGGAAACTCAGTGGTCTCTATCTAGTGCTTCCAGGCTTTTAAGATCTTCTGTGGTTACATCAGATGCTCCGGCATCTAAATCCGGGTTAGCATTTACCGGATCAAATCCGCCTGAACCAACATGATCTGCTTTAGGCATTTGCTTTATATTACCCTGCTCATCTCCCTGATTATATTCTTCCGGGTCAGGAGTAATCCCTTTATCAGGATCAAGTTCAAAAGAAGCAGCACTCGCTCTTTCAGCCTGATCAAAATCTTCCTTCTGATGAGGTTCCTGCCCTGACAGCAAAGAACCTGTGTTTTTCTTTTCCTCACTCATATCCGGTCTAACTATTTTTTACTTTTACTTTGCTTATTTTTCAGATAGGCTTCTATGTCCTTGCGGTCACTGGAACCAGTAGCTCGTTTAGCCCCGGTTATCGCCTGACTGCTTACGCCCAGCTTATCTGCCAGATACTTCACTTCGTAGGGTTGGGAAGAGTTCACTTGACTCCGTTCCACTTTTGCACCTTTTTTTGCCATCGTTTTTCTGTTTAAGGTTGAATACTATTGTTTAAACTTTAGTTCGCCAAATTGTACGCTCCATATCGGTAGAATGATACTTTTTTGAGCCTTCAATATGCGTTGATATAATTTTTTTAGTTTTTGCCCATGTGGCTTCTTCTGCTTAACCGGGCTAAGGGTTTTCTCTTTCATTATGCCAGCTCCTTTCTATTTATTTGTATTACAATTGCCATGCAAGATTGTTCTATAAAAATCGAAGCACTGCTGAAACAACAGCAGATTTGAATGCTGAAGTTTTCAACAAAGCATGGATTTAAGATTTAATTTGATTAACTTGATGAAAATCGAAAGCCCATGAAGATTACCCCTGACTCATTAAAAGCACACGATTACACCCGTAAGATACGTGCCCTTTCCCGTAAAGGCGCTGCCCTGAAAAAGAAATCACGGGAACTAAATGAAGCACTCAATGCAACGCTAAGAAAGTGCGCCGAACTATTCCAGCCAAAAAAGGATAAAGAACAATAAACGCTTTTATCTATAATTGCGCGGTAGCTTTACACTTGTGTCCCAATGGTATCAGCCCAACAGATGGCAAACGAGCAGGCGCTTAGGTTTTATAAATCTCCCTCTTTGTGACCTGCATCCATTAGGCTTTCGAGTTTAGTCAGTTTCTGTTTCCAAAAGTTATCATAATATTCCAGCCAGTCCCGGAGTTCAGTAAATCCCTGCTGGCTGAGCATACAAAAACGCTCCCTCCCACTATCTTCAATTGTCAAAAACCCGGCATGCTCCAAAATTTTGATATGCTTGGAAATCGCAGGTCTGCTGATCTCGAACTTTCCTGCTATGGCATTGATGCTCATACTACCTTCTGTCAACATATGCAGGATCTCCCGCCTGCTCCCATCTGCAATTACCTGAAAAGCGTCTAAATTAGGATGTTGCATATTCTTCCTCCATTCTTTTTGCCAGGCGTTTAGCAATTTTCAGCCAGCCTTTGCCCATCAGCAGGTACGGCAAATAATTCCTCAAACCTTTGAAACCAGCATGTAGCAAAGTTAGTTCAGTACCGCCATCCCTGGGCTCCAGCGTCCAGGTCACCATCGAATCCAGTTTGACATCTTCTCCAGCACCTCCCCGCCAGGAATACTTTAACATTTTCTCCGGCTCAAAATCAATGAGCTGGCAGTAAATCCTGCCATCGAAACTGAAACGGCGGATCGGCTTAGCCCCGAAAACAAATTTATGCCCAATCTCCAGTTTAAAATTTGTAGGCAACAACCATTGTGCGAGCAGTTCAGAATCGGTCAGGTATTGCCAAACAACCGCAGGCGGGTGATTAAAGAACCATTTGTGTCTGATGTGATTTTCCATAATGCGTAATTTTGAAGTTACACAAATGTAATAAGTAATTTTGAAGTTACATAATTTAAACGTATTAAAAAATTCAGAAATGTTCCAAATGATTAAACTTCCGTTTTTAATTATAATTTTTACTACATTGATTTTATCTTTTTAGCATACAATCATGATCAATCTCCCTGTTAATGCAAATCCGAACGATGCAGAATCGGCCAGTTTTAAACGAATTTTTGAGGAGAACCCCGCGCCAATGTACATCTTTGATTTACATACTCATGAATTTCTTGCAGTAAACGCAGCAGCTCTAGATCAATACGGATACCAAAAAGAAGAATTCCTATCCATGAGTGCCTTGCAAATCAGGTCAGCACAAGAGGTTGAGCGGTTCAAAAAAGCTATCCTGGAAGTAAGGGCTGCTTATTCCGACTATGGAGTGTGGAAACACATCCGTAAAAATGGCGAAGAGTTCTTCGTTCATATTTATGCACACTGCAATATTTTCCAGAACAGAGTGGCCAGGGTAGTCATGGCAATTGACATCGATCAAAAAGTTAAGGCAGAAAATGCGCTAAAAGAAAAAAACGAAGAGATTGCCGATATTCTGGAAAGCATCACCGATGGCTTTTATGCGATGAACGAAAACTGGGAAGTTACCTACATCAATAAAGAGGCAGAACGGATCCTGAACTGTAAAAGAACCGATCTGTTAGGAAAAAACCTCTGGGAATTTTTTCCCGGATCAAAAGAAGGACGGTTTTATCAGGAATACAAACGTGCGCTAGAGGAAAAAATAAGTGTACATTTTGAAGAATGCTATGCACCTCTTGGCGTTTGGGGATCGATGCATGTATATCCCAAAAAAGACGGCCTGGCCATTTATTTTGTTGACATTACTGAGCAAAAGAAAAATCAGATTGAGCAATCCAGGTACATGAGCATGATTGAAAAACAAAACGAACAACTAAAAAAGATATCATGGATACAATCGCACGAATTGAGGTCCCCGCTTTCCAACATACTGGGCCTTGTAGAGCTGGTCAATGAAAACTCATACAATGCAGATGTAATAGAAAAATTAAAAAAAGCGGCGAAAAGCCTGGATGATGTAGTACGGAACATAACAGAACATGCACAGAAAACCATAAATTAATCAAAGAAAATTAAATTTACAGACAGAAAAAAAAAGCACAATCGATTGAAAATAAACAAATTATAGTCTGATTTTATTCTATTTGCCACCTTGCTGTTCGCTGCTCAATACCTTGGTCGTAGCTTGTTCGTAAAAAGTACCCTTTTTATGGGCCAGGTGTGCGCAAGCTTCGAACAAAGTACGTCCAAGTACGAAAGTAGGGTCTGATTTGAGGTTTTTACCCACAATCACACCTTCCTGCTTACCTTTAATGATCATCTGGTAAAATTCATACCGCAAGCCTTGTACAGACTACCTGGCTACGGGAAGGCTAAAAGAAAATGATACCTGATCAGAACGGAGCTCTACAATAAGTTCTCCACCGTTTTGCTGAATGTATTCCCTACATAAATGCAGGCCTAGCCCAACACCTTTTTCATTGGCCGTACCATACGCTGGATTATGTATCTTACCTGAACTAAAGGTATCCTGATTGATGGCAACCGCCCCGGAAACAGGGTTAGTGACAATGATATGGGCATGTGTGGCATCCTTTTTCAGCGAGATGGTTATGTTTTGTTGAAAGGGTGTAAACTTGATTGCATTGTCGATCAGGTTACGCATAACCAGCTGAATCTGGTTTTCATCGGCATAAACTTCTATGTGCTGATCTGCAAGAAATGCAATTCCGATTGATTTTCTCGTTATAAGTGGCTGATATACCAATAGCAAATTGCTTATCATTTCCTTCAGATCAAGATTTGAAGGAAATGCAGTTACCCCCTCCATTTGGCTTTTTGCCCAGTAAAGGAGGTTATTTAGCGTATTGTGAATGGTATCAATGCTTTTTCTGCTTTCGTTCAGTAACATTTTAAGGTCTTCAAACGTAAGCAGGTTCATATCTTTGAGCGAGAAAATACTCAAAAGACTGTTAAAAGGACTGCGCAGATCATGCGCTATGATAGAGAAAAGTTTATTTTTTACGGCATTGGTTTCTTCCAGGGTCTCTATGGTTTCATTGAGTTTTAGTGTCCGCTCTTTTAACATTTTAACACTCTCGTTCAGTTTTAGCGTCCTGCCCTGTACCAGTTTCTCCAGTCTTTCTTTTTGCGTAGTAATCAACCTTATATTCTGTTTTCTGATGGTATTGAACCGGTCGCCCAGCGCAAAAGACAGCAGCAGCAGTTCAATGGTAGTACCGGCGGGGACAATGTAAAAGGTATAATCATGATAAGCAAATACACCTGATAAAGTAAGTGTAACAAATAAAATTGGAATGCAGACAAAAGCCCAGGCCAGTATATAATATAAGGCTGCTTTATGGCCGGTACGGTAGGACAAGAAGCCATTTATCCATAAAAAAACGCTGGATAACATCAACAGATAATTTACAATGCCTGATATGGCACTTTTATAGCCTAATATACTAAGTACAAGAATAACCAACCAGCAAAAGATCAAAACATTATATATACGGATCACACCGGGGATCCTTTTTTTTAACTCCAGATAATTGATAGAGAACAAGGCAGAGGCCAGACAGGATACGCTGAGAAAGATATGTGGATAAAGATTGATAAAAGCACGAAAGTTAGTTCCGAAAACATATCCATACCCCCTGATATAGAAGATCAGATAAATAAACAGGGATCCGACATAGATGCTGTAAATAAAATAAATATGGTCTTTAAAACTCAGATAAAGAAAAAGGTTAAAAAAGAACAAGATGATGAGTGCACCGATATACATGGCCTCAAAGCGCGTTTTAAGCGCCGATTCAGCAATCAGGGTTTCTGCTGTAACAAGTTTAACCGGCAACAGCAGGATATTATTTGTTTTTACCCGGATATAAACGGTTTGAATGCCGGGGTGGATGTCATCGGCACCTCCTAAATCAAAAATGTAATTGTTTGAGGCCACTACCCTTTTCATTTTAACAGAGAGGCTTCCCGTATGCAGGTGTAACTGATGGCTACCTGGCAAATCAGCATACAGATCAATAGATTCCACATTTGGGACATCTATTACTAAAAATGCCTTTCCATCACTTTTATTGAAGTAATTGAGTTTCATCCAAAAAGCTGACCGGCGATTGCCAAAGGCCAAAATCTCAGCATCCGATTTTAAAAATCTACCCCCTTTATCCAATGCTTTTACAGCAGCAAGATTTAACCCGCCTGTTTTATCCTCCAGATAGCTGACAGACCTGCCAATATTAGAATAGGGTGAACTGTCATTGAGATTGATCAATGGCTGAGCATAGCCCCAACTAAACGAGGCCAGATAAACTAGCAAAATCAGAGCGTAGCGCATAAATTTGGTTAATGCCCAAAGTTAATATTAAGCAGTGGAAATAAAGCATATGCAGACGATTTACTTTAACCAATTTAAACAATTTTTCATTTCAATTGTAATATATGCAACTAACCTTTAATACTTTATATCATGAAAGCGATAAACTTACCGGCTATAATAGCAATTAGTTTTTGTATGCTGCAGGCATGTCAAAACGCCAATAAAAGCACCAGGGAAATACAATCAGAAGTAATTGATTCGTCAATGGAAGCCCATACCATTACAGATACCACGGCTTTAAACCGGGGCGCAGGTATTGCTGATTTTCTAAACGAAGCTGCCCTTGGGGGTATGGAAGAAATAGAACTCGGAAAAATAGCCATCGAGAAATCAGCGAATCCCGGTATTAAGGATTTTGCCAGACAAATGGTAAAGGACCATACTAAAATTGCTGAAAGACTTAAAGTACTGGCTGAGGGTAAAAAAATGACTTTACCTGCAGCGCTCCCTAAGACCGATCTGGATCACATTGCTGAGATGAAAAACATGCAGGCAAATGAGTTTGATAAGCATTATATGGGCATGATGGTAAAAGACCATGTCAAAACACTGGACCTGTTTAAATCTGCTACAACTTCAGGCGATACGCCATTGCAGAATTTTGCGATCAGTACCTTGCGTACCCTTGAATCTCATTATAAAATGGCTACCAGCTTAAATGATAAGCTGAAATAAAGCATAGGGCTTAAGCTCTTTTGCTTAAGCTCTCCATAAGTTGGTCATACAAATCATCACTTGCCGCTTTTTTAGTTTTGATCTTTTTAACAGTTGCCCTTTTGCCCTGGGCTTTTGATTTTATGATCTTTAACAGTTCTTTAGAATAATCGTTTTTAAAAGCACTAATGTCAAATTCAGTAGTATATTGTTTGATCAGGGCAAGCCCAACCTGTAGTTCTTTTGGGTTGATGGTAACGGAATCCTTCAACTGCAGTTCTTTGGGATCGCGTATTTCTTCCTGAAAACGAATTTTAGTGATTACGATGATTCCGTTAAGCGGATGAATAACACATAAATTTTCTGTGTTCCTCAACACAAAACGTGCTACGCCTGCTTTTTTAGATTTTTCTAAAGCCTTAAGTAATAAAGCATAGGCTTTTTTACCCTGACTTTCTGGCTGGGTATAATAAGACGTTTCGTAATAAACCGGATTGATCTCTGTTATATCTACAAAATTTTCAATCTCGATCACTTTGGTCTTTTCTGGTTTTACCTCTTCAAAGTCGTGCTCATCCAGCACGATATAACGGTCTTTCAAAAAATAACCTTTAACAATTTTGTCATAAGGGACTTCTTTCTGAGTCTTCTCGTTTATCCGTTTAAATTTAATGTTACTGTGGTCCCTTTCATCAAGCATATCCAGATCAAGCTGACTATTTTGCACCCCTGAAAATAATTTTACCGGGATATTGACCAGACCGAAGCCAATTGATCCTTTCCATATCGATCTCATCTGTATTTATTTATGTCGCTAACTGTTATTTGCTATAAAACAAGCGGCAGGTCAAAAGGTTCAAAAAATATTTTTCCAAAACTGTAGCATATCCGCCACCTGTAACGTCTAAATAAAAATTGATTGTGTATGGAGTCAAAAGAACTAGTCAGAGAAATTGTAAAAGTAGCAGAAAGTCCGGATATGGATAAAGAATTGATTGAGGCATTAACCAGTCTATGCTTTCAGGAAGAAAGCCTGGTTCCATCTGATGTACTTTTTGTTTTTGGCTCCAACGTTCAGCACCGGGAAATTGCTGATATCATTAGCTATATGCTAAATGCGGAACTGGTAAACCAGGTGGTAATTACAGGCGGTGTGGCCAATTATAATGGTTCCTTTTATAAAAAAGAAGCTGAATCAGCCCAGATCAAATCCTATATTCCGATTGAAAAATATCCAGATAAACAAATCTATACAGAAAATAAATCAAAAAACATTATAGAAAACATCGTTGAGGCACAAAAAGTATATTCTTTCAAAAATATCCGGAGTATGACTTTTTTAGCGCATTCTTATGCCACTACGAGAGCTGCTTTATCCTTAAAAAGATTTTTCCCCTCAGTAATGCTGCATTGTATTCCGCTACCGCTTCCTACCGATTATTTAAAATACCCGATCAGCAGGCAAATGTGGTGGAGGACGGCGTATGGCCGCGGACTGGTATGGGGAGAATATTTAAGGTTACAGACCTACGGACAAAGAGGAGATTTTCCTATAGCCGAAATAGAAGCATCCCTGGCCTATATAAAGCGCATTGCTGAACAAAAATCTTTATCAGTAGCCTGACAATAGAGCGATCCATATCAGGCTACAGATAAAGTGGTTAATTGGTGGTACCCGAAATTTTGTTGTCCTTAAGGCTGACGTTTTTGCTATTTCCTTCAACCAGCACAAATTTTTTGGCAGTAACCTTACCAGAAATGTTTTTTACGATTGCATTTTGAACATTTTCCAGTCTGATGATCGATTCAGCACCAGAAGTTTCAGGAAGCTTCCATTCAGACACTTCAATGTCTATACCATCCTCACACACCAATGCTGGTCTAAGATCATTGTGATCAAGATTAAATTTCACATTTTTAAGCTTCAATCCTTTTACATGCCTTGCCCAAACACCATATGCAGGCACACGAGGGCCAAAGGTTTTCACTTCGGGATACTGGTCAATAGCTTCTGGTACAGCCTGACGGGCATGTTCTGCCAAACCTCCACCGGCCAGACTGATCTCAATATTCTCCAATGTTAAACCAGTGATGTAGTGACCGGGAACCCCTGTGATTAAAATACCGGATGGCGGCATTAACTGGGCATTTGCAGCAGCATTGGCCTTAACATTTCTGATCACTACATTTTCAAATGTACCTGTAGGTTGTTTAGTATCACTTGTTTTGCGAAAAACACTTAACCTGGATCCCAGACGAAACAGCATAGGTGTCCTCACATCTTCCATCGTAATGTCTGAGATCTCTACGTTGCGTAGATTTGCACCATCTACGGTAAGCAACTTAATTCCCCCGTTCCTGGTTTCATAAATATGGCATTTAGAAATTTTAATGTTCTCGAAAGCAGCCATGGATTCTGTTCCCATTTTTATCCCGGCCTGACTGCTTTTCAGGCGCAATCCGCTTACCTCTATATTTCTGCAGGCCATTTTACTGGAGGTAGTTTTAAATACCAGTGCGTCATCTCCGCTCACCACATCACAGTTTTTGATCACTACATCCTGACAGCCGTCAATGCCTATCCCATCATTATGTGCTACCCCAACGCTCATGATCTTTACATTTTCTATGTGTAGGTTTTTACTCTGGAAATAGTGCGATGTCCAGGCACCTGCATATTTAAGTGTAACACCATTCACAGTCACCCCGTCACATCGTACAATGCGTACCAAAAATGGCCTTAGCCCCCAGCGTTGTCCTTCCGGTCGGGTATCTGTTAAAATGTGCTTTTCCTTTATAGCAGATCCCTGCCCGTCTATAGTTCCCTCGCCTTCCAGTCCTATATTCCTGGCATCAACAGCAACCAGTAAAGCCCAGCCCACATCAATGCCCAGTCCTTCAGTAAAGGGGTCAAGGTTTCTGTAATCCTTCAGATCAGTACTGCCCAGCAACACTGCATTTCTTTCAAAATGAATGGTAATGTTATCTTTAAGTACGATGGTGCCTGAAAGGAACCTTCCTTCAGGAAAGATCACTTTACCCCCACCGGATTGATAACAGGCATCAATAGCTTTTTGTATCGCTTCCGTATTGAGTGTAGTGCCATCGCCAATAGCCCCATATTTCAAAATGTTAAAATCAGCAGCCTTTACAAAATTTGTAAAAGCTGCAATCATGAATAAACTAACCAGTAATTTCAATTTAACCGTTCGGATCATTATATTTTTTAGTTATTATAAGTTACAAAATTGCGCTAAAACCAACCCTCATTTTGAGGATATTTAGGTCCTGTGGTAACCCCGTCAATCTGTTTTTGAGGTATTGGCCTTAAAACATGGAAAGGCTTAATATTGGCTGCTGCCTCAGGATTGTAATTTTTAGTTTTTACCCGATCAATCAATTTATTGGTCCGCACCAGGTCCCACCACCTTACATTTTCACCACACAGCTCCCTTGTGCGTTCATCCAGGATAAAATCAAGTGAAGGAATGGTAGTCACGTTCATTACTGCCGGATTAGCGTTAGGATAGGCGGCCCTTCTCCTTACAAAATTGATGTTATCAAGGGCATCTGTCATGGTAGCTCCACCCATAAATGCAGCCTCTGCAGCAATTAAATAAGTTTCTGCCAGGCGGTATACGATCACCGGTCTGATAGAAGGATAATTTAAATCAGCACGTTTGGTATCGTTATACTTTTTCATATAGGGCGACAAGGTGATGTCATATTTACGTGGAGGGATCAGCAGATACCTGGTAGCAGCAATTTTAGCATCACTTACATCAAAACCCGGCATAAATATAGCTGTATCGCCAACTTTAAATTTATCCTGTCCGGCCACAGCACCTGCAGGTGCCCCCGGAGGAAGCGTATTAGGCCATTTAGGAAGAGAAGAAGCATTGTTACTGATCCAGGTAGTTAAAAAGGTTTTGTTGTAACGGGTGTCATTTACCCTTTCCTGGAAAGCCACATTGGTTAGCCATGCAGTAGGCACGCAACGGATATATGGGCGGCCATAAGTTACGGAACGCTGCATACCAGGGCGCAGTTCGTACTGTGGCACCCACATGTGGTTCAATACATTATCAGCGCCTCCACTATTATTTGGACCATTATAAGCCAGGTTAGAGGTATGCTGAACATTCCAGATCACTTCATTGCTGTTTTCATTTCCTTCTGCAAACACATCACCAAAATCCTGCAGCAATGACAGTCCGCTGGTTGTAATTACGGTTTTGGCCATATTGTAAGCATCTATATAATCATTTGCTTTTTTTGCCGAAGATCCTGCCCGGGTTAAATATACTTTGGCCAGCAAATGTTGTGCAGCTGCTTTTGTAGCTACCCCGGGTAGTGCTCCTGATGATTTTGGATTGGCATAAAAACTTGGGGTAGCAATGGCATCCTGTAGGTCTTTCACAATAAAATCATAAACTTCTGCCATTGGCGTGCGCGTTGCCGACGTGATGGGCGTGCTCTGGAAAGTCTTGTTTAAGGTAACATCACCCCAAAATTGTACCAGGATAAAATAGTAATTGGCCCGAAGGAATTTAGTTTCGGCCACAATCCTGCTTTTAAGGTTATCATCCAATCCGGTAACTGCGGCAGAATTATCAATTACACCATTACAAGTATTAATGTTCATATAACAGTCTTTCCAGATGGCCTCTACGGTTCCATTAGCCGTATCGTAATTGCTATTGTATTTGTTGATGTTGTTGTTTCCATCCTTTCCGGTATAGAATTCATCTGTGCCTATTACTGTCATCGTAAAAAGGTTTTGATTTCCCCAGAAGGAGCGGGTTCCTGCATAAGCAGCTTCAAGTCCTTTTTGAAAACCCTGAGCGGTGGAAAAAAATTCAGGAGTTAAATCAGAATGTGGTTCTTCCACCAGTGTTTTTTTACAACCTGCGGCCAGTGCTAAATATAAGCAGGCTGTAAAGCATATAACTATCTTTTTCATAATCTTAATCATTGAATTATAAACTCATATTTAAACCAAAAGTCATAGAATAGCTTGCTGGTGTATCTACACCTACAGAACTTCTGTTGTTACTTCCGCTGATCGCTTCGGGATCTATACCCTTATATATATTTCTGTACTTGGAGAAAAGAATAAATGCGTCATTTACAGAAGCGTATACCCTCAATGACCTTCCCCCTATCTTAGCGGCGAGCGGTGCAGGTAAATTATAGCCCAATGCCAGGCTCCTGATTTTCACAAATGTACCATCAAAATAACCCAAGGTAGAATTGTTAGGAGTATTGGTTGATGCGGCATTTGGCTTAGGCCAATAGTTCTCATGGTTTGTTGGTGTCCAGTAATTTACATCAAGATTGTTATAGTTTCCCTGAAAGGTATTGGCAAATCCGCTATTGTGCACGCTACTGATAATGGTACTTCCAAACCTTCCAAAGGTTACAACAGTAAAATCAAGATTTTTATAGGCAAAACGGTGGGTCATGCCTCCAGACCATTTGGGCTGGCTCGATCCTATAAATATCCGGTCATCTGCTGTGATCTTACCATCCCCGTTTGTATCCGCCAGCCTGATGTTCCCGATTACAGAACCCGTACCCGTAGTTACTGTAAGCCCTAATCTTTTAGCTTCGGCTGTATCGGCAGGCGTATTTTGCCATATGCCCACCCTGTTATAATCATAAATGGTTCCGATAGGCTGACCTACAAACCTGTTATTCGTAATGTCGTTAATTACGCCTTCCTGTAACTGTGTAATTTTACCTCTGTTGATGGAAACATTGATGTCGGTACTCCAGCTGAATTTCTTCTTACCATCACCATCAATGTTTACGGTACTCACCTGAAATTCCAGACCCCTGTTTTCAGATTTACCAACATTGGTTAAAACTGCATTTGGAATTCCGGAGGTGAAAGGAAGGTTTTGTGGCAGCAATAATTTATCAGTATAAACCTGGTAAGCTTCTATTGAACCGGTAATTCTGTTCTTTAAAAAACCAAAGTCAACAGCAAGGTTTGCCGTAGTACTGTTTTCCCAGGTCAATGCCGGATTTGGTACATTGGAAAGATATAAACCGGTAGTTGTTTTGTCACCAAAATTATAATTGACCCCTGTAAGCGCACCTAATGTTGCATAGGCATCTATTGAGGTATTACCTACCATTCCGTATGAGCCCCTGAGTTTTAAATTTGAAATTGAGCCTACACTTTTAATAAAATCTTCCTGGATCAGGTTCCAGGCTACGGCCGCAGAAGGGAATACTTTATATTTACCTCCTGGTGCCAGACGGGAAGAACCATCAGAACGCATGGTAAGCGTTAACAGATACTTATCCTTGAAACCGTAATTAAGCCTGCCCATATAGGATATCAGTGACCATTTACTATAATCTCCTGATCCTACCAGGTTGGAGCCCAGCTGAGGGTTGTAGTACCATACGTTATCTGCAATCAGGTTGTTGTTGTTAAAGGAATTTGACTGACTCTGAGCTTCCTGTAAAGAAAACAATCCTGTGAAGTTTATTTTATGATGATCTGCAATTACCTTATCGTAGGTAAGTAGATTTTCCAGTGTATAATCCGTTCTGAAACCAGTACGGTTGCTGGAAGTGGATAAACCACCCAGATTATTTGAAGTTGCGCTTGCATAAAAATTTCCGTAAACATCTGATTTGATTTCTGCACCTCCGTTAAAGCGATATTTTAAACCAGGGGCCAAAGTAGCTTCCAGGTATAAGGTGGTAAATGTTCCAAAACGTTTTCTGTTTTCTATTTTAGCGCCTTCTACAAAATCACCTAATGGATTCCAAACCTGGTTTGCACTGCCGGGCACAAAGCCCCATAATTTACCAGTTTCATCATAAGGAGTAGCAAGCGGACTGGCTCGAAGCACTTGCCCCATGGGGTTGGCACCCTCACCTTTGGTGTAGCTGAAATTGTTTATGCTGTTCAACCCTACCCGAACATATTTACCCAATTGTTGCTCTATGCTTATTTTTGCTGTAAAACGCTCAAAAGACTGGCCCGGATAAATTCCGGTTTCGTTATGATAGCCTCCGGACAGGGCATACTGCGTTTTTTCTGATCCACCTGACACACCGATCTGATGGTTTGTAGTGATGCCATTTTTATAGATCAGGTCCTGCCAGTCGGTACTTCTGCCCATTTTGATAGACTCAAGCTCCTGAGGGGCAAAAATACCATCAGTCATAATCCGGGGGTCATCTACACCTGTGTATTTTGGGGCCCCGCTAACAAAATTTCCATTTACTACAGCCCATTTCTTTAACATCTCAAATTGTTTACCATCCATCACATCAATTTTACCCAGGTTTTTGGTCACTCCGGCATAACCGCTATAAGTAACTACAGCTTCGCCAATTTTCCCACGCTTGGTAGTCACCAGGATAACACCATTTGCACCTCTGGACCCATAAATAGCTGTAGAAGAAGCATCTTTAAGCACTTCGACAGATACCACATCATCAGGGTTCAGGTCATTGATATTCCCATTATAAGGAATACCATCAACAACAAATAGCGGATCATTAGTTGCTCCCAGTGATCTGGCACCCCTAATCCTGATGACAGGCGAAGCACCAGGCTTACTGTTACCACCGCTTTTTTGAATGTCTATACCGGCACCTCTTCCCTGAAGGGCCTGAGACAGATTTGCAACAGGCACATCCTTAAGTGCCTGTTCGCTGATGGAGACTATAGAACCTGTAATATCAGATTTCTTTTGTGTTCCATAACCAACAACGATCACCTCTGATAAAGTTTTATTTTCTGCGACAAGCGTTACATTTATTGTAGTTCTGTTTTGAACCGCAACTTCCTGGGTAACATACCCAATTGAAGAGAAAACCAAGGTACCTGTACCATCGGGTATTGTTAAACTGTAATTTCCATTTGCGTTGGTTGAAGTAGAGGTGTTTGTTCCTTTTAACTTTACGATCACGCTTGGCAATGGGCCTTCAGCATCAGAAACTTTTCCTGATACGGTTACTTTTTTAGTAGAATAATTTTCATTACTGATTGTGTTACCCCTCGAATATGAATCCACCACACAACAACACAATAAAAAAACTACAATACACCAACGAAGAGTAGAAGTTTGATTAATCATAATTTATGGCTGTTTAGTTAATATTTGATTAGCCTAATTTAATCAAACAGCCATCCCCATTTGTCTCTTACATTAGCATTGTAATCATTGGGATTGTCATTTCAAACCCCAGTAATTCTGTCCATCTGATTTTATTGGTTCAAGTATAAAATCCAAAGGTTTTTGGCCACTATACAATATGATTTCCTCACCTGCTTTCAGATCCAGTTTAAGCACCCCATCTTGCTGTGGACTAATCTTAAACTCCCGTTTTCCGATAGCTTTAATATTGCTTTTCCAGCCGGTTTTAATTAAACACAGAGAACCGGCCATACTTTTAACTTTAATGAACCGGGTAATTCCATTTTTACGGCTTGCGCTAATTAAAAATGCACCTTTAGCACTCAGGTCATTAAAGGATACATCGCGCCAGGCATCCGGTACTGCCGGAAACACGCTGATAGTTTTATTCCAGCTTTGTAACAGCATCTCATTCATGGTAGTAACCGCAGAAAGTGGCGTTTCAATTACCGGCCCCGCTTCCAGGTACATAGTATTTGGTTTAATGCTGAATTTTCCCTTCATCATTTCATTCAGTAACTGATGGGTTTTGTTTCCGTTACCCATCATTGCATAAATAGAACCTGAACCAGTATAGGAATAACCCCTCCAGGCTGCATTATTATTTTCCCATTGTTTTAATGATCTTTGGATCAATTCACGGTTCTCCTGTTGGTCCCAGTTCACCTCGTATATCGGATACACCTGTAACAGGTGCGAATAATGACGGTGAGAAATGGAAAAATCAGCATCTCTGCCTATACGGTATCCCAACTTATCTTGTGGATAAGGTGTTAAATTGTTTACTGCATCCTGCCATCTGACGGCGAGCGGGTCTTTTAAGCCCAATACTTTATGGATATGCAAGAGGGTATTCAGGCCCCATCTGAACAGAGAAAGGTCGTAATTTGCATCACGGGTAACTCCCTTGGGATATTCGGGTGAATAAGTATAGGGCAGATGATACTTGCCATCGCTCTGCTTTTCCATAATATTTAAATAGTAATTAATAGCTTTGGTCAATACCGGATACAAGCTTTTAATGAGCCGCTTATCCATAGTATGTTCATAAGCCTGGTAATATACATGCAACAGCCAGGTCAGATTACCCAGTTCCATTGATGCAGCACTGGCACTGGTGCTGTCATTTCCCTTTAACACTTTGATACCAGAGGTCATGGTATAAGGCCCTGATCTACCCAAAGCTGCTGAATTGTACTGGTAAGGTTGAGGTGCATTTTTAGCAAGATTACCAATATTATCGTCAATCATTTTCAGCAATGGTTTAACCAATTCCTGATGATTGGAACTAAAGAAAGGGTAATAAGTAAGCTGAATGTTTAAGTTCCACCAGTATTTTGGCCAGGGTGTAGCTTTATACCATGGCCCCATCAGGTCAATTGGATATGCCCCTATCCTGGTTGCCGAAGCCATTTTATATTGTTGTATCCACCAAAAACTTTCCAGCCTGGCATCGGGAACGGAAATAAAACTTTTCTGATAAAACTTAAGCCAATGTGCACGATGCGCCGCAGTAATTTCAGAAATAGATGAAGCATTTATGGTAATCAGCTCTTTTTTTGCTAGTTCCATAGAGTTATCATTTGGATAAGTGCTGGAAACAGTAATGAGCAATGAACCTATATTTCCGGTTTTAATTTCTTTCCAGGCAGTAGTATATCCACCTCCGGCCCTTAATGGCTGATGGTTGAAGCTGATGTCTTTTTCTTTAACTATAACCCCAGGAGGATTGGATGGATACTTTGAAGCACTATCCCTTCCTAAAGAGAGGTAAGGGCTTAAAGCAGGCTCTGGTTTCCATCGCCAGTTTACCAGTTTTTCGTTATGTATTGTCTGCGTATTCAGAATAACGACATCTTTTGTAGCGGCAACCACTGCGTTCAAATTAATTATTCCCTTATCCGTTGTAATTGTTCCCGCCAGTTCAGCCTTAAGCAGATCCAGGCGTAACCTGATGTTTTTTATCGTTCCCTTAACTTCCATCAAAAACCGCCCTATAGGTAATCTGGCGCGGCCAATAGAGGGATTTATGCCCTCTACATGGTCAACTACATCCGTACGGCCAAGGTCAAAACGCAGGGTATTGGGATTTTCACGGTACACCATTATGCCCAGCAGACCATTGCCTAAAAAAGCACCTTCCTCCCATTTGGTGGATAAGGAGTCAAAGACCAGGTCATTTCTGGACAAAAATCTCTCCCAATTTATCTTTTCCTGAATTTGTGCGGTTGCCGGACTTAAAAAACCCACCAGCAGCAATAAAGAAAATACGACAGACTTGTTCATCATCAAAGCTTAGTTTTGGGCAACAATTTCAAAAACAGAACTACTTAGGGGACTGATTTTACCAGATGAGAGGTTTAATCCAATATTCATCAGGTAGTCGCCGCTAAATACTTTTCCATCATCTGGAAAGGTCGATTTCGTATCCGGCAATAAATTAACTTCCTTAATCTGATAACGCTTTAATGGATCAAGGCCGTTTAAAAGCACCCTCCCCATATATTCTTTACGCCTGAAATTAAGCAGGTAATTGAAAAGTACGGCTTTGTTTTTAGGCTCATCCACATACATTAAAACTGCCCTGTTCTCCTCATACGGAGAGATTAAACGGTACAGATCACCAAACCAGATGACATCACTGATCTTTTTATAAGTTTTAACCGCCTGGTTACTGAATTTAATTTCCTGTTCTGTCAGATTTTTAACCCTGATATCATAACCCATTTTACCCATCATGGCCACGTCCGTACGGAACTTTAACGACTGTTTACCCATAGAAGTTACGTGGCTGGAGACAGTTAAGGCCGGGAAAAAGTTGAGGTAACCCCATTGTATAAATACCCGCTCCAGGCCATCGGTATTGTCGCTTGGCCAAAACTCTGTAAAATATTTCAGTCCGCCATAGTCGACCCGACCACCTCCACCGGCACATAGCATGATAGGCAAATGCGGATGTTTTTTTCTTAAACGCTCCAAAATAGTATATAAGGCCCGATTGTAATCGATGAAAAGGTTACCCTGGTTCTCTTTTAAAGCAGGCGAATACGTATTGGTCAGCATACGGTTACAATCCCATTTAATAAATGCAATACCCGGGTTTTTAGTCAGCAGATCATTCACCATATCGTATATAAAGTCCTGTACTTTTGGATTGATCAAATCCAGTACCAGCTGGTTGCGTGAGTAAGCCTCTTCTCTGTTTGGCAATTTCAATATCCAATCCGGATGCTTTTCATACAATTCGCTTTTCGGGCTCACCATTTCAGGCTCCAGCCATATCCCAAACTGCAGGTTTTTTTTACCAGCTTCAGTAACCAGGTAGCCAATTCCGCTTGGCAGTTTTTTCTTGTCTACCTGCCAGTCGCCCAATGCCGTTTTATCCGCATCACGGGGATATTTGTTACCAAACCAGCCGTCATCCAGTAAAAAGAGATCCACCCCCAGTTTATTTGCACCGTCAAAGAGCTCAACCAGTACATCCTGGTTAAAATCCATGTGTGTAGCTTCCCAATTGTTTAAAAGTGTTAGCCGCGGTTTATTGCCATCCAGTACGCCATAATTCCTGGCCCAGCGGTGCAGGTTTCTGCTGGCTTCGCCTTTCCCCTTTTTGGTATAGGTAAATATAAAAGCAGGGGTTTCAAAAGTTTTACCCGGCTGCAATTTATATTCGGAAGCATAAGGGTTCATTCCGGTAATCATCCGCAGACTATTTTGCTGATCAATTTCAAATGCACATTGAAAATTACCAGACCAGGCCAACGTGCCCGCAATCAGTTCGCCATTGTTCTCATCAGCAGGTTTATTTAAAGAAAGGTAGAAGCAAGGCGAACGATACATTTGCGCACGTGTCCCCAGTTTACTATCCAGTATTTTTATACCTGTAGTCAACTGGCTTTCCTTCATCCTCATTTCTGTCATATAATCCCCGTCAAACTGGCTTAGCCAATATTTAGACGCATCAAAATGCAACATAGAAGAAGCATAATTGGTTAAAGTGACCGGCTTTTTCTCGTTGTGTTTTATTTCTGTCCATTCCTTGATAATATCTTCATTAAAATAAGCAGTAAAATGGAGTACTACCTGTACCGGATATTGTGGATCTTTAAGTATTATGGATGTAGTAGCTACATTATCATCCTGTTTGTCAGTTTTATGTGCAACATACTTTAAATCCAGCGAGGGATTGCCATCGTTGTGTACCATACGGATTGCAGGCTCAAATAAGTCACCCATACCAGCACCGATATAAGCTTCACGACGGGTTGATTTTAAGAGGCCCTCATCGCTGTGATTGATCAGTTTTTGTCCAAGATAACTTTGATAAAGCTTTTGTCCGGATGAGATCGTAAAAATGAGCGATGTATGTTTTGTTTCAACAATGATTTGTTTGTCCTGCTGTGCAATGGCATTCAAACCCATTGTAAAAAGCAACAAAAAACAAGAGATATATTTATTTATATGTAAACGGATATCCATTATAGCTTATATTATAGTTTAATTACTTGCATAGCACCTTCTTTTACCTGGTATTTATAGTCTTTGCCATCTTTTTTAATGGTGATCATCAATTTGCCTTTACCCGTCCGGGCTACTTCCAGGTCAAATACATTTCCAAAAGAATGGATATTGCGCAAGGCCATATTGTTCCATTCTGCAGGCATTCTTGGCGTACATTCAAAACTGCGGAACCCTAAGGGGCGCATGCCAAACAACCCTTCTGTAAATATGCGGCAATATAAACCACTTTCGGCAGAAAGATGCCTTTGATTACCTTCCGGATAAGCTTCCACAGGATAAGGGACATGATCCCCGAGCAACCTGCGCCGTGAATAATATTTGATAAAATCCATTGCTTTTTCCGTCTCCCCGGCCTGCAATACACCTCTTAAAGCATAAAGAGTTGATCTGTCCCAGAAAGTTTCTTTACCTGCCTGTGTGGCAAGTCCGTCGGCAGTCCATAATCTTGGTGAAAACAAGGCATCAACAGTTCCTTGTTTCCTATCAAATATCCCCATTGTTAAAGGCAGACAAATCCAGGCCCTAAGCACATCATTCCCTTCATAGTATTTATAGGTTTCAAAACCTTCCACATTGCCGCCAAAGTATTTTTCCATATTTATCCTTAGCGCATCAGCCTCCTTGCGGTAAGCTTCAGTCTGGCTTTTTGGTTTATTTAATGCCTGTCCAAGCAATACTGCCGAGCGCAGGGCATCATAGTATAGGGTATTGGTAGAAAGGTTGGCCTTTCCTGCCGGAAAACGTCCTTCCAGTTCATCTCTGTCTGAAGTAACCACTCCCTCAACGTTCATTTTACGTTTGCTGTATTCCAGGCACCACTCAATTAAAGGCCATAATTTCCGGGCTGAATCAATATTTCCGGTGGCCAGCGCATAGCGCGAAGCCCCATAGGCAATCATGGCCTGGTCGCCCCTGTCGCCAGCACCTTTCCAAACTGCGTCACCTTCGGCAACGATAGAACTTGGAATGGCTTTATAGTCAGGGTTCATGTATTTTGCAAACCAGGCATAAGCATTCATGGCCGAAAGGTGGCCAATCCTGTCGCCAGAAAAAGCAAAGTAGGGATTAATGTATTCAGCCTGGTCATTTGCCCATATGGCTGCATAATAGGCCAGGCCACCAGGACCATGCATATAACCGCCCTTGGTTTTATAAATACTTTCAGTTGCCCTAAGTTTAGCAAATTCAAATGCGGTGTTCAATACCTGATCAGGCGTTTCTAATTTTAACGGAGCCTGTATTTCATTAATCCTTGCCACTCTTTTTTGCTCTTCCGCATCTGCATTAATTACAGGCAATTGGTCAGGATGGTCTGTTGCCAGATAATAAACCGTAAAACTGACTGATTGACCAGGCTTAACTACAGTGTTTCCATCACCTACCGTACCCATAATTACACTATGTTCCTGCACTTTGCTTCTGGAGGGATCTGTTTTCACTTCACGTTTCAGGTATTCCATAGCTATGGGAAGATCAGTGGCTGTAACATTGGTAAACACAAACCTTTCTATTGCCATAGGTTGGTCAACAGAGGGAAAAAAACTCCTTTCTATGGTGGCCAATGCCGGGCTGCCTGTTTCGGCGCTTACACGCATAATACCTTTATGATTGATCTTTTTAATGTTATAGCCTAAGCTGCCGGACTTACTACTTTTGGCTGTACCAAAATCAAGCAGGCGTTTATTTACATAAAACCTAGGCAGTTCATTATCCTGAAAGGAATAAGAGATATGCGTTCTGGTTCCGTCAGGCAACATCCTGAAAGTTGGAAAAACAACTGTACGGCTGATTTTTGATCTTTTAATACTATCCAATCCATATTCCACCCAGATGGCTACCTTCTCACCAGCCATCTCTATGTGATCAGTATGTGGCACAGTGTTGTTAATGGCCCAGGTTATGCTGCCATTGGATTGTATGGCCCAGCGATCTGTTTGCTTTGGCAAAACGGTTTTTTGTGCATATACAGAAAATGTAGACATGCAAAAACCAATCATAATGAGTTTCGTTCTTGTAAAAAATTTATTCATGCTGTTTGGGTTCAAATTGGCTACTGCAATTTGAAGATTTTTTACAGCAAATCCAGCCATACTATTGGCCAGTTAGTAAACTATCTTAGCATGGCATGAACAAAATCTTGTTTGAACGGTTTGAATTTCCATCTCCATCTATACCCACATCATGTGGGCGAATAAAAACTTTTGGGCAAACTGATTGTTACAGGTCCGCTTCAAAGGCTTCAACTTCTTTAAATTTTGTCTTTCCTTTAACCAGTCTGCCCAAACGTGGTTTACGTTCGTTGTACACCTCAACTGCGTCTGCATCGGCATACCTCAAAAACAAGATTCGCCTGTCCCTGCTCTCCGACATGTTACCATCAGATTTATGCAGCATCCAGCAATTAAAGAGCAACGCATCACCCGCTTTCATCTCCATTGGAATGGCCAGGCTGTCATCTGCCTTCACAATAATCTCAGATTGACTTTTCTTTTGATTTTCGTTCTGATACACCCTGATCTGCCCTTCTTTATGACTTCCGGGAATGAGCCATAAGCAACCATTTCCCCTATCCGTATCGTCAAGCGCGGTCAGCGTAGTGAGCGCATTATAAGGTTCCAGCTCCCCATAGCCATTGTCCTGATGCCAGCCAAAGGGCTTGGTATTTCCCTTCATTTTAAAAGTCAACTGTGAGGTAGCCCCTTTTATGTTCGGACCAATAATTTCTGAAGCCATTTCTACCAGTGGTCCCTCAAAATAATAATCCCTGACGGTTGCCGCCTGGTGATGGATATTTACCAGTAAAGAATTTTGCAGCCAGCTCTTATTTGGATCAAAAGATTCCTTTTCCCTGCTCCAGGCTTCCATGCACTCTGTCTGCATTTGTTTTAATCCTTCCGGCTTTAAAATACTTCTGATGATCAGGTAGCCGTTTTTACGATAGGATATTAATTCTTCTTCAGTTAATTTTCTGAAATTAAATAAACGTGCTGTTTCCATTTAGTTTTGTATTAGATCTGAATAATTGACGATTTTAAATACGATACCTTCATAAGGCTTTTCATACCCCGCCTCAAAAAAACTCGCAATTGTGGTTTTATCTATAAGCGCGATGTCAGAATAAGCCGAGGGGCCAGCATGTAAAACTAAATTGTGTTTCCAGGTCTTCCCATCATTCAGGCTCATCCTTAACGTCATATTAGCTCGCAGCTTAGCATTTGCAGGATTGGTAAACAGCAAAACGGGTTTCTTTTTATTGTAAAAGTGACTCAACAAGCTACCCTGACAAATGGGTTCTATTAAAACCGTATCCTTTTCAACATTATTCCAGCTCAATCCACCATTGCTGCTAATAGCAGTATGCCTGGTTTTAATGCTCCGGTCTGCATTTCTCATATTCAGCATTAAACGGCCCTTAGAAATTTCGGCGACAGTAGTTTCATTCATTTTATCCTGGGGGGTATTGTTGCCCAGGTTCCAGCTTTTACCATGATCATCTGAGTAGATGATATGCGCAAAATTTTGATTGGTACCTCTTTCAATGTGGTTTATGGGAATCACCAATCGCCCGGCATATTTTCCATTGGTTATTTGCAGCCCATGGCAAGGTCCGGTAGCATACCACGACCAGTCTGGCTTCTTTACCTGGTCCGTAATTTCCGTCGGCCCCGACCAGCTCCTGCCATCATCATCAGAATAAAGCTTATACACATGTCTTCCTTTTTTTGCGGCATCACTGATGATCTGTTTTTCATGAACTGTCCCCAGGTTCCATGTGGATATCAGCCAAATCCGGCTGGTAACCCTATCCTGCACAGGGACCGGATTGCCACAGGTATTGGTCGAATCACTCCATACCACCTGTAAACTACTCCAGGTTTTGCCCCTGTCCGACGATCTTTTGATCACGAGGTCTATATCACCCGAATCACCGCAATTATTTTTTCTGGCTTCTGCGAAAGCCAGCAGAGTCCCATCTTTTGTATAAATAAGGGCTGGGATTCTAAAACAGGAATAGCCATTTTCTCCGGCTTTATAAATGAAATTCAAACTATCCAGACGAGAAATTCCAGATGTTAAAGAAGCTGCCGAAGCAATGTCCCTGCAAAAAAAGATCAGCATCAGAAAACAAAACACTCCGCCAATCATTTTTGGTTTTTTGATTGAGGTATACATACTTAAAAATATTTGGTTAGCGCAGCTCCAGTAGAGATCTGCATACACAAATGTAATTAATATATATATATGTAGTACATAAAATTATGTAAATTACAACTCGTATTTATTTAACTATTGCCAAAAACACCTTTGGCTTTATGAATCGTTTTTTCCAGATCAATGCCTTTTCCCAGTACGCCTCTAAACAAATCACCTTCACTTTTTAAACGTTCCAGCGCATTAAAAATAGTAAAATCAGTCATTTTTAAACCAGGCTTTACTTCCTCCCAATGCAGGGGCATAGAAACCGTTGCACCTGGTTTTGGTCTTAATGAATAAGGGCCGGCAATGGTCGCCCCCGGACGGTTTTGCAAAAAGTCGAGGTACATTTTTCCCTTGCGCGCAGGAATCATCCGTTCCAGGCTGGTATATTCCGGAATCCGCTGATGGACTAGACTGACAATGATCCTTGCAAACATCTGCGATTGGTCATAACTGTATTTTGCAGCAAGGGGGATATAAATGTGGATACCGGTAGAACCGGATGTTTTACAAAAACTTGGCACATCCATCTGGTCGCAAACCTCCTTTACCGTAAGGGCCGCTTCTACAACCTGATCAAAATTCTGCTTATCCGGATCAAGGTCGATCACACAATAGTCCGGGTTGTCAGGCGATTTTACCCTGCTAAACCAGGGATTCATTTCAATGCAGCCAAGAGAGACCATCCAAAGTAAGGTGGCCTCATCATCCCCCACCAGGTATTCTTTAGCTTCGCCCTCACCCGTAGTATAAGGAAAAGTTCTGGCCCAGTCCGGTGCCTTTCCTTTTACATCTTTCTGATAAAAACTCTGACCATTAATACCACCAGGAAAGCGATTCAATGACATGGGCCGGTCTTTCAGGTAGGGCAATATGTACTCCGCAACCTGGTAATAATAATTAAACAGGTCTCTTTTGGTTACCTGATCTTCCGGCCAGTATACTTTGCTCAAATGAGTAAATTTCAGTTCATGTTCGCAAACTTTACGAACCTGGGTTTCATCTTTAGGGTTCAGCAAAGTTTTGCGGGCAGCAGCCTTGGGCGGCTTAATCGCCTTTGCATGTTTATTTGTTTTAGCCATGTCATCTGTCTCCATATCTAAATCTACAACAGCTTTCGTTTCTACTGCAGCCTCCCTTATTACGTCTTTTGCTTTCTTATCTATACGCATGCCCTGAAAAGAAGGATGTCTGAATACCCCATCTGAAGTGACTTCTGCATAAGCCACTTCACAAACCAGTTCAGGTTTTAACCAGGTTGCCTTTGCCTGAGGTGGGTTCGGACGAAAACGGGAAGGCTTGTTCACATCCGGAATTTCATCAAAAGGACTTTTAGTAATCATTAATGGTTCAAACTGCTTCATCATTTCCTTTTGCAACTGATCAGAAAAGCCCGTACCTACCTTACCTACATACTGCAGATGCCCCCTTTCATAAACACCCAGCAGTAAAGAACTGAATTGTTTTGAACTATCCTTATTTTTGGTAAAACCCGCTATCACCACCTCTTGCCTTTTGTTAATTTTAATTTTCAGCCAGTCGGTACTTCGGTTGCCCGGTGTATAGGTACTGCTTCCTTTTTTGGCAATAATGCCTTCCAATCCCATTTTTTTGGCAGCCTCAAAAAACTCGGTTCCTTCCGCGGTAAATACCTTACTCAGGCGAATGCGGTCATCGTCCTGGGGCAATATGCTTTTTAAAATTGCCTGCCGCTGCAATAAGCTTAAGCCGGTAAGGTCTTTTCCATCATACCAGATCAGGTCAAAAACGTAATACACCAGTTCGCCATCAGCTTCGCTGCGCCAGTTTTGCAGTTTAGCAAAGTTGGAGACTCCTTTGTCATTCAGCACGAGTATTTCCCCATCTACAACGGCATCAATTTTCCAGTTTTGCATAACCTCGTAAATGGGGTAAAATTTTTCATTGAATGGTTTGTTATTGCGTGAAAGCAATTGTACATCACCGTTTTTCCTGCTGAAGCCGAGCGCCCTGTAGCCGTCCCATTTCACCTCATAAACCCAGTCCGGATCATCAAATGGCTCGTCAACCAGCGTTGCCAGCATGGGTTTCATGCCTATGGGTATCTTTTTTTTGGGTGCTTTTTCCAGTTTTTCCTCATGACCATGCTGCCATACTTTATCACTGGTCTGTTCCATGGCAGCAATGGTTTTGCCGGATAGCACTGATTTATCCTGTTTAGTAATATCTGCCGTAGCTGCATAATCATCCTTATGCTTGATCAGCAACCATCCATTCTCGCCCATGCCGCGGGTTTTAACCAGGGCAAATTCCCCTTTTAGTTTTTTGCCCTGCAATTTTATTTTCAGCGATCCTTCCTTCAGCTGTTTCCGCAAGTACTTGTCCTGAGCTTTTTTTCCTTTAATTTCTTCAATAGGTTCATAAGTACCCTCATCCCAAACAATCACTGTTCCACCACCATATTCTCCTTTAGGAATTATGCCCTCAAAATCTTTATAGTCGTACGGATGATCCTCCACCATCATGGCCAGACGTTTCACTTTAGGGTCTGTTGACGGTCCTTTTGGTACTGCCCAGCTTTTTAACACGCCTTCCATTTCCAGTCTGAAATCGTAATGAAGGTGGGAAGCGTCATGTTTCTGGATTACAAAATGTAATTGATCAGCATCTTTAGATTTGCCAGCTTTTGGCTCAGCAGTTTTGTTAAAATCGCGTTTATGGTTATACTTGTCAAGTCCCATGGTATCATGTTTTTCTCATGATTAACAATCTGGGAACAGCTTGGTTTCTATTTTTAGTTTGAAATCCAAAACAGGCCCTGAAATTACCGCTTTAAACTGCCTTGCTTCTGCCTTTGTTCGAAGATTGCTGAGCCCCTTCTTCCAAAAAGCACCTTTTTCCCAAGAAAAGACAGAATCAGGGGCTAACTTTACCAATTGGCAGGCTAAAAAAGAAAGAAGATCCGACACCAATCTTGCTTTCAACCCAAATCCTTCCATTATGCAATTTAATGATCTCAGCACATAAATACAGTCCGATCCCAAATCCGGAAATTGTAGTGGTATGTTTGGTCTCGACACGGTAAAAGCGATCAAATACCTTAGATATTTCATGCTGTTTGATACCCATCCCCTGATCTTTAACTTCAACAAGCACTTCAGTACCAATAACCTTGCAACTCATCGAAACTATTTTACCCCGGGGAGAATATTTAATTGCATTGCTCAACAAGTTACCCAATACCTGTGTAATTTTGTCACGGTCAGCCATAACTTCAACGGGTTCGCAATACTCCACTATAATTTCGTGCTGATCGTACATCAGACTGGCTTCTTCAGCTGATTCAAGTACAAGCTGATCTATACGCATAGGCTGAAGATTCAGCACCAACTTTGCAGATTCTAACCTTGCCACGTCAAGAAATCCTTTTACCAATGAATGCATTTTTTCTACTTGAGCTAAAGATTTTTCAGAAACTGTGCTGAAAAATGAATGAGTTGCCGAGCTATCAAATCTACCTCTCATCAACTGTAAATATCCTTTTAAACTTGTTAATGGAGTTTTTAACTCATGACTAACAATGGCAATAAAATCATTTTTTCGAATTTCTTCTAGTTTATGAGCAGTAATATCCAATACTGTTCCAGAAAAATGTGAAGCTGTTCCAGATTCTGCAGGATACAACTTTCCAGTAGATCTTAACCAACGGAGCTGCCCGTCCTTATAGCTATGGATTGGGTATTCTAATTCAAATCTGCTGCCATTTTCAATCGTATCCTCAATTGCTTTAACAACACTTTCTCGATAATCGTCAGTAATCAGTTTGATCGCATCAGCAAAGGTCATTACCTCATCCTGCTGAAAACCAAATAATTCCTTGAGTCGTTGTGAAGGTATGAATTCCCTGGTTTCTGTTTTGATATACCAGGTACCCAATTCAGCCGACTGTATAGCCTGACTCAATTGTTCCTGTGCCCACTCCACTTGTTTTCTGGTTTGTACCCAAGGTGTAACATCACTAAGAATGATCAGTAAACCAGTTACAACTCCCTGCTCATCCTTTAAAGGATGATATAAGGAATGAACAAATGCCTCTCTAAGTCCACCTTTATCATACAATTTAACTTTTAACTCATTATTTATACGTGGAATACCAGTAACGTAAACTTCGCGAAGCCATTCATTCATGGGCTGCCCACGAAGTTCCGGCCGGGCAAGTGCATGAGGTTTACCAACTACCTCTTCTCTTGTTCGTCCCCAGATTTTTAAAATATTCTCGTTCGCCAGCTCAATAATCAATTCCTCTCCCTTGAGGAAACACATACCTACCGGCGATTGCTCAAACAGACCACGAAATCTGGTTTCATTATCCTTTAATCGCTCAAATAGCAGCTTTAAATCTTCCTGAGTTTCAAAAAGCTCATCATTTGTAGCAACCAATTCCTCATTTGCAGCCAAAAACTCTTCATTCAGCGTTTCCAGTTCCTCCTGCCTTTGCTGCAACATTTTTCTTCCTTCGGTAAGTTCGGTTACATCCTTTACACTGGCCAGTATTGCCTCTACGTTTCCGTCAAGATCAAAGAGCGGGTCGTAAGAAAAATCGACATAAATTTCTTTAAATGTACCGTCAGATAAAACAATAGTAGCCTTAGCCGAAGGTTCAGCTACCCGCTTTCCCGTGTCAAAAATATTTCTGAGCAAAGCTGGAAAGGGCTGATCTGCAAGTTCCGGAAAAACGTCGGTTAAATTTCTCCCGATAACCTCTTCATCCCTTCGCCCCCAGATGTCGAGCATCGGCTGATTGGCTATTTCGATGGACAATTCGGTTCCTTTAAGGATAGTTAAACCTATTGGAGTAGTCATAACCATTCTTCTGAGCTGATGGGCACTTTCTTCAATAACCTTTCTTGCCTTTACCTGTTCAGTCACTTCAGTAGCTACAACCATAATGCTTAATGTACGGCCAAGCTCATCCTTTACAGGTTGATAAACAAAATTGAAATAACCTTCTTTAAGTATTCCCGAATACTCCAGCACAGCCATTACCTCATTTCCGTAAAAAACTGACCCGGTAACGAATATATCATCAAGAATACCCAAAAATGCCTGCCCCTCAAGTTCTGGCAGGCCTTCACGTAAAGTTTTGCCAATAACCGATTCGTCTTTCCCCCATATTTCCAGCATTTTTTTATTGGCCGAATCAATTATCAGGTTCCGGCCTTCCAGTACGCCAATGGCTACTGGTGCATCTTCCACAATAAACCTGGCTTTTTGTTCGCTATGCTGCAAATCTAGCGTACGCTGCTGAACAAGGAGCTCCAGATCATTATTTAACAACCGTAATCTTTCCTGAGCACTTAATAGTTCCTCGTTAACTGCAGTTAACTCTTCATTTGCCGCAGCAAGTTCTTCATTAGAAGTAGCAAGTTCTTCATTAAGTTCCTGGTTATTGAGCAACAAGCCCGCACTCGCGACTTTCGAGGCGGTCAACGCATGTTCTCCATTTACCCGTTCAGTGACGTCATATAAGGTACACATCAGGTATGTTGTGGAATCACCTGAGATATCCTTGATCGGGAGGATCTCCAGTTCAAACCAGGTATCTTTGTCTGAATGATTATCCAAAACAGGTTGTAAGACCAATGCTTCACCCTTTTCAATAACCTGCAAAAACAGGTCATCCATATTTAACCCGGGATAAAGTTTATCTGTTCCGCTTTGGTTCTGCCATGCAGAATTACTGCTAATAACAATAAAATTTGGGAATTCAGCTTTAAGGATAAGCCTTGCTTCGGCAAGCTGATTGAACAAGATCTGGAAAAGGGGGTCTTTTGAGTGGTGCATTTCACGTAAAAGTCAAAATTCTAATTCAGGAAAAAAATAATTTACCAGTACCTCTTTTAAAAATTATCCAAAAATATTTATAATAACCGATCCTACCCACAAAGAACAAGCTTTACCATGGTATTGTGCAGACTTAAAACTTAAAAAAGTAAAGTATAAGTTCTTGCTTAGTTCCTGTAAAACTGATAGTTTTCTTTAGTAATGATATCGATTGGCATGTGGTAGATCTTTTCTACAGGGACAGCATGAACAAAATGGGTATAAAGTGCCATTATTCCTCTGTATCCCTGCTCAATTGGCTTTTGGCAGATCAAAAAGTCGATAGTCTGCTTTTTAAGATATTCAATATTGTCCGTTAAAAAGTCGAATCCGATCAGCTTCACATTTTCGATTTTTTGCTGCTCCAGGTAATGTGCCACTGAAGATACGCGTGAATTGGTTACAAAGATGAGATTTACTTTGTTTGACTTCAATACTGTAGACAGACTGGCCTTTACAGAATCATAAGCCGTATCCCTGATATCTACCTTTAAGATTTCGTTATTTTTATGGTTATCTGCAAAGTATTTTCTGAAACCTTCTTCTTTTCTCAACAAATGGTGATGATTGTCTATCTCTTTGGAAATGTTCACCACAAGTACCTTATCATTATCTTTCAACAGGTAGCCCGAGATGTGCGCAGCCAGGTATCCACTATGGTATAGATTGGGGCCAATATAACATAAACTGTTCTTATCAGGAATGTCGGAATTGATGAATACACAGGGCATATTCAGTTTGGTGCATTCATCCACAAATTTACTGGATTCTTCAATAAACATTGGTGCAAGCAATACGCCATTAAAATTACCTCTAAGTAGCAGATCGGCCTGTTTTTCAAAAGATTTTTTGTCATTCTGATCAAAAAGAAAAGTTTCGATCTGAATGCCATAAGAGGAAATCTCTGACTCGGCCTGTAAAACACCGCTTAATGGTGCATTCCAGTAGTCTGTTTCTTTAGATACGGAAGGAATAACCACAGCAAACCTTAATATCTGTTTTGAAGCCAGTCGCCTGGCCAGGATATTTGGTTTATAGTTTAACTCTTCTATAATTGCATCAATCTTCTCTTTGGTTTTAGCAGATACGCCTGTTCTATTATGCAAAACCCTGTCTACTGTGGCTATAGAAACGTTTGCCTTTCTTGCAATCTCTCGTACGCCAACCAATGCTTTCTCTTCCGTTCTTTTCATTCTTTTTTCCGGTAACTAATGGCTATAAATTTGCACTTATTTTATCAAATAAAATAAATACGGCAATAAAAAAACAAAATTATTTTTTATTTCAAGAAGATCGTAACTAATTGTTTAGCCTTTATAGAAAAACACTGCTTTGTGCATCCGTAAACATTATTGCATTTTCATGCTTTCTGAGAATGGTTGAAGGGTATTTCTCAGTAACTTCCTGTACAATGGTATGGTGTACCGCTCTTGCTTTTTTCTCGCCCGGCACCATACAGAATAAATATTTACCCGAAAACAGTGTAGGTATGGTTAAGGTAATGGCAAATTTCGGAACTTTGGTTATAGAACTGAAACAGCCATCGTTTACCTGTTGTTGCCTGCATTCTTCATCAAGATCAACAATTTTAACTCTTTTTTTATCGTTAAAATAGGCTACGTGCGGATCATTAAAAGCAATGTGGGTATTTTCGCCTATCCCCATACAAACAATGTGAGGTGGAAATTCCATTAACAGACCTTCATAACGCAGACATTCCTGCTCTACATCAGCTGCATTCCCGTTAATGTAATTTACTGAACGGAAATTAACTTTGTCAAACAAACCTGCTTTTAAAAAATTACCAAAGCCTTGTGGCGCATCTGCATTCAATCCTATATATTCATCCATATGGAATGCATTGATCCTGGCCCAATCTATATTTTTTTCAATTAAGGCTGCTAAAAATTCATTTTGGGAAGGGGCAGCTGCAAAGATAATATTGATGTAAGGTTCTTTATCCAACAATTCCGTAATTTGTTTATACACAGCCTCTGCTGCTCTTGCACCTAGTAGTTTTCTATCATTCAGAACCTGAATTTTCAATTTATCTTTTTGAATTTCTTTAATCATAGCTGTATCTATGCTGTTATTTCCAGTGGTCTTTTCTTTAATTCACTGGCTGAATTGTAAATAATTTCTCCATTGATAATGGTCATGGCAATATTGATGTTGTCATCAAACAGTACCAGATCTGCATCCTTACCTTCCTGTATCGACCCTTTTTTATCGGCAACACCTAAAATTCTGGCCGGAGTGGCTGTAATCATCTGTACCGCTTCCAACAAGGGAACATCAGCAGATTTAACCATCGTCCTTACCAGGCGGTCTGCCGTGGCTACACTTCCCGCAAATGCACTTCGGTCCATCAGTTTGGCTACGCCATCTTCCACAATAACTTCTAAACCATCCTTAATGTTCCCCAAAATACTTTTTCCGGGTTGCATGCCCGTTGCCCTCATGGCATCAGTAATCAGTGCTGTTCTGGAAGCACCTTTAATTTTATATACCAGTTTCAGCAAAGGGGCTGGTAAATGTATGCCATCGGCTATGATCTCTACATCCATTTCATCAATCAGGTAACCAGCCTCTACGGCACCCGCGTACCTAAAAGCATTTCTTCTGCTAACGCCCGACATGGCCGAGTAAAAATGAGTGGCCAGGGTATAACCATTTTCAAAGGCTTCCAACACTTCTTCATATATGGCATCGGTATGAGCAATAGCTGGAAGAATCCCCAATGATCTTAAGTATCTGCCAAACTCATAAGCACCCTTAAGTTCCGGCGCAGCGCTCCACCTCCTGATAGAATGGGCGTGAAACAATACCTTCTTATACTCATCAGGATCAGGATTACGCATATAACGCGGATCTTGTGCACCGCTTTGGTTTTTAGAAAAGTAGGGGCCTTCCAGATGCATGCCTAAAAACTGGGCACCCGACTTATTTTGTTTTTTGGCTATTTCATAATGCTCCAAAGTTTCCAGTAAATCACTCAGTTCACTGGTTAGTGTGGTTGGACACATAGCGGTAGTACCATATTTTACGTGGGTTTCAGCTATTTTAAGAAAAGAATTAACATCCCCATCCATAAAGTCATATCCCCCGCCTCCATGTATGTGCATATCAATAAAGCCAGGTGCTATATATTTTCCCTCTGCATTTATAGCACTTGCACCGGGAACGTCCAGGTCTCCAGCCGCAATTGCACTTATCATGCCATTGGTAATTACCACCGTTCCATTTTTAATGATGCGGTAAGGGGTTATAATACTGCCGTTATATATTTTTAGTTTCTTATCACTCATGATCTGATATACGCTCAACGCAGATTTTTTTTTTGCAAAGATAGGGATTATTAAGATTCTTGTGTACGTACCCGACTAAATATATTATCCGAATAATGTAAGATTTAACCAATTTATTTTTTTATGGCAAATTCCAGGGCTTTTGTAGTGGTATAGTATTTACTCAATAAAGCAGCCTTTTCCCATTCAGGAAGTCTTCCTTCTTTTAAAAAGCCTAAATATTTTTTAGCTACTTCAGCAAAATGCGCCTCATGCCCCACTTTGTATTTTTCCGGAATTACTACCTCCCAGCCTCCTTTATAAGCTTTCAGCTCTAATCCCGGATAGGTTTTGGCTATCTTTTCCACACTTTGCTTTAAGGCTGCAGCATAGTCTTTGTCACCAACCTTTTGGGACTCTATATATAAAGTAGGCTTATATTGCTGTTCAGGTCCCTGTTTTATAATCAGACTGGCCCTGGTCCCATGCATTACCGAATAATGTGTATCTCCTGTACCTTCAGGTGCTTCAAAATTCCAGATCACGGAAACCCTTGCATGTACTCCTTTAAGGGTATAGTTCATTTCTCCATTTGAATAAACGTTCAGCAAGCTATCTTTTACATCTTTTTTTAGAAAAGCAGGATAACTGCCTGCACCCGTACTTTTTTTAAATTGTGAAGGGGTAATCTGAGTGGTCCAGCGTTTTGCAGACAGCATATTCACATCCTTTTTATAGTCGATCTGCTGATCGGAAAAGCATTCCCACTGGATCATATCTACAAGATGTGTAGTTACGTCAACCAATCCGTTTCCTTCCTGGTCTACATCAAAATACCATTGTGGCCTTATCAATGGGGCTCCCGAAACATTTTTAAAGAAATGATGTACACTTTCTTTAGTAATAGCTGGTTTTTCGGCAGTCCCTTTTTCAAGTGTTCCAAATACATCCTGTTGTAATGAAAATTCCTTTTGCAGCATATTGGTAATTTCATAGCGCTCAGTCATAATGTCGTATAATATTACCTTATTTTTTTGTGCAGATTCAAACGACTTTTCCAGTTGTTCAAACCCTTTGCCATCAATCACCATCGGTTTATCAGCCAGTACATTTATACCCGCATCTATGGATTTTTGAATGTACTCTGTTTTCCTTTGGTTATTGCCTGCTAAAATTACCACATTCCCTTTCTTTTCTTCCAGCATCTTTTGAAGGTAATCCTCTCCTTTATAAACCACTTCCTGCCATTTAGTAGGATCTTCTGCCCTGCTGTTGTATTTTTCAATCAGCTTCAAATGGGCTTCCAGCTCCGGTCCTTCAGGTGCATACACATGTACCACAGGGCTAATCTCCTTATACATCGATTTTTGTATGAGGGCAGCATGAAAATGCCCCGGATCCAGTGTAAGTAAACTGATCTTTAGTTCATCAGATCCTGAAGTTTTTTGCTGACAACTCATAGCCGTTACTAAAAGCAAACATATACCTGCCTGTTTATACTTGATTTTAAAATGATTACCTGAAAACATAGACATATTTGATTTTAAGAAGTTTTAAAGGACCAGCTCCGAAGTTTATGGCCGTAAATTGCATAAAATATAAGGTAAACGTAACAAGGGAATAAAACCCAGTATGCAGCTCTCAGATTAAATAAATCTGCAAAATATCCATAAAAAAGTGGCATAATTGCATTTCCACATAAGCCCATGATCATTAAAGAAGCTCCCACTTTGGTAAAACGGCCCAAACCATCAAGGGCAAGCGGCCACATACCCGCCCAAACCAGTGAATTGGCAAAACCAAGCAATACTACAAACCAGATAGAGATATCAGTAGCATGACCCAAAAAGATAACCTGTCCCTTTGCATAAATAATTAACAAAGTAAAAATACCACCCAGAATGGTGCATACCCTTAAAGCATTGACCTGGCTAATAAACCTTGGAATGGTTGTAATGCCTAACAGATAACCACAAATGGTTACAAACAGCGTATAAGAAGGAAATACTTTTGCTTCAAGCAGCTGGATATTCATCGATCCGGCATAACCGATAATGGTATCTATAGCGATAACCTGTGTACCTACATGCAGAAATATACCAAAAGCACCAAGAATCAAATGAGGAAACTGAAAAATACTGGTTTTACCGGAATTCGCCAGGGCTACATCTTCACTCTCATGCTCGGTATTGATCTCGGGAAGTGGAGAAAAGCGGACAAACAGCCCCAGGCACAGCAATACTGTACCTACACAGGAATAAGGTACAATTACCCTTCTGATGAGCTCGTCAAGCGCCGCACTTTTGGCAGCGGCATCCATTAAAGGCAATTGCTTAAACAGGTCACCATCTGTTGCCCTTAATATGACTGCAGCAAACAGCAGAGGCGCAAGTATACCTGCACCTTTGTTGCATATACCCATAATACTGATGCGCTGGGCAGCACTTTCCTTTGGTCCGAGCACAGTAATGTAAGGATTGGCCGCAGTTTGTAAAATGGCCAGGCCTGAGCCCAATGTAAACAGCCCCAGCAGGAAGACTTCGTAGGTACGGGAAAAAGCAGCAGGTACAAAAATAAATGCACCAACCGCCATCGTCCAGAAACCGATCATCATTCCTTTCTTAAAACCTACTGATTTTAAAAGATAGGAAGAGGGAACCGACATCACAAAATAAGAGATGTAAAATGCAAAGGCAACAAGATAGGATTGAAAGTTATTGAGTTCACAGGCAATTTTGAAATAAGGAATCAATATGGCATTTACCCAGCTTACAAAACCAAAAATAAAAAACAATAAACCAATGATAAAAATGGAGATAACCGTATCCCACTTGCTCAAAGAACTGACGTCGACAGCTGCTACATTTGTTTTTCTCATATATTACAGCTATACAGTTGGTTCCCAACCTTTTTGATAAGTTCTTTTCCAGTATTTCATCGCTTCCCTATTGTTTAAAATATGTCCGTTTTCAGGATCGATCTCAAGTGTGCTCCCAGATCGCTGGGCAATATTACCCAATTGTACCAATAAGGTACTTTTATGGCCACTTAAGATATCTGACCTTAAAGTAGTTCCTTTTTTGATGGCGTCAAAGAAATTGTTGATGTGTAATGCATCCAGACTCTGGGATGGATTGGTCAAACTTCCCGCAACAATATTCACATCATTTTTCACTTCTTTAATCAGTTTGTTGTTCAGGTCATAAACAGTATAGCCATTTCCAGCCCCAATTTGTAAGGATCCACTCTCCCCATAAAAAATTACCCCAACATTTGATCCCTCTATGTTACGTCCGTTACAGCTTCTTCCCTCCCAGGTTATTGTAGCTTTGTCGCCAAATTCAATGGTCATTACCTGTGTATCCGGTGTTTGCCAGTCGTCTTTATACCTGTAACGCCCGCCTGCAGAAGTTACCTTGGTTGGATAATCAACTCCCAGTCCCCATCTGGCCAAATCAACCATATGAGTACCATTGTTCAGCGCCTCTCCGGTTCCCCAATGCCAGAACCAATGCCAGTTGTAGTGCAGGAAATTATCTTTATAGGCCACTCTTGGTGCAGGCCCCTGCCAAAGATCAAAATTTAACCAGTCAGGAACAGCTGTTTCTTTTCCTATACCAATGGAAGGCCTGTTATTGTTATACCAGGTTTTGGCAAAATATGGCCTACCTATAATGCCGGCATGTAGTTCTTTAATGGCTGCAACAATATTTGGATAAGAACGGCGCTGGTTACCCATCTGAATTACATTTTTGTATTTAGCCACCGCTGCTAACAGGATTTCACCCTCGTTAGGATTATGACTGCAGGGCTTTTCCAGGTACACGTGCTTACCAGCTTTTGAAGCCAGTATGGCCGCCGGCGCATGCCAGTGGTCGGGAGCAGCTACCACTAAGGCATCCACTTCTTTTTTTTCCAGAGCTCTTCTGAAATCGGGTTCTGCCTTCGGCCTCTTGTGCTGGTTCTTTTCAACAACAGCCATGCATTTATCGGCAGCACGGCTATCTACATCGCATACATAGCTGATTTCACAATTTGGCTGCTGGGAAAAATTATCAGCAAGTGCCAAACCACGGGCATTAACGCCCATCATGGCTACCCTAATTCTGTCATTTGCACCAATTATACTTGCGTAGCTTTTTGCACTAAACCCAGGGAGTATACCTCCAAGAGATATGGTAGCTACACCAGTTACTGCATTTTTTATAAAATGCCTGCGGGTATTTCCTTCTGGTCCATTCATAATTTTAGTTATTTTGCTTTACTCAGCAGCCGTTCCATACTAACAGGAACACCGCCTTTGGCTTTGCTTTCATCTGCGGCTTCCATAAAGGCCGCAATCTCTAAAGTTTCCTCTGGTCTCACCGGTGATTGTCCGGATTCGAAAAATTTAACAATTTCTTCCAACAAAGGGTTGTACCCTTTAAAATTACCAAGGGCCACAGTTGCTTTTTCACCAAATACCCTGCCCCCATAACTGCTTGCACCTTTACGGGTTCCCCTGAAACTACCTATCCTGCCATCTTCCCAAACACCAACAACCACATCTGTATCTGGGGTATGAATCCTGGTTACAGTTTTACAACCTGTTCCCATAATGGTAAATAACATTTCAATACCATGTATGCCATACCAGAAAAAATCCGGATGTGTTTTTTCTAATTTAGACGGACTATAAGTCTCAGCACCAAGCACTTTACCTATTTTGCCTTCATTGATCTCAGCAATGCCATCAATATATCTTAATGAAGACGAAGAGAATACGGGTGTATTGTATTTTTTTGCCAGAGCAAATATGGCAGTAGCATCAGCAAGCGAGGCGGCCATGGGTTTATCAATAAACATTGGCTTACGTGCCTTCAATACTTCTGTTGCCTGTTCAAGATGCAACCTCCCATCATTGGTTTCTAACAGCACAACATCAACCTTCTTTAAAAGGTCAGCAATCGAATTTACGATCTCTACTCCCATATTTTTCACCTCAGCAGTGATCCCTGGAATCCTTTCAACACTGCTGGCAATATCATTGCTTCCTTTAGGATAAGCAGCAACCACTTTATATCCCCCATAAGATGCAGGAGCATCAGCAGCATTTAATGTTTTAGTAAAAGCTACAGCATGAGAAGTATCCAAACCAATAATTCCCACCCTTTTTCCGGTCGCAAGAAAAGGTTTTGCATAAAGGGAACTTATATTACCGGTAACACTTAAACCAGCACCGGCCAATGCAGCCATTCTAATAAAATTTCTTCGGTTGTAACTACTCATAACTATTTATCTATAAATTAAACTTACATTTTTGCTTCAATAGGGGAACATAAAATCTCCTTTAAAGAAAGGTCCGGAGAATTAGCTCCGGACCAATCCAACCTTTCTAACCAAGTTTTTCTCAAACCGCCTTCGGGTGCAGCAACTCGAAGGCCATCTTATAAAACCCATACGCACATGAGCTCCTCAAAACCTCCTGTTTTTTTAATCAACATGAGGTTAACTCGTGTACGTACCCGAATCTACACACTAAATATGAAATATGCAAATTTATTTTATTCCCTATAAAAAAGCCATGCGCAATGTGGTAGGATTACATCGGGCATGGCCATTCATTAAATTATCAGTTATTATTTTCTTGCTGCGCCCTGAGAAAGAACGAACTTAACCATTTTCTTTGCATCTGCAGCACTAACCTGGGGATGAGCAAGCATCGGAACCTGGCCCCAGGTTCCACTACCACCTTTTATTACCTTTGAAGCCAGTAAATTAACGTTGGCATCCGTAGGTTTATATTTTTTAGCAATGTCTATATAAGCTGGTCCTACCAATTTGGTATCTGGTTTATGACAGGCGAAACAATCGGATTTAGAAATCAGTAGTTTACCTGCGGCCACCTCTTTCGGATCCAGTGTCTGGCTTTTAGCAGTTACGGCACCAAATAAACCGATAGCTAAACAGCTTGAAAAAATTAAGGTTCTGTTCATTGTTTATGTGTGTTATAATTAGGTTATGTGTTCTGGTTAAAATTAAATGTTGCTATGAATTGGGTAGTAAATATCTAAATATTTTTATTTCCATTTATGTAGAAAGATTATTTTCCGCTTATCCTTTGTTAAACAATGCATTATAATGTACTGAAGGCTCAAAAATACCACCGCTTTGTGCATAATATGCCTCATCTAATTCAAATATCCCATTTTTAGGTTTCGTCCAGGATGCGCTTGCTGCGGGGTGATAACTAAGCATATTTTTCCAGTTCCTATAATTCATATCCCCATTGGTTTCCATTAAACCCATCCCTAAGCCTGGAAATGGCGCCAGACGTGCAGCCAGGTTCTTATTCCAATCTATTAAAATCGGATTTACTGTAAGGTCTGCGCATAAACATGGAATTTCCCTTTCGGCAGCCAGTTTTGCAATTTTTACCGACATACTCAGTGTTTTGGCAATTCCCTTCAGCACCATTGCCTCATAACCCTGTTCTATTCTTCTTATCGCACCTGCTTCATTGTGCACACTTTCGTCTGCACCTATCCTTATACCTAAGTCCGATACGTTTTCTTCATTTTGCTCAGTTAAAGGTTCTTCATAGAAAAGGATATGATCAAATGCACCTATCTTTTTGGCGTGGTCAAGGTAGCGCATCAACAAATCTTTCCGTTCATACCTGCCATTGGCATCCATGGTATAGATTAGCTTTCCATTTGGGGTATAACTGGTTCTCAAATCTTTAAGTACCGCATGTACCTGGCTCAATTTTTCCATATCCTTTTGCAGCATTTCGCTCTGACTACCAGGATGTCCCGTCTTAATCTTAAATACAAAATACCCTTCTGATGCAGCAACTTTCAAATCCTCGACTGGCATGCCATAAGGTACCTGATACATAATGGCAATTTTATCGTTACGAAAAGACAAGCCTTTTTGATAAGATTCAGGGATCATTTCATCAAATGTTTTACAATTATGCTCGGCAGCGTAGATCAGCCAGGCCGCATTATCGGTACTGATCAATGCATTATAAACAAAATTGATGTTCAGGTCCGACCGTCCGGTGAGTTGTTTTGCTTCAGCAACAAGTTCCGGGAATATGGTGTCTAACAATGTGATCGGATTGGAAAAGGGTGTTTGTTTAATCAATTCAAGTGCCTTGTTCACTACAAGAAACATCAGCGCATTGCCTCCCGCCTCTGTATGCTGTGCAAAAAGATCCGCATCACCATATAGCACACTCTGGGTAGCCAGGCCTGTCCTGCTTATACCAGTATCTGACTTAAGTTGTGAGGCCACCTGCCAAAGTTCAGTCAGATAACCACCTTTAAAACCAAATGGTCTCACCAGTTTCTCCCTCTCAAAATCGGCATCAGTTTCAATTATTTTAATGTTTTTCATGGTTTTTGTAGCGGGGAGAGCTAATGTATCAAAACTGTTCCCGGAAAATGCTGCTATTAAACTTGTATTTTTAATGAAGGCCCTTCTATTGATCATTACCTAGAAACTTTTTCACGAAACCGTCATCTGTAAGCTCAGGATAAGCAGCACAAACCCTGCTGATTTCTTCTGCCTGTCCGTCCGACAATTGCTCTTTCGGGTTCAAACACCAGGTACCTTTCATCAGTCCCTGCTGCCTTAATACTTCGTGAATACCAGGTATACAACCATGAAAAGCATGTGAAGGATCAAATATGGCGGCATTCATATCCGTAACCTGTACACCTTTGGTCAGCAATGCCTCAAGCCCCTTACTGCCATTAGCTTTACAAGCCTTAATTTCTTCAAACAGCTGCACGGCTGCATTGGTCCACACAGCCCAATGTCCCAATAGCCCTCCAATAAATCCCTTTTCAAAGGTTTTACCATTTACCTCAAATTTATAACTGGTCAGCAGATCGGCCACAATGTTGTCATCATTACCCGTATACAGCGCAATTTTTTCTCTTCGGGAAGAATGACATACAGCCCGTACCACATCAAGGGTCTGATAGCGGTTAAAAGAAGCAACTTTTATGGCTTCCACATTTTCAATTTCTGCAAACCGAAGCCAGAAATCGTAACTAAAAATACGTCCACCTACACTAGGCTGCAGATAAAAGCCAAATACAGGCATTACCGCAGCCACAGCCTCTACGCGGGCAAGAATCTCAGTTTCAGTCCAGCCCTGCAGGCCTCCCATGCTTAAAAGCCCCATGTCATAACTATGTTTAACCGCAACTTTTGCTTCAGCAACCGCCTGTGCAGTTGGCCCGCAAATTCCTGCTATCTTAATAAAAGGGCGCTTCAATGCCGCTTTTTCTATTTCTTCGGCAGCCAGTTTAAGTACCGTTTCATACAAGTTAATCTTTGGGTCCCTAATCTCGAACTGGGTACTGTGTACCCCTACGGCTATTCCCCCTGCTCCTGCAGCCATATAATAACGGCTCAGCAAACGCTGTCCCTGTTCATCTAACTTTCTTTCTTCCGTTAAAGCCAAAGGGTGGGCAGGAATTACAGTGCCTTTATCCAGAAACTGTTTCAATTCGGGTTTCAATTGCTGTGCCATTAGAATTGTCCTTTCCTTTCCTGAAAGTGTGTTGGTTTATTGGAGATCTTGCCACCGCCCTGTAACCAGCTCACAGTCATTTCCAGCATTTCCCTGATCGTTACCCTTGGATATCCAAACAGTTTATGCGCCTCTGAAGCATTGTTTAACAGGGCAGTCGGCTGCACTTCATTTTCGAACAGGGCTTGTTTGTTCATTAACAGACCAAACTGTTCGGCCAGCCATTTTACAGAAAGGGTCTCAGGGCCTGTCACATTCAATACTTTTGCCGGTGTACTGCAATGCAATAAAGAACGGATCGCAATTTCGTTGGCATCGCCCTGCCATATTACATTTACATTTCCAGTCGTCAGGTCAATCGCTCTGCCTTCGTTTACTGCTTTAGCAATTTCCAGCAGTACCCCATAACGAAGGTCAATGGCATAGTTTAAACGATAAATCAATACCGGCGTATTGTTTTTTTCCGAAAAATGCTGAAAAATGCGCTCCCTGCCTAAACAAGACTGCCCATATTCCCCAACCGGGGCTACCGGATGATCTTCTGATAAACCACCCGAGGTTACAGGTGTAAAAGGATAAACATTTCCTGTTGAAAAGACTACGATATTCGATCCTTTAAACCGTTCGGCTACCCTGCCTGGAAGATAAGCATTCATGGCCCAGGTAAAGGCCTCTTTACCGGTAGTTCCAAATTTTGTGCCCGCAAGATAAATGATATTCGCTGCATCAGGTAAAGCGGCCAGGTCATCTTCATTCAGCAGATCGGCAGAAATGGTTTCTATACCTGCAGCTTCCAGATCTTCACGTGCAGCAGTATCCGAAAAACGGGAAACACCGATGATGCGTTTCTTAAGCCCCCCTTCGTCAATAGCCAGTTTAGCTAGCTTAGCCATACTTGGCCCCATCTTTCCACCCACCCCCAACAACATGATATCTCCTTCAATCTTACGAAGATCTGCGATCAGTCTGTCTGATGGTTTTAACAATTCTTGTTCCAGTTGTTCTAATTCAGTCATTTTAATGTGTTAATGTTTATTTAAAAAACAGTTCTTTTACATTGCTCAGCGCCAGAAATATCAATATCAACAAACCTATAGCTCCGAAAATTTTAGTAGATAACGTATTCACATGTTTGCCCATAATTTTTGGATCATTAGAAATGGCATACATGGCAATGCCTATAAAAGGAACCAGAAATATAGTTACACTTTGCGCAAAAACGATCAGTTCCAGGGGAAGTTTACCGAATTTTATGGCAATGATGGCTCCGAATACCATCACCATCGCAATAAATATTTTTACAGCTTTTGAATTGAGCTGACTGCCTTTACCAAAAGCATCGCCAAGCAAGGCACCCCCAACAGTAGCATTTCCCACCAAAGAAGAAAAAGAAGCCCCGAAAAGCCCAACAAGAAAAAATGTAGAAGCTGCACTTCCAAATAAGGGTTCCAATGCCCTGGCCATGTCCGATGCATTATTTACTTTGATACCTTTGGTATTCAATACTGCTGCCGCACAGATCATGACTATCGCACTCATGAATCCCAATATGACAATTCCTGTAATGCTATGGCTCTTCTTCTCCTTAATCTCAGGGTTTATCTTTATTCTCTCCTGTACCAGATAACTCTGGTAAAAAGCACCAACAATCGAAAAACAGGAAGCAAAAAAAGCAATCACAAGTCCGATTGAACCATCCGGTAATTTTGGCACCAGACCACCTGCCATTCCAGCAATACTTGGTTTGGCAAAAAACAATGTAGTAACAAATGCAAAAAGCATCAGGGCCACTAAAAAGATCATCAGTTTTTCCAGCACTTTATAAAAAGCCCGAAAGAAAAGCAGGCAAATCCCAACCAAATTGAATACTACAACCCACAAAACATGTGAAGTTCCGGTGGCCTCGCCAACCGCAATGCCCACACCAATAGAATTGCCGGCCTGAAATGAGGTGGTGACAAAGAAAATACCAAGCCCTATCGCTATGGCAGCAGCATTACCCCATTTGTTGCGGATAACGCTAAGCAGCGACTGGTCTGCAGCTACACCTATTCTGGCACCCATAATCGTAAAAATCGTCATAAAGAAGATGGCCACAACAACGATCCATAACAAACTGTAGCCATAATCTGCGCCCAGTTTGGAAGTAATGGTCATTTTACTTGGCCCAAAAACCAGCGCCGCGGTAATAATTCCAGGACCTAGTGACAAAAGCCACTTTTTCATATTTGATATCATATTTCAGGGTTAGTTTGGTCATGCTAACAAATACCTGTTAAGCTTTAATGACAGTTATTCGTTAACGTACCCGAAATTATTAAATAAAAAATCTAAATACAACTTATATTAAAAAAAGACATCATTTTTATTTAAAGACAGGAGAAAGAAGAGCCATGCATAATGCAAACTATTTCTTTAAAAAATCGGAGCCAAAAATCCTGTCCCACAAAGCAGATGTTACTCCATATCCCCTGGTGGAATCGTCATAATGGTGCAGCATATGGTGATGCTTGATTTTCTTCCATACCCCATTTTTGAACTGGGCATGATGTAACATATAGTGGGTAATGTCATAAAAAAGATAACCTAAAATAAAACCGGCAAAAAAACCATCCAGCATATGTAAAGGCAGCAACCACCTGAAAAGAAAATAAAAAGCAGTAGCCAGGGGAATACTTGCCGAAGGCGGCATCACCAGTCGCTGTGCATCATTCGGGTAATCATGATGTACTCCATGAAATATAAAGTGGATACGCTTACCCCAGTTCGATGAAGGATAAAAATGAAAAACAAAGCGGTGCAGTACATATTCTGTCAATGTCCAAACGAACAAGCCCATCACCAGGTGCAGTAAGAACATCAGCAAACCATTTGCACTCACAGAGGTCCAGAAAAAATAGCCTATAACAGGCACATAAACGATAAGTGGCACATAATAAGGCACTTTGGACAATGCTTCGAACAAAGGATTTTTAAACATCCTGATCGACTCCCGGGAATTGGATACAAAATTCTTTTTCATCTTTAACTAATTCTGCTACCTGATAAAAGGAAACGCTAAATTACGGCTTTTCTTGTTTTTCTTAAAGTAGCAATTATTGAAATTTAGTCATTTTTAATACCTGAATTTCATGGCCACATAAGGATACCATCCTTCATTGGAATGACCCATTACAAAACGGAATACGGTCAACGCCGCTGGTGCAAAATAGACTCCACCGCCATAACCCAGATGCCAGACAGCAGATTTTTCAGTCTTTTGCCATACCCTGCCCACATCCTGAAAACCAAGCAGCCCAAACTGCCCTGGAAGGATATAATTGATAAAATCGGCAACTTTGACCCTCAGTTCCAGGTTATTGTACACACTATGCTGACCACCAAACCTAAACTCCCTGTATCCCAGTAAATTACCTTGTCCGCCCAAAAACTGAGATTGATAAAAGGCCTGCTTACCAATGGTAAGTCCCCCACCCACACGATCGCTAATGATTATTTTCTTTTTCTTATCCAGACTTTGATAAAAAACAAAACTGGCATTCAGCTGTGCAATAGAATTGGAAAAAGAATTTAATCCTTTATAAGCCAATAGTCTGGCATCAAAATAAGTACCCGAAGCAGGCAAAATATCACTGTTGCGGTTGTTATGGATAAAATTAGCAGAAAGGCCCGCATAACCTTTATCTTTTGTAATCGTAAGGCTATCAGACGAATGCAGCAATAAAGGGTTATTGATAAACCTCCCTTCATTATCGTCCCTGCTATACCTGTAGTATTGAAAGGAGGGACCAAAACTAAAAGTCCATTTCGCCAGTTGCCACCTTATTGCCGGATCAAACTGGTAAAGACTAAACCTTGCCCTGTAATACCGTACAAAATCGCCTGTTTTATTAAAAGTTGTTTCATTCCCCAGGCCATAAAAATTCTGAGAATTTTCCGGCGCATACGCATCTGCCTGCAATACAATATCAGCTTTTCCTATAACTTTAAAAAGTTCTGCCCTGTAATTGAACCTGAACCCTTCCGTAGCAAAAGAATGCAAAAAAGAAAAAGAATGCGTACTGCCGTAAGGCCATTTCCGAAAACCCGGTTGTATTAATTTGTAAGAAAAACCCAGTAAAACCCTATCGTCTATATTGTAACCGGCATTTAAAAGTAACATTCGCCGGGTATACAGATCTGTGGGTACAAAGTGGGTATTTGAAGTATCGCTGTCAAAATGCTTTGTAATTTTACCGGTATTACCGCTTAAAGCAACATTGTTGTCCATACCATAAACCGGCACCCGGCGGTTTACATTTTCTATATGGTAGCTTTTTTTCCCTTCTACGCCAATAATCCTGAGCTTAATGGCTGAATTAAGGTTGTTTAAAATCAGGCTATCATTTCCGTTTTTCATATACAGCCTTATTTCCCTGGTTACAGCCGGATCAAAAGTCCGGTCAAAAACAACATCCTTAACAAGTCCATCTTTACCCAGCTTATGCATGGTAACGGTCAGCCCCCCTCCTGCTGCATCAGTAAGCTTTACAAACTCATTTTTATTACTGGCCTGTACGTCTACAATCCTGTTAATGAAATGATAATATCTGCTCATCATGGAAGGCAATTTCCCCCTTCTTTCTTTCAATTGGGCCAACAGCCTTTCATGCCTCAAACTATAGCCTGGTTCTGGTAATTTCTTCAATGCTTTTTCAAAAACCTCATCCGTTAAAGCCGTACAAAAATCTTTAACGATCTGGTTCCACTGCTGTTCATCCAGCTGGGCAAACCACCGGCCATATATGGCCCTGCCTTCCCAAAAAAACCAGTTGATATCCCGAATATTCCTTTCATAACCCTGTATCATGGGCAAAAGCCAGGAGGCCTGGGCGTAACGTGGAACGATACCTTCAGACAAATAAAATACCTGGTCCCTGTCGCGCGGAATCGCCATATACCTTGTGGTCCCTTCCCCATTTTTTACCGGCTTCCAGCGCCATTGGTCTTCATGCCTGTCCCAGTCGCCCAGCAACGCATCCAATGCCTTTGCTCTCAACAATAAAGGGCCGTCATACATATAATCATTGTTATCGTCCAGTTTGCGCATCATCTTTCCCGAATTATCGGTATCCCCGGCAGGCTCCCTTTCCTCCAGCAGGCAAAGCGTATTGGCAAACACGCCGGCAAATTCCCCCAGTTTTTCATCCGGTAGTACCCAGCCTATCATCGGGTCACTGTGTGGCACATTCACCGCATCAGCAATGGCCGGCACTACCAATGCCGAGAAAGGGTTTTGGGCCGACATATTATCTTTCACCACCTCACCTGCAAATGTTTTCCTGAATATGGCAGGCAAAAGGATCTCCGGGAATTTTTCTACACTTCTCAGTACCCACTCTTTTCCCTGCCGGTCAACCAGTCTGAGAGAATGCGACTGGTTGCCGCCGCCCCTTTGTGTCGGGCTCAGCCCTCCTTTGATCACTGAAATCCTGATCACCGGAACTTTTACGGGCAATGCATATTCTTTACGATAGTTTTCGCCAAATAAAAACCGGTGAAACTTCCCTACACTATCGTACCTGGGATAAATCTTCACTTCAACAGAATCCTGGGCTTTTGCAAGCCAGTTTACCATCAATAAAACGGAGAAGAGCACAAATCTGGTCATGATTTAAATATCTGCATATAAAGCTACACATTTCTTAATCTATGGTAAGATTTTTGGCATAAACAAGCTGTAATTTTGTGTGGTCATTAAAAAGGAAACGTTATGAACAATGAAATTTTAGGTATACATCACATTACTGCCATAGCAGGAAATGCAAAAAGGAATTATGATTTTTATACCGGTATACTGGGTTTAAGGCTGATCAAAAAAACAGTAAACTTTGACGATCCGCATACCTACCATTTTTATTACGGTGATGAAAAAGGCACACCAGGAAGCATTTTAACTTTCTTCCCATGGGAAGGCATACAGGCTGGCCGACGGGGTACCAAACAGGTAACCGAAATTGGATATAGTGTTCCGGCCGGCAGCCTGGAGTTCTGGCAAAACCGTTTTGAACAGCACAACATCATATATAACAAACCCGCAGTAAAATTTGGCGAGCGTTACCTCACTTTTCTGGATCCTGATGGTTTGAAATTTGAACTTACCGAAGCTAAAGTAAAAGACAACAGGCCACAATGGGAAACGGCCGGAGTGGACAAGACCAATGCAGTGCATGGCTTTCACCACATCACCATTACCACCAATAAAATGGAAGGTACTGCTGCCGTTTTAACTACTATTTTCGGATACAGATTAGCAGAATCAGAAGTGAACCGCCATAGGTTTATCACAGATACAGTGGAGCAGGCTGCAATTGTAGACCTGGTAGAGGCCCCTGGCGAAGCGATAGGCCATGTAGCAGGTGGCTCTGTCCACCATGTAGCCTTCAGGGTAAAAGATGAAGCAACCCTCATGTATTTCAGGGATAAAATAGTGGAAATGGGTTTAAACATTACTGAAAAAATAGACCGCAATTATTTCTATTCCCTGTATTTTCGTGAACCAGGTGGCGTACTTTTTGAAATCGCTACCGATAATCCGGGTTTTACCATTGATGAGCCACTGGCAGAATTGGGCAGCAATTTAAAATTACCTGCACAATATGAAAGCATCAGAACAGAAATAGAAGGCATTTTACCTCAACTCAGTTAATATGTACACCCATCAAAAAAACAGCATTACAGCCGGGGTTCCGGTAGCTGAAGCAAAAAAAGCAGTTATATTCATTCATGGAAGAGGATCGTCAGCCGAAGACATCCTCTCCCTGAACAATCACCTGGGTATTAAAGATGCTGCCTTTTTTGCACCCCAGGCTACCAACAACAGCTGGTATCCATATAGTTTTATGGCACCTGTTAAGGAAAATCAGCCAGCACTGGATTCCGCACTGGGTCTGATCAAGGAACTGGTAGCTGAGATTGAAAATGCAGGAATTCTGCAGGATCAGATTTACTTCGTGGGTTTCTCACAGGGTGCCTGCCTAACGTTGGAATACATCACCAGAAATGCGGGTAAATATGGTGGTGCAGTAGCGTTTACCGGCGGACTGATCGGCAAAGAGATTAACATGCAAAATTACAAGGGCAACTTTAAACAAACGCCGGTGCTCATTACTACCGGCGATCCCGATCCACATGTACCGGTTTCAAGAGTGGAGACAAGCAAAGGTATTCTTGAAAAAATGAATGCCATGGTTAGCCTAAAAATTTATCCAGGCAAACTGCACACCATTAGTAAACAAGAAATTCTTTTGGCCAAAGAAATAGTATTTGACTCGAACCAGTTACGTTAACCCAGCAGTTTACTAACCAACTCATTAGTTAAGCTACTTAAAAATAAATAAAAAACATTTTTTTGTCATTTTGGCAAAAAATGTTTTTTATTTGTAGTACATCTATACTAACTGCCGTGAATATCAAACCCTTTATCCCTCATCCGGCCTTGCAACCCTATGTATTGGGTTATGCATTTGTAGAATTGGAAGAGCTCATTACCAAGCAAAACCCCGTTCATATTTTTCCAGTCGAATATACAGTTATTTGTTTTGCACTGGATGAGCAGAAGTTAATTAAGGAGCTTCATACCAATGAAGCCACTACCCACCCGTTTTGCTACGTAGGCTTTTTGAACAAATTACGTTCCTTCGAAACTTTTACCAAACGACTGGTTCAAATCTACCTCAAACCTTATGGAGGATATAAACTACTGGGCATACCCCAACACCATTTTACCAATTGCGCCACTAATGTAGAAGCGATCTTTCCACATCTTAATGCTATGGTTAACCAAATGCAGGACAACGCCGGCTCACCAGAAAAAGTGGTAGATATTCTTTACAAATGGCTACTTCAAAGACTGGAACAAACAAAAAAAATCTATGTAGACCGTATGGCCTATGCCTGCAACCTCATACAGGCTTCGGCCGGCAACATGTCCATACCAGAGCTCTGTACCAAAGCGGCAATGTCGCCAACAACCTTACGTGATCATTTTAAAGAGAAAATCGGTTTTAGCCCTAAAACTTTTAGCAGAATTGTACGCTTCAACCAGATGAACAGATTTCTTTGCAGCCATTCAGACACCAAATGGACACAACTGGTTGATAAATTCCAATTCTTTGACCAAAACCATTTTATTAAAGAGTTTAAATACTTTTTTGGCTGTACCCCCTCACAACTTCATAAAATAGGTGAATTGAGTTTTACAGGACAACTCCTTGAAAATTTGGACATCCAATAAAATCCGTTGTTTTTTACTATTTATTGATTGTAACAGGAATTACTTTTACGGACATTCTATTTAACAATCTTTATGAAAACAATCATCCCTATTTGTTTTGCATTAGCCACTGGAACAACTGCTTCCGCACAGCAACCCCAACTGCAGCGCTCGGTTATCTCCAGCGCAGGAGGTTTTGCACAAATCAACAGCAGCATTGTCCAATACACCATTGGCGAGCCGCTGGTCAGCAGCCTGGAAAGTCCACCTATACTACTTAGCCAGGGTTTCCAGCAGCCCGAAATTGCCGGTAATGAAACAGAACCCGAAATCAACTTTGTGAACAGCTTTATCGTTTATCCAAATCCGGCAAGCGGGTCAACCAATGTAGAATTTGACCTGTTGAAAGACGGCAAGGTTAACATGCAACTGGTTAACAATGCCGGACAAACAGTCAGAAATTTTTCCGTAAACCTTCTGGCAGGTAAAGTAAAATACCCACTGCTGATATCCGGTCTTTCTTCCGGCCTTTACTACGTAGTGCTAAAAGCTGCAAACAGGCAGTATGCAGAGAAATTAGTTATACAATAAGCCTATGAAACCTACAATTTACCTTACCGTATTTTATGCGGTCTGTATGATCTGTTGCTGTCAAAAAAGTTTTGGCCAGCAAGACAACAGAGTGGTTAGTACCGGTGCCGGATTCCTTTTGCTAAGCCCAGATGCACGGAATGCAGGTGTGGCTGAAGCCGGAACAGGACTTACAGCTGATGCAAACTCAGCTTTCATCAATGCCGCCAAACTGATGTTTGCAGACAAAATGGGCGTCAGCGTATCCTATACACCGTGGATGAAAGAACTCAGCAAAGATTCACACCTGGGTCACATTACCGCTTACCGGCATTTAAACGAAAGAGAAGCCATTGGTCTTTCTATCAAATACCTTGACCTGGGCATGATCAATTTCAGGAACGAAGCAGGTGAAATGTTGCAGCAATATAAAGCAAATGAATTTGCGATCGATGCCAGTTACAGCCGGAAGTTCGGAGAAAATTTTGCAATCGCATTAACCGGGCTACTTCCAAAGCGACATCGGATCCGGAACCTACAACAACTTGTTGTTAAAAAAAACCGATGCCTTTGCCGCCGATATTGCCTTTTATTCTGATAAAGATACACCCAGCGGTAAGTACGGCAGACGCTTTGCCTGGGGGCTGGCACTAAGTAATATAGGTACCAAGCTCAAATACAACGAAGTACAAACCACCTTTATGCCTATGAACCTAAGGATAGGCGCCGGTTATACCCTATACGCAACCCCAGAAAATAGCTTAACAGTCCTCCTCGATGTAAACAAACTCCTGGCACCTACCCCTCCAAAATATAAAACTGACCTGGATGGAAATCCAACCAGCCAGATCGAAAAAGGAAAAGACCCCAACAGAAGTGTAGCCAGCTCGCTCTTTACCTCATTTTACGATGCTCCCGGAGGCTTTAAAGAAGAAATGTCTGAATTCACCATAGCAGGCGGGCTCGAATTCTCTTACTACAGCCAGTTCTTTATCCGTACCGGCTATTTTTATGAAGATCCCGAAAAAGGTAACCGTCAGCATTTTGCCGCCGGACTTGGCTTTGTTGCCAGGCCCATCCGGGTAGACCTGAGTTATATATTCCCCAGCGCAGAGCGCTACGTGATGCGAAACACCATGAAATTCACTTTAAGTTACAACCTATCTAAACGCTAATAACATGAAAAATTTTACAATATTCATTTTCTTAATTGTGCTTTCTGCCTTCCAGAATGCATCAGCACAAAGCGGCTTAACCGGTATCAATTATCAGGGAGTGGCCAGAAACACAAATGGCACCGTATTGTCCAGTCAGGCGGTTAAGGTAAAAATATCCGTACTCGGCGGCAATCCGAACGGTCCCGTTCAGTACATGGAAGAACATGCCTTAAACACCAATGCGCTTGGGCTTTTCACCCTACAGATTGGTAAAGGTACCGCACTTACAGGAACCTTTGCTGCTATACCATGGCAAAATGCCAACCAATATGCAAAAGTAGAAATGGCAATAACCGGTGGAAATTACGTTGCATTAGGTACCAACCAACTGATGAGTGTTCCCTTTGCTTTATTTGCAGCTGCAGGAACACCAGGCCCTCAGGGTGCCATAGGACCTGCAGGGCCAATAGGGCCGCAAGGCATGGTGGGTCCTATAGGTCCGGTGGGCGCACAGGGAGCAGTAGGTCCGGCCGGACCAGCAGGACCGCAAGGTGCACAAGGCCCGGTGGGTGCAAATGGTGTACTAACAGGACCTGCCGGTGGCGATCTGTCGGGCACTTATCCCAATCCGGTAGTGGCAAATATCCAAACCAAACCCGTTGCCAACACTGTCCCGGTTTTAAACGATGTATTAAAATTTAATGGTGTGGCCTGGGCGCCGGCATCTATCGGTGTGGGGGGTTTTATTTTGCCTTTTAATGCAACAGAAAACAATGCTGCCAGCCTATTTTCCATTACTAATGCAGGCGATGGCACGTCAATAGAAGGAATAAACAACACCACAACCAGCAGCATCGCCGCCATACGAGGTATTGTAAGCGCAACAAATCCAGGTGGCTTTTCCAGCGCCGTACGCGGCATCAACAACGGAACGGGCGGTTTGGGTATAGGCGTGTGGGGTTCTCAGGCCGGCTCGGGCTGGGGTATTTACGGTGTTACACCAAATGGCCTCGGTGTATATGGCAATAGCTCGGCCGGTGGAACAGGTGTTTATGCCAATAGCAATACCGGCACAGGTCTAATTGCAACCAGCAATAACGGGGTTGCAGCAGACATAACGATTTTAAACAATGCCAACAACAGTACTGCATTAACAGTGAGTACATTGGGCAACGGAACCACCATTAACGCAACAGCCTCTGGCAATGGCGTTGCTGTAAAAGCCAACAGCACCGGAGGAAATGCTGTAGATGCAACAACTAATGTACAGACAGCCGCAGCCGTAATTGGTCGTAATTATGTCAATGGCGAAGCAGTAGTCGGGCTTGCCAAGAGCGACATTGCCGGCGCCGTAGTGGGTCGGAACGACGGTGGCGGATATGGTGTTCACGGCTTTGTATCCGGCAATACCACCGGTACAGGCATAGGCGTATATGGCCGGGTGGGTCTCGGCGGAGGTACCGGACGTGCCGCAAAATTTGAGAATTTCAGTAAAACCAATACGCAGAATACACTTGAAGCCTATACCATAAGCAATGGCGATCCGGGCGATCCTGGTGCAGGAGCAGCAGGATCATTTATAGTTGACAATACAAACAGCGTATCACCTGGGGTAAAAGCAAGTGTGAATACCATATTTGGCAATTACGGGGCAAGCGCCATACTCGCTGAATCTACTGGCACAGGCGGTTTCGCCGGAATATTTCGAAGTACAAATACATCAGGTAACGGAAATTCATTGATTTCAATAAACGATGGGAATGGCAATGCGATCACAGCCAACGTTAAAAAAAACGGGAATGCCGTAGAAGCGAATGTAAATGGTACTGGTAATGCCATTTATGGCTGGGTTCCTACTTTTTCAACTGGTAAAGCAGCAAGATTTGAAAATTTCAATGAAGCCAATAACAACAGTTTATTGTCTGCAAAAACAGTAGGTAACGGCATTGCAGGAGATTTTATAGTTGACAATACGTCAGGCACTTCCGCTGCCGTCAAAGGAGAAGTCAACTCTCAGTTTTCCAACTTTGGTACTGCAGGGTTGATGGGTGTTTCCTCAGGTACCGGTGGCTTCGGTGCTTTGTTCTATGCTTCCAATCCTATTGGAAACTCACCTGCAGCTATTGCTATTGCAAAAGGTAACGGAAACGGGGTCACTGCCAGCGCAGACAAGCTCGGAGACGGTATAGAAGCCACAGCTAATGGTAGTGGCAGAGCTGTATTTGGCTGGGTTCCAAATTTCGGCACAGGCAAGGCCGCACAATTCAGCAATTACAATGATGGAAATGCCAATGAAACAGTGTACGTTAGTAACGATGGAACAGGCACTGCTTTACGTGTCCACCACAAAGGGCCCTCAGGTAATATTGCTGTCTTCCAAACCGGCAATACCGCTGCCGGAACCAACGTTATCCGTTTCGATAAAACCGGCAAAGGCTTTTTTAACGGTGGTACCCAGTTAGGCGGTGCCGACCTTGCAGAAATGTTTGATGTAACAGGTGGCAATCTTGCTGCTTATGAACCCGGAGATGTCATGATCATTTCCGTTTCACAGGACAGGGCTATGGAGAAATCTGCAGAACCCTACTCCACACTGGTAGCAGGCGTTTATGCAACCAAACCAGGCCTCATGCTCACAGAAGGAGATGCTACACTAGACATTACAGATAAAATGCCTTTGGGTGTTGTAGGCGTAATCCCGACAAAAGTTTGCGACGAGGGCGGGGCCATCAAACGCGGCGATCTGCTGGTTACCTCCAGCAAACCAGGTTATGCCATGAAAGGAGATTTAGAAAAAGTTAAACCCGGTCAGGTCATTGGTAAAGCATTGCAGGAACTCTCTTCCGGCAATAGCAAAATAAAAGTATTGGTAAATGTTAAATAATCACCTAAATTACATAAAGATGAAAACTACTTATAAAATAAGCTTAAGCTTTGTCCTGATCAACACCCTGTTCCTATTCAGCGCTGCAAATGCACAGGACAAAAAAGCGATAACCGCACAGCAAATCATAGACGGAACAGCTCCAGGTTTAAAATATGGGCCCAAAGCACAGCAAAAGATAACAACAACAGATAGCGAGAAAGAAAAAGCCTACAAAAGCGGAGACTTTGGTACTTATATATTTACAAATTACAAAAGCACAGCACCGCAAGGCTTAAATAAACGCTCAAAACAAGCCGGCGCTAACGCAACAGGCTCAGCAAAGCTTCCAAGTGATGCCCCTCAGCCAGCTCAAAAAGAAGAGAAAAAATCCGAAGCACCAAAACTTCCTACGCAGGGTGAGTAATGGAGGCTGAATATTAAATAAATCCGTCAATAATACTTTTAAGCTGGCCAGCTTGTATTACCCCGCTCTGCCGCCATTTGGTCTGTCCGTTTTTAAAAAGAATAAGTGTAGGTACACCCTGAATGTTGAACTGTTTAGAAACTTCAGGGTTTTTATCTACATCCACTTTTAATATGGTAGCGCTGTCTCCAATCATGCCTTTCAGCTGCTGTAATATTGGCGCCATCATTTTACACGGCCCGCACCATTCTGCCGAAAAATCGACCAGCACCGGTTTATCTGAATTGATGATTTCTTTAAAACTTGCCATAACACTTTTTTATAACCTATTAAACAAACCATCTCCTCAAAAGGTTTCAGCATGCTTAAGTTCTCAGTTTAAAACACATCTTAACATAAGATTTCCTATTTTAGCCGCATGCCTTCGGTATTTAAATAGTAGCTCAATATGAAAATAGCATTTTTTTCTGCCAAACCTTATGACAAAACATTTTTCAACAGGTACAATGAAGCATATGGTTTTGAGCTGGAGTTCTGGGAAACACATCTGGGGCCGCATATCGTAAATGCCATCACACCGGGCACTGAAGCTGTTTGCGTATTTGTAAACGATAAACTTACCGGTGAAGTGATTGATATCATGGCGGCAAAAGGCGTTAAAATAATAGCTTTACGCTGTGCCGGCTTCAACAATGTAGACCTGGAAAGGGCTAAAAAACAGGGCATCAGGATCTGCAGGGTTCCTGCATATTCTCCCGAAGCTGTTGCAGAACATGCCGTTGCTATGCTGCTCACCTTAAACAGAAAAACACACAAAGCCTATAACCGTGTACGTGAGCAAAACTTCTCGCTCAACGGTCTGCTGGGTTTCAACCTGTATGGTCGTACAACAGGTGTTATCGGAACAGGTAAAATAGGTAAAGCTTTCATCAAAATTATGCTGGGCTTTGGTTGCAAAGTTTTGGCCTGCGATCTCTATGAAGATGAAACATTAAAAGCTGAAGGTGTTCAGTACCTCTCTTTCGACGAGGTATTAAACCAGTCAGACATCTTGTCTCTCCATTGTCCACTTAATGCCGAAAATCACTACCTGATCAATGAAAGCAGCATCGTTAAAATGAAAAAAGGTGTCACCATCATCAACACCAGTCGCGGCGGATTACTCAACACACATGATGTGATCCAGGCTTTAAAATCCGGACATATTGCTTATCTGGGAATAGATGTTTACGAACAGGAAGAACAGCTTTTTTTCAAAGATCTTTCAGGATCTATCATAGCAAATGACGAGATCCAACGCTTAATGAGCTTTCCCAATGTACTGGTTACCGGTCATCAGGCTTTTTTTACAGAAGAAGCCCTTTCACAAATCGCCACGGTTACCTTAAACAGTATCGATCACCTCATTAAAGGTTCCGCACCAGCAGATCCGTCTGTATTGCTCGTGTAAGGTTGTCCATGCTTAAAGCTCATTGATATTACAAAAAAAGAACACATCAACTGATGAATAAGCAGATTGTATAGATGAATATTGATCATAATTTTGTTATTTTGAAGGATATTAAAGAACAGGCCATTTTTTATTCAAAAAACAAAACATGCCAGTTACAACAAAAAACGAGCAAACCCGTAATATTTTATCCATCGATATTGGCGGCACAAGCATTAAGGCCTGCATTTTAAACCCCAATGGCGACCTGCTTTCCGAGTTTAAAAAACTCCCGACCCCCGATAATGCTACTCCCCAGGCTGTGCTCAAATGCATTAAAGAACTGGTAGCTACCCTGAACAACGATTTCGAAAAAATTTCCATCGGCTTTCCTGGTTATGTAAAATGTGGAAAAGTACAAACTGCAGTCAACCTGGCCAAAAACAAATGGACCAATGTAGACCTTGCCCAGCAGGTAAGCGACCTGTTTGGGAAACCTGTACGACTCATCAATGACGCCGATCAGCAGGCTTTGGGCATTGTAGCCGGTAAGGGCTTCGAAATTGTATTTACCGTAGGTACAGGCTTTGGCACCGCCCTGGTTTTTGATGGCGATCTGCTCCCCCATCTGGAACTGGCACACCTGCCCATCACAAAGACAAAAGATTACGACGATTATATTGGCGACAGGGCCTTCGAAAAGATCGGTAAAAAAGAATGGAATGAGCGGCTGCAACGCATCATCGAAATTTACAAAACCGTATTCAACTACGATACCCTTTATATTGGAGGTGGCAACGCCAAACACATTACCCTTGAACTTGACCATAACATCAAACTGGTGTCTAATAAAGATGGCATTAAAGGCGGTGCAAAATTATGGGACCTGGAAGAAAAATATCATGTATATACCAACCATCCCAATAAAAAATAGACGATGAACAATAAATATACATTAGGAATGATAGGCCTGGGCACCATGGGCCGGAATTTATTGCTCAACATGGCCGATCATGGATTCGCAGTAACCGGTTATGACAAAGATGCCAGAATGCTCCAAAAACTGGAAGAAGATGGCAAAGCGCATCACTTAAAAGGCTTCCCCGTTCTTGCAGATTTTATACAAAGTTTAGAACTGCCAAGAAAAGTGATGCTGCTGGTGCCGGCCGGGCAGATTGTCGACAGTGTTATCCAGGACCTTGTCCCTTTGTTAGCCAAGGGCGATATGATCATCGACAGTGGGAACTCCCACTTTACCGATACCAGCCGCAGGGCTGCCGAACTTGACAAACAGGGCATCCACTTCTTCGGCATGGGCATATCCGGTGGTGAAGAAGGCGCACGTTTTGGCCCGAGCATGATGCCTGGGGGCGACAAAACTGCTTACAATGCGGTTAAGCCAATATTGGAAGCCGTAGCTGCCAAAGTAACCGGCGATCCCTGCGTAGCCTATATTGGACCCGGCGCATCTGGTCACTTTGTAAAAATGGTACACAATGGTATAGAATATGCCATTATGCAAATCCTTGCTGAAACTTACGATATGCTTAAACATGGCTTGGGTTATAACAATGAGCAAATCGGCAATACCTTCGCAAAATGGGACGAAGGCAGGCTGCAATGTTTCCTCATAGAGATCACCAAAGATGTGTTTAAAGTAAAAGACCCGAAGTCTGGCGGCTATTTAATCGACATCATCAAAGACGAAGCCATGTCAAAAGGCACCGGAAAATGGACTTCACAGGTATCAATGGACCTGGAATTGCCAATTCCTACCATCGACGAGGCCGTAAGCGCCCGTGACCTTTCCAAATTCAAACAACTGCGTATAGCGCTTAATGCGGCATTGCCACATCCTGCCGAACAGATCAGCAATCCACAGGAATTTGAAGCACAGCTGGAAGAAGCACTTTATTTTGCCATGATCGCCTGCTATGCCCAGGGTTTCCACCTGCTTAGCCAGGCTTCCGCAGCATATCAATACGATCTGCACCTGCAGGAAATCTCGCAGATCTGGCGCGGGGGCTGTATCATCAGGGCCGCATTACTGGAAGATATTTATCAGGCTTATAAAAAACAACCCAACCTGGAACACCTGTATGCCGATGCCGGTATCCAGCATAAACTGAAAGAAATTGTTCCTGGTACCAGAAAAGTTGTTGGCCATGCCATTCAAAACGGATTCGCCATTCCTGCCCTGGCCTCGGCATTAACCTATTTCGATTCATTAAGAACCGCAAATTCACCACTTAATTTAACCCAGGCCCAAAGAGACTTCTTTGGTGCCCATACTTTTGAACGTACGGATGAAGAAGGCATTTTCCATGCCGACTGGAATTCAAACAATTTGTAAAAACCCGATATAATGAAGACAAGTATCAGCCTCAATCCAACCATAATCGTAATTTTTGGTGGTACCGGTGATTTAAATCTGCGCAAGCTTGCGCCCGCTCTTTACAACCTTTATTCGGATGGTTATATGCCGGAGAAATATGCCATCATTGGCACTGCCAGACGAAAGCTGACTGATGAAAAATTCAGGGAAACCATTATGGATGGTGTAAACAGCTTTTCAAGATCAGGTAAAGTCAAACAGGAAAAATGGAATAAATTTGCCGAACATGTTTTTTACAGTCCGGTAGATGTAGAAGCACCTGAAACTTTTGGCGACCTGAAAGCAAATATTGAAAGGCATCAGAAGGAATTCGGCCCCGACACCCAGATTCTCTATTACCTGGCCGTGGCCCCTAACCTCTTCCCGCTTATTGCAAAATGCCTGTCCAAATACAAACTTGCAGGCAATGAAGACAATTGCAGAATTGTAATTGAAAAACCCTTTGGCCGCGACCTGGAAACTGCAAAAGAACTGAACTGCATACTGACCAGCATATTTTCAGAAAAACAGATCTATCGTATAGATCATTATCTGGGTAAGGAAACCGTACAAAACATTATGGCTTTCCGTTTTGCCAATTCTTTTCTGGAACCGCTGTGGAACCGGACTTATATCGATCATGTCCAGATCTCAGTAACAGAACAACTTGGTGTGGGCGACAGAGGAGGATATTACGAGGGCGCCGGTGCGTTAAGGGATATGATCCAGAACCACCTGCTGCAACTGGTATGTTTAATTGGTATGGAAACACCGGTTAACTTTGATGCCGATGAAATCAGGAATAAAAAGGTAGATGTACTGAAAGCCATGCGTCCTTTTGGTCCTGAAGACATCCGTTTCAGCACGGTAAGGGGCCAGTATACCAAGGGATGGGTTGAAGGAAAAGAAGTACCGGGATACAGACACGAAACCGGCGTTGCTCCCGATTCCAATACCGAAACCTTTGCCGCCATTAAGTTCTTTGTCGACAACTGGCGCTGGCAGGGTGTTCCCTTCTACGTGCGCACCGGTAAACGTTTGTTCCAAACTTCATCCTTAATTACCATTCAGTTTAAAGATGTTCCCCACCATATTTTCCCTTCAACGGTAACCGAACACTGGCAACAAAACCGACTGATCATTAGCATTCAGCCAGAAATGAGTATCCGTTTGCAGGTACAAGGTAAAAGACCAGGATTAGACATGGTACTTAACCCTGTCGACATGGTGTTTGATTATAAAGGTACTTATACCACCGAAAGCCCTGAAGCCTACGAAACTTTATTACTGGATGTGATGACGGGCGATCAGACCCAGTTTATGCGTGCCGATCAGGTAGAAAGTGCCTGGGAACTGTTAATGCCGGTTGTAAATGCCTGGGAAAGTAAAAAATCATTGAGCTTCCCGAATTATACGGCAGATTCATGGGGTCCGGAAGATGCTGAGGCCCTGATTGCCAGGGATGGCTTCCACTGGTTTACGCTTCCCTTAAATAAAGACTAATGAACTTACTGATCTATAAAACACAGCCTGAACTGCTCGAAGACCTTGCCGCTTATATCATCAAAATAGCCAACAAGGCCATCGCCGAACAAGACTGCTTCAATTTTGTACTTACAGGTGGCAACTCGCCAAAGGCCCTGTACGAAATGCTGGCCACTACCTATAAGGACCAAATAGACTGGAGCAAAGTTTATTTCTTTTTTGGTGATGAGCGTAACGTAATGCCTACACATGAAAGTTATAATGGCCTGATGGCAAAAAAGGCCATACTGGACCCACTTAACATTCCTGAAAGCCAGATCTTTTATGTAAATACTACCCTGGCGCCCGAAAAAGCCGCTGTAGAGTACAACAAAGCAATTGTAAAACACTTTGACGGGGCCGACCTCGTATTTGACCTCATCTTGCTGGGCATGGGCGATGATGCACATACTGCATCCTTGTTTCCAGGTACGGATATTTTAAACAATAAAAATGTAGAGATCGATTCGGTATTTGTAGAAAAACTCTCTACCTATCGCATCAGCTTTACCGCCCCTTTAATCAATAAGGCAAAAAATGTTGCCTTCCTGGTTTTTGGCGAAAACAAAGCTAAAGCGGTAAAAGAAGTAATTGAAAGCAAAAAAAGAAATACCAGACTCTATCCCGCACAATTGATCAATCCGATTGATGGCGGGGTTACCTGGTTTCTGGACGATGCGGCTGCAAGCCTGCTCGACAATTAAACCTTACAGACCTTAAACAAAAATGCCGGATAAAAATATCCGGCATTTTTGTTTATATACCTTACAGATCCAGTAACCGCCTGTGGTAATTGATCTGCCCAAGGTGATAAGCCAGGTGTCCGCTCAAATGGATCAGCATAAAAGCAACAGAACTTCCCCCCTCCACAATTTTCACCTGTGGGTAATCCTTTTCAAGGTCCTGATCAGTCAGTGGCTCAAGCGCTTCGTTTACAACCTTAATGGTCGCTTCAACCATACGTACCAATTCAGCTCTTGGTACATTTTTCAAAGAAAACTCTAAAGGCCTGTCCCTTACATATCCAGTTTTACCCAATTCAGCCCCTACATAAGTGTTCAGGTTGCCCACCAGATGTAAACAAAGGTTACCCGCAGAATTGGCTATGTTCCGGTCAACACGCCAGATATGCTGTTCGTGCTGATATTGCTCAATTTCAGCTTTTAGTCTGTTCAGGTCTCTTGTAAAGAGTGATTTTAATGCTTCTTTTAACATGGTTCATCTTTTTAACTGAGCCGGTAAAGTTAAGCTTTAACAATCGTCACAGCAAACATCAGCAACCGGAACCAATGCCGACGTACGGTAAATCCGGTAGCCACCCAGGCCTTCAGTCAGCGGATTGATGATTTTCCTTCGTCCCGAAGCTGCTGCCAGCTGAACATTACGGCCAGATTCCACATGCCATGTATTGTCAAGCGGAAACATCTCTACGCACAATACGCTCAAACTGCTGTTGGCGGGCAGCCCTAATGCCACCAGCTTTGCTTCCACATCTTCCAATTTAAGTACTGCTGTACCATATAAGGTACCATCCTCCCTTTTATCAGATTTTAAAGGCACATAAGGCATCAGGTCCGAATCAATCAGCAAATTCCTATAACTCATACCATCGGCCTGCCTCACCTGCGTATACAACATATACCATAAACTGGTTTGTGGTGGCCGGGCCGATACATTTTTTCCGTTCAGGACCGCCATGGCAAAAGGCGCTGTAATCACCAGTTCATTATTGGTTATTTTTTTAACCAGTCGCTTCCCCCTGCCAGGCCTTTCATTATTTTCAAAAAGTCCAACGGGTATCTTTTTATTTTCCAGCACCCTGCCCCTCAATCCCAGCCAAACCTCATATTTTCTCCGGAAGGCGTTGCAGCTTAATGCAGGTGCCGGATGCTGCACACCGTTTACTTTTAGCGGCCTGCCATATCTGGCCTGTGCAGTGCTCCAAAGTTCTTTTTTATGCCCCAGTCTAATCTCATAAGTAAAAAAACCGAACAACTCATCACTGTCTGCATGCAACCCTGGTGGCAAAGGCACCATATAATACCTGGTATTGCCCCCTGTATTGTCTTCAGCAATCATCTGTTGCATCGCACCCATTCCCGCAAAATCATTGTCCATACCCGGACTGATCACCCTTATCTTTTCCTCATTAATACCCAAAGGCGGATCGGCCGGATCGTAGCTGATCAGCTTCCCGTTCATGTTGCACAGCAATGGGTCGGGCGCATTGGCCAGCACCCTTACAAAATAAGTATCGTTCGGATCTGCCGGGGGCTCTGCCATTTCCAGCCATAAAAACCGCTGCCGCATCTCTGTTGAAGCATACCTTTCCACATCTGCCACATAAGGCGATAAAGCAATACCTGCCGAAACCAGTTGAGGTACCTGGTGCGGAATAATTGTTACCGGCAAATGTACTTCGGCAGTTATTTCCTCTTTTCCAGTCTCAGGATCAACATCTTTCAGGCTACCCGAAAATTCCGGTCTGAAATTCAGCACTATCCTGTACTCCAGCATGGTTTCCGTAGGAAAGGCATCGTTCGCTTTTTTCGGATCAAAGGCATCCAGAAATATCAGGCGTGTACTTTCCCGGTCGGCATCATATAAGGCATTGATGTTTGCCGTATCCGAAAGCCTGATCGTTCCTGCCAGCTCATCCACCGCCGGATAATCCACATCCAGCTCATGCTTCCATTTTCTGTACACAGAAACACTTTCAGGCATCAGCCCATCCCAGGCCCAGTCGCGTTTTAAGGTATAATCTACCGCAATTATCCATTGGTTATACAATTCTCCTAGCGAAGAAAAAGACACCGAAGAAGAATCCGGGGCCAGCGAGTGCCGCATCAGTCTGGAACAGCCAAATTGGGTACGCCTGCCCTTTTCGCCCTCTATGGTCAGGTTATGCGCACTAAGGTTCAGTGCGTCTGCCAGTCTGGAAAGCTCTGGCGGGGTACTGCTTTTCAGGATATTGAGCACCATAAAATTCTTTTGCCCAATTACTTTATTCTGATCGGCAGCATGCTCGGGCTGCAGATAAATGGCCTTAAGCCCCATTTCTGTGGCCTGTAACAAGTCCCTTTCATCTTTGGCCGGTTTAAAGGAAGTCAGCCTGATCTTTTTCCCTTCCAGAATACCCTCATCCGCATAGTTATTATCGGCCATTTTAATGATCGGTGTAAAAGTAAGGCGCAGGTGCCTGGATGTAGGTAATACCAGCTCTGCAACACTTCCCTTATCCGCAAGGCCATTTTCAAAATCCAGCACTTTAAAATCCCTGTACACCACACTCAGGGCAAACTCCTGGTCGTATTTATTTAAAGCTTTGTCCAGTTCATATTCCTTTTCATACCACAAAATATAAGGCTCCCTGCCACTTTCCGAAAGCACATTGTCCATTTCCAGGCTCTTTACCTCTACGCTCACTTTAAAATAATCCACATCCGGATCGGCAAGGCCAATATCTACGCTACTCTTATCTGGTCCGGCAGGTACATTGTCCAGTATGGCCTTTAACTGTGCTACCGCATCTGTATACTTACCGGTATATACCACTGCCGGATAAGCCAGCAAAGGCCTTTTAATTCTTAAAACAGGATTATTGGCATCCACTATGTTTTCAAGGATACTGGTATCTGCAAGTGGTACCGCAGCCGTTCCTTCCCCAAGCAAATCGTAGGCCTCTTTTGCATTCAGCAGGTTTAAGTTACCTGCTGCAACATATCTTTTAAAATGTGTTTTGGCAACCGGCCTTTCGCCCCCGTTTACAGGTTCATCACCCACAAGGGGGCCACCACCGGAAATATCCATCATCCTGATGCGAAACTGGTATTTACGACCATAAACCAGCGGAAATACATGCTCCGGGTCGGGAACATAGGGGTGATAGGTTTTCTTGGCAATGCTATTGATGGTATTGTCGGGCAGGTCGGGGCGTGGCTGTACCATCTGGTCATGCGTCAGCCTGTTGATCTCCTCCGCATCCTTATCTGCGATGGTCAGCGGCTTGCCGGCCCAGCTGCTAAAATACATGGGCAGCCAGAAACCATCTGCTTTAGAATTGCCATGCGATGCGGGGTGCACCTCTATCCCTGGTTCCAGCACTGCTCCTGCTTCGGCAATCTGAATACGGCCCTGTGCCAGTGCCGTACCCCTTTCAGCAATCACGCTGTTCTGGCTATGCCATCGGTCATCATCAGCTGTTTTAACGTCTACACGATACCCAAACACGCCTAAAGGAGCTTCTACCGGATTACCCGTCTGTTCCTCTTTTTGCAGCATTTGCCGGTTAAACCAGATGGCAATCTGCTCATCATCCCAGCCCAGGCGCAGGCCAATATCTTTTAAAGGCGGGTTAGACTTATCTTTCTCCTGCAACAGGTCCTGGTTAACAGGCTGGTTGGCATGTACAATTTTGGCAAAGCCATCATCATAAAAAATAGCTTCCCGCATAATTTCGTCATAGCCGGTATTGTTCTCGGCCAGCTCCCTTACCGGAAACTGTACCGGCGCAAACAATATCCGTTCATTTTTTCCTTTAAGTGCAGGTATCCTTGCTGCAAACTGCAATTTTCCAATCCCCGCAAAATCGCTGCCCGCAGCCAGCTCCGTATACAGCCAGCCACCTTCCTCAAAAAGTTTTTCATTTTCCGGGAAACGAACAGAGGCCTTATAAATCAGGCCTATCTTTTGGGCAAGTAAAGGATTACGCAAGCAATAGGCAATTACTTTCCCCCAGGAAAGCGTATCCCTGTCGGTCGGCTCATCGCTAACCTGTTTGTCCTTATTCTTTACCGCACACTGGTATTCATCGCCTGTTAATGCGTACCTTGTTTTGGGCTTTACAAAATTAAAAGCAGCCCTGTAACTTTCCGGCAGGTACTTACGGATGGCGCAGTCTTTATATTTTTCTATAGTAGCACCAGCTTTCTGCTCTTGCAGTCTGGTTTCGTCCTCATCAATTTTCCTGCCGTCAAACTCTTCCAGCTGGGCCTTTAAGGCTTCCCATACCGGGCGGGTATTTTCTACCGGATTTTCCAGTTCAGTTTCCAGTTCAAAATTAACACCGGTTGTTAAAGGCAGTCCGTCCAGACTGTTGATCACCATCGCCTTAAAATTAAGCTGTGCATCGGCAAATGCAGGCTGACCGTCTTTTAAAGGTGCCAGCGGGTTCAGGTTACGGGGTATAATCACAATATTGAAAACAATCCTGCCGTTTTCATAACGCTGAGGAAAGCTAAGGATACATAGGGTTATTGGTTCCATGGTAGTTGTTCTGTTGGTTAAGCAATCTGACGGGTTTCCTGCCAGGTTTCGGAGAAATTGATGTCAATTACCCAGAAAATGCTGATGTCTAAAGCGAAGGTGCACATGGCAATGCAGCTGGTTGGTCCGCCCCCCAGTTGTTTCTCTATTTTTCCGGCCGCTTCTATCTGGATGGTCACGGTTACAATGCCCCCGAAGATCTCTGCACGGCCCCTGAAATAAATAAATGCACCTACAATAAGTACTTCGGTATTCAGCGACATGTCTACCCCCACCATATACAGTACAGATACACTGCCTATTACCGGCAGGCCAACACAAAGTTCTATACCAAAGCCAAATTTAAAATAGAGCGTTGGCGGGTTCTTCAAATCGGCAGCCAGGCCCACTTCTGCCCTTCCTGTTGCATACACCGTAGCTGCAGCAAGCGATACGCACATCACCCTTAAATCGGCACCAAGTTCCAAAAATGCACCAGCCGAGGGAATGATCTGGTCTATCGTATTGGGTATTTTCATTGGCTGATTAAAATAGCAGCCAATTTTAAAGTAGGCGTCCAGTTTCAGTGGTGTGGTTGGCGAGTTGTAATTGATCGGATCGAAGGGAAATTTCACAAAAGGGATTTCTTTAGAAGCCTTAAACTTATATTCCCATGAATCTGCCGCATTGCTCATGGCAATCTGCAAGCCTTTTTTTACCGCCTCAACCGGCTGTGTCGGGTCCAGGTTGTCCAGGAATTCGAGTATCTGGTATATTTTTTCAAGTGGCTCGGCCAGTTTCAGCTGTGGGGCATTGCCCGAATCAAATCCGGGGCTGGCCGAAGCTTTGGCCTTAAAATCACCACTAATCGTCATCAGCGATTTAAAAGAGGCCAGGTCTACCACAATGCTCATATTGCTCAGCTCATTTTTCCATTTGTCGCCCCCTGCGGCCGAGTCGGTTACATAATTAACCAATGTGCCCGATTTTGTGCCACCTTTTGTCTCACTTTTATACTGGATATACATCCTGAAAGCATCGCCTGCTTTACCAATGACATCAAATTCAAAATGATCCGGAACAGGAAAATTATTAATCGCTTTAGACAATCCTGTAGAAAGGATATCTGCGGCCGATTCAACTACATTTTCTATCTGCAAAGCATTCATCATGTTCGGAAAAGGCCCTTTGCTGTTCAGCAGCCTGAAACTATCGGCCAGTAAAGGCGCCTCTGTAATCATGGCCAGCGGATTGTTCAGGTCATATCTTGGATCACCGAGCAGCAATTTCTGTGTTCCTGTATTCTGCACATAACCATACCGCCGCAAAAAAGTTACCTTGTTCAGCAAAGCATCCGGAAAAGCCACCTGCGAAACCGGACTTTTGCCATACAGTACAAAACCCGCTTTGTCACGGGCCCTTTCACCTATCCGGATCAGTGGTACACTCTGTTTATTGGCCACAGGGCTTACCTCACCGCTCTGCTTATCCAGTTCCACCACACTCCAGCTGCCATCTGCCGGCAACTGTACCGATCCTTTTCCGGCAACAATAAACACATGCTTCGTCTCATCATCTTTTTCAAATGAGGCATTTACCTCTACCCGCTCCAGCTGCATCAGCTGCAAACTTTTGGCCAGGCTAACCGCACAATCTACCCTCCCGCCTATTGAATTCTGGCTGTTCAGCATCAGTTGTCTGAACGTATCGGCAGGCACAGGAACACCAGAGGGCAGTACCTGCAAATAACCTTTAAACTGCTTGCCGGTTACATATTTTCCATTCAGTCCGCTGGTTACATTTTCTATAGCCACATCCGCATCAAAAGTTACCCCTATAAACCGGGCAGGCACTGTGCTGGCCGGTCCGGTATCAGTCACATAACCATTCCCTGCTACCCTATAGTCGCCATCTTCAGGTGTATAAGGCAGTGCCATCACGTCACCATCTATTTCCCTGATGTTGTGCACATTAAACAAGCCCTCTATTACACCTGGATGAAACACATAAGGATTCTGGAAAAAGCCGACACTGTTTTTATCGTTTGCCTTGTTACGGGCCCTGAAAGAAAAATCGAACAAGCCGTCACTCTTGGCAATCCAGCCACTGTCTTCCCTAAAAATGATTGCATTGTTCCTGCGATAAAGAGTAATGGTCCTGATCACGGTAATTCCCCATGGGTACAGTACACTGATTACCTGTACCACCTCGTGGGCTACCCTGCCCCTCATCACATCAAACTTAACCTGGGTCACATCCCCATATTTGGCCAGGGGTTTTAACCAGTTGCTAAAGGTACTTGCACCATAGCCAGAAAAATCAATATGAGTAAGCGGCACCCCATCATCCTTAACCCCCGCTGCAAATACATTGTTAAAAATATCATGTACAGTTTGCCCTAAAATGCTCTTGTCAATCTCATTTCCATAAGGGTCCGTCAGGTTTCTTTCCTGCTTGGTAAGTCCCGTTAACAATGGAGGGAGCTCCGGATTATCAGGTTTTTCGGCAGCAATCCTGAACTGCATGCCTCCTTTAAGCTTAAACGTATTTTTAGTTAAAGAAAATTCTGGTTGTATAAAATCAAGGTGCCTGCTGTTCATGCGCGCCTGATCTGGATTATAGGGCGTTAAATAAGCCAGAGAAAGCTTACCATTGGGCAAACCAAAAAGCACACTGCTTTGCAATTTGGCCCTTTCTGCATCCGTCAGCTGGGTTTCCCCGGCGCTAACCACTATGCCATCCGCTGGTTTAAGGTTCTGCTTAAACCGGTTCATATAAGCCTTGGGGTCAATGCTTAAAGACCTGATGTCATTTTGTGTAAATATCGTTGCCGGCCCATTGTCCTTAAAGCCAATCAGGCCTTCAGGCGGATCGGCACTAACCAGGGGCTTACTCAGGTTAATCAGGGGTTCCCAGGAAATATGTGGCAGTGTAAAGCCGTTTAACAGGGCCATTGGGGCACGGAGCTGCATGCGCTCAACTGTTACCACCTCGCTTTGGTTGCCGGCCTGCACACTTGCATAACGCTCTGTAAATGCCGTTCGCTGGTCAAAAGACATAGAAATGCCCAGCAAATCATAATTGGTACTCAGGTCCAGCAAAGAGAAAATATCCTGGCGCCGTTCATCGCCATTCCTGTATTTTTCAGAATAAGTGATGCTTTCCGGACTCGTCAGGTGCCCGTAAGCGCCCAGTACACCCGGGCTTCCCGAGTTGTCATCCAAACTGCCACCAAACAATGGCAGCCCTGCCAGCTGACTGTACATCAACTTAAAATCTACATTAACCAATCCCCCCAGGCCATTGTCATGGTCCCATTTACAAACAGAGGCCAGAATACACTTTGCACTCCTGTTATAGGCAGCAACATCTCTGTAAACCCCTATATTTCTTTCTTTTCTTAATGTGCGGGAAGTATAAGGGTGTGGTAAGGTCGGAATCAGGTCCAGCAAACCATACAATATAGTCAGGTTGCCTGTTTTCAATAGGTTTTGTTCATCAAAACTACCCGACAGTATCACCATAGCCGGTGGTGTGGTTATAAAATAAGCATTGCGGATGGCAAACTGGTATGGTTTTTCAGCCTTATTTTCAGTTGCCATATCCTGGTCCCATACCATCATCTGGCAGGCTGTTTCTGTGATATATTTCACATAAATACTGTCCAGGGTAGCCGGGGCAACCGCAATTCCGTCGGCCCTTATGGGTTTATCAATTTCAAACTGCACATCTGCAAGTACAGAAATATTTTCTGCACCCTCTTCAGCACTGTTGTACTCCAGTTTTTTCTTATGTAAAAAAGAAAGCTTAGCTTTTGTTTGTACAGGAATATCGCCTTCCCTGTTCCATAAAGTATACTGTTCTTCCAGTAACTTAAAATCAGCCAGCTGTTCACGGATAGAGATCAAACCTGGTTCGGCCAGCAGTACCGGCCTGTTCAGGCTTACCCAATCCGAACCATTCCCTGCGCCTTTCCATATCGCCTGTAAACCCACATTACAAGCCAGGGCAATACCGCCATTGTTTTTGATGGCAAAAGGCTTGTCGATATCCAGTTCGGCTACGGCCAGGCACCAGGCAGCAGAAGCTGAAGGTGCAGTACCCTGCAGTTTAAAAAAATCCGATTTGCAATCGTTTACGGTAAAGTCGGGCACATCACTTTTCAGCCTGATCAGCACGCGGTTAAGGTCGGCACTAAAAGTATTCTGGCTATCTGGAATCCAGTCAAATCGCTTCTGATCGCCATATAACTGCCAGCTGCAAGTCCCCAGTCTAAGTACCGTCCATTTCTTGTTCGCATAGTTAAAAGCTACCTGTGCGGGTAATTTCAGGTCGGCCATACGTGCATCAATGCCCACTGCGCCGGTTCCACTGGCTGTAAAACTATTGTCCAGTTCCAGCTCCAAAGAAAAGCTGGTGGTTAAGGGCAAAGTCATTTTATCGGCACTCAGTGTCTGGTTCTGGTTCAACAGCAGCTTTCCGCCCGATATTTTTAAACCCGTATAAGTACCTGTACCCGCCTTAATGTTAAACAGGTCGGCCCTGATCCAGACGCTCCCCTTTGCCAGATTGAACTGCATAGCAGGTCTGGCGTTCAGTATGCCTGTTCTAACCGGAACCAGCATCAAAGGTCTGGAATCACCAGCCACATAAATCTTTACCAGCTTTTCATACTTGTAAAAATCAAACCAATACAACCTGCCATCATCGGCTTTAAAGGGGCCCATTGTTTTTTCCGGACTGGCCAAACTTCCCAGCCATGTTTCCGTTCCGGGCATAGCAATAGCCGAAAGCGGCATTTCCCTACGTACCACCTGATATTCATTGGCCTTATCCGGCAGTTTAACATTGGCAAATTTGCGCAGCAAACTGCTGTTTTCAATGTTTTCTTTGATTACTGAGGCTGTTTCGCTTTTCAGTACCCTGAGATTGCCGGCATTAAGGTCTGCCTTTTGGAGTAAACCCACTAAATTTTCAAGGCTTGTGTTTTTGTTTTCCGGTTGGTCCTTAAGGTCGTGGATCAGACGAAGGTAGTTTTCGAGGGGAGATGATTCAGGCATATTAATATAGGATAGATTAATAAATTGAACTATAGGTACAGCATAAAAAAGAAGGTAAGCGCTTGAGCGTTAGCGCATGGAGACGGATAGAATGTATATTAAATGTAGAAAGGTTTTAATTAAAAACAAAGTTTTTAATTAAATATAATCCCACAAATGTTGAAAAAGCTCCTGTCGGCCGGTATGGTGCAGTGGTCAGATAGCAAGCAACAATTTAACAGGTCTTTCCACAGCTTTTGGCGAAATACCATGGTATTTTTTAAAGGCTTTACTAAAGTAATGTGGGTCCTGGTAACCACTAAGCGCGGCAATTTCATAAATGGGTTTAGCAGTAGTAACTAACTGGTTATAAGCAAAAGTCATTCTGGTATTGATCACCTGCTCATGCAGGGGAATTCCGAAAGTCAGCTTTGCCAAACGGGCAAGCGTTCTTTCCGATACCATAAACCTGCTGGCCAGTGCAGGCATATCATCCACCAGTGGTGTGGCAAAGTTTTCTTTTACAAAGGCAACCAGTGCCCTACCCTTTTCCTGGTAATAGGCGTTTATGGTATCCGAGCCAATCAGCCTATGGTAGTACTTATTGATGCATTCGTTGATAAACACATAGCCCTCGCTATCCATCCCCATATCTTTTATGCGGTTATCCATCATTTTTAAAGACCTGAATAAGCTGGCAGCCATACCAAAAGCAGGCAAATCTTTGGGTTGATCAGCAGCCCGCTCTAAAGAACTGGTAAAGGAACTGAGCACGGCTAGATGCTGGCATTTGTAAATCAACCAGTCTGTCCGTAAAGAAGCAATCAAAAACTGGTTCATCCCCAGCAGTAGCTGTAGTTCATATTCACCTGCGGGGCGGTAACACAACTGGCAGGAGTTTCGGCTCAGGTCGGCAAACAACAAAAATGCCGGTTCTGCTATGGTATATTTCAGGCTTGCATCAGCATTTAATACTGCTTCAAATAACTTTAAATGGGCCAGGTAGTGGCTTACAGACTGGATGATATAAGCCCCTTCCTGGGTAATAAGCTTTTGTGCCATCGCTATACGCAGCGGCATCTTACTCTGATTGCTCAGCGTACCAGGTGTTAAAACTTCCGATTGAATAGCCGCCAGATGAAATTGGATATATGCTTGCATAAGTTACCGTTTTTAGAGATGAGGTAATAAGACATAGAAATACCACGTTTTTCATAGGGGGGTGGGGGTATATTTAAAGGTGATTATTTTAAGCGATTAACCAAACAACCGAAACGGACCAAAGTTGTTCTTATTGTTCACATTTTTTCTTCTGGTCAAATTCCCTTACCATCGGTTGCATGATATATAATATATTTGCGTCCAATTATTAAAACCAGGTAGCATAATGAGTATTAAATTATTTGTAGCAGGCTTACCCCACAACATGACAGAAATTGAATTGCTTGAACTGTTCAGCAATCATGTATTGGTACATGAGCTCAATATCGTTAAAGAAGGTACCAGAAGTTTATGTTATGGATTTGTGCAGGTACAGAACCAGGCATTTGCCCAAAGGGCCATCGATGCTTTAAATGGCAAATTAATAGGCAACCGAAAATTGGTGGTGCGCCTGGCCAATGAAAAAAATCCGGCCAGAACATACTAGACAAACAAATCAATAAAGCTATGCTGGAAGTAAAAACATTCTGGAAAAAAGAGCGTGACGTTTTATATAAGTGGGGACAGGAAGACGGAATTCAAACTGGTAAAGCCAAAGGACGCCATGAAGAGGCCTTAGCTATTGCACGTGAAATGAAGAAGGATAAATTTCCAATTGATAAAATTGCGAAACTGACCAAGCTCTCTATTGAAGAAATAGAGCAACTTTAATAGAAAGCATGATTTTCCAGCTGTTCTTTCATCTGCTGGTTTTCCAGATAAAAATAAATGATAAGGCCCAATAATAACGCCATCAATATTAAAATTCCGATAATCCGCCATTTCCATGTCTTCTTAACTCGCATGTACTTAGAAGTATCTTCAATTTCAATGAACTGAATACTTTTGCCGGCAGTTTGCTCTTCAGTGCTTTCTGACTCTTTAGTATGGACTTTTAGCTTAACTATCCGTGTATGTTTCGATTTTGTCAGTTCCTTTAAATCATCTTCAATCTTTTGTCCGGTAGCAGGTGTAGATATGCCCGATAGCTGAGCTAAATCCATTTCTATCCTAGACAGGGCGATATCAATTTGAGGATAGTTCTTTTTCAGAAACATCAATTGTTGGATTTCTTTTTCGGTAGCTGTACCAGTTAGATAAGCTTCCAAAACCCCACTTTCTATATACTCATTTATATCCACGGGTTTTATCTATTGGCCAAAGGTTTGCCAGTATTGAATGTTTCAGTTAGTTTGCTTAAGCTAAAATATATAAATTTTACCAAAAAGCCATTAAGCATCAAAATTTTGATACTAATTAAATCATTATGCAGAATTATACTTCTCTTTCAAAAATGTGGTTTCCTGCTCCACATTGGTTATATTAGCAGTATGAAGACATCACTCTCCCACTTACCTGAGGCAAAACAAAGAGAAATCGCGCACATTCTTGGAATCATCAGAGAAGAAGCAGATCCTGAAAAGGTGATTCTATTTGGTAGCCACGCCAGAGGCAGCTGGGTTGAGGATGAATATGTAGAAGATGGCATTCGCTTTAGCTATATCAGCGATTATGATTTTCTGGTGGTGGTAAAAAAAGGAGAAGTAAAAGAACAGGCAATTATCAGCCACATTGAAAACCGTTGTAATGACTTTAAAAGTGTAGTTAGTCCCATTGTTCATGATATTGATTATATCAATGAGGGCCTGCGCATTGGTCAATACTTCTTTTCAGATATTGTATCCGAAGGTATATTACTGTTTGATACTAAAAGTTTCGAGTTTGAAAAAGCTGCAGAGCTGACCCTTGAAGAAGAAAGAAAAAAAGCACAAGCATATTATGATATATGGTATCCTCAAGCATCACAATTTTTAATAGATGCAGTTAATGCTTATCAACGTGGAACTGATGGATATAGAAACAGCGCATTTTATCTGCATCAATCAACAGAATGTTTCTTCAGTGCTGCCTTGCTAGTTCACACTGGCTATAAACCTAAAAGCCATAACCTCGCAAAATTAAGAAATTACGCTAAGCATGTTTCTGTAGATTTATATGCAATCTTTCGTAGCCCAATTATAAATGAACATGAGTTTCATCTTTTCGATCTACTTAAACGGAGCTATATTGATGCCCGTTATAAACTGGATTATGCAATCACAAAGGATGAATTAAATGAGCTTATTGCCAAAGTCACCAAAATACAGGGAATTGTTAAAACTATCTGTGAGAACAGAATAAATTCTTTAAGCCAAGCTAACAATAACTCAAATGCCTAATATGTATATTATCGCCGGATGCAATGGCGCCGGTAAAACAACGGCTAGTTATACCATATTGCCTGAGATACTGAACTGCAAGGAATTTGTTAATGCAGATAACATTGCAGCAGGTCTCTCTCCATTTAATCCATCGGGAGTAGCTTTGGAAGCAGGTCGGATCATGTTAAGTCGTATAAACGAATTAATGAATGAAAGTGCCGATTTTGCTTTGGAAACCACACTATCAACCCGAAGTTATGTTTTTCTTGTTAAGAAAGCACAGCTATCTGGCTATAAAGTAAGTCTACTTTACTTTTGGCTAAGTTCGCCCAAAATAGCTATAGAAAGAGTTGCCAAACGCGTTAGTAATGGCGGTCACAATATACCTGCAGATATAATTGAACGCAGATATTATAGAGGAATAAAGAACTTGCATCAATTGTATATGCCTATTTGTGACGAATGGACTTTGGTCGATAACATGGATTTAATTCCAGAAGTTATTGCTAAAAATGACAGCTTTGGAAAAACAGTTTTTAATGACGAACTTTGGAATAGAATAATACAACAAGGCCATGAAAAACGTTGATCACATAATTCAAGATGCCACCTTTACTGAAAAAGTAATGATTGGACTTAAAAAAGCACTGCGCAAATTGGCCGAAGATGCAGCATCAAAAAATGAAAGCTTAATTGTTGGGGATAAAGACGGAAATGTCAAATCTGTTCCAGCTAAAGAACTATTGAAAAAGCTTTCCAAGTAAACCTAGCTCATTTGTTGCTATACATGCCTAACTCAGCATAGGTTAACTAAGTATTGTGATAACATTACATTCTAGCTTCTCATAATCTAATATTTTAGGTAAAAAACTAAAAATATTTATTAAATTACACCAAATTAATTACATTTGCTATAGAACATCCTCATTACTTGGCCTGAGAAACCTAAACTTATTAGGATGTTATCTAAACCAACAATATTGCATAGCAATCGGCCGGGTTTCTTTTATACAAGACCAGGCAGTTTCTCAAGCCTCAGTAGTGAGCTAAAGAGGCCCGAGCCCCTTGCTATGAACAACATGGTATTCTACACAGTATCTATTTTATTACTAATATCCCTAATCTTATGCCCACCAGATTAGTCGTTTCTGTTTACATTCCTTAATTCGTATCTGTAGATACATAATCGAGACTTACTAAATAAATTAGTTAAATCCGCCTATTTTAATCCTTACTTTTCATTATTTTAGCTATTAAATTTAGCAATTAATATTTATTATTTAAAACTGCTATGAATTACTTAGATATGAGGCTTCCCCATTTAGAACTCCTAAATAAAGACGAGAAAACAATTCGATTTATGTCAAAAATATATAAATTTAAAATGCTTATTGAATGGATTTTATTCCAAAATCTAATAGAACTAGGCACAAAAAAAAAGCTATTCAGCATTCAAAACAACGTTTTCAAAAGGAAATTAATATTTAACAAAATTTTGGTTTATTTGAATTTTTTTTTACATAAGTTTGTCCTAACTAGACAAATTTTGCGTAAAATGGGATCGCTAGCTAACTGTAAACCATTGTCTAACATTTACCTTAACTTTCTTTTAAAGAGAGATAAGTACGTTAATTTTTCCGAAATCCGTTTAGCTGAACTTTTCTTGAATCGAATTAATCATTGTACCAGATCTTCTTTGGACTTGATCGTAAAGAAGGCATGGTAACAAATAAAAACAATAGCTAATCTTAATGCGCTCTTTCTAATACGTTAAAAAAAAATGGAAAGAACTCAAAAAAAATGGATTTTATTTAAACATTTAAAAACTTCAACCAAATTATTTACGTACCTACGTGTGGGAGAAGTCATGCTTAATTTAAAAAAAACAATCATGACTGCCTCAAAAACTATCTTCCGTACTCCGATCGAGACTTTTCCAGAAGAGGTAAGACTCACCTATTTTACCGGAACTTACAAGCTGACTTTTCCTTTAAGTTATATCGTGCTAAAGATATTCGGCCCCCTTTCAGGTATTGCAACTTCTTTCTTCTCGAAAAAAAACAATTCAACTCTTCTAACAAATAAAATAACGATACTGCAACACCGTAACATATACGATCACGATAATGAACAACGCAGTATAAAAATCCATTCCCTGAATAAAATGAACAAGCTAAATGGTCTTAATTACAGCACATTAGCTAAAATCATTAAATCTACAATAGAGCAATGTTCCATTGGGCTTCGAAAAATAAACATTTTGAATAAAGAGCTTGAGTTAAAGGCTATAGAATATTCTACTACCTTCAAAGAGGATAATTATTACAGTAAAACGCTTAAAAAAAATGATTGATTATAAGCAATTTTCAGATGATCAATTAACTACCTCTTTAAAAGAAGGAGATCATACTGCTTTTCTCGAAATTTTTAATCGTTACAATGCAATCCTAATTAATTTCGCTTATCGACGAGTAACAGATCTTCCTTTGGCAGAAGATATTGTTCACGACGCATTTGTCTATTTATGGGAGAAAAGAAATAATTTATTCTTTAGTGGTGGCGTACAATCTTTTATATTCACAGTAGTTAGAAACCGTATCCTTGATCATTTCAAAAAACAAAAAGTATCTCAAAAGTATATAGATCACTTTTACAAATTTATGTCCAAAGAAGAAAATACTACTGATTTTCTAGTAAGACATAAAGACCTTTCAGAATTGATAGATAGAGAAATTGAGGCGTTGCCAGATAAAATGCGCATTGTATTTACACTGGTTAGAAAATATGAATTGTCCAGAAAGGAGATAGCTGAGTTATTAAAAATGCCCGAGAACACGGTTAAAACTAATATGCAGCGTGCAATACGTATTTTAAAAGGACGCCTGGGGGATGCATCAGTCATCGCTATTTTTTATCTGACATTTAGAAATTAACATTTTTTTAACGGTAAGTGAATACTTACTTAATGTTTCGTCTTTAATAGATAAAATACGAAACATGAAAAAGTTGTTTATTTCTATATTCCTGATCTTTATATTAGTTAATGCAGCATCTGCTTTAGTACCACAAATTCCCAATGATAGTTTAAAATTTTCTGGAACTATAAAGGACGTAGATGGTAAACGTGAATACGGTATTGTATCTATACGCGCTGATAGAAATGATGGATTCAATTTATCTGATTCTATTATTTCTGTTAAATCAAAAATAGATATAAATGGCAACTTTTCATTTTCACTACCTAATTTGGGTAAACCTTTTAAAATTGGAATTGCTGTGAGGAACAAGAATGGTAACCTTTTATTTAATAAAGCTTTTTTTACAGAGCCTAAAGATAGTATTCAGATTCAAATCTTTCAAATGAATAAGCGAGACAGTGTAGTATTTTTTGGAAGAGGTATGGAGAAATATAATTTAATAAATAAACTTGAAAATCAATTTTATGAAGAATATATCAGTGAGTTGAAACGAAATGTTAGTGAAATACAATATATTCAAAATATTAAAAGTGATAAAGAGGTTGCTTTGACAATGGAGAAATGGGCCGATGTCTTGAGGCGAAAAAAACAGGAGAAGCTAAACTTAATTCAATCATCACAATTAGATCCCAGAATGAAATCCATTATCAATTTTGAGTTTGCTTTATACAATATCGATTGGGGTTTTAGGACAGGATTACTTTATTATGAAGCCATAAATCGTAAACAACTCTCTAAAAGCTATCTTGAATTTAATAAAGAATTTTCAGACAACATAAATAATTTTGCGGTATTTAGTCCTGCTTTTGCAAGTGGAACGGTAATGAATACAATTTTGGAATTAAAGATTCAAAACAAATCTGATAGGGCTAATTTAAAAACGCTCTACGATAGAATAAAATCCAATTATTCAGGAATCATACGAGATAGATTATTAGGGTATGCCCTTCTGCATAAAAATGTTGTTCGTGCAACAGAATCTTTTACACCTTATTTATTAGATTCATTGTTAAAAGATGCAACCCAAATTGTCAAACTTGATTACGTGAAAAGGGCTTTCAATCGAAAAATAGATCAACAAAAAAGAGTCAATAATGTCAAAATTATTGATGCAGAATTTCTAGGTTCAAATGGAAAAAAAATTAGTTTGAAATCTTTGAAAGGCAAAGTATTTTTAATAGATACTTGGTTCAACGGTTGCGATGCATGCGCAGGTTTTCATAAAGTTTTTGATAAAGAGATATTTCAAAATTTTAAAAATAATAAAGATTTTGTAGTTCTGAGTATAAATATTGATAAGGACAAGGAAAGATGGAAATCTGGAATTAGTAGCGGAGTATATTCTTCCGATGAATACTTAAACGTTAGTACAGAAAAATGGTTAGATCATCCATTTTTTAACTACTATCAAATTCAATCCGCACCTTATTTAATGCTTGTTGATGCTGAAGGAAATATAATCTATCAACCCAATGGGAATGCAACGGTTAAAACAATGTCTGAGAAAATCAGTTTAGCATTGGTTGAAAGACTCAATCACGCATCAAAATGATATCTTAAATGGGTCATAATAAAATAAATATGAGAACAAACGATTTTGAAAATCTACTTCATAAATATCATCAGGGTAAATGTACAACTGAAGAAAAGGCCCTTGTAGAAACTTTCTATTTGAACCATGATTTTAGCACAAAAAAACTACAGGAAGATGAACTAAATTTAGCTGGCAATAGAGTTTTTGATAAAATAAACGAATCAACAAAAATAAAAAAATCCAGTGCTTTAAGCTTAAGTGCAAGAATTACAACAATAGCAGCAGCTATTATTATACTTCTTGGTGTAGGGACACTAATTTTTACGAATCATGAAAAGCTACCTTATGCTTATAGTAATGATGTACCTCCAGGTACAGACAAAGCAATCCTCACATTAACCAATGGCAAAAAGATTAATTTAAGCGAGGCAAAAGATGGTTCATTAACTAAACAATCAGGTATTGAACTTACAAAAGCATCAGATGGTACATTAATCTATAAAGTAGATAGTTCAAATAAAAACTTCGATGTTTTAGCTTACAATACAATTACCACCCCTAAAGGTGGCCAATATAAAATCGTACTGTCGGATGGCACAAAGGTATGGCTAAACGCCGCTTCCAGTTTATCTTATAATGCCTCTCTTTATGAGCGTGGAGGGGCACGGAGAATAAAGATGAGTGGCGAAGCCTACTTTGAAGTAACTAAAAATAAAAAACACCCTTTCATCGTCATAACAGATCGGCAAGAAGTTAAGGTATTAGGTACCCACTTCAATATATCTGCATACAACGATGAGCGCTCCATTAAAACTACCTTGGTAGAAGGATCTGTACATATCTCTCCCCTTCCATTAAAAGCTGGGGGGAGCCCAGATCTAAGCATCAAAGGAGTTACAATTAAACCCAATCAGGAAGCTATCCTTAGCCCGGGTGGGATTCAGGTTCACGAAGTGAATGCAGATGAAGCAGTCGCATGGAAAAATAACGAGTTTACGTTTGCAACCGAAAATCTGGAAAGTATCATGCGAAAAATTGCCAGATGGTATGATGTAGATATTATATATGCCAGCAAACAAGTTGGCAACAAGCCGTTTAGTGGCACCATATCAAAATTCGAAAAAGTCTCTCAAGTATTATGTCTGCTGGAAGTTACCGGCGAAGTTAAATTTAAAATTGAGGGAAGGAGGATTACAGTAATGGATTAAAGAAATAAACTAAACCAAAATACAATAATACCACGGGGCGAAAAATGGGGGGTCATTTTAGCTGTAAAATTAAGGTTATTTTATAAAAGGTCAGTAGTGCTAGCACACTACTGACCAATGTTCCTGTATTATTAAAAAGTTAACACCGATCAACTAAACAGACAAGCAAACTTAGACAATTTTGTTCAGGGAGCAAAATACCGGTTTCTCATCGGAACTGCTAAGCCTTGTCATAAAACCGATGAAATGCGTCAGATTAATTACCTAAAATGGGGTATACACCTAAAGTATGTCCATAAAATCCTATTATTAATGCGGCTAACCACTGTCATCTTATTCTTCACAGTATTCCAGATAAGTGCAGCAACCACTTTTGGGCAGAAAGTTACTTACAATAAAAAAAACACTACGATCAAACAGGTATTTACGGAGATTAAAAATCAAACTGGTTACAATGTAATATGGTACGATGGAAAGTTAAATGCCCAAATGGTCATCAATGCGAACTTTAACAATACTTCGCTTGATGACGTAATGAAAAGCACTCTAAAAGGAAGAGGCGTAACTTATGAAATTAGGGATAAAACTGTCATCGTAAAAGTCGATGAATCTTCCTTTGCTGATAAGATCATTAGCTTTTTTACTACAATTGATGTACGTGGACGTATACTTGACGAGAATGACGCCCCATTAGTGGGAGCAATTGTAAAAGTAAAAGGAACTAAGTTGGTCGCACCAACCAATGGCAATGGAGAGTTTGTATTGAATGGAGTAGATGAAAAGGCTATTCTAACTATTTCCTTCCTGGGTTATGAAACTAAGGAGGTAGCTGCTTCAAAAAGTATAGGGATCATTAAACTAACACTAAATGCAGATAAACTAGAAGAGGTAGAAATAAATGCAGGCTACTATACAGTAAAAGATAGAGAAAGAACTGGAGCTATTTCAAGAGTAACTGCTGCACAAATTGCAGATCAGCCTGTAAACAATCCACTTATGGCTTTGCAAGGTAGAGTTGCAGGCCTTCAAATCATCCAGGCCAATGGAATTGCAGGAAGTGCATTTACAGTAAGGGTACGTGGAACAAATAGTATTAGAAGTGGTAACGATCCACTGTATATTGTAGATGGGGTTATTTACCCTTCTTCAGGGATATCAGGAATCAGAACAAACACTTCCTCAATTGGTGCAAATGGAGTTAGTCCACTTAGCCTGATCAATCCAAACGACATTCAAAGTATTGAAGTCCTAAAAGATGGAGATGCAACTGCCATTTATGGTTCAAGGGGAGCCAATGGAGTCATTTTAATTACAACAAAAAGAGGGAAATCAGGAAGAGCATCAATCAATGCAAATCTTTCACAAGGTATTAATCAGGTAGGTCATCGTCTAAACTTATTAAATACTGAAGAATATTTAGAAATGCGGAGGGAAGCGTATTTTACCAATGATAAACTAACAACTTCCTCTCCTACCTATGCAACTCAGTATGACATCAACGGCACATATGATCAAAACAAATATACAGATTGGCAGAAAGAGTTAATTGGCAAGACTGCATCAACGACAAATGCTGCAGTAAATATCACAGGAGGGACAGATAAAAGCAACTATTTAATGGCTGGCAATTATTATAGAGAAGGAACTATATATCCTGGGGATTTTGGTTTCAAAAGATATGGCATAAGATCAAGTATTAATTTAGGAGCAACAGAGGATCGTTTTAACGTAAACCTAACATTAAATTTAAATCGCACTAACAGTAATATAGCTGAGAATATTGTACCTCATATTTTATTAGCACCTAACGCCCCTGATCTTTTAGATGAATCAGGAAAAATTAACTGGGCAAATAATACTGTAGCTCTCAATCCAATGGCTGCATTGTTAAAAACTAACAATGCCATTACTGACAATCTTGTCGGAAATTTAACTATGAATTACAGTATTATTAAAAATCTAGTTATAAAATCTTCAATTGGTTATTCATCAATCAAAAGGAAAGAATTATCTACAACACCATTAGCATCAATTGCTCCAATACAAAATTCCACTTCAACCGCTAGAGAAAGTTTTTTTGGAAACAACTATGTAAACAATTTTATTTTTGAGCCTCAGATTATTTATAAAGCGAAAGTTGGAGCAGGAAACATTGATGCCCTTGTTGGAATGAGCCTCCAAAATAACGATGCTCAAATTAACGTTATGAGAGGATCGAATTTCACAAGTGATGATTTATTAAAAAACATCGGCTCTGCTGCTTCTTTAACAACCACCCAAAATGACTTTTCTCAATACCGATACATTGCAGCATTTGGAAGATTAAATTATAATCTCGCTAATAAATACTTTTTAAATCTGACTGCCAGAAGAGATGGTTCTAGTAAATTTGGCCCTGGCCGACAGTTTGCCAATTTTGGTGCATTAGGAGCAGGATGGATTTTTAGTGACGAAAAATTATTTAAAGAAAAATTATCCTTCCTTAGCTTCGGGAAATTACGTGCTAGTTATGGTGTTACCGGAAATGACCAGATTCCAAATTATGGATTTTTGCAACTGTGGAGTAATGGTACAGTATATGACAATACCTCAACACTCGTTCCAAATACTGTGGCTCCCAATGATGAATTTTCATGGGAAACAAACAGGAAGTTAGAGGCTGCTTTACAACTAGGGTTCTTGAAAGATAGAATAAATTTAGAGTTATCTTTTTATAGAAATCGTTCATCGAATCAGCTTATACTTCAATCTTTGCCCCTTAGTGCAGGACTTCTCTCGGTACAAAGAAATTTGCCTGCTGAAATCCAAAATAAAGGATGGGAGTTGGAATCGGATTTTAAAATAATAAATAATAATGTATTCAAATGGTCTGCAGCACTGAATATCAGCATTCCTAAAAACAAATTACTATCTTATCCAGATCTTGAAAATTCATCAAATGCTTCTGTTTATACCGTTGGTCAGCCTTTAGAAATCTTAAAGGCTTTAAATGTAATCCTAAATACACAAACTGGACTATATACTTTCGAAGATAAAAACGGTAGTGGCACACTAGATAATGCTGATATATATATATCTAAATTTCTGGGGCAGTACTTTTATGGTGGATTAGAGAACACTCTTACATATAAGAAATTTAGCCTAAATTTTCATTTTACATTTGCAAAGCAAAATGGCAGGAGATCTATTGGCGCTTCTAGTCCGGGAACTTGGGCAGTTGGAAATTTCAGTAATCAATCAACGGAAGTCTTGAAGCGTTGGCAGCAAGCTGGAGATGAAACATCTATTCAAAGATTTGGAACAACATCTACAACAACCAACCCATATAATACTGCTATGAGTTTTGGGAATATGTCAGTTGTTGATGCTTCTTATATGAGACTAAGAAATCTATCATTGAGTTATTCACTACCTGAAAAATTACTTTCTTCAATAAAAATAAATGCTGCTTCTATTACATTACAAGGACAGAATCTATTTACAATAACCAATTATATGGGACTAGATCCTGAAACACCTGGAAGTGTAGTTCCCCCTTTACGAACTCTTATGCTAGGGCTTAATGTTACATTCTAAAATCAATTATATGAAACACAATAGATTTATATATATATTATGCAGTGTTGCTATTTTGCAATTCTCTTGCAAAGAGTTTTTAAAACTTGACCCACCTAAAACAAGTTTAGTAAATGAAACTGTTTTCCTAAACGATAGTCAGGCACTATCTGCAGTGCTAGGCATGTATGCAACAATGTCGGCTTCTAACAGCTATGCATCAGGAGGTTCATCAAGTATAACAAATTTTACGGCTCTTTCAGCTGATGAGTTGATTGGATATAATGCATTAAATCTTCCGTATTACGAAAATCAACTTACACCTGAATTATCAGGCGTTTCTAATCTCTACTCTGGTCCTTATCAATCCATTTACACTGCTAATTCGATTCTAGAGGGCACAAATGCCTCAAATGGTTTAAGTACTACAGTTAAAGCACAAGTTACGGGTGAAGCTCAATTTGTAAGAGCCTTTTCGTATTTTTATTTGGTTAATCTTTACGGTGAAGTACCACTGCAATTGGTTACAGATTACAAAGTAACTACAGTCGCTTCAAAATCCCCAACTTCTATAATTTATGAGCAAATTATAAATGATTTAAAAAGTGCAGAGAACTTACTACTTGAAGCTTATACCTCTACAGGAAGAACAAGACCAAACAAATCAGCAGTTCAAGCACTTTTAGCTAGGACGTATTTATATATAAAAGATTGGGAGAACGCGGAGAAATATGCAGATTTAGTTATAAAAAAAACAGATAGTTATGGATTGGTTAACTATGACGGCATCTTTTTAATGAATAGCAAGGAAGCTATTTGGCAATTGATGCCGCCACCAAATAACAACACTCAAGAAGGAGTCTTGTTTATCCCCTCATCGCTCACAGCCCCACCACCTGCTAACTCTTTAAGTAAAAATTTTGCACTTAATGCATTTGAGCCTAATGATAAAAGGAAAGATTTTTGGGTTAAGAGTTATGTCGCTGGTGGAGTTACATATTATTACCCATATAAATATAAAGTAAGGTCATCTAGCACGGTTTCCGAGTACTCAATGATCTTCCGTTTAACTGAACAATATCTGATAAGAGCCGAAGCAAGAATTAATCAACCAGGTAAAATTGGGATTGGGATAGCGGACTTGAATATGGTAAGAAATAGAACATTGCCAACTACAGGAAATTCGAATCCAATACCTCCACTTTCTATCAATTTGAGCAAGGAGAATGCTTTATTGGCGGTAGAACAGGAACGTAGAGTGGAGCTCTTTACTGAATGGGGACACCGATGGTTTGATTTGAAAAGAACAGATAGGGCTAATGCAGTTTTGGGCCCACTAAAATCACCTAATTGGCAGTCTGCAGATATTTTATATCCTATACCACGCAATGAAGTCACAAGAAATCCTAACATAGGTAATTAATGTTTAATAATTAAAAATTAGATATACTATTAGGAGTGTGAATAATAGCTTATTCATATTCCTAATATTTATTCACGTATCTTATAAGTGACTAATGTTGTACCATATATTGCAACTAATAAATTATTACGTATTTGAAATTGCTTTAACTTTTTGCCTTTGTATTTTGGTAAATAAAAACTGTTGATATATTTTCCATTATAAATATTGTACTTATCAATTACTTGTTGATTATCGAATTCTTTTTGTGACTCATTGTCAGCCTTTAATCTGGAAAGCACGTAAATTTTGTCATCATTTGTGGTTATATGCGCATTTATAAACTTTGGAGGTGTACGCTGAGTCAACATTTTAGAAATTTTGTTGTCTTTTCCTTTATTTACTGAAATTCCCAATTTTATATGTGCTGTTCGTACAGTATCAATTGTTTTTAATATATACTTCATGTTTAGGTTGGTATCCAAACATAAAACTTCACCCCTGTAAAAGTACATATATAACATTTTAGCATTTTTCTGGTCATAATCTAGTATTCCATCATTTGCGAATAAGCCATCGGATAAATCGGGCAGCGAATATTCTTTTAATATTTTAACACTATCAGAGAGCTTCAATTTAGCTAGAGATCTGTTCACAGATTCTTTACTTTTATATCTTGCTCTGACAATGATTGATTCCTCTGAGAGAGCTTGAAAAACATCAAATCGGTAATTTTTTATATTATAAGATTTAACTTGAGTGCCATTATCGGTTAAAATATCACCATAAGGATTTGTACAGAAAATATACGATGCAAAAACGTCTTTATATATATTAAATGCACTACTTTTGAAATTTTTTGGAAATTTAATTGGAATTTTATCTATTTTATTTAATGAATAATTGGCTTGAAATAAATTTAAGCGATCTAAATATCTATTCAATAAGATGTGTTCGTTTAATTTCCCTGCAAAAACAAATGAATTATCTGGAAGTTCAATGGAATTTAAGTAAATGATTTCGGATTCAACAAGGTTTCTTGTAAATCCGTTGTTTTTTCGATCCTTTAAACTAAAAAAAAATACTACAGCTACTGCTACAACAGTTAAAATTGCTATTAATGAAATGGCTTTATTTTTCATACATTTAAAAAAATGAGGCTACCTTAAAGATAGCCTCAATTTAATTATTGTTCGCTATAAGTATAATCAGCAACATTTACTGCATCCAAAATAGTTTGACCTTGGTCTTTAGATTTTAGATAAACAGTTTCAGTAGGTCCTGCTCCTAACTCTGTAGCACAAGTAGCTGGGCCACTGATTTCGCACTCTACACCGATATTCGAATCAAAACGATACAACAGTTCAGCATTTGCAGATAAAGCACCGCCTACAGCAACTGTTGCTACAAGAGCGGCAAAGAATAATTTTTTCATGTTTTTATATTTAATTTTAAGTGCCTACTATTCGGTTCCAGGGTTTCGGCTTTCCCTGATTCACATTGCGCAATAGAATATCTTGTAAAGCTCTTAATGAACTTTTTTCTCATTAATTTTAGTTTGTAACAGAATACCCACTACAGCCAATGCCACAAACACACAGTTAAAAATCAGATGTTGGTTCCAACTCATTTTTTGTAACACCCCGCCACAGGAGCAGGGAATATTGTCACTGAAATTTAAAATGGCATAAATGTATGCAGTGAATAGAGCCATTAGGGTGAAGGCCGAAAATAATCCAGGTAAAATCGTTCTATTCACTAATAACATAATAGAGATAATTATCTCAATTGATGGTACTGCCCAGACCAAAATAGATGCGTAATCTGTAATGATTGGCGATTTACTCATTTGAAGCAAAAATTTATCATGCTCTAAGAGCTTATTTGTCGCCGCATACAAAAACAACAATACAAACAAGTAACAAATTACATCTACCAGTACCCTCCTGGTCCTATCAGACATTCCTGTCCTTGATTGTTTATTCATTGTTGTTTCCATTTTAATAATTTTTGTCATCTATGATTAATGCTTATAATAATCACTCTGTCTCAGTAAAATAGACTAGCGCCAACCCTCACGCAATTGGCCTAGCCTATTTCCAGTAAAGATTTAAAAACAATATATTATATGAGATAGCGTGGCATATTTGTAAATCTGATTGGGAAAAAGACCCGGGCTAGCTTGACATATTAGCCCGGGGTCATTTTAAACAAAGTACTAACCATCGAAAGACATTTTTATGTAAAAGGCTGTATCCGCAGCTGGTTTCATGTTAGTTTTGTTTGATGTCATGATATATATTCAATTACCTTCTTTTAAATTTTAAACTCGATTGCTGCAATTGGTGCCGCTCCCAGGCCATGTCCCATTCACCATTCTTGATGGCGGTATTTCGTATTTTAATGGCCCTGCTCAATGCATCTTTCTCATCTGTGGCAAATATTTTTAAGATGAACAGGCCCTGGTGAAAATTAGCTTCCCCGTAAAAGCAGATGTTGTATTCCTCTTGTTTGTTTTCCAAATCCCGGTTGTAATCGCACATAAAAATATCGCGGGGTATGCTGCCTGTTTGTCCCAGCGAGATATAGTATGGCGCAGTCTTTTGGTCAACCTTATAGTCCGGATTTAAAATTCCATCTATAATCTCCAGGCCCGACCTGCTTTTAAACATGTTAACAAATTCCTTTGCCTTTTCTTTAGAATCAAAAACAGCGTAGATCTCGTCAAAAGCGTCGTAATTTTTTGGTTTCACCAGGTGTATAACTGTATTCGGTTTCATAAGAGGTTAATATTTGCTTTTTTTACTTTTATTTTTTCTTAGCTCATTTCTTTTTCCTGTTCCTTATTGCTTATTCAAATGTACCAGGTGTTTGGCTGGCTGCTTGTTCCAATTGGGACAAATGCATGTCCCAAAAGGGACAAAATTTATGGCCTTCTAAGCCGTTTGGGTATCTTTTTGCTGTTTATACAGCGTATAAGCACTGCTAAACTTGCTTCTCGAAATTCCCAGGTGCAGGGCAATGCAATCTTTATTGATGCGGTTGCAGAGCGTAGGGTTATCATTAAGGTAAAGCCTTACCCGTTCTTCTACCGTTAGCTTTAGCAGGTGCTGGTAAAACTTGTTGTGTTTTTCTCTTTCGGCCTGCAGGTAAAGCAACAGTAAAAGCATTTTAGGATAGGTTTCAAGAATGTGTTTTAAACTGTAATAGCTGATAGAGATCAGCTCGCCATCTTCCAGCATTTGTATGGCTTCTGTCCTGATCCCGCTGTTCACAAAGCTGTTTACATCAAACATCACTTCCTGCTTTTTCCAGATCCTCGATACAATGGGCTTGTCAATATCCGGATCGTAATAGCAACTGCGGGCAATGCCCGAATGCAGGTAATGCATATTGCCATCTTCAAACGAACCACCCTCTTCAATGTACTGGTCTTTAATAACGGCTTTTAACTTGCAGTTTTCCATTAAGGTTTCAATACAGCTTTCCTTTATAGGTCCCATTATCGCTTCCAGTTTGGGTATAATCTCATTTCTGAGAATAGACTCCAGTCTGGTTTTTCTTGAATCGGTTTCAGTTATTTTCATAGTTTATGAATTGGATTATAACTAGTAGATTACAGTTTATAAAGAGCGTTTCTTCTTCATAACTTGTTGGTAGTTTTTATTAAAATAAGTTTCGTTAATCCAAATTTGGGAACAATAACTTTAAGTTTATCTGGATTTTCTTATCAAAAAATTCTCAATTTTAGTCTGGTTATTTGTCAATAAAATCCAGTTCCCCCCGGAATTAAAAAACAGATAACCTGATGTCGTTTGGCGGTAATTCAAATCGTTTTTTAAAAGCCCTGCTAAAGTAATTTGCATCCTCATAACCTACCATTGCCGCAATTTCCTGTACTGTTTTATTTGTAGACAATAACAACTTTAAACCATTTAACAAACGCAACTCTATCACCTGCTGATGCAAAGGCCGGCCAAAATGGCGTTTTGCCAGGCGCATCAGCGTAACGGTCGAGATCATGAAATGCCTGGCCAGTGCCGGTTCATCGTCAACAAGTTTACTGGCAAAATTTTGAAGAATAAATTGTCCTATCTCTCTGGCCTTATCCTCCTGGTATTCTACATTGCTGATTCTTGTTTGTAATCTATTCCGGTACCTGCCAAAACAATCATTTATAAAAATATGTATGTCTATATCTACATCCGTTCCGGTATTCAGTTTAGCCAATGCACTAAATATTTGTTGCCCTATGCCAAAGCCAGGCAAACCAAAGCATTGTTCATCATTGTTATTGTAGCGGGTAATCAATTCCTGCAGCTCTTCCTGGTCGCCATATTTTTTGATCAGCCAGTCTGGCCGCAAAGTAAGTACCAATAGCATATGCTCGCCCTTCGACAGGTGTCGCTGATACCTGCCAGCAGGCAAATAAGTAAGTTTACAAATATTTTCCGGACTTTCTAAGACCAGCTGGCCTCCCTCATCATACAATACCGAAGCGCCTTTAAGCATGGTCATCATAAAAAAAGCAGGCTCAGTAATTTGCAGGTCGGCAGCACAGGGCCTGGTTACATTGTACTCATACAATTGTATATTGATCACATAGTGGCTGATGGACTGGATAAGCACCGAACCTTCGGGTAAGGCTATCCTTGTGGTTTGAGCCAGTTTAAGCGGAAACTTACTTGGCCTGGGCAATTTACCGTTTGGTAATCTTGCTGCTGTCGGAGGGTGTAAAAATGAGTCTGTTTGAGAACGCATAGGAATTGCATATTGTGTTAAGTCTTATTCATAAGGTATAAAATGCTTTCTAGCTCAAAATTTAATTTATGATACAACAGTTGAGGTCCCGAACTGGCATAAATAAATTGGTTCAGGTCTTTAAGACATATAGTTCCCATATATTTTCCTTCCCCATAAACCGGTAAAGAATCGTGCCCACCGTTGCTCATGATTGTAACAGCCTCACAAGCCAATTGCACTGATTGCAGGCAAACAGGGGCTTCATTGGGATTAGTCTCTATGCCCTTTTTCAACACCTTTTCATAAATATTTTGACTATTAATCATCTTTAACGTATTATTTGTAAAAATTCAGCTATTGAAACAACATAAAGTTCTATAGTTTAAACGAGAATAGCTGAACACACTTATACGATTTTTGCTGAATACAATTTTTGTGTGTTTTTTATTTATAATCTTTTAGTTTACATTTGATTAAGATTCTTAAATCTTTATTAACGCTCAATAGCTCAATTATGAGAAACAATTACAGTATCAATTGGTTAATTCCTCGATTAGACAGGTCTAAATGTAGCAGGCAAATAGAAGAATTCATTATACGTGAAATCAGATCCAGAAATCTTCATGCCGGCGATCCCGTCCCCTCTTCCAGACAGCTTGCAAAAATTAACCAGGTTAGTGCAAGCTCGGTTAGAAGGGCTTATGTCAAATTAACAGATAACAACTGGTTAACCAGTAACCCAGGTTCGGGCACCGTAGTATCTGCCAATAACCCAACCGAAGACATGCAGCTCAGGACTTCTGGATTTACAGAACATTTTCCGGCAGGCCTGGTGCTTTTGAACAAAAAACAAGAAATTTATCAGCCAGCCTATGTCGAAGAACCTTATATTGCTGTAGGTACTGATTTTCCAAGCCCGGCTGCCTTTCCCGAAAACAAGTTTTCGGAATATTGCAACCATTTCCGCGAGGAAAGCCGAAAATTGAGCCAGGCCAGGCTACTAAATGAATACGATGCCAGGTATTTAAAAGACAACCTGGTAAATTACTTAAACCGCAGACGTGGTTTTGGCTTAAAAAATAATATGCTCGACATTATTAAAGCCAGAAAAAGCGCGCTCGACAGGGTATTCAAAATACTGATCAGCCCCGGTGATGTGGTGATCAATACCTCGCCCCACGACACAAAATTATCAGACGCATTGTTAAAATGTAATGCCAATGTGTTTACCATCAACCGCAAAGATCCTGACTTTATGGACCGTATAGCGCAGCTGTTAAGTCATACTAAAGTGCGGGCCATCCACATCAGGCCCCAATGCAGCATTCCCGAAAGTTTTACACTGGACGAGGACAGCTGCAGGCGTCTTGTACAATTGGCCAAAGACCACCGGATGTGCATTATTGAAGAAGAAGATGACCATGAATTCTGGTACGGCATTACTGCCTATAAACCGCTTGCCTGTTATGATCACGATGGTTATGTGATTTACATGGCTGCCCTGAGCAAAGCTACCTCAGATACACAGTCGTTACGCATAATTGTGGCATCGGCACAATTTATTACCGAACTGCAAGCATTACCGGCACAAGCTATCAACGAAAGAGATGTGATCAAAGAAAAAGCATTTGCTGAAATGATATTAAAAGGCGACATGGCCGATTATGCCCGGCAGGTAAGGATACAATCAAAAACCTACCGCGACGAGCTGAACCTTATACTTAACCATTACCTGAATAAGTTTATAAGCTATGTAATTCCTGAACACGGCCTTACCTACTGGTTAAAGTTTGATGAAGGGTTTGATTTAAATGTGATGCTGAAAAAACTGGACGACAACGGCATCCCTGTACCCTACCATCCCAACAACCAGAAAACATCCATTAAAACAAACTTTATGGTGCTGGGCTTTGGTGCTTTTGACATCAATGAAGCCGAAGGTGGTGCCAAAATGCTGGGCATGGTGATGTCGGGCAACCTTTAGAACCTCTTACTGTTAACTCTTGGTTAAGCCAGGGTAAGTCCACATTTTTCTAAGGAAAACGTGGACTCACTGTGGGCTGACTGTGGGTTCACTGTGGGTTTAGCATTTTGTTTATGTATTTATTACTGAACAAAATGAACAGAACAGCGTAAACTTCAAAAACCATTGATCAATAACAATTTAAGCTTAAACTACGGAAAACCGTTGGCTTTTTAGCCCCTAAAAGCAAGGATTAGCTCTACCAAACTGAACAATATGAACACGCATTAAGCCCTCTTTGTAGCCTAATTTTGAAAGGACAGAAAAAAACTGTCTTCATTGTTTCAAAAAAGGGATAAAAAGGAAAAAGTGTTCATGCTCTCGCTCAAACATAAAAACATATTGAAGCACTGGCGCCTACTATTGGTTTTGATAGTGATGGTGGCGGGTATGGGGGAAGTTAAGGGGCAAGTTATAACCTATCCATCAAGTGATGCAATAGATATTGGTGGTGTTTGTATTGGCTGTAGCGTTACTGACCGTCCAAAAGCTTTTGATACGGATATAAGTACATATTCAACTTTAAACTTAGTTGTGGGTCTGGGAGCTTACGTTGAACAAAGTTTTCTATTTCCGACTGTAAATAATAATCAAGGTTGTGATGAAATTGTTATAGTTTTTGGAAGTCCGGCAGCACTCTTAACAGCAAATGTTTTAGGTGGTATAAAAATTAGAACTTACAATGGAACGACAAGCAATAATGATGAAATATCAATTGATGCAAGTTTACTAACTCTCCTACCTGGTAACACTACTGGTTTTGTAAAGTTTAAGCCTACTGCAAAATTCACTAAACTTAGCATAAAGCTTTCAGCTGGGCTTCTAGGAGCATTAAACAATATAAATATTAATTCTGTTTACCGCTTGGATGGGCAGCCTTCACTTACTAACATTTCACCTGTTTCAATTTGTAATGGGCAGTCAATAAATCTCGCTACCCTGAATCCTCTTGACAATAATAACGTAACAGGCGGTACATATACTTGGTCATCAGTACAAGGTGGTACAGCATTACCTTCAACTACAGTTTCTCCTATTTCTACAGCTATTTACTGGGTAAGGTATGCAAGATTTGGCTGTTATGATGACAAAAGTGTAACAGTAACTGTAAAACCTCTCCCCAACTTAACAAGTTCCTTAAATCCATCTGTTTGCAGTGGAACTAACTTTTCTTATACAGCCACAAGCAGTCTGGGAAGTACCAGTTTTTCATGGACAAGGGCTGCTGTAACTAACATCAGCAATGCTATCGGTTCTGGTAACTCTAATCAGATCAACGAAATATTAGTAAACACAACACAATTACCAATAAATGTAACATACATTTTCACCTTAACAAGTAATGGCTGTCCGAAATCAACAAATGTAATTGTAAAAGTTAATCCTAAACCACAAGCACCTCATATCGTATCACAATAAAAAATAAATATTCACTCTTAAAATTAAAATCATGAAAAAGACAAGTAGAAAAATCAAATTAGTTCTGGCATTTTGTTTAGTATTTCTATTGCCGGTTGCAGCACTGGCCGATCCTGCAATTTATGTTTGTAGCACAGGTACAGTTACATTAGCGTATACAGGTGCCTACACCCTGACTACAGGAGATCAAACCGTATGGCAGAAAGTAGATGCCAGCGGCACGGCTCTTTCAGGATCAGCTGCAGAAGTAAAAACATATAATGGAACTGCTGGTTCTGAAAACTTAACAATAACTGGCGGTTCAGAACTTAATGTTGCCGGAAGCCATTATTGGAGAGTACATGTAATAAGTGCTTCCGGAGCAAGCTGTACTGGCGACCCTTCCGATCCTATTGAGGTATATATGTTACCTGCTTATTCAGTTCAGGTTACGCCAGCATCTGCAGCGTACTGTATTGATGGAACAACTAATCTCACAAAAACAGTAATTACCTCTTTAGCTACCCCTGCAAATTCAGCTACTCTTCCTGCTGGCGTTAATTTTAATTATGCATGGGTAACCGTACCGGGTTCCGGAGTAGGTGATGTTGATGTTAACGATTCTAAAAAATTCAATATGACTACAGGTACAGTGGGTAGCTATACAGTCACTTCTAATGTGACTTATACAGTACCGGCAGGAAAGACATTAAAATCGCCTGGCGCAACACCATGCACAGAGTCTGGAAGTACTACCATTACCGTAACAGCAAAACCTGCTAAACCTTCTATTTCAGCTTCTTAATGAAAAATCTGATCTAGTTAATTGAACCCTACATGTCTAACAGAAAAACCAATTTTGTGTCAAGCTTGCTGTTGCTGAGTGCAACGGCAGGCTTTGCGCAATCTGGTAGTTCGCAAACTATAAATATTCCACAAGGATCAACTATAAAATTGCGGGCCAGTTCTGTTAATGCGGCTTCTTTTCAATGGATTAAAGACGGTGCCGCAATTACAGGTGCCACTTCATCTGAATACACGCTACTGCTTGCAGGAACCTATACAGTGGTTTCTTTTAACGCACAGGGCTGTGCCTCTGATATATCCGACCCTGTTATTGTAAACATTGGTACCCCCAATGCACTTACTGCCGATCTGATGATCAGCAAAAACTCGGAATTAAGGGCCGTAACCATTAACGATACTTTTGAATACCTGATCCAGGTGAAAAACAATGGTACCGCAACGGCTACAATCGTAAAAGTACAGGATATTTTACCTGAAGAACTCATTTTTCAACAGCTGATGACACCCACTCTTGGGCTGGCCAATTACAACCAGGGCAGCAAAACCGTTTTATGGGAGATCAGCAAGCTGGACAATGGCGAAAGTGCCGATCTGAAAATCAAAGTAAAAGCGGTTAAAGCCGGGATCATCAGAAATACAGCCACGGTAAGCGCTAATGAAACTGATCCTGATCTGAAAAACAACAGCTTTACAGATAGTAAATCGGTAGCAGGAATCATCATCCCTAATGTTTTTACACCTAACGGCGATGGTTTAAATGACACCTTCGAAATACCCGGCCTGGAACTTTATGAAGCCAATGAGCTAACCATCTTAAACCGATGGGGAGGTACTGTTTATAATACAAAAGGATACAGGAACGACTGGACAGCTATCGGCCTTAATGAGGGTACCTATTTCTACCTGCTAAAACTGAAAACCGCAGGCAACAAATGGGAAATTTATAAAGGCTATATAACCATACTACGAAACAAATAACCGGAACGAGATATGATGAAAAGAATGATAGGCCTATTGAGCATCGCAGGTATGATATCTACTGCCAGCGCGCAGCAGGACAGCCAGTATACACAGTATATTTTTAATGGTATCCACATCAATCCGGCCTATGCCGGTTATAAAGGCGATATTTATGTGCAGTCCTTTTACCGCTCACAATGGGCAGGCATTAAAGGGGCCCCGAAAACTTTTTCTGTTGCAGCTGATGGAGCTTTTTATGACGACAAGGTTGGACTTGGACTAATCGTTTCCAACGATCAGCTGGGGGCACAAACTTACCTTACAGCTTATGCAAACTATGCCTACCACATTAAAACCGGATATAGTGGAACCGGACAACTTTCTTTTGGCATTGCAGCCGGCATGGTACAGATGGGCCTGGATGGCACCAAACTGGAAGGGTACAAGCCGGGTGATGAGCTGATCCCTGTTGGCTCGCAGACCAGTACCGTACCTGACGCCCGCTTTGGGATCTATTACGCCAACGAAAGCTTCTTCCTGGGCCTTTCCATGACCAATATGCTGGCCCAGTACCTGGCAAAAAGAAATACCGAAGACAGCAGGATACCCGTTCCCCAGCCGCATTTGTACTTCAGCGCAGGAGCGCTGTTCCCATTCAGCGAAGATGTTAAATTTAAACCGGTCATCCTTTTTAAAGATGATACCAAAGGCCCCTCGGCAATGGACATCACTACCTTTTTGCTGCTTAAAGATAGGCTCTGGATCGGCGCTTTTGCCCGTACTTCATTCGATCTTTACAAAAAAGACTATCAGCAAAAAGGACTGGCCAAAGAACACGCAATGGGTGGCATACTTGAGATTTTTGCAACGGAAAATATCAGGATTGGCTATTCGTACGATTACTCCCTCAATAAATTGCGCAATTACAACTACGGCAGTCATGAGCTATCCGCAGGCTTTTACATCAATCGCCGAACTACTGCTGAAAGAAGGCAGTTGAGGTGTAATAGGTTTTAACATAACAATGCTGCCTTTTTAGTGTTATATTGGTACTGCCACTCATGCCCGATATGACAAACAAAACCAACCAAAGCGCAACTATTTTAATTGTAGGCGGTGGCCTGTCAGGTCTAACCTGCGCCCTGCACTTACTAAAAGAAGGTTTTGAAGTCACTTTGATCGAAAAAAATGCATATCCCCATCATAAAGTCTGCGGCGAGTACATTTCCAACGAAGTATTACCTTATCTGCAATGGCTGGATGCCGATCCGTATGAACTGCTTCCGGTAGCCATTAACCGCCTTTCTGTCTCTTCACTTAGCGGACAAATTATTGGCTGCGCACTTCCGCTCGGCGGTTTTGGCTTAAGCAGGTTTGCACTCGATCATTTCCTCTATCAAAAAGCCCTGTCAAGAGGCTGCAAAGTGATCAGAGACCGGGTAACGGATATCGTTTTTAATGGCAATGGATTTGAGCTGAGCACCAGCCATTCAGGAACCTTAAAAGCTGATCTGGTGATCGGTGCTTTTGGAAAAAGATCTGCCCTTGACCAGCAGCTTTCCCGTAGCTTTATACAAAAAAAATCGCCCTGGCTGGCAGTAAAGGCACATTACAATGGCATTATTCCCAGTGATCTGGTACAGCTGCACAATTTTGCAGGGGGCTATTGTGGGGTTTCGGCCATAGAAAACAAACAGATCAACATCTGTTACCTGGCAGATTATGAAAGCTTTAAGGCCTGCGCCAACCTCAAGGATTTTCAGGAAAAGGTATTGTACAAAAACCCGCAGCTCAGAAAGATTTTTGAGGAAAGCAGCCCGGTTTTTGATCAGCCTTTAACCATTAGCCAGGTGTCTTTCGCTAAAAAGGAACTGGTATGTGACCATATATTGATGATCGGCGATACTGCAGGCCTCATCCACCCTCTTTGTGGAAACGGCATGGCCATGGCCATACACAGTGCCAAAATTTGTGCAGAACTGAGCATACAATACCTGAACGGTAAGCTGGTGTCAAGAACAACGCTCGAAAAACTATATACCGCCACATGGAATACCAATTTTAAAAACCGATTGCTGATGGGCCGTTTCTTGTCTGGAATCATCAGAAAGGATAAATTATTTAAACCATTACAGCAGCTACTGGGTTATTTCCCATCGGCCCTGCCCTTAATTATAAAAACAACCCACGGAAAACCCATTTTATGAGCATAGATACCAGCAGGCGAAGTGATGCAGCCGAAATAATGGACGATTTTAATTTAGAAGGTGAGGTACTTAGGGATGCCCTGGATAAAATTGCCGGTATAAACAGGCTGTTGGGTGGCAATAAACTTACCCTGCAGGGTGTAAAACAGCTGCTCAAATTAAAAGCGCTGAACAAGGATGAAATTACCATCCTGGATGTAGGTTGCGGCAATGGCGACATGCTGAGGGCTTTGGCCGATTTTGCAGAAAAAAAACAGTTGAATTTTAAACTGATAGGTATAGATGCAAATCAGTTTACCATTGCACATGCACAGCAGCTGTCGCTGAACTACCCAAACATCAGCTACTGCTGCGCAGATATTTTTGAGGAAATTAAACAAGACAGGGTTTATGATGTTATCTTATGTACACTGACCCTACATCATTTTAAAGACGAAGAAATTATAACGCTTATGAATGGCTTTAAAGCACAATCGGCATTGGGCATTGTGGTAAACGATCTGCACAGGAGCAAAATGGCCTATTACCTTTTTACAGGGCTGTGTTTTGTATTTGGCCTCAACCAGATGTCGAAAGACGATGGGCTTGTATCTATTTTAAGGGGCTTTAAAAAGCGCGACCTCCAATCCTATTCCAGGCAATTAAACTTTAGCACCTATATCCTGAAATGGAAATGGGCATTCCGTTACCAGTGGATAATTCCAACAATATGAGCGTAAAAATAACGACCGTTACCAGCCTGACACCACAATATTCCAGAACAACAGCAGAGATACTCCCTTTTCTGGACACCTGGCTACATGGACAGGAACCCCGTTTTATCAGAAAGGTAAAAAAGATATTTGAGCAGGCCGATGTGGATAAAAGGTACTCGATCATGTCGCCCGAAGAAGTGTTTAACCAAAGCTCCTTTGCAGAAAAAAACAACATTTACATCCGCGAAGGGATTAAACTGGCCACCGGCTGTCTGGCCATGGCCCTGGAAAAATCGGGATGGAAAGCACAGGAACTGGACTATATCATCACGGTAAGCTGTACGGGTATCATGATCCCCTCTGTTGATGCCTATCTCATCAATGCCTTAAACCTGCGCCAGGATATTGTGCGCCTGCCGGTAACGGAAATGGGTTGCGCCGCAGGTATATCTGGGATGATCTATGCCAAGAATTTTTTAAAGGCCAATCCCGGTAAACGTGCGGCGGTAATTGCTGTAGAATCGCCTACCGCAACTTTCCAGCTCAACGATTTTTCTATGGCCAATATCGTGAGTGCTGCTATTTTTGGCGACGGTGCAGCCTGTGTTTTATTGTCCTCGCTGGACGAAGATAAAGGACCGGAAATCATTGCCGAAGAAATGTACCACTTTTACGACAGCATACCCATGATGGGCTTTAACCTTTGCAACACTGGTTTACAAATGGTGTTGGATGTAGAGGTTCCGAAAAACATTGAAATGCATTTCCCCGATATCATCCACCCCTTCCTGGCCAGAAACGGACTGAAGATAGCAGACATTGACCACCTGATCTTTCATCCCGGAGGAAAAAAAATTATTCAGACAGTTGAAGGGTTATTTGGTAAATTAGGCAAAAATATAAACGAAACTAAAAACATTTTACGGGAATACGGAAATATGTCGAGCGCCACAGTACTGTATGTACTGGAACGTTTTATGGAACGCGAACCGGGAAGTGCAGAATTGGGCCTGATGCTGAGCTTTGGGCCCGGGTTTTCGGCACAACGTATTTTGCTGAAATGGTAAAAGCATTAAAATTTATAACATGAACAAAGCAGAGATCTTAGCACACTTACCTTACACCAAACCTTTTTTATTTGTAGATGAGCTGGAAGCAATTGACGAAAACGGCGTAACCGGCTCTTATACTTTTGATGCAGATCTGGATTTTTATAAAGGACACTTTAAAGACCATCCCGTAACACCCGGTGTGATATTAACGGAAACCATGGCGCAAATTGGCCTGGTTTGTCTGGGTATCTATTTATCGGGCAGTGCCGAAGGCGGAATGCCGGGCCATGTGATGCTCACTTCTACGGCTATCGACTTTATGAAACCTGTTTTTCCGGGAGAAAAAGTAACCGTAAATGCACAAAAGGTATATTTCAGGTTTAAAAAGCTAAATTGTACAGTACAAATGACCAATGCCGCCGGCGAAGTAGTTTGTAAAGGCACCATTGCCGGCATGGTGACCAATAAAATGAATGCATAAACGTGTAGTAATAACCGGTTTAGGGGTAGTTGCACCAAATGGAGTGGGACTAAAAGCCTTTACTGAAGCCATTAAAAATGGTGTTTCAGGGATTAAGCATGACGCTGAACTGGAAAGACTGCAATTCTCCTGTCAGATTGCCGGAAAACCGGAAGTAACAGACGAGCTGATGGCCAGGTACATGACCGACCTGGAACGCAGGAATTTTAACAGCAGCGGAATTCTGTATGGCCTGATCGCAGGAATGGATGCCTGGCAGGACGCAGGGCTGTTACCCGCCCCCGAAAATGAGCCCGACTGGCAAAGTGGTGCCCTGTTTGGTGCCGGCACATCGGGCATCGAAAAATTCAGGGAGGCCATTTATAAAGTAGACGATTTACAGGTACGCAAACTGGGCAGCAGTGTAGTGATACAGACCATGGTCAGCGGCATCAGTGCCTACCTGGGGGGTAAACTGGGCTTGGGCAACCAGGTAAGCAGCAATTCATCGGCCTGCACAACGGGCACAGAAAGCATTTTAATGGCTTATGAACGCATTAAAACCGGGCAGGCGACCAGAATGCTTGCGGGCAGCACGAGCGACAGTGGCCCTTACATTTGGGCTGGCTTTGATGCCATGAAGGTATGTACCTTTAAACACAATGAGGTGCCTGAAAAAGGATCGAGACCAATGAGCGCCAGTGCCAGCGGCTTTGTGCCCGGCAGTGGTGCCGGAGCCATGGTGCTGGAAACACTGGACAGTGCTTTGGCAAGGGGCGCTTTCATCTATGCCGAAATACTGGGGGGCAACATCAATTCGGGCGGACAGCGCGGTACGGGCAGCATGACCGCCCCCAACAGTATGGCTGTACAGCGTTGTATTGCTGCTGCCCTTAAAAATTCCGGTGTCAAAGCCAGTCAGGTCGACACCATTAACGGACACCTGACAGCCACGGCAAAAGATGCTTTGGAAGTACAGAACTGGACCATCGCCTTAAACAGAAAAGGGGCTGATTTTCCTTATATCAATAGCCTGAAAGCAATGACCGGACACTGTTTAAGCGCGTCGGGAAGTATAGAATGTGTAGCCTCGGTACTGCAGCTGCAACAGGGCTTTATTTTCCCGGCCATCAACTGTGAGGACCTGGATCCGGAAATTGCCCTGCTGGTAGATAAAAATAGGATCCCGCAGCAAATACTTTATAAAAACATCAATATATTAGCTAAGGCAAGTTTTGGGTTTGGTGATGTAAATGCCTGCATCATTTTTAAAAAGTATGAAAATGGATAAAGAAGAACTTATAGCAAAATTGAAAACAATTGTTGCCCCTTATACCCCCGATAAAGCCGCTTTGGATAACATTGGCCCCACAACGGATTTCATTAAAGACCTGAAAATCAATTCGGCCAACCTGGTAGATGTGGTGCTGGATGTGGAAGAGGAATTCGACATTGAAATTGACAACCAGGAGATGGCACGCATGTTAAACGTATCGGATACCTTGGCAATTATTGAGGCTAAACTGAAAACACTTGATAGGGAATGACATTGTTGACCTGGAACAGGCAAAAAAAGAAAGCAACTGGAAAAGAAAAGGCTATCTGGAAAAGATATTTACGCCCGGAGAAAGGTTCCTGATCAGCGCTGCTAAAGATGCTGAAATGATGGTATGGCTGCTTTGGACAATGAAAGAATCGGCCTATAAAATCTTTAGCAGGGAAAACAAAATAAGGGTATTTGCCCCGGCAGCAATTGTTTGCAACAACCTGATCATCCATAAAAAAACAGCCACCGGAAATGTATGGTATCAGGAACAGTCCTACTTTACCAAAACTTCCATTACGGAAAGATACATCCATACACTGGCCGCAGCGGATGCCAGCCTGCTCCAAAAAATAAGGTATAAAATAAGTTGTTATGATGCCTGCGACAGTTCCTACCGGGCTACCAACCCGGGTTCGGTAAGCCATCATGGCATTTACCTGGCACTTGCCTATTTATAAAACGGCCTCGCTCAGGTTCTCTTCAATGAGCAGACTGATGATGCCATCTACCAGCCCTACTTTTGGCACATAGATCTGTTTGATCCCCGTCCATTTTAACAATGTGATGTAAATTTCGCAGGCAGGGATAATGACATCGGCCCTGTCAGGGTTTAAACCAAAAACACTGATCCTTTCTTTAAGCGAGTGCGAATTGAGCTGGTTATACATGCTTTTCAATTTGAGGAACGTTAAGGGCATGCCCTCTTTCTCGTCAGACATACGGAAAAGTTTATTGATATTGCCCCCGGTTCCTATACCGGCCAGGTTTTTTAAGGATTTTGTATGTTCCTTTACCCAGCTTTTCATTTCTTCCCAGGTTTCCTCCTTATCCTGATTGTCGAGGATGCGGATGGTGCCGATATCAAAAGATTTGGAGGCCACAGGTACGCGGTTTACAAATACAGAAAGCTCGGTGCTGCCCCCACCTACATCAATGTACAGATAGCTTTTTTTGATGTCCAGGTTTTCTTCAATGTGATTGGCATAAATGATATTGGCTTCCCTTTGTCCGGCGATGATCTCCAGGTCTACATCGCATTGTTTCTTTATCATTTTGATGATATCTGCTCCGTTTCCGGCTTCACGCATGGCAGAAGTAGCACAGGCCAGATAGGCCGAGACATGGTATACCTCCATCAGGTTTTTAAAGGCCGACATGGTTTTCAGCAGCTCCTCCACTTTACGTGCCGAGATGTGATGGTCTAAAAAAGCATCATCGCCCAGGCGTAACGGAACCCGCACCAGGGTGTTTTTTTTAAACCCATAACCATTCTCGGTTTTGGAGATATCCGCAATCAACAACCTAACCGCATTTGAACCTATATCTATGGCAGCATATCTTAACATTGGCTTACTGATGTTTGTTTTTTAAGTAATTATAGGTCTGCACCTGCGCCCTAATTTTAGTTTTTAAATTATTTTTATGGTATTTATTGTTGTTGAGCCGGGTAATGTCCCTGGCCTTCACATTGTCCTGTAACTGGAACTCGATGATATCCCTGATCTCCTGTCTTACTTCTTCATCCAGCACGGGAAAGCCAACCTCAACCCTGTGCTCAAAGTTGCGGCTCATCAGGTCGGCCGACGACAGGAACATTTCTTCCTTGCCGTTGTTACCAAAAATAAATACCCGGGCATGCTCCAGAAACTTATCAATGATACTGATAACCGTAATATTGGCACTAAAATCGGGAATACCCGGAACAAGGGTGCAGATGCCGCGCACAATCAGCTTTACTTTAACCCCGGCATTACTGGCTTCATACAGTTTTTCTACAATGCCCTCATCGGCCAGACTGTTTACCTTTAAGATCATATAAGCAGGCTTGCCTTGCTTTGCTACTTTAATTTCCCGGTCTACCAGCTGATAAAACTTGTTTCTCGATTCCAGCGGCGAAACGATCAGGTGTTTAAAGCCCCTGGTAACGGTCTTTTTATTTAAGGCCTTAAAGAGTTTGATCAGGTCGGCCGTAATTTCTTTTCTGGAAGTAAAAATACTGTGGTCGCAGTATAGTTTTGCTGTTTTCTCGTTAAAATTACCGGTAGCAAGGTTGGCATAATAAACCGCCCGCCCCTTTTCCATTCTTTTGACCAGGCAGATCTTGGAATGCACTTTGTAATCGGTAAGTCCGTAGTTCACGTTTACACCCTCCTCTGCCAGTCTGCTTGTCCAGAAAATATTGGCCTGTTCATCAAAACGGGCCTTTAACTCGACCATACAGTTTACTGTTTTACCATTTTTAGCGGCATTGATGAGGGCGTTAACTACCCTCGAATTCTCGGCCAGGCGGTACAGGGTAATGTTGATTTCAGTTACCTTAGGGTCGATGGCCGCCTCACGCAGAAAAAGGATGATGTAATCGTAAGACTGATAAGGCAGGTTAATCAGATAATCTTTGCCCTGCAATTTATTGAATATACTTTCGGTACGGTGCAGGCCATGTACTTTAAGGGGCACATTGGGCTTATATTCCAGGTCTTTGCTGCCCACATTGGGGAAGGCAATAAAATCACCAAAGCGGTGGTACCTGTTGCCCGGGATCAGGCTATCGGCCTCTATTTTCATTTTATTGATCAATACCGTCAGCATTTCAAAAGGCATTTCCGTATCGTACAGTAAACGCATGGGTTTTCCCTTTTTACGTTTATCCAGACTGGCCTTCAGTTCTTCGATAAACTTATCGCTGATATTTTTATCAATATCGAGCTCCGCATCCCGCGTGAGCTGTATAGAATACGCTTCAAGAACATCATAATTAAAAACGTAAAAGATATCGTCAAGGCAGTACTTGATGATGTCTTCGGCAAGGATAATGAACTTGAGGCCATTGGTTTCGGGCAGCACCAGAAAACGTGGAAGATCGGGCGGGAGCTCAATCAGCGCATATTTCTGGTTTTTATTGGGCGCTTTGGAAAGCCTGACAAAAAAATACAGGTAACGGTCCTTTAGCTCCGGAAATGGTTTTTCCAGGTCGATCATGATCGGAACAAGATTGGAAAGGATCCTGTCCCTGAAATGATTTCTCACAAATTCGCCCCTGGACACGTTGAGCTGGGTATCGTTTAAAATAAAAATCCGGTTTTGGGCCAGTTCATTGATCAGGGTAGCCTTAAACAATTGTTCAAACTTGCGTTCCTGCTTTACAACGATGTTTTTGATCTCATTTAAGATCTTTTTAGGGTTAAAGCCCAGTAAGGCCTTGGCTTTATCGTTCAGGTTGGCCAGTCTGCTCAGCGTAGCTACCCTTACCCGGTAAAACTCTTCCAGGTTTGAAGAAAAAATAGACAGAAATTTTATTCGTTCTATAAGAGGGACTGTCTCATCAGCCACCTCCTGCAAAACGCGCTCATTAAAATACAACCAACTGATCTCTCTGTTTAGAAATGGAGCCTTTTTCTTCGTCATTTAAAATATCAAAAAAATCCCTGTTCTAAAACAGGGATGCCCAAAACTGCAAATTCTATTGTTAAGTAATTGTTAATTATGATTAATTATACAATTCTTATTTAATTTTAATGTTCTGCTATTTGCTTTCGCTCTCTGTTTTGGCAGCTGCGGCAGCTGTACCATTTGCAGGGGCCGTTGTTGCAGTTTCCGGAGCCTTGGCAGCTGCAGGTTTGGCGGCAGCAGGTTTGGCAGCTGGCTTAGCTGCGGGGCTTGCCTTTTTTACCGGGGCTTTTGCAGCTGGTTTTGCAGTAGCTGATTTAGCTGGAGTGGCTGTTGATGAAGTGGCTTTTGCCGCTGCAGGGCTGGCTGCTGCGGTAACCGCTGGTTTTGCCGCTGCCGGGGCAGCTTTTTTAACAGGCGCCTTTCTTGCTGCCGGTTTTCTGGCAGCCGGTTTTGCAGGTGCCTTAACCGTAGCAGTAACTTCTTTTTTAACTTCAGCAACTTTTGCCGCTACAGTAGACGCTGCTGTTTTAGCTTTGTCTGCTACTTTGGCCACTGGCTTTGTTATGGCATCAGCTGCTTTTTTTTCTGTGGCAATGGCCGCTACTTTAACACTTTGTACTACCGGTTTAACCTTTGCACTGGCAACCTTAACCGCTTTTTTTGCTTTTTTAGCGTCTTTGCTCAGTTCTTTTTTAACGGATGATGCCTTTTTGGCCGCTTTTTTTACTGCTTTTTTATTGGCTGCTTTAGCTTCGTCTATTTTTTCGTTAACAGCAGCTTTAACATTACTGAATTTTTTAGAAAGCTTTTTAGCTACAAATTTACTTACAATGGCTATATCTCCCCCAATCTTCTCTGCATCCTGGCCTAAATGCTTAACGGTTTCCAGGATCTTTTCTGTCAAACTTTTTTCAAGTTGTTTCTTAGCCGCTTTTTTGGCTACTTTTTTCTGAGCTTTTGGTTTACTGGATTTCATAGTATTGGTTTTATGTTTTTTGATTAATTTGAAACTCATTAGAGCTTGCTATAGTTAATTATTTTATATTTGCGTAGGCAGATTAAATAATCTGATACTTAAATCTACGCTAATTTTTTATTCTAAAGCTATAATAATCATGCCCACTTTCGATATTGTAAGCAAAGTAGACGCGCAAACATTAGACAACGCGATGAACAATGCAAAAAAAGAGATCTTAAACCGTTATGATTTCAGTACTTCAAAAAGTACCATCGACCACGATAAAAAGACCAATGTAATTACCATTGTTACCGAAGATGACATGCGTTTAAAAGCAATTCAGGATGCCATCATCTCAAGGATGATTAAGCAAAACCTGGATGCAAAAAGTTTGGATTTTGGTAAGGAACAATATGCGTCCGGAAACATGATCAGGAAAGAAATTTCGGTAAAAGAAGGTATAGACAAAGAAACTGCAAAGAAAATTGTGGCAAAAATAAAAGCCAGCGGACTAAAAGTACAGGCTTCTATGATGGATGACCAGGTGCGGGTGCAAAGCAAAAGTATAGACGACCTGCAAGGTGTAATTGCCCTTTGCAAAAAAGAAGATTTCGGTCAGCCGCTGCAGTTCATCAACATGCGGAACTAAATACTGTTTAAGCCGGCAACCGGCAGTGTTCCTTTCTTAAAGTAAAAAAATAATTACATTCATGGAAATTGAAGAAAATGGTTTTGTTTTCTCTGATGACAAAAATAAGATCGATCCGATTGCAATTCATCATTATTTAAGTACACAATCGTACTGGGCAAAGGACATCCCCATAGAAATTGTTAAAACCTCTATAGAAAATTCCCTGTGTTTTGGCATTTACAAAGACAGCAAACAGGTAGGCTTTGCCCGCTGGATCACAGATAAGGCCACCTTTGGCTACCTTGCTGATGTGTATGTGGATGAGGCCTACCGCGGACAGGGACTGTCTAAAAAACTGATGTCGCTCATGCTTTTCCATAAAGACCTGCAGGGACTGAGAAGGTATATGCTGGCTACGCTGGATGCCCATGGTTTATATGCGCAATTTGGCTTTAAGGCAGTTGAGCATCCCGAAAGGATAATGGGTATTGCAATTTCAAACCCTTATCAGAAACAGGATTAAACAGTTTTTACATCACTTTCGCTGTAATCTTCAATATCGGTGATGTAGCCATTGAGGATCAGGAAATCAAACAGGGGCCTGGCATCCGGTGTTACCGGCATATTGGCTGTTGTGATCACTTCGTTTGTCTTCTTGTCAAGAAAAGGATAGGCAAAAAGTTTTACGTTTTTACTGAACATATCGCTTACATAACTCAGCAGCTGGCTGGAATAGTTTTCGCCAAAATTACCGGAATTGAACACGAATTTTAAGTTGTTGATATTGGTAGATATCCCTACACTTTTTGGCCTGCAGCGGTCGAGGTATTTGGCCAGTTTATTGTGTCGGGCAAAGTTGGATACGATTACCTTATTTCCCGTTTTACACATCTCTTCTGCCCTTTTAGCAACAGCCCTGAGGTCGATATCATCAGCTCCGTCATTGGCCGAAAGCACATTTGACATCAATACTTCGATCAATACGCTCAGGTTGTCTTCCTGCACATTTTCTGTCCTTACAAACTGGTCTACAGCCTTGTTGAGCATGCTAAAGTTAGGATTGGATTTCTGGGCATATTTGGTACGCAGGATCATGATGTCTTTTTTGTACAGCAGGTCCTTAGGCAAACACGGACGGCCGCTGGCATCAAAGATGGCTGCATCTGAAAAGTCTTTAACAATCAGGTACAGGTTCAGCAAAATATTGTCCGCATCTTTAAATATGGGCCCGTTAACCGAGATCAGGTCAATTTCTACCGACCCTACTGTTAAGTTATCGGCCAGCGATTCGATCATCGCTTTGCGGTCCTGGTTATAATAATAAGCGGCATAAACCAGGTTTACGCCAATAATACCCAATACATTTTGCTGTAATGCCGCATCGGTATCCAGTAAGCGTACATGGAAAAAGATTTCGTTGGGCTCGCCCCCAGGCTCTGCCTGAAAACGGATGCCGATCCAACCATGCGGGTCATTGGATTTATTGTAGTTTAAAGTAGTAACCGTATCTGCAAAAGCAAAGAAAGCACGTCCTTCGTATTTTTCACCATTTAAGCGTTCTGTTAACAGACTGAACTCATGGTCAAGCATTTTTAATAAGCGCGACTGGCTTACGTACCTTCCTGAAGGTTCAACCCCATAAATGGCATCACTGAAGGTCATGTCGTAGGCCGACATGGTCTTGGCTACCGTTCCTGATGCGGCACCGGCAGTAAAAAAATTACGTGCAACCTCTTGTCCGGCACCGATCTCGGCAAATGTTCCGTAAATTCTGGGGTTTAGGTTAATCTTTAAAGCCTTACGCCTGGTGTCAAGGATTTCTCTTTCCATGCTGCAAAATTAAGCAAACAGGCCGAATTATAGGTTAGGAAAATTGCTTTCTTAAATTCTCTGAGTATGCCGGTAAATCACTACCTTGGTTCTCAGATGCTAAACGTTAAAAATCTAGATATACAATTTCTTAACAAAGAGGACAAATCCTGGTTTAAGGCCGTAAACAAGGTAAGCTTCCAGGTTGAAAAAGGAAAAGTACTGGGCATAGTCGGCGAATCAGGCTCCGGTAAATCCGTAACCTCTTTTTCTATTATGCGACTTCATGATCCTCAAAGTACAAAAATTGAGGGCAACATTGATTTTCAAAACATCAACCTGCTCGGCCTGTCGCCCGATGAGATCAGGAAATACAGGGGCAATAAAATTGCCATGATCTTTCAGGAACCCATGACTTCCCTGAACCCGGTTTTTACTTGTGGCTATCAGGTTAAAGAAGCCATCATGCTGCACCAGCGGGTAGATAAACAAACTGCAAAAGAGAAAACCATTGCCTTGTTTAAAGAAGTACAGCAGCCCAGACCGGAAAATATATTTGACAGTTACCCGCACCAGCTTTCAGGGGGACAAAAACAAAGGGTAATGATTGCCATGGCCCTAAGCTGCAACCCCGAACTGCTGATTGCCGATGAGCCTACTACAGCATTGGATGTTACCGTACAGAAAACCATTTTGCAATTGCTGCTGAAGCTGAAAGAAGAGCGCGGAATGGCCATGATCTTTATCTCGCACGACCTGGCAGTGATCAGTGAGATTGCGGACGAGGTGGCCGTAATGTACAAAGGACAAATCGTGGAACAGGGAGCGGCAGCGCAACTGTTTAACCATCCGCAACACCCTTATACCAGGGGCTTACTGGCCTGCCGCCCCGCCCCTCAGCGCCTGCTGAAAAAACTTCCGGTAGTGGCCGATTTTATGAACGGCGACAAAGAAATGGGCCTGAAGCATTTACTGGAAATGAACAGTTATACACAGGCCGAAATAGAACAGCGCAGGCATAACCTTTATCAGCAAAAACCCTTGCTGCAGGTGAAACAATTGTGTACCTGGTATCCGATAAACAAGGGGCTTTTTGGCAAAACAACGGAATATGTAAAAGCTGTGGACGACATTACTTTTGATGTGTTTCCAGGCGAGACCTTAGGACTGGTTGGCGAATCCGGATGCGGAAAGACCACGCTGGGCCGTAGCATTTTACGATTGGTGGAGCCCACTTCAGGCGAGCTGCTGTTTGACGGGACCGACTTATCCTCGCTGGATACTGCCGGATTAAGAAAAATGAGAAGAGCGGTACAGATCATCTTTCAGGACCCCTACTCTTCCCTCAACCCGCGTTTAACCATCGGTAATGCGCTGATGGAACCCTTACAGGTGCATGGCATGTTCGACAACAATGAGCAGCGGAAAGCCCATGTGCTGAATCTATTGGACCGGGTAGATCTGAAACCTGAATATTTCAACAGGTATCCGCACGAATTTTCAGGCGGACAGCGCCAACGCATAGTCATTGCAAGGGCCCTGGCCCTACAGCCCCAGTTTATTATATGCGATGAATCGGTATCGGCACTGGATGTTTCTGTACAGGCCCAGGTGCTCAACCTGCTCAGAGAATTGCAGGAGGAGTTTGGGCTTACCTATATCTTTATCTCACACGACCTGGCCGTGGTAAAGCACATCTCCGACAGGATGATTGTGATGAACAAAGGCAAAATTGAAGAACAGGGCTTTCCGGAAGAAATTTACCATAACCCTAAAGCTGAATACACCAAAAAACTAATTGCAGCTATACCCGGGCATGCTTAATCGGATACCTTTTTTTCGGTATCGATTTGTTTACCCTTGTGCAGGGTAGCAGAAAGCCTGATCAGGGCGGTATTTATGGCCCTTCTGATCTCCCTTTCCTTAATTTTATCATACCTTTTCAACAAGATCATCACCTTAAATATGGCCACATCTTTGTTGATGGCAAGGGTCTTAACGGTTAACCCACCCTCCACAACATTCTCCGAATAGTCCTGAATAATTTTATATAAATGATTTTCCAGGTACTCGGGGGTAAAGCCATTGGCCAGCGACATGTCAAATTCTATGCTCAGCTTTTTGATGTTTTGCTTAGACTGGTTAACGATCACTGAACTGAAAGCCAGCGAGTTTGGGATGATGACCATATCACTGTCCTCATTCTGCAGGATCATATTGATCAGGGTAATGTCCAGGATCTTACCTTCATGCTCGCCAATCTTAATGTGGTCTCCCAAAGACAACCTGTCGGAAAACATAATGATCAGTCCGTTGATCATGTTGTTGATGTAGTCCTTAAAAGTGACCGCAATGGCAGCCGCAACGATGGAAACGCTGAATATAAACTCTTCAATTTTTATATTAAACAAGGTGATACCCGCAATGACAAAAAATACAGTATTTAATATGGATTGGATACGGTTGATGCCCAGGATAAAATTATCCTTTACATTGTTTTTGAATTTATGTTTGCGGATGTACCAGTAAATGATAACCAGGCGCACTACGGAAATGACCAGACTGGGCCCAAGAAAAACCATGATTGCTCCGGATGCTTTAGCCAGACCAGGGTATTCTGCATACAACAAAGGCTTGTTAATATAAAAATAAACCAGAAACAGGTAAAAGATGGCTTTGATCAGGATCATCAAAATTTCCTTACCCGTCTTTCTTTCTCTGTCTTCAATCATTTTTAATCGTTTTAAGTTTAACCATAAGCAGGTCATCAAAGGTACAAAATACAACAATACTCGCTTCAAATTGTTACCTTCGGGTGATTCATAAACAGATTATGGCAAAAAAGAAATCAGCCCACCTGGAACTCGTTTTAATACAATTGATTAGCGATGTTCTGGAGAAAAGCAATAAAGAAGCCCTGAATTACAAACAGGTTTCGGCTAAATTGAACCTTACCGATGCCGATTCAAGGGAAACCATATCGGAAATATTAAAAGAACAGGCCAGGAAAGGTGTATTTTCAGAGCCTGAAAAAGGAAAATTCAGATTGAAGGACCTGAAGACCTTTATTACCGGAAAGGTAGACATGACGGCAGACGGCGCAGCATTCATTATCCCCGATGATGAATTTGAAAAAGATGTGTTCGTATCGGCCAGAAAGCTCCACAATGCACTGCATGGTGATAAGGTGAAGGTTTACATCTATGCTAAAAAAAGCGGACGTAAAAACGAAGGTGAAGTTGTAGAGATCATAGAACGGTCGAAAACAGATTTTATTGGCGTCATCAGGATCTCAGAACGTTATGCCTTTGTAAATGTAGACGACCGCAAAATGCTGCACGATATTTTTGTGCCCCTGAACGATCTTAACGGTGCAAAAAACGGACAAAAGGTTCAGGTAAGCATTACCGAATGGCCTGAAGGTGTAAAAAACCCGATCGGAAAGATCATCAATATACTGGGCGAACAGGGCGAGAACAACACGGAAATGAACGCCATTCTTGCACAGTACGGTTTTCCATTGAGCTTCCCGGCCGAAGTAGAGCTGGAGGCCAATGCCATACCCGAACAGGTAAGCGCAGCAGAAATAAAAGGCCGGAAGGATTTTAGAAATACCACTACCTTTACCATTGATCCTGCTGATGCAAAAGACTTTGACGATGCCATTTCTTTTAAAACATTGGAAAACGGCAATTATGAAATAGGTGTGCACATTGCTGATGTTTCCCATTATGTGAAGCCCAACAGCAGCCTGGATAAAGAAGCTTATGCCAGGGCCACTTCGGTATACCTGGTAGACCGCGTAATTCCCATGCTGCCGGAACGCCTGAGCAATGGCGTTTGCTCCTTAAGGCCCAATGAAGATAAACTGTGCTTTGCAGCGGTATTTGAACTGGATGAAAAGGCAAACCTGGTTAACGAATGGTTTGGACGTACAGTGATCCATTCCGACCGCCGCTTTAGTTATGAGGAAGCACAGGAAGTGATTGAAAACAAAGCCGGCGATTATGCCGCTGAAATTCTGAAGCTGAATGAGCTTGCCTATATTTTAAGGGATAAAAAGTTTAAGAACGGCGCCATCAGTTTTGAAAGCACCGAAGTGAAATTTAAACTGGACGAAACCGGTAAACCTATTGGTGTTTATGTAAAAGAACGCAAGGATGCCCATAAACTGATAGAAGATTTCATGCTGCTGGCCAATAAAAAGGTAGCTGAATTTATTGCTAAAAAAGGCAAAGGAAAGCAGAAATATACTTTTGTTTACCGCTCACATGATTCACCTAACCTGGAAAACCTGGGCAACTTTGCCTTGTTTGCCGCACGTTTTGGTTATAAGATCAACATGAAATCGGACAAGGAAATCGCAAAGTCTTTAAATTACCTGATGGAAGATGTAGAAGGCAAGAAAGAACAGAATGTACTTACCCAGCTGGCCATCCGCTCTATGGCCAAGGCCATTTACACCACCAAAAAAACAAGCCATTATGGACTGGCATTTGACCATTATACCCACTTCACTTCACCCATCCGCCGCTACCCTGATGTGATGGTACACCGCCTGCTTGCAGCATACCTAAACAATGAAAAGTCGGCCAATGAAGAAGAATATGAAATTGCGGCCTCCCATTCTTCAGCGATGGAGAAGCGGGCTGCAGATGCAGAACGTGCCTCTATCAAATACAAACAGGCCGAATACCTGGAAGAAAACGTAGGTAACATTTTTGCAGGCATCATTTCCGGTGTAACAGAATGGGGAATGTATGTAGAGCTAACTGAAAATAAATGCGAAGGGATGATACGCCTGAGGGACATTACAGATGATTTCTATGTGCTTGATGAGAAAAACTATTGCATAGTTGGCCAGCGCAAACAGAAAAAATATCAGCTTGGCGATGAAGTACAGGTGAAAGTAAAAAAAGTAGACCTGGCCAAACGTCAGATCGACTTCACCTTAATTCAATAAAAAATCAGATTCCGGAAAATCCTTTTACATAAGATGTATACTCCTGCCCAATTACAAGAAGTTATAGAAAACGCGATTCAAAACATCAATTATCCTGCCCAGCCGGAAAAACTCTATGCGCCCATACGCTATATCATGTCTATGGGGGGCAAAAGAATAAGACCGGTACTTACACTCATGGCCGCAGATTTATTTGAAGCAGATATCCTGAAAGCAATACCTGCAGCACTGGCTATTGAAACTTTTCACAATTTCACCTTAGTCCACGATGACATTATGGACAATGCCCCGCTCCGCAGGGGTAAGCAGACCGTACACGAAAAATGGGGCATCAACAATGCCATTTTAAGCGGTGACGTGATGATGGTTGAAGCGAACAAACAACTGTCCATGCTGCACAGCGCTATATTAAAGGACGCACTGGAAACATTTAATGCTACTGCAAGAGGCGTTTGCGAAGGACAGCAGCTGGACATGGAATTTGAACAACAGGCCATAGTAAGCATTCCGGAATACATCAATATGATCCGTTTAAAGACTGCGGTACTTTTAGGCGGGGCCATGAAATTGGGGGCACAGGTAGCCGGGGCAGACCATAATGAAGCAGAACAGCTTTACCAGTTTGGCCTGAACCTGGGTATAGCCTTCCAGCTGCAGGACGACATCCTGGATGTGTATGGCGACCCCGAGAAATTTGGCAAACAGGTAGGCGGCGATATCATTGCCAATAAAAAAACACTGCTGTTGCTGAAACTAAAAGAACTGGCCAGCGCCGAAGACCTGCGGAAACTGGAAGCACAAAGCACAAATAAAGACCATACTGAAAAAGTAAAGCACATTACCGGGCTGTACAATGCTTACAACATCCCCGAACTGGCTGGTATAGAAATGAGAAACTACGCCGATAAAGCCTTTGATGCCCTTAACGCCGTAAAGGTACCTGAAGCAAGGAAATCTGAACTGCTGGAGCTGGCAGACCTGCTGATGAGCAGGGAACATTAGGCTTAAATTTTAATGGTCCAGCAATTGGCTTACCTTTTCTATCGTTAGGGGTTTGGTGTAAAAATCTTTAACGCAGAGAAAGGATTTTGCTTTGGACCGCTCCCGCGGATCTATGGAGGAGGAAACAATAACCACATCGATAAAAACATTAAGCTCTTCCATCATTTCCAGAAATCTCCAGCCATCGATTCCAGGCATGTGCAGGTCCAATAAAATAAGATCAGGTGTATGCTGTTGAATGTATGACAGGGCCTTTTGGGGGTTGTCAAACAATACAATCCTTTTATCGCTGTGGTGCTTTCTGATCAGCATTTTATGGAGTTTATTGGTCACCACATCATCATCTACCAGTACAATATGGTTGTGGTCAGATTTAGGACCAGGCTTATCAAATAAGTCGATACAGTCGTGCTTGTTGAGCATCTTGTTCAGCATTTTAATGATCTCATCCAGTTTAACTGCCTGAAGATTGATATCATTGAGCAGGCGGCTCATCTTTAATGCATCATAAGAAGCCAGCTGGGCATAATTGGTAATTGTTGAAAGACTTAAGATATTGGTTATTGGTGCCCTTAACTGATGCGAGGTGAGGTGCGAATACTCTCTGATCATATTGATCACCCCTCTTGAACTGCTGATATCTGCTACGGTACAAACAATAGTATCTGTGATCTCATTGATGGTAAGTGGCGTAAAAATGATATGGAAAATCAGGTCGTTTGACTTAAAAACAGACAGCCGCTGTTCTATACTAAAACAATGACCTTCAAAGCATCTTGACAACAGGATTGTAAAATGCTTCCTGTAATTTTGTGCAATGATTTCCACAACCGACTCCCCAATTACGGGATTTTTTGCAAGAAGACTACCCAGGTCATTTGGAGAGTCGATCTTAAAAAAAGTAAGCTGATAATTTTTATCAATTAAAAAAAATGAACTTGAGGTTCGCCCGCAACTGTTTTTATTTGGCATATTCAACGTGTTTTAAGCTGTTGCAGCGCGCATTCATCATGATAATACCATATTATATACAATACACATCATGCTTTTGGCATTAACATAGCTAATCCCTTTTACTATAAATGTTCTCCTAATAAATTTTATGGAGCTATAATTGCTTTGATTCCTGGAGCAATTAGTTATCCCGTCCATCACAAATCAACGAAATATATATTACTTATGCAAGAAATTCTATCAAAGAAAGAGATTGGTGAACGCATAAAGGACTTAAGAACGAAGCACAACCTTTCGCAAGCATTTATTGCCAATATTTTAAATTTATCAAGAAGTAATTATTCTCAAATAGAACTTGGCAACCAGTATCCTTCGTTCAACACCCTACACGAAATCGCCAGGTATTATAGCAAGACCTATGATTGGCTGCTACATGGCACAGATGCTAAGGCCGCAACGGAAAATCCGGCCAAAATAGACCTTATTTTAAATGACCTCGAAACTTCATTCAGGAGTTTCACCAGCTCATTAAAAAAACTGGAACAGGAATTAAACCACATCAAATCAAGAAGAGCCAAGGTTAGGGTATAAAGCCGGCAGAAATACCCATAAGCACCATAAACAGAAAAGGTCACAATATCAATTGTGACCTTTTCTGTTTATGGGTTATGCCTGTAACTTATTCTGCAGGTGCAGCTTCAGTCTCAGTAGCTGCTGTTTCGGCTTTAACTGCTTTTTTAGCAGGGGCTTTCTTTGCAGGTGCTTTTTCTTTTTCAGCTTTTGCTTCTTTTGCCGGAGCAGCAGCTTTTGCTGCTTTCACAGCCGGAGCTTTCTTTTCCGGAACTGCTGTAACAACAGCAGCAGGCAATACAGAAACATAAGATTTATTGTCCTGTTTCTTTTTGAAGATTACAGTACCATCAACCAAAGCGAATAAAGTATGGTCTTTGCCAATACCTACTCCTTTATCAGGATGATGTTTTGTACCACGCTGACGTACCAAAATGTTTCCGGCGATAGCTTCCTGACCACCAAAAATTTTGATACCTAAACGTTTGCTATGCGATTCACGTCCGTTTCTCGAACTACCGGCTCCTTTTTTATGTGCCATCTTGTTTTATATTTTATGAACTACCTGAATAAACGGTAATCTATTGTTTAACAATAATTATAAACTGATACCAGAGATCTGGATCTTGGTGAAATACTGACGGTGACCGTTTTTCTTTTTGTAACCTTTTCTGCGTTTCTTTTTGAAAACGATTACTTTATCACCTTTTAAATGAGACACGATTTTAGCTGAAACAGTTGCGCCTTTCAATGCAGGAGCTCCTACAGAGATTTTACCACCATCTTCAACCAACAATACATTGTCAAATTCAATACTAGCGCCTTCATCCCCTTGTAAACGGTGTACAAAAAGGTGCTGGTCTTTTGCAACTTTGAATTGCTGTCCTGCTATATTTACTATTGCGTACATTGTTAATTAATTATTATTTTAAATTGTTTATTTTATCGAGGTGCAAATATAGAAATTATTTTCTAAATCCATAAATGATTTAGTTTTTTAAAGCAGCTTTCTTTCCGTAACGTTCTTCTGCATCAGTAATGCTCTGCATCAGTAATGTTTTCATCTGCTCGGCCAGCCCCTTAAGCTTCTGTATTTCGGTATAATCGGTAACATAAATTACCTTTTTCGACTTTTTCTTATAATTGAACTGCATCACATAACGCAGTACCTTAGACGAATCCAGGTTGGTACCGGAATTGGCAATCACATCCGGAAAATTCCAGAAACCCAGTTCACTTGCCTTCGAATGCAGATAAAGAATATCGTCTTTTCTTAGCTTAACATTGGTCCTGATCAAAGAATCCTGGGCGTTCACGTACTGATAAGCGCCCGTAGCCGAGTTATAACTGTTTTCAAGCTTGTTGCCCGGCCCCCATTTAAATTCTATCGACTCAAATTCCTTTAGCTTAAAAGGGGCATTTCTAAACATAGGCACATAATAAACAATGCAATAGATCAGAAAAGGGACTACAATGGTTAATGCCAGAAATATTTTTTTTGCGTTGTTACTCATAATTATGCTTCCTTAATTTCAATACTATCGGGGTTGTATTCTCCCTCCCACTTGGCTATCACAACTGTAGCCAGACAATTTCCGATTACATTTAAAGATGTCCTTCCCATATCCATTAACTCATCAATCCCTAAAATAGCAGCAATAATAAAGGTTGGCAGGCCAAACTGGTCTGCAGTAGCGATCAGAATAATCAGTGATGCCCTTGGAATGGCGGCCACCCCCTTACTGGTGATCATCAGTGTAAATACAATCAGCAGCTGTTCACCAAAACTCAGGTGCATCCCTGCGGCCTGTGCCACAAAAATAGAGGCCAGCGAAAGGTATAATGTAGTGCCGTCAAGGTTAAAGCTGTAACCGGTGGGAATTACAAAAGATACGATCTTACGTGGTACACCAAATTTTTCCATGGCACTCATCGCTTTGGGAAGTGCGGCATCGGAACTTGTGGTGGCAAACGCAATAGAAACCGGTTCCTTTATGGCATTGATAAACTTAAGTATAGGCAGTTTGATATAAAGCGCGATGGGCAGCAGTACAATAAGAATAAAGGCAATGAGCGCCATATACAAGGTAGCTACCAGCATGAACAGGTGTTTCAGGATATCTACGCCCATGTGCCCTACCGTATAGGCCATTGCAGCACCTACCCCTATAGGGGCAAAGTACATGATCACATTGGTAAATTTAAACATGGTCTCAGATAAGCTCTCGCAAAAATCAACCATAGGTTTTCTTTTCTTTTCATCCACCATTGCCAAACCAATACCAAAAATAACCGAGAAAATAACGATCTGTAAAATCTGGGCATCATACACTGATTTCACAATATTCTCCGGAAAAATATTCCTGAAAAAGGCCAGCGTCTTATACAGCCAGTGTACCCCATCCGGCAAAGTACTCAGTATGCTTTCGTCTGTTACATCCTTCACAGGTTTTGGCAAATCGTTATGGGGCATATTTTCTATATTTACACCAACCCCCGCATGGGTAAGGTTAATTGCTGCCAGACCAATAAACAAGGCTATGGTAGTTGCAAAATAAAAATACAACATAGACTTCCACGCCATCCGTCCTACCTGCTTTAAATCAGAATGTCCGGCTATTCCATAAACCAGGGTACCAAATAAGATAGGTCCTACAATGGTCTTAACCAGTTTAATAAAGCCCTTACTCAGGGGCTGAAGTGCTACAGCAACATGCGGATAGTCTATCCCTATAAATATCCCCAGTACCATACAGACCAATATCCAGGTAGTAAGGTTTTTTCGGATCAAAGCGTAGGCCAATAGTTCGAGGGCCAGCAGCCAGCGAGTGGCCATCATAACGTTGTCCGGTACATCAACAATGTTGAAATCCTTTAAAACGCCTAAACATGCCGCAACAGTGATAAACAACAAAGTGATTAACCCGACCCTGTTTTGTTTCATATACTAAGGTTTGTTTGATTTGCAACAAAAGTAATTATTTGTACCAAGCCCGCAAACATTTATTATTTTTGGCCCGGTCGGGCTGTAACATTTCAGCCTTAAGGCAATCAAACCACCATTAGCCCTTAATTGATGGAAAAAAAGGATCAATTATTTAAACAGATTTTCGATACAAATTCTAAAAAGATATTCCACTTATGCTACGGTTATACCGGGGATGAGGATGCAGCCAACGACCTGCTTCAGGAAACTTTTTTGAAGGTTTGGCAGAATCTTGATAAATTCAGGAACAAATCGCTCATCTCTACATGGATTTACAGAATTGCCGTAAATACCTGTTTAACTTACCTGAGATCTGAAAAACGCCAGGCAAAAGATGAACTGACGGATAACATTATAGAAAACCGGCCGGAAGAATTTTCTGAGAAAAATGAACAGATAGCCCTGCTCTACAAATCTATCTCCCAACTGGAAGAAAATGACCGCCTCATCATCACTATGGTACTGGATGAACTGCCATATCATGAAATAGCCGAGATTTCCGGTATCAGTGAAGGGAACTTAAGGGTAAAAATTCATCGCATTAAATTAAAACTTACAGAATTATACAACCAGCATGCAAGAATTTGATCACATACAATCGCTTTGGCAATCACATTCTGTTGAGGTAAAGATCTCATCTGAGGAAATGCTGACGCAAGCCAAAAAGGAAGTAAATTCCATTCGCAACAAATCCGTAATGAACATCACAGGAATGCTCTTGTCATTTATAGCCATAAGCTGTTTATGGCTGTTCTTTGATTTTCAGTCATGGACCACTTACGCAGGGATATTTATTTTTTTAACGGCCATTGCGGCTACCACCTTCATGTTGTACAGGGGGCACCGGTTAATCTCGAAAAACGATTTTACCACGCACCCTAACGAATTCCTGGTCAATTTAAAACTTTACCAGATCAACCGCTTTAACCTGTATAATAAACTGTACTGGATATATGCCATTGCCTTAAGCCTGGGCATCATCTTTTATTTCCTGGAAATACTGACTTATTTTGACACCTGGCTGCAATGTCTGATTGTTTTGCTAACCCTTGGCTGGATGGTTTTCTGTTCTACCCTGGTGCGCAGGGCAGTAATGAAAAGGGAAAAAGAAAGGATAGCTTTGCTGATCGAAAAGTTTGAACGTCTGGGCAGCCAGTTTAAAGAAGGGGCATAAAAAAAGTCATCCGGACTCTTCGGATGACCTTATTATTAACTAACCCAAATTAAATTCATCCAAACTTATATACTGGGTTTCCTGCTTCAAATTTACTTTAACAAGCCATCCGTCAATAAGCGAAAATCACCATTATGTTTACTAAATGTTAAATCTATTTAATTTAACGCGATTTTACCTGTACTGACCTGGTGTAACATTGAAAGCGTTTCTGAACAGCCTGATAAATGAGCTTGGACATTCAAAGCCTACTATATCTACAATTTCGTTTACCGGATAGTTGGTATGCTTTAACAGGTGCTTTGCCTGCTGGAGCCTGATCTTGGTAAGAAACTGGTGCGGCGATTGCTGATAGGCCTGCTTAAAAGTACGCAGCAAGTGATTAACCGACAAACAGGCCATCTGCGCAATGTCGTCAAGGCGTATGTTCTTGTTGTAATTGCTGATCATATAATCTTTAGCAATTGACAACCTTCTTATGATCTCCGTTTTGGTGGTACGGCTCAAAAATTTCAGGGCAGCTTCCCTGCGCTCTATTTCTGAATGGTACAGGTTATAATAATTGATCAGGCAATGGTGTAAATACTCATTTAAAAGCAGCTGGTCATTGGTACCGCTTTCCAAATGTCGGGTAAGGTGCTGTAAATTAAATTTAACATCGCCCTGGAGCGTATAAATTGATTCCATAAAACGCGGCTGCCCACTTTTCAGGTCGGCAGGATTGTCCAGCAGTTTTTTTGCTTCAGTCTGATAGGAATATTCAAAATCCTGCACAAAACCAGGATCAAACAGCACAGAAAGTGTGTTTACCTCTACTGATGAATCTATTTTATGGGAATAACAGGTATCGTGGTTCAGGAAAATAAAACTTCCGGGCACAAGGGTGATCTGCCGCTTCTCGATGGTATAGTTTGCTTCGCCATTAAATACTACATTAAAAGCATACTTTCCCGTAAGCATCGGATAATAGGCATCACAAGTAACTTCACTTATGATCTCATTCTTATTGATCAGGATCCTGTTATACTTCATCATCGGTTATTTTGGCCCTCAGGCATCGGTATAATCACGTTCTTCAAGCACAATAAAATGATTGCCCGTAGGATCTGAAAAACACAGTTCAAGCCCATTATCAACATAGCGTGGCTTGGTTAATGTGGCTATGCTTCTCTTTTTAAGCAGATGGTAATCCCTTAAACAATCATCCGTTTTTAAAACAATCGTCTCTGGTTCAACAGCTTCCTTTTCTACCAGCATCATAAAATCTCCGTTCTTTAATTGCAGTATAGGGCATTGCCGGCCCTGGATCTCAATTTTCTCATATAGCTTAAAGCCAGGGACATTCGAAAAGAAATGCAAAGCAGTTTCTTCACAATTAACAAAAATAACCTTGTAACCCTGATTAAAGTCCATACTTATTATACCCCTATAACCCCTATAACTAACTGAAGATTAAACAAATTTAAAAAAATACCAACAAATAACACTAACCCTTGAAGGGGTATTTTTTTATTTTAATATATATTTGTTATTTCGTTAGTGGTTATTGATTTGAGTTGAACTCAATCAAGCTGATTAAAAATCCGGAACAAGGTACAACAACAAAAACCACCCCTTAAAGGGTGATTTTTAACCCCACATTGATAATTATATTTACAAATGGTAAAAACTGCATATTATTTAAACTGTGTCTGATATCAAAAGAATTTTTGTGATGCTTTTCCTGCTTGCCAGTGGTCTTCAGGCCTTCAGTCAGCGGTACAACTTTGAGCATTACAATATCGAGGACGGTCTGGTCCAGTCGCAGGTAACAGCCATTACCCAGGATAAACAAAGACGGTTATGGATAGCCACTTTGGGGGGACTAAGCTGTTTCAATGGTAACCAGTTCATTAATTTTGGGAAAACTGACGGCTTAAACAGCAATTTTATTTTATCGCTGGCAGTAAATGCCCAAAATAGCCTCTTTATTGGTTCCGGACGAGGGTTATCTGCTTATAACGGCTTTTCCTTTTATCATTACAAGGAGACAAACAACTGGACTGACATGTTGGTTGCCGGCACCGGCAACATGGTATATGGCCTGTCAGACCGGCATCTTTTTAAAACAAACAGGTCCGCAACTGAACGCGTAAACATTAGCCGCGACACAGCCGAAATGGTAACCACCCTGGCTACCGACCAGGGCGGAAAAATATGGGCGGCAGTATATACGCATGGCATATACAGCCTGGAAGGAAACAAATGGCAGGCTAAAATAACTGGGGCTGCTGTAAAAAATTTAGTGGTCACCGGGCTTTTAATAGATAAATTTGTTAAAGATAAAATCTGGTTGCTGACAACCACTGGCATATTCCTGTCAGAAAACGGAAAACTGCTCAGCAGGTATGCCGGTAAGATTAAAAAAGCTACAGCAATCCTGCAGGACGAAAAAGGAAATATCTGGCTGGGTACAAACAAGGGCGCCTGGTACATCAGCACAGATCATGAAATCTATTTTAATGCTAAAAATGGATTTACCGATAATGTGGTTAAACAAATATTCAGGGATGCAGAAAACAACATCTGGTTTGGTACAGACGGCTCAGGGATTTACAGGTTTAACAGCAATGGTTATGTGACATTCGACGAATCGCAGGGCTTACAGAACAATATTGTAATGAGTATTGTGAACGGCCCCAAACCAGACGAAATCTGGCTGGGCACTTACGATGGCCTGTTTAGCCAGCAAAACAACCAGATCAGAAGGATCAGTATCCCTTCCGACAATGAGGATACAAAAAGGATCAATGTATTGTTAAAAGACAGCAAAAATAATATATGGGTAGGTACAGTGGGTGGTGGTTTATGGCTTTATCATAAAAACAGGTTTAAACGCATAGACCATGAAAGTCGCGGTATAGCCTGCAATGCCATTATGGAAGACAAGGACCACAACATCTGGTTATCTACAAATACCGGCTGTTTTATGGTAGACAACCTCAGCAAAAAAATAAGCCGCATCAGCCCCCGGTTTGGCAGCAGTTTACTTGAAATAGGTAAAGATTCGATAATAACCGGTACGCAGAACGGTGCTTACCTGGTTAACCATAAAAAAGAGATCAAACGGTTAAAGTTCAGGCTCATTGAAGGCTCAAGCATTTTAGCGATGCTCAAAAACGGCCCTGATGTTTTTTTTGGAACGGCCGACAATGGCCTGATCATATGGGATACAGTAACCGGAAAAGTTAAACAGCTGAGTACTAAAAACGGACTTTTTTCTGACCACATCTATAGCTTGCTCCTCGATAAAAAGGGAACAATCTGGATAGGGACCGGCAGGGGCATAAACCGGCTGAACTCAAAAGACCATAGCCTGATCAAAGGCAATGATGGGAATGCCTTACTTGTTGAATGCAACCAAAATGCAATTCTGGAGAAAGATGACAAAATCTGGATAGGAACAACCAAAGGAGCAATTGTTCATTACAACAAAATAAGTCCCTCAGTAGCGGGCACACCCTACGTTTTCATCAACTCAGCAGGTGTTTTGTCCCAAAACAAAAAAGGAGATCAGAATAACCTGCAAATTACCTACAAAGAGCGTGAACTGAACCAGGAAATAACACTGCCTTATGACCACAATCACCTGAATATCAACTTTACAGGTATTTACCTGACCAATCCTAAAGCATTGATGTATACCTACAGGTTAATCGGACTGGATACCACGTACAGTAAACCCGCTGCCAATTCTTCTATCAATTATACGGCCCTGCCACCCGGTAAATACACCTTTCAGGTTAAAGCCCTTACTGTTTCCGGAATCGAATCTGGCAATACCGCAGCCATCCACTTCCAAATTACCCCGCCTTATTATCAGACCGCCATTTTTAAGATCTTTATCCTCTTGGTTATCCTTTTGCTGATCATACTTTCGGTATACGTCATCATCAACCTGAACGAAAGACAACGCAGATTACGGCTCAAAATAAAACTGGAAGAGCAGTTTAAGATCAGAAAACAAACTGCAGAAGATTTTCACGACGATCTTGGTAACAAACTTACCCGAATCTCCGTCTTATCAGAAGTATTAACCAGTATGACAGATCAGGATGATACCGAAAAAAGGGCAATCATACAAAAAATAAAAACCAATGTGAACGAATTGTATACCGGAACAAAAGATATCCTATGGTCTTTAAACCCAAAACACGATACCTTATGTGAATTGCTGACCCATATCAGGGAATTTGGACAGGAGATGTTTAACGGAACGCCCATACTTTTTGAAGAAGAAACTTCCCTGAATGACACGGACAGCAGGCTTTCACTCGAAATGAGCAGAAATATCCTGATGATCTTTAAGGAGGCCATACACAATGCCTTAAAACACTCAAAAGCAGATCATGTTAAATTTACAGCAAAGATGGCCCATGATGTTTTAGACATCAGGCTTGATGATAACGGGACTGGTTTCGATGTAGCATCTGCCGGAAACGGTCATGGGATCAACAATATGAATGTCCGGGCCGCCCGGATCAATGGAATTTTAAACATCATCTCCAATACTAAAGGAACAACAATAGCGCTCTCTGTTAAATTTAAAACATCAAAAAATGCAGAATCAGGCAGAAGCAAGAGTAGTTATCATAGAAGATGATCAAACCATCAGAGAAGGCTATACCTATCTGATCAACAATACCTCCCCTTATCAGGTAGTCAATACCTACCCCTCCTTTGATGCCGCAAGGCAAAAGATCGGCAGGGATAACCCTGATGTGATTATCCTGGATATACAAATGCCAGGCACCAATGGCATAGATGCGCTTCCGCTGCTAAAAAAAACCTTGCCGGATGTGTATATCATTATGTTAACTGTACATGAAACAGAAAAAATCATTCTGGAGGCCCTGGCCAATGGTGCATCAGGTTACTTTACAAAAAACACTCCTTCTTCAAAGATTATCGAAGCCATTAAGGATGTTTTACAGGGCGGCGGCCCTATGAGCCCCAATGTTGCCAAAAAAGTCATCACTTCCCTGCAAAAAAACCCTGATTCTCCACTCACCAAAAGAGAGACCCAGATATTGAGTCTGATGAGCAGGGGCAAAGACAGGTCTCAGATTGCAAATGAATTGTTTATAGAGATTGAGACTGTAAAAACACACATCAAGAACATCTACCTTAAACTCGATGTGAACTCAAAAGCAGATGCCATTAAAGTTGCTAAAAATAACCGGCTGGTCTGACATTTCAACAAGCGGCCGCTTATTCCTGTTTAACCTCGTTTACAGAAAAACTATTGCCGTTTAACTGGTACTGGATCATTTTCATTTCCCCTTGTTTTATTGTCGTATCTTTTGGATTTACTACCGGAAAAGAACGGAACAGATCGCCATTTTTGATGATAAATTTATCATTGCCGGCATAGTTCTTCTTCATGTTACTGCTCAGTGGCGGAAAAGTGATCTTCCTGAATTCACCACCTGCATATTCATAAACATTTAAATCCAGTACATTCTTCTTACTCAGCAACTCAATATAGATTTCAGGATTGCCGTCATTGTCCATATCCATATTCCAGGCATCGGTAATGATCCCTTTCCGCTCATTTGAAAAAGAATTGTAGTTGTTCCTCACCGAATCGGACATCAGTATCAGATAGCCTCCAATGCTATCTACTCCTTTGCCCCAGCTCAGGACTTCAAAGTTTAATCCGGGTTTTACGCTGATATCCTTATAAAAGGCAAAAGGGCCTGTCTTTTTTTCTGCAGCTACTGGCTGCACTTTTACAGGCGACTTTTCTTCTTTATTCCCGCTGCAGGAAACCATCAAAACAATACCTGCAAAAAACAGGGCAGGCTTCATTAAAAATTTTATCGTTTTCATTTATATAGGCTATTTAGCGGCCACTTCAGCACTTCCATTGTTTAAAATAGTTTCAGTTACCACACTCCGTTTACCAGCTGCTGTAACAACAATGGTTTTCAAAATCTGTTTCTGGCCTTTCGGTACTTTTACTTTAATAGGTTTGGTATACTGTTCCCCTATTTCTGAAGGGCGGGTCAGGTCCAAGGTATAATAAATCTTAGCTCCAGGGATGGGTTCTTTCAAGGTAATGCTGAAATCTTCACCGTTCAGCACTTTCTGATTTAGGCCTAAGGGTGTGGGTACCCAGTAATTGGTACCTGTTTTATCCAGCCTCGAGAGGTGCAAAGGCAAGCGCTCTTCCGAAAAATTCTTAAAGTCTTTACCTGAAGCCTGGCTCCATGCAATCTCCGATAAAGAAAACAGTCTGGGCAGCAAAAAGTACTCCACTTTGGCAGCACTTTGAATGTACTCTGTCCAGACATTTGCCTGCACCCCTATCACATATTTCTGTTCATCAGGTGCAAGTTCGGCAGGTACCGGATCATAGTTGTATGATTTGGAATAAGGTGCCAGACCACCGATATTGGTGGGTTCATCGGCAGATTCAGATTGCTTGTGGTCAAAATACAGACCACCTGCATTTGGGGTCATGATCACTTCATGCTTTTGCTGCGCTGCTGCAATCCCCCCTTTTACACCTCTCCAGGACATTACAGTTGCATTGGGTGCCAGCCCTCCTTCTAAAATTTCATCCCAGCCTATGATGCTCCTGCCTTTAGAATTTACATATTTTTCAATGCGCTGGATGAAATAACTCTGCAGTTCGTGCTCATCTTTTAAGCCCAGCTGTTTGATTAATTTCTGGCAAAACTCACTTTGCTCCCAGTATTTCTTAGGAGATTCATCCCCACCGATGTGGATGTATTTAGAAGGGAAAAGTGCAATGACCTCATCTAAAACATCCTCCAAAAATTTAAAGGTATTTTCCGAGGGTACAAATACGTCGTCGAATACGCCCCAGGTTTGCTGTACCTGCTTACCTTTACGCGAACCTGCCCAGGGTGTAACGTCGGCCACAAAGGTGTCTTTATCCGGGAAACAGCTCAGCTCAGGGTAAGCCGCAATTGCCGCACTCGCATGTCCCGGCATTTCAATTTCCGGGATTACGTTGATGAACCTCGCCATAGCATAGGCTACAACTTCCTTTACTTCATTTTGCGTATAAAAACCTTTATAAACTTCTCCGTCGTTATTTACACCTGGGTAGTGCCCGATAATCGTTCCGTTTCTGCTGGCAGCGGTAGTGGTTAATTTAGGGTATTTTTTAATTTCAATCCTCCAGCCCTGGTCTTCAGTTAAGTGCCAGTGAAAATTGTTCAGTTTATACTGGGCCATCAGGTCGATGTACTTCTTGATGAAAGCAACAGGGAACATGTGCCTTCCAACATCCAGGTGCAGGCCCCTGTATTTAAACCTTGGGTAATCGTTAATTTCAGCTGCAGGAATCAGGATCTCATTGTGCTGTTTGTCCGGCATCAGCTGCATAACAGATTGTACACCATAAAATAAGCCCGCGCCCTTTCCGGTAATGGTAATGGTTTTAGGGCTTATGCTTATTTTATAACCTTCGGCAGGCAATTGTTCCGCAGCAGCAGAACTCAGTACAATGGCCCGCTCATTGGGCATGGCAGATTTTGCTTCTCTTAAAGAAAAGCCAGCCTTGCTTACTATAAAAGCATTTAAAAGATCAGCCGATTTTGAATTTTTAACCTCATTCGATATCAAAACTACAGTCTTATCCAATTTAAAAGTTCCTGCACCCTTTTTTACAGATACCGGAGCAGGGATAATTCCCATATTTACATCATTTTGGGCAAAAACAGGAACATACAGGAAGGCTAGTAAACCAATAGCTAATAGTTTTTTCATCATTGTGTTTAATAATCGGATTGATTTTATGCCTAAGATAAAAAAAATCCTAATAAATAAACCACAAAAAAAGGCAGAACCTATAAATGGTCCTGCCCGTTTTTATTTTTTATTAATAATCAGGAAATGACTTTTATTTCGTGTTCTTTAGCGGCTAAATAACGTTCTGCATCAAGCGCAGCCATACAACCAGAGCCAGCAGCCGTTACGGCCTGGCGGTAATAACTATCCTGTACATCCCCACTGGCAAAAACCCCCTCAACATTCGTTTTTGTCGATCCTGGAATTGTTTTCAGGTAGCCGGTATCGTCCATCTCCAGCCAGCCTTTAAAAATATCCGTATTGGGTTTATGGCCAATGGCTACAAAAAATCCTTCAACCGGCAAATCAGTTTCAGCACCAGTCTGGTTATTTACCACCCTAACCGCTGTAACATTTTTTCCATTGCCCAGGATTTCCCTGGTCTCGGTATTGTAGATCACTTCAATATTAGGTGTATTCAACACCCTGTGTACCATAGCTTTCGAGGCCCTGAACTCATCCCTGCGCACCAGCATATAAACCTTTTTACAAAGTTTTGCCAGGTAAGTTGCCTCCTCGGCTGCAGTATCACCCGCACCAACAATAGCCACATCCTGTCCCCTAAAGAAGAAACCATCGCATACTGCACAGGCAGAAACACCAAAACCATTGTATTTTTGTTCACTCGGAAGACCAAGCCATTTGGCGGTGGCACCTGTAGAAATGATGACTGTATCTGCAGTAACCGTTTTGATATCATCAACTATTACTTTATGCGGTAGCGTAGAAAAGTCAACCCCGCTTACATAACCAAAACGGATATCAGTACCAAAACGTTCTGCCTGTTTGCGGAAATCTTCCATCATTTCAGGGCCCATGATCCCATTTGGATAGCCCGGAAAATTATCCACATCAGTGGTCTGGGTCAATTGTCCTCCAGGTTCCATACCTGTATACATAACCGGTTTAAGATCTGCCCTGGCCGCATAAATTGCTGCCGTATACCCTGCAGGTCCCGAACCTATAATTAAACATTGAACGTGTTCTATTTCTTGTTCCTGTGACATATATTTTTCTATTGTGATACAAAATTACGCTTTATCCTGCTATACGCAAATACCAATGCTGCAACAAATGCAACATTGTGATATATAGATTATAAATCCAGCTCAGGTCTGGATAATACCCACGTTAAACTGTTTTTTTATGGGCGATTGATTTGCAGCCTCTATCCCCATAGAAATCACTTTACGTGTTTCTTTAGGATCTATGATACCATCCACCCATAACCTGGAAGCCGCATAATAAGGAGTAGTCTGGCTGTTATACCTATCGGTAATTTCTTTTAACAACTCGGCCTCCCTTTCCGGGGTAATGGTCTCAGCTTTTGCCTTTAATGAAGCTTCCTGGATCTGCAGCAATACCTTTGCGGCCTGAGCCCCTCCCATTACCGCTATTTTTGCACTGGGCCAGGCATAGATCAGCCTGGGGTCATAAGCTTTACCACACATCGCATAATTACCCGCCCCATAAGAATTTCCGATCACAATGGTAAATTTGGGCACTACCGAATTTGAAACTGCGTTCACCATTTTTGCCCCATCTTTGATAATCCCGCCCTGTTCAGACCTGCTGCCGACCATAAAGCCGGTAACATCCTGTAAAAATACCAGGGGGATCTTTTTCTGGTTACAGTTCATGATAAACCTTGCCGCTTTGTCGGCACTATCTGAATAGATCACCCCGCCAAACTGCATTTCTCCTTTTTTGGATTTCACCACTTTACGCTGGTTGGCCACAATACCTACTGCCCAGCCATCAATCCGGCCCAGTCCGCATATAATGCTCTGCCCGTATAATTTTTTATATTCTTCAAATTCAGAACCATCTACCAGGCGTTCAATAACATCCAGCATCTCATAAGGTTTTTCCCTGTTTTCAGGTAATATCCCGTAAAGTTCTTCTTCATCTTTTTTAGGCAGCAGGGGTTTAACCCGGTCAAAACCGGCCACCTCAGGTGCCCCCAGCTTGCTCATGATGTTCCGTATGCTATCCAGGCAGGCCTGTTCATTTGGATGCTTATAATCTGTAACCCCGGATATTTCACAGTGTGTGGTTGCCCCGCCAAGGGTTTCATTGTCCACATCCTCTCCTATGGCCGATTTGACGAGGTACGAGCCCGCCAGAAACACAGAACCGGTACCATCAACAATCATGGCTTCATCACTCATGATCGGGAGGTAGGCTCCCCCGGCAACACATGAGCCCATAATGGCCGCAATCTGTACAATGCCATCAGAGGACATGATCGCATTGTTCCTGAACATTCTTCCAAAATGTTCTTTATCCGGAAAGATCTCGTCCTGCATAGGCAGATAAACACCAGCGCTATCCACCAGATAAATGACAGGCAAACGGTTTTCCATGGCAATTTCCTGCGCACGCAGGTTCTTTTTAGCGGTCATAGGAAACCATGCCCCTGCCTTTACGGTTGCATCATTTGCAACGATCATACATTGCCGGCCGGAAACATAGCCTATCCCGCAAACTACGCCGGCAGCGGGACAACCGCCTTGTTCTGCATACATATCTTCAGCGGCAAAGGCCCCGATCTCTAAGAACTCCGAACCTTCATCGGTCAGGTAAGCGATGCGCTCACGTGCCAGCAGCTTACCTTTTTCCTTTTGTTTGGCCGCATTCTTATCTCCCCCACCTTTATATATTTTTTTAAGCCTGGTTTTCAATTCGTAAACCGACTGTTTGTTCACATCTTCGTTCTTGTTGAATTCTATATTCATTGTGCCAAGTTAAATCTTTATTTTTAGGAGAGCAAAAGTCCATTTGGGGTTTTGGTATAGCCGGGCTTTAAAACAGGAAAGTGCTGGTTGTTTAAAAACAACCAGCACTTTCCTGTTTCTGTATAGATCAAAGGCTAATCAGCCCCGTACTTTTTAAATATGGAAGTTGCCGTATGCCCGCCAAAACCAAAAGTATTGTTCAGCACATAATTGACAGGCTGGTAAACAGATTTTCCAATGATCAGGTTTAAGCCCTCAGGTATTTCAGGATCAATGTTCTCTGTATTGATCGTTCCCGGAATGATCCCGTCTTTTATGGCCATTACACTAATGATGCTTTCAATTGCACCGGCACCGCCCAGCAAATGTCCGGTCATTGATTTGGTAGCACTGATGGCAACAGGGAGATCCTTAAACACCTTTTTAATCCCATGCAGTTCACCTATGTCGCCCAGACCGGTAGAAGTAGCATGGGCATTGATATAGTCAATTTTTTCTGCACCTATACCTGCCTCGGCCAGGGCCTTTGCAATGCCTAAGGATGCACCTAAACCATCTGGTGGTGTACCTGTTAAATGATAGGCATCAGCGGCCATACCACCACCAACAATTTCTGCATAGATATGTGCGCCCCTTGCCTTGGCATGTTCCAGTTCTTCCAGGATCAAAGCACCGGCACCTTCCCCGATCACAAAACCATCACGGTCTTTATCAAAAGGTCTTGAGGCACCTGCAGGATCATCATTTCTTTTAGATAAGGCATGTGCCGAATTAAAGCCCCCAACCGAAGACTCGGTGATTGCTGCTTCAGACCCTCCGGCAACCATTATATTGGCCTTACCCAAACGGATGGTATCAAAGGCACTGATGATGGCCGTATTGGATGAGGCACAGGCCGAAACTGTAGCGTAATTGGGCCCATGTAGTTTATGACGGATGGAGATCACACCCGCCGCAATGTCAACAATCATTTTCGGAATGAAATAAGGGCTGAACCTTGGCGTTCCGTCACCAAGATGGTACTCCTTCAGCTGTTGCTCAAAAGTTCCGATCCCGCCATTACCCGATGCCCAGATCACACCAACTTCATAACGTTCGGTTTCCGGCATAGTTTCAAAGTTAAGTCCTGAATCCTGAATGGCCTGATCGCTGGCCGCTATTGCATATTGGGTATACAGATCGTACTTCTTAACTTCTTTTTTATCAATGTAAGCCTCAATATTGAAATCTTTTACTTCAGCAGCAAAATTAGTTTTGAATTTAGAGGTATCAAATTTTGTAATGGCAGCTGCACCGCTTTTACCGGCTACAATGTTCTTCCAAAATTCGCTTACTGTATTCCCCAAGGGGGTTATAGCGCCTAAACCCGTTACTACTACTCTTTTCATATTTATCTGTTAATTATATAGCAGGCTTCCTGTTAAGGTTGCCACACCATTTCCTAATTTATGCTATTAAAAGCCAAAAATAACATTGTTTAACCATTAAAGCTCAATTTAAGTAGTAAACATTTTAAACATCACTGAAAATTAAGGCATTAGCTTTATCGGATACGCCGGCCAATATCCATAAAATAAACAGGGCCGGTATCCACCAGCCCCTGTTTATTCATTAACTACCTATTTTCGTTTTTTTATGGATAGTATTGTTTATTTTCCCTTAAATGCGTTTAAGCCGCTTTGCAGGTAAGCTGCATATTCCTTTGCATCGAATATAGCTCCCTGGGGTTTTACCAGTGGGTTCAGGTCATGACCCGCCAGTACATATAAGGGTTGTGCATTGGAGCCGTATTTTGTAGCCTGGAAATCCAGGTTCCAATAACCCAGGTCATCCGTATTGCGTTTCAGCACACTGGAATAATGGACCTTGTCTTTCTCCATTTTGATGTTGCGGTCATCGGCATACAGCTGGATCAGTACATATTCCTCTTTGATCAGTCTGCCCACCTCCTGGTCCACCCATACCAGGTCTTCCATTCTGCGGCAGTTTACACAGGTATGCCCTGTAAAATCAAGCAGTACAGGTTTGTTTACTTTTTTTGCATAGGCCAGTCCTTCTTCCAGTTCAAAGAAAGGATGGAAACCTACCGGGGCTTTTAAAGATCCGCTGTATTTGACCTGGGCCGGAAAATCTGCAGCTACACTTCCTGAAGCTGAGGACTGGTTGCCGTTCAGGATAAAGTCCTGGGTATTCATTGGTGGGGCCAGTCCGCTCAGTACGCTTACCGGCGCACCCCACAGCCCGGGCACCATGTACAGCGCAAAGGAAAAAGAAAGAATGGCCAGGAACAACCTGGGAACAGATACATAAGGTACCTCACTGTCGTGAGAGAACCTGATCTTCCCCAGTAAATAGATCCCCATCAGCACAAAGATCACGATCCACAGCACCAGGAAGATCTCCCGGTCAAACCATTCCCAGTGCCAGGCCAGGTCGGCCGATGACAAAAACTTTAAGGCCAGGGCCAGTTCCAGGAAACCCAGGCATACCTTTACGCTGTTCAGCCAGCCTCCGGATTTGGGCATACTGCTCAAAAAGCCGGGAAATATGGCCGATAAGGTAAAGGGAAGGGCCAGGGCCAGGGCAAAACCAAACATACCGACGGCCGGGCCCAGCAACTCTCCTTTGGAACTGGCATCTACCAGCAAGGTACCGATGATCGGACCGGTACAGGAGAAAGAGACCAGGGCCAGTGAAGCAGCCATAAAAAAGATGCCTGCCAGGCCTTTGCTGTTATCGGCCTTGTTGTCTATCTTATTGACGAAAGCACTGGGCAGGGTAATTTCGAAGGCCCCGAAAAAGGAGATGGCAAATACCACCAGCAAAATAAAGAACAGGAAGTTGAACAACCCGCTTGCACTCAATGCATTCAGGCCGGCCGATCCGAACAAAACAGTGATCAGCAGGCCAAAACCTACATAAATGACAATGATCGAAAGCCCATAGATCAGGGCCTGGCCAATGCCTTTGCCTTTACTGCCTGCCCTTTTGGTAAAATAACTGATGGTAAGGGGCACCATGGGAAAGATGCAGGGCATCAGAAAGGCCAGAAAACCACCTACCAGTCCGGCTATAAAGGTTCCCCAAAGGGTTTTGTCCGCTTCAGCTGCAGGGGCTTTATTGCCCGGTGTTGCCGCAATGCTGGCTGCGCCAGCTGCCGGCACAACTGCAGCTTTGGCTGCAACCGTATCAGCCGGGCTGACAGTATCAGGGGCAATTTCGGTAAACTCCAGACCGGAAAGGCTCGTATCGGCTTCCTGGGCATGGACATAACTGCTGGTACCCAGCAAAATAAAAAGCCCGAGAATGAAGATCCGTAAGGTCATAAATATATGGTGATGGTTTAGTTTCATTTACGATTTTATTTTAGTCTGCAAATTGGCTGGTAGCCAGTAAACACAGTATCTGTAGATACATATAGAGCCTTAACCGGCTCTTCTTTCACAAGATCGGTACTTAAATACTTTTTGTTGCTGTCCGACAACAAGGTAACCACCACTGCATCGGCACCCATTTGTTCTTTTAATTTAATGGCACCGATCACATTTGCACCCGAAGAGATCCCTACTGCCAGGCCAAGTTCCTTAGCCAGCTTTTGTGCCATAATGATCGCATCGCCATCATGGGCCTGGACAACCTCATCCAGTTCATCCAGCTTCACTATAGCGGGGATAAATTCGTCAGAAATTCCTTGTATGCGGTGGGTGCCAACTTTATATCCTGTGGTTAAGGTCGGACTTTCAGCGGGTTCCAGTGGATGGATCCTGATAGCGGCATGATGTGATCGCAGCCCTTTTCCAACGCCCATTACCGTCCCCCCTGTTCCAACACCTGCTACAAAAGCATCAGGTCTTAATCCCTTTAATTTCAATTGCTCCCAGATCTCCATACCCGTGGTTTTCTCATGGGCTTCTCCATTATACTGGTTTTCAAATTGTCTGGGCAGGAAAACCCTTCCGGCAGCGGCAAGGTCCTCACACATTTTAATGCTGCCCAAAAAACCCCCTTCTTCCTTACTGATCAAAATTACTTCGGCACCCATGCTCCTGATGATATCAATACGCTCCTTGCTCAGCCAGTTTGGCATAATGATCTTCACCGGATGGCCCAGGGCCCGGCCAATAGCCGCAAATGCTATTCCTGTATTGCCACTTGTAGCTTCAATAATGGTATCACCAGGTTTAATTGCACATGATCTGTAAGCTTCATACATAATGTTCAGCGCCATTCTGTCTTTCACACTTCCGGTAAGGTTATAATGTTCGCATTTTACATACACCTTTCCCGCTTTTCCTTTGTATGTATACTGGAGTTCAAGCATGGGCGTATTGCCCACCAGATGCCACAAGTGTTCAAATTTATCCGTAAGGTCTGCAGTTAAACAAGCCTGCGCTTTGGTTTCAGTCAACATTCTATCAATGAAATAATTTTCGGTAAAACTCCATAATACAAGTTATCATAACAACACTTACCAATATTTCCGAAAATTTTTCAGAAAAATTGACATAAATGGAATTTTATTTCAGTTCACAACCGGTTTTAATCGGGCTGACTGTTTTTTTTTCATCCGGCAGACCTGGATTACGGTGCGGCTAAAATAAGGAGGGCCCTCAGTACTCAACTGAAAGGCCCTCCAATAGCGTTAAAAAAATAATGATCAATACCCGGGGTTCTGAAGCATACCAGGGTTCTGGTCCAGGATCGCCTGAGGTATAGGTAAGCGGTTATTTTTTGCAGATGAGAATCCATATCTCGCCAGCTCATCGGCAGCAGTTCCCCACCTGGTCAGGTTGGCGAAGGCCACACCTTCTCTTCTCATTTCGGCAGTCCACAATGCCCTTAAGTTAGCCTGACTAAAGGTCGGAGAGAAGGACGAACGCTGTGCCAGTGTTTGATACCTCGTCTGCGCATTAATGGTATTGCCCAGTGCCATACTGGCCTCGGCCGACATCAGGTAAACTTCCGTGAGCCTCAGGTAAGGTAAAACTGACCGGTTAAAAAAGTAGCTCTTCACGTTCACATCGATATTGGCCGAATTGTCCCAGATCAGTTCTGCATTTCCTGCATTAAATTGTGCTCCGGCAGCTGCCAGCATATATTGGCCACTGTTCAGCACATAATTGGTCAGGTCGGCCACCTTTCCATATTCTTTTTCCAGCAAAGCTGCCTTTGCCTGCAACACTTTAACAGAAAGCCCGTTCAGGCTGGCCGCTCCGCTGGTACCAAGCGACAGGGAATCTGCTGCTGATGCCAGTTCGGCAGAAATAAAATTAACTACCGCAGCCCGGTTGGCATTCGTTAAACTACCCGCAGTCTGTGCCAAAGGAATGTTGCCAAAATAAGTCAGCAGCTGTAAATAAACATACGCCCTTGTGGCCTTTAACTGGCTCATCTTTTCTGCACGTCTGCTCATCGCAAGCGGTGCTTTTTGCTGTAAAGTGTTCAATGCAGCAATATACGCATATCCCTGTTGCCAGATCTGGGTAACACCGGGATTGGTCGGCGTAAATGTAAAATTACCAAAAGCCTGATAGTTTGCTTTAAAAACCAGTGGTATGGAATCTATCGAAGCCTGATGGCTTAGCAGTCCGTCGGCAACCACCAGGTTTTTCTGCCAGCTGGCAATGTTGTTTTCCGCATTGCTCATACCTGTCAGAAACTCCTGTTCCGTTAATAAAGGTTCTTGCTTATTGTTCAGTAAACCAATCGATACAGCTATTTTCTTTACCGTGCCATTTGCAGCTACAGCCTGCTCATAAGGCAAAGTTACCCTGTCACTGTTATTGATTATACCGTCCCCATTGGCATCCAGCCATTTAAAGTTACCCGGCTGTGCACCGGTCTGGGTTGCTGCCGCGGTAATTTCTGCCTGCGACTGGAATATGCCTGCAACAGTATAACCCGAATATAAACCAGCCTGCTTGGCAGAACGGTTGAAAATATTGCTTTTTGCACCAGAGGATGCCTTGATATAATAAGTTCCGGCTGTAATTGACTTAAACAATGCCTTGCCTGCAGCATCGCTTATGGCGGTGTATGCCGCTACGCTATCTGCATAATTTTGCTGTGTACGGTAAAGCGTAACGGTTGCACCGGCCAGTACTGCACCTGTAGGTTTTGCAGTGGTCCATAAAGTCCCGTCCCAAACCGTAACCTCAATAGAAGTGGATTGCAGCTGGTCGGTAACCGAAGTTGCCGTCAACACCGATTTTACCGTATACACCACTTCGTTATTGGTATTTAAAATCTCTTTGCCACCAATCTGTACCCCGTTGATCCAGATGGTATCCGCAGAGCGGCTTACCTTAAGCTGTTTACCGCTTAAACCTGTAAGCAGTTTACCATCTGTCAGGTCCGACAGCTTGAATACACCCTTTACAATATGGTCCCGCAATACGGAATCGGTCAGCACCAGTTGCGGTACAGTAGCTACATCCGCAATGGCATTCCCAGCCCTTGTACCGCTGGCATTGCCTGTCGACGACAGTTTACTTACCCGTCCCGGCGCAGCAGAGCTTTCGTTTAGCGGCGCAAAAACGGTAATCCCCTGGGCAGTTTCCTCTGCCCTAAGCTTCATGCTTTTAAGGGCATTGTTAAAGTTACTGATGCTATCGGCCGCGGCCAGTTTTTCTGTGATGTTTTTAATGAGAACTTCCGGTTTACGTTCTTCCGTTTCGGGTTCAGGTGTTTTCTCCTTCTTGCATGCCATTAGGGAGATGACCAGTGTAAATGCAATAAGTAAATTCTTTTTCATGTTCATTTAGATTGTTAAGCGATTTAGCTTACAAAGCTACCGACGTCCTGTTAAGCAAAAAATACCTATTTATAGGTATTTTCTGACAGAAAAACTAGCCATGAACAATCAGGGGTATCAGTCCAGCACTGTTACTTTCAGGTTCCTGAAATGAATGGGGGCACCTTCCGATTCCAGACAGAGATAGCCCTTTCTTACAGTCGATTTACTGATCCCGTTCACAAATTTTCCGTTTACCGACAACTTGATGGTGCCATCCACACAAACCACCTGGTACCTGTTCCATTCTCCCTTTCCCTTGCAGCGGTTCTCTACCGATTTGCTCCTTGTCCCTCTCGGCGTATCCGGTATCGTTTCTACCCCGCCTACTCCAAAAAGCTCTCCATGTACATAAGCAATGGGTTGTTGTACCCCCTCTTTGGCATTGATGTTTACCCAATCCAGTTCCAGCATCTGAACTTCAACACCACCGGGCAAACGGTTATTTTCACCGGGCTTGGCATCACTCCATACAAATACCCCCGAGTTTCCGCCTGCTTCCAGGTGTTTCCATTCCACCTCCAGTATAAAATTTTCGTATAATTTTTCCGAGCGCATGACCCCTATAGGCTTGCCCGAACAGACCAGCAGCTCTTTTTCCCTTTTCCAGGTATCCTTATCTGTATTTACGTTTATCCAGTTAATGGCCTTAGCCTGTCCTTTTGCATCAGAGAGCAAGGTTTCCAGGCCAAACTGTAGGGGTTTATCCTGGCCATTTGCTGTGGATATACCTATAAAGGCCCATAAAAAAGCCATAACCATCCCCTTGAATATTTTCTTCATCAGCTAGTTCAATTTAGAGATTAAATGACTTTGCTAATTCCCGGCATGGCTACCGGCTGGTTATCCCATTTCAGGTCCCAGTTATAATCTTCTATTTTTGGTCCCAGTACCACACTGGAATTCAGGGCCTCATCATAACTGATGGTTTGTCCGCTATACGCAGCCATGCGCCCCCAAATGGACAATAAGGTGCTTTTTGCCATCCATTCCCCGTCATTGATCGGTTTTCCATTTCTGATGCCTGCAAAAAGCTCATCGTGCTGGATCTGGTACATGTTCTTTTTCGGACCATCGTACTTCCAGTTGTTTTTTCCGCTGATCTCGTACCGCATCCCTACATTTACAAAGGCACTCCCCTCTGTACCCAGTACATCCACTGTATTCCGGTTGGACGTGCCCTCCTGCTGGCGACAAAAATGAAAGCCCTTTGCACCGTTCGCATATTCAAACTCTACCGCAAAATGATCGTAAATATTTCCGTAAATCTCGTCAACACGCACCTGCCGTCCACCGGTACCCGTAGCCTTTAGTGGCATCTGGTCGCCCATCACCCAGGACATCATATCCAGGCTATGCACCGCCTGCTCAACAATAAAATCACCCGAAAGCCAGTTCTGGTAATGCCAGTTCCTTAACTTATAGGTCAGGTCTGTCCAGCCAGGCTGGCGCGGATTGGACCAGTTGCCGGCCCCGTTCCTAAATGTTGAAACGGTTTTAATACTGCCCACATCCCCATTTAAAACCCTGCTGAACACCCCTCTGCTAGGCAGATCATAGCGGAAACAAAATCCCGAAACCAGGGAAAGGTTCTTTTCTGCCGCCGCTTTTGCTGCGGCCAGCACTTTGCGTATGCCCGGGGCATCAACGGCTACCGGCTTTTCACAAAATACATGCTTGCCGGCAGCAATGGCCGCTGTAAGCTGGTCAGGGCGGAATGCAGGTGGCGTAGTAAGCAGCACCACATCCACTCCCGAATCTATGACTTTCTGATAGGCATCAAAACCAATGAATTTTCTTTTTTTATCTACCCTGACCCGCTTGGCATCAAGGCTGATGAGCGCCTGATAAGCACCCTCCAGTCTGTCCTCAAAAACATCCCCCATAGCGGTAATGACCACATCCGGATCGGCATTCAGCGCCTGCATGGCCGCACCTGTGCCCCGGCCGCCACAACCAATCAGGCCAACTTTCAATGTTTTAACGCTATTAAACAAGCCCGATGAAAAACCTGTTTGATAAGCCAGTGTACTTCCCAGCATTACGATACCCGACTTCTTTAAAAAGGACCTGCGGTCCGTAGCATTTAAATCTTTAGTTCCATTCATCATATTTAGGTTTCATTTGTTTCGTCAAAAGACCTTTGAAGAAGAGCAGCGCACACATCAACAAATCAACCGGTTAGCTGATCAATATCAAAAGGGAGTTTTTAAACATAATAAAAAAATACAACAACTCACAAATCCTTCATGGAAAAGACCGTATAAAATTTAAATAGGCAATCGATTGCTAAACTGAAATATTTGCTTATTTTCGTTTTATCAAATTATAAATACAATGCTGCTATTAGGTATTGATGTAGGCACATCATCTATAAAAGTTTCTGTTGTCGAAGCCAATTCGGGGCATACGCTTGCGAGCGCCAGCTACCCTGAATCGGAATCGGAGATCATTAGCCTGAAACACGGCTGGGCCGAGCAATCGCCCCGGCTGTGGTGGACCAATGTTCAAAAAGCCATTTCCTTATGTCATGCCCGGCGCGCTTACAACCCGGATGACATTTCCGCTATTGGAATTGCCTATCAGATGCATGGCCTGGTGGTGGTAGACAAGGATGGCGAATGCCTCAGGAACAGCATCATCTGGTGCGATAGCCGCGCTGTCGAGACGGGTAACCATGCCTTTAAACAGCTGGGTGAACAATATGCCCTCCGGCACCTCCTCAATTCACCAGGCAATTTCACAGCTGCCAAACTGGCCTGGGTAAAAGCTAATGAACCCGAAATCTATTCCCGGATAGCCAAAGTAATGCTGCCCGGCGATTTCATTGCCCTACAGCTCACAGGGGAAGTCAGCACCAGCATCTCCGCCTTGTCGGAAGGTGTATTCTGGGACTTCAGGGAAAATCAGCTTTCTGAAGCCTTAATGAAGTTTTTCGACTTCGATAAGGCCCTGATTCCGGAAATAAAACCAGTATTTTCAGTACATGGCCAGCTTATGAAAGCCGTAGCAGCACAGCTTGGGCTAAAACCTGGGATACCTGTAGCTTACAAGGCTGGCGACCAGCCCAATAATGCCTTATCTTTAAATGTAACCCAACCCGGAGAGGTTGCCGCCACAGCAGGAACCTCCGGAGTAATTTACGGCGTAACGGAACAGCTTTTATACGATAAGGCATCAAGGGTAAATACTTTTGCCCATGTAAACCATAGCGCAGAACAACCCCGCCTTGGTGTGCTGTTATGCATTAACGGAACGGGTAGCATGAACCGCTGGGCCAGGAATAGCTTTGGTACCGGCATGAACTATACCGCCATTAACGAAACTGCACAAACCATATCACCGGGAAGTGAAGGCCTCCGCGTACTTCCCTTCGGCAATGGGGCAGAACGCATGCTGAACAATAAAATAGTAGGCGCCCATTTGCAGGGTATCGACCTCAACATCCACCGCAATGCGCACATTTTCCGTGCTGTTCAGGAGGGCATTGCCTTTGCTTTCCGTTACGGACTGGATATCTTAAAAGAAAATGGCATGAACCCTACAGTGATCAGGGCCGGAAAATCAAATCTCTTTTTAAGTGATGTTTTTACGCAAACATTTGTAAACATTACCGGGGTACCCGTAGAGCTTTACGATAACGATGGCAGCTATGGCGCCGCCATAGGAGCCGGAATTGGTGCAGGCTACTTTAAGTCGGCCGCCGAGGCTTTTACCCGTAAGAAACCATTGAAACTGGTAGAACCCGGCAAAGATCAGCTGGAAAATGAATACCTCGACTGGAAAAACCTGCTCGAAAAACAACTGTAATTAAAAAATCAATATAATACCTTATCAGATGACAAAACTTACTGCAGACAACGAATATTTCAAAGGGATCGGACAGATCAGCTTTGAAGGACAGGAAACAGACAACCCGCTGGCTTTCAGATGGTACAATCCTGAACAGGTGGTTGCCGGCAAAAAGATGAAAGAGCACCTGCGTTTTGCCGGTGCTTACTGGCATTCTTTCTGCGGAAATGGTACAGATCCCTTTGGCGGTCCGACACATATTTTTCCCTGGGATGCGAAAGCGGATGTACTGGATCGTGCAAAGGACAAAATGGATGCAGCCTTTGAATTTCTGACCAAAATGAACCTGCCCTATTACTGCTTTCATGATGTGGATGTGGTAGATTATGGCAACGACATCAAAGAAAATGAAAGACGGATGCAGATCATGACCGATTATGCAAAAGCCAAACAGGCAGAAACAGGTGTAAAATTGCTTTGGGGTACGGCTAATCTTTTCTCTCACCGCAGGTATATGAACGGAGCGGCTACCAATCCCGACTTTCATGTGCTGAGCCATGGCGCAGCACAGGTAAAAGCAGCCCTTGATGCCACCATAGCCCTTAATGGGGAAAATTATGTATTCTGGGGTGGCCGCGAAGGTTACATGAGCCTCCTGAACACCAATATGAAACGCGAACAGGAACATCTGGCAAAATTTCTGCATACAGCCAAAGATTATGCCCGTAAAAATGGTTTCAAAGGCACCTTCTTTATTGAGCCCAAACCTTGTGAACCCACCAAGCACCAGTACGATTACGATGCAGCAACCGTACTTGGCTTTCTCCGTCAGTACGACCTGCTGGGTGATTTTAAACTGAACCTGGAAGTTAACCATGCTACGCTGGCCGGACATACCTTCCAGCATGAGCTGCAGGTGGCTGCTGATGCCGGAATGCTGGGCTCTATTGATGCCAACCGCGGCGACGAACAAAATGGCTGGGATACAGACCAGTTTCCAAACAACATCAATGAGGTTACAGAATCCATGCTGATCATCCTGGAAGCAGGGGGCCTGCAAGGTGGGGGTATAAATTTCGATGCCAAGATCCGCAGGAATTCAACGGATCCGGCCGACCTTTTCCATGCACATATTGGTGGAATGGATATTTTCGCCCGGGCCCTGATTACCGCCGACCGCATCCTTCAGCATTCTGAATACAAAAAAATAAGGGCAGAAAGATATGCGTCTTACGACAGCGGAAAAGGCAAAGCCTTTGAAGAAGGGAGCTTAAGCCTGGAAGACCTGCGCGATTATGCAGTGGCACAGGGCGAACCGCAAACCATCAGCGGCAAGCAGGAATTCCTGGAAAACCTGATCAACAGGTATATTTAAAGCATAAGGCCGGTAACAAAATTACCGGCCTTTTTTTTATCAGGCTTTTTTCCTGCCCTCAATATTGGGCAAAAACCCGGTAATGATACCAATCAGGGGCAAGAATGCACAGATATGAAATACGTAATTGATGCTGGTGCTATCGGCAAGCTTACCCAGTAAAGCAGACCCTATACCGCCCATACCAAAAGCAAAACCAAAGAACAATCCCGCAACCAGTCCCACCTTACCCGGTATCAGTTCCTGCGCATACACCAGAATAGCAGAGAATGCTGAGGCCAGGATCACACCTATCGGTACGATCAATACCCCGGTCCAGAATAAATTGGCATGGGGCAGCAACAAGGCAAAAGGTGCTGTACCTAAAATAGAAAACCAGATCACATATTTACGGCCGAACCTGTCGCCCACCGGACCACCGATCAGTGTACCGGCCGCAACGGAAAATAAAAATACAAACAGGTAAAGCTGCGAGGTTTGCACCGGTACATGAAACTTATCTATTAGATAGAAGGTAAAGTAGCTGGTCAGACTGGCCATGTAAAAGTATTTTGAAAAGATAAGGACCAGTAAAATGATCACGGCAAATACCACCCTTTTTCTGGAAAAATTATTGGTTACCACATTTACTTTTGCCCCCATTCTGGCCTTTAAATTGACCATATAGCCCTTATACCATTTGCCTACCCAGCTCAAAATCATAATGGCCAGTAAAGCAATGATAGAAAACCAGATCACACTGAACTGTCCGTAGGGCACAATGATCCAGGCAGCCAGCAAAGGTCCGATAGAACTTCCGGCATTGCCACCCAGCTGAAAGATGGACTGGGCCAGGCCTCTCCTTCCGCCTGAAGCAGCATGGGCCATACGAGATGCTTCCGGATGGAATATGGAAGAGCCCGTACCAATAAGTGCAACAGAAAGCAGCATGAAGTAAAATCCGTTGGACAAAGATAAAGTGATCAGGCCGACCAGCGTAAAACCCATTCCTATAGCCAGTGAATAAGGCTGTGGTTTTTTATCGGTATATAAGCCTACAAATGGCTGGAATAAAGAAGCGGCCATTTGGAACATCAGGGTAATTAAGCCAATCTGCGAAAAGCTCAGCTGATAGGTATTCTTTACAATAGGATAAATGGCAGGTATGAGCGACTGTATCGTATCATTTAGTAAATGGGAAAAACTAATGGCAAAAAGTATCGGAAATACAGTTTGCTGGGCAATTTGTTTAGGCTCAATGGCAGAGGCCGGATTTGTTGTTTTCATTATAATTGGTAATGGGTGATGTAAATTGTTTACTGGGATACGTGACCGATAATTTTTGCGGCAATTGTCCATGCTTTTTTGGCGTCGCCGGCAATGATACTTTTTAACAGCTGTTCGTGGATCACATACGTTTCCTCAAATGCCCGGGTATCTGGATAGATCTGAAGAAACCATTTTTTAAGGTGTACGGAAGTGGACTTGTAGAGATCGGCCAGGATCTCATTTTTTGAAGCCTCTGCTATGGCCATATGAAAGGCTACATCGGCATCTATGCACGCTTCTTTTAAACCTTCGGCAGCTGCTTTTCTCCGGTTTTCCAGATGGCCCCTGATGGCTATGATATCAGCATCTGTCCGGTTTAGGGCAGCTTTTTCGGCAATTTTCATTTCCAACAGCTGCCGCACTTCGTCCAGGTCCTGCACATTTGCACGCTTCAGCCTTTGTTCCATCGGCTCCTTACTGCAGGTAACCTGCTCTACAAAAGTACCTATACCCTGCTGTACGCGCAGTAAGCCCGAATTTGCCAGGATCTTTATCGCTTCCCTGATCGTAGACCTGCCTACTCCAAAATGCTTCATCAGCGCTGGTTCTATGGGTAGTTTTTCATCTACCTTATACCTGCCCAGTGTAATTTGTTCCTGAAGTCTGGCTGCAACTTCATCCGCCAGCGATTTCTTTTTGATATATTCAATTCCCATAATTCATCATATCATCAGATGAATTGCAAAGGTAAAGATTATATATTCATTTCCAAAAATCATTTTTTTTATGCCCTGCTTTTGATATCCTGTAAAAAAAAGCGAACTTGAGCGATTTAGAACAGACAGGATATGCAAAAAGTATATATGGGCGACGCAGGCCCGAAAGTTTCACCTGCGGTATACGGTTTTTACAGATGGGACGAGGTCAAAGAGGCCGATAGCGTTTTAAAAAAAGTGGTCAGCCTTTGCCTGGAACTGGGCATCAATACCTTTGAACATGGGGATCGCTATGGAAATTACAAATGCGAGGCACTTTTCGGCGATCTGATGAAGGAAGGGCTGTTTAAAAGGGATGAAGTAGTCCTGTTCACAAAATGTGGGTTAAGACTTCCCCATCCGCACAATCCGGAAATCAGGGTTAAGCATTATGACACTTCTGCTGCCCACATCACTAAAAGTGTGGAGTCTTCCTTAAGGAACCTGAGAACAGATTACATCGATATATTTTTGCTCGACAAACTGGATGCCATCTCCAACCTGGAAGAAACAGCCCTGACGCTGGAAAAACTGAAAGATTCCGGAAAGATCAAGAGCATCGGTGTTGCCAATTTTTCGGTATTCCAGCACCAGCTGCTGGCAGCTTACCTAACCAAACCCATTGTAACCAACCACATAGAACTGAACCTGCTCAGCACCCAGGCATTGGACAACGGGCAGCTCGACTATATCAAACAACGTTACATGAGGCCACTGGCATATGCCCCGCTTGCAGAAGGCCGTGTAGCAGCCGGTACAGATGTACAGGCCCTTAAAGTACGGGCAAAACTGGAAGAGCTGAGTATAAAATATAAGGCCGATATCGAATCCCTTGCCGTAGCCTGGCTGGTAAAACTAGGGGCATTGCCCTTAATTGGCACTACCAATGTACAAAGGATCAAAAATGCGGCCAATGCTTTTTCCATAGAGCTGGATCATCAGGACTGGTACGAACTGTATAATGTATCGGTAGAAAATACAAAGTAGAAGACCAAAAGGCAGTACCCTTTTATGGGGTACTGCAATACCGTTTCATGACATCAACAATCATTGGCTTCCTGTCGCCCAGTTCGTAGCCCAGTTTTAGATCTGCACAGATCTTATCCTGGTCTTCCTTTGGCACAGGAACGTTATCCTTGGCCGCCATTACCGTTACCTCTTTTGTTTTGCTTAAGGTTTTGCTATCCTTAAACTCATATTTCCTTAACCTGGCAAAAGCCCTCGAACTTAAGGCCTGCATATATAAGGGTTCCAGTTCAATTGCCTTATCAAAATCAGCAATGGCACTGTCAAAATCAAAAAGGTTAAACTTCGCATTGCCCCTGTAAAAATATACATCGGCATATTCGGCATTTAACAATACCGCTTCATCCATCTTTTTAATCAGGGTCTTATAATCGTTTTCTTTAATCAGCGTTTCAGCCTTGCCCAGTAATTCATAAAATCTTAGCACCTCCTTTGGCAGTTCTTTTTTACCCAGACTACAATTGATCTCACTTTTTAATTTCCCTGTCGAATAAAATTCCTGCCATATTCCATCTTCTTCGCCATTCCGGTATTTCCCCCTGGCCTTAAGCTTCCCATTGATAAAATAATCCTCGGTTGGCCCATAACCAATATCTGCCTGATGGTTCATAAAATATCTTTTATTGCCATTCACATAATAAGCTGTAGTGGTGCCATTTAAAAGTCCATACAACATGGTGCCCTCGGCCTTTATATTGCCGTTCATATAATAGTCTATAAACTTCCCCGAATAAGGTTTAATTGCCCCCTTTACGTACATGGCCCCATCTTTCTTCTCCATCAGCGCTCTCCTGGGAAGTGCTTTTAAAGCTTCCGGTCGGGCAGCATAAGCTTTAGTGGTCAGCATAATGATCTTATCCGTAAAAAAATGGCCCATTGAATTGATTTTTTTCTCATCCGTAATCACTTCAGCATTGAAAATATCCGCTTCAGTGATCTGTTCTTCATCCTTTGGCTCTTTGATGATCGGTATGCTGTCTACAATATAAAGGATCCGTTCTCTTTTTTCCTGGGCAAGAGAAACCGAACAAAAGAATATAAGGAGAAGCGCCGGTAAGATTTTATTTTGCATTTTCTGATTGTATAAATAATTAAAGTAAAGGTTTTAATCTGGCCCATACATTTTCTGCCAGTATTTTCTGCCCTTCGGCCGTCGGATGGATCCCATCTTCCTGGTTAAGCCGGGCCTGGCCACCCACTCCTTCCAGCAAAAAAGGAATATACGCCATATTGTTCTTTTGTGCCAGCTTGCTAAACAATGCTTTAAAATCAGCAGTATAGCTGGCCCCCATATTGGGCGGCATCTGCATACCGGCCATCACCATTTTTACCTTAGGGTACCTGGCCTTTACCTTATCAATTACAGCCTGCAGATTGGCCGATGTTTCTGCAACAGATAAGCCCCGCAGGCCATCATTTGCACCCAGTTCCAATACAAAAATATCAACCGGCTGCTTTAACAGCCAGTCTATCCTGCTTTTGCCTGCGGCTGATGTTTCGCCGCTCAGGCCTGCATTGATCACTTTATAAGGTAAATTTAACGAGTCTATCTTTTTTTGGATGATGGCCGGATAGGCCTCTTCCGGATCAAGCCCGTAGCCTGCCGTTAAACTTGTACCAAAAAAAAGGATATGCTGTGCCTCAGGCCGGCCGGTACCAGCCTGCGCTGTGCCATCAGTTTTGGCATTTTCCTGTCCTCCGGCTGTATGCTGATTGTTCCCACAGGCAGTTATCATGCTCAGCAAAATGATAGCGCTCATAAAATTAGTCCGTAACATATCGTGATATATAAAATCTAAATTAACGAATACTTGTATATTTAACAGGTAATCCTTCGTTAAATTTAAAATATTATCCGCTGTTCATGTCTGCCGAAAACATCCTTGAAGTTCAAAACGTAAGTAAGACCTATAAAAGTGCAGGTACTGCCCTTAGGGTACTCAGCAATATTGATTTTTCTATACCCCGGGGCAGCACGGTAGCCATTACCGGCCCTTCAGGCAGTGGAAAAACAACCTTACTTGGCCTTTGTGCGGGGCTCGACAGGGCAAGCGCCGGCAGCGTAATCTTAAACAAAGTGAAGCTGGACCAATTGAACGAAAACGAACTTGCCGCCATACGCAATAACCATGTAGGCTTCATTTTTCAGAATTTCCAGCTGATGCCCACCCTTACGGCACTCGAAAACGTAATGGTGCCCATGGAACTGAGAAGAGAGAAAAATGTAACGCAGCGGGCCATGGAGCTACTGGCCAAGGTAGGCCTGTCAGACCGTGCCCAACATTATCCCATACAGCTCTCAGGTGGTGAACAGCAACGTGTTTCCCTGGCCAGGGCTTTCTCCAATAAACCCGACATTTTGTTTGCCGATGAACCTACCGGAAATTTAGATGGAGAAACCAGTGAAAAAATACAACAGCTGCTGTTTGAACTGAACCGGGAAGCGGGTACTACCCTGATCATCGTAACGCACGACCTTGAACTGGCTGCCCATACCAGCCGGATCATCAAGCTAAAAGCCGGGACCATTCAATCTGATCTGTATGTCTGAACATCAACCAGGGCCCGGCAGAACGGTGGATATCCGCTGGTTGTTTAAAATGGCCTGGCGTGACAGCCGCCACAACAAATCGCGCTTATTTCTTTTTACCTCTTCTATTGTACTCGGTATAGCCGCACTGGTAGCCGTATATTCCTTCAGGGATAACCTGCAGCATGATATTGATGAGCAGGCGAAGACGTTGACCGGGGCCGACCTGGTCATTGAGGGCCGGAGGGCCCCGGATAAAAAAACTGCAGCCCTCCTGCAGGGTCTGGGCAATGAAAGGGCCGCTGAAAGAAGCTTCCCGTCTATGGTGTATTTTATAAAAAACCAGGGCAGCCGGCTGGTACAGATCAAGGCCCTGGAAGGCAATTATCCATTTTACGGTGAAATAGAGAGCAGTCCGGTCAGTGCTGCAAAAACGTTCAGGCAAGGTGGAAGAAAGGCACTGGTAGACAAGACCCTGCTGCTCCAGTTTAATGCCCGTACCGGCGATTCCATTAAGGTTGGCGAACTCAGCTTCCGCATCGAGGGGATATTGAACAAAGCCCCGGGCCAAACCGGCATCTCCTCTACAGTAGCACCAATTGTATACATCCCTTTAAAATACCTGCAGCAAACCGGCCTTACAGAAACCGGCAGCCGCATACAGTTTAAATATTATTACCGGTACAACAACCCCGATGCAGTAGAAAAAGTAGTAAAACAGCTTCAGCCCATATTGGAAAAAGAGGGACTGGATACGGAAACCGTAGCTTCGAAAAAAGAAGATACCGGCAGATCTTTCAAAGACCTAAACAGGTTCCTGGCCCTTTCCGGTTTTGTTGCCCTGCTGCTGGGCTGCATAGGTGTAGGTAGCGCCGTTCATGTATACATCAAAGAAAAAATGGCTGCTGTAGCCACATTAAGATGCCTGGGCTTAAAACCCGCTGAGGCTTTCCTCATCTACCTCATCCAGATCAAGGTCATCGGACTCATCGCTGCCCTGGCAGGTGCACTGCTCGGTACCCTGATCCAGTTCCTGCTGCCCGCCGTATTAAAAGATTTCATACCGGTAGAAATGACCGTCCAGCTCTCCTTCCCGGCCATTGGTCAGGGCATTTTATTGGGCGTCATCATTTCCGTACTTTTTGCATTGCCATCGCTGTTGGCTGTAAGACACATTTCACCTTTAAATGCACTGCGCTTATCTTTTGAAAAAACCGGCAACCGGCGCGATCTGCTGAATTGGGCAGTTTACCTGTTCATTTTGTTGTTTGTTATGGCTTTTACACGGCTGCAAATGAGCAGCTGGATACAGACCATTGCTTTTACCGCCGGTATACTCATTGCTTTCGTACTCCTTTTTGCCTTGTCTAAATTATTGATGTGGCTGGTACGTAAACTATTGCCACCACAAACGGGCTACCTTTGGCGCCAGGGTTTTGCCAACCTGTACCGCCCCAATAACCAGACCCTGATGCTCACCATATCCATAGGCCTGTCTGCCGCCTTCATCTGCACCCTGTTTTTTGTACAGGGCATCCTCATGAACCGCGTTCGCCTATCTTCAGGTGAAAACCAGGCCAATATGGTACTGTTCGACATCCAGAACGACCAGCAGGAAGCCCTTGTGCAGCTGGTAAAATCACATCAGCTGCCCGTCATGAACCAGGTACCCATTGTTACGGTACGTATAGCAGAAATTAACGGCAAAACTGCCTCAGTACTGGCAGCGGCCGACAGTACGGATAACCCGGATTCAAAAAAGCAGGAACCTTCACAACGGGCCTTCAAAGGAGAACTGCGGGTAACCTTTCAGGATACGCTTACTGCTGCCGAAAAAATTGCAGCCGGTAAATGGAGCGGAACTGTACAAAAAGACAATGTTGTATATGTATCTCTTGAAGAAAATTATGCCAGGCGCATACATGTCGGCATAGGCGATAAAATCCTCTTTAACGTACAGGGAATGCTCATTCCAACCGTTGTAGGCAGTTTAAGGGAAGTAAACTGGAGCAGGATGCAAACCAACTTCCGCGTGGTCTTTCCAAAAGGTGTACTGGAAGATGCCCCACAGTTCCATGTATTGATGACCCGCGTGCCTTCGGGAAACACATCCGCAGCTTTTCAAAACGCGGTGCTCCGGCAATTTCCGAATGTCTCGGTCATAGACCTCGGGCTGGTACTGCAGGTACTGGATGAACTGTTGGGTAAAATAGGTTTTGTTATCCGCTTTATGGCCCTGTTCAGTATGGCCACCGGCTGGATCGTACTGCTCTCGGCCGTACTGACCAGTAAAGGGCAGCGCCTGCGCGAAAGTGTTTTGCTGAGGACACTCGGCGCCAGCAGAAAACAGATCCTCAGCATCACCGCCATTGAATATCTCTTTCTGGGTACTGTGGCCACTGGAGCAGGCATGATACTGGCATTGGCCGGCAGCTGGGCCCTCGCCAAATTCAGTTTCGCCACCAGCTTTACGCCATCCATCTGGCCAGTTGCCGCTTTCTTTACCGGCATCACCCTGATGGTAGTCATTACTGGTGTATGGAGCAGCAGAAAAGTACTGAACCAGTCGCCCCTGGAAGTGCTAAGAAAAGAAAACTGACAGCTTAAAATTACTGCTTCCATTCAATTTATTCCGTAAATTGTTTACATTAGAATAGTCCTTACTCTATATTATGCGTTTAATTACCCTCCTTCTCTTTTTTTTAGCCTACCTGAATACCGAAGCACAACCTATCCGCCTCGATACCAATCTTATGAATAACAACATAGGTAAACAGGTAACTTATTTTGAAGATCAGAACGCAAACCTGACGCTGAACCAGGTGATGGCACTTGAAAAGGCCGGAAAATTTACACAGGGCCAGCAACAGATACTCAACCTGGGCAATAAAAAATCGGCTTTTTGGGTAAAGATCGATTATTTAAGCATCGGATCCAGACACGATTACCTTATTGTTGATGTGCCAAACATCGAACATATAGATCTTTATATCCCTAAAGGTGCCGACTTTATACATAGAAAAACAGGAGCCCTAAGGCCTTCTGCACCCGGTGTTATAGCCACAAACAATTATATATTCAGTTTACCGCTGCTACCGGAAAATACAGCAGCATCAACCCTTTGGCTCAGGGTAAAAACAAACAATATCCTGCTGCTGCCCATTAAAATGGCCACATCAGAAAACTTCATGCCTGGAACATCCCTGAAAAATAACCTGCAAACCATATATATTGGTGTGCTCCTCACGCTGTTCCTCTTTAATATTTTTCTTTATTTTAGCATGAAAGACAGTACCTACCTGTATTACAGCCTCTACGTTTTTTCACTTGGCTTATATGTAGTGGGTTATTTAAGAGGCTACAGCTATTTATTTGGTGATAATTTTAAGCTGTTTATAAACCATTATCCGCATACTTTTCTCAGTATCTCTACCATCTCCTGCATCCTGTTTTCTAAAAAGTTCCTTAACCTGAAAGCCATATCACCACGTGCAATACAAATATGTAACGTTTTAACCGGCCTCGCCCTCATCATGTTCATCACCAGCATTGCCGGGTTTAAAAGTATATCGGCAACGCTTGCCCAATACATTACCATCAGTTTTTCTGTTGTTTTATGGACCTTAGGCCTGATGGCCTATAAAAAAGGCCATACCCCGGCCAAATACTACATACTGGCCTGGACCTTTATTGCCGTAACCATTATTGCAACCGTATTGAGCATGGATGGAGTATTTGATTACCATGATTACAGCTTTGAATTTGTACCTGTAGGTTCGACCATTGAACTGCTGCTCCTGGCCTTTGCACTGGGCGACCGCTACCGTGTCATCATCAATAATGAAAGGAAGGCTCGTGAAGAGAATTTCATATTGGTGCAAACACAAAACCAGCGTTTGGAAGAACAGGTGGCCGACCGCACTTTAAAATTAAGCGAAAGCATTGTACAGCTCAAAGCCTCCAATGCTGTAAAAAACAAACTGTTCTCTATTATTGCGCACGACCTGAGAAGTCCTTTCAACAGTCTGGTCAGCATTTTCTCCTTAAAAGATATGGACCTGCTGAGCCTGGATGAACTTAAAATGCTGCTCAACGAAAACAAAAAAAGCATCGATACCATACACAATACACTCAACAATCTTTTATATTGGGCAAAAAGCCAGATGGACGGGGTAACTACCCAACCTTCGGCATTTGACCTGAGCATACTGGTAGAAGAGCTGGTATTGGTTTACGCCCCCTTAACACAACTCAAAGGGATCACTGTTGAACTGCAGCTTCCTGAAAAACTGATGGTATATGCCGATGAAAACCAGATACAGCTGGTATTGCGTAACCTGATCGACAATGCGATAAAGTTTACACCAGCAACGCAAAGCATCCACATTAAACTCACAAAGGCAACGGAGCATACAGAAATCTGCATCAGCAATAACATTCCCGATGGTCATGAACTGAATATAGAACACATCACCGATCCCAATGCTTTTGAAGCCACCTATGGTACTGGACAGGAAAAGGGGGTTGGCCTGGGCCTGCACCTATGCCGGGAATACATCAAAGGCAATGGGTCTGAACTAAAGGTGGACATTACAGGCCAACAGGTTTCCTTTAGCTTTCAATTGCCCAAGGCCAAAATATTAAACACTATTTAAACACAATCAGCGTTCATATCAGATATATGAAACTTAAACTGACCTTCTTTTTTTTAATCTGGTATACAAGCATACGGGCCCAGCCCTTTGTATTTCCTCAGCTTCCCGACCAGGGAAAATCAGTTGCCGCACTGGTTCCTAAAAACTGGAAGGTGATCGACAGCATCTCCGGCGACCTGAATAACGACAACATTCAAGACCTGGCCCTGGTACTGGAATTTTACAGGCCAGTTAAAGAAAACCGTGCTTATGGCGACAATGAAACAGAGCTGATTACAGAAGTACAAAAACCAAGGATACTGGCCATCTACTTTAAAAGATCTGCTGGTGTTGCATTCCGGCTGGTCACCCAAAACAACAACTTCATGCTAAGATCCGAAGAAGGAGGAGCCATGGGCGATCCCTTACGTCCCATGCTCATTGAGAAAAACCAACTTTTACTATCTTTCGAAGGTGGTGCAAACTGGCGTTGGAAATTAAATTATAGCTTTAAATACTTAGATAAAGACTGGCAATTGGTAAGGGCCAATAACCTTGCCTATCATTCCGGTTCCGGAGAAATGAATGACAAGCAATATGACTTTATAAATAAAACGCGAAAAGTGATCACCGGATCGATGGGTGACAGCCTTGCGAAAGACAACATTTTTGAACAGCCACTGACTATAAAAACCCTGCGCACATTTAACAGCTTTAAAAAACCCTGGACCTGGGAGATCGCTCCAGATGATTTTCTATAAAAAAACACCCATGTATTGTTATCTCGAATAGTTAGGCGCTTCTTTAGTGATAGAAATATCATGCGGATGGCTTTCCCTCATTCCTGCAGCGGTAATGCGTACAAACTTGGCTTTTTGCAGATCTTCAATGGCAGCTGCACCGCAATAGTGCATTCCAGCCCTCAGGCCACCTACATATTGATAAATTACTTCTGCCAATGTTCCTTTATAAGGTACCCGGCCAACAATCCCTTCCGGTACCAATTTGGTCACCACATCGGTCTCGTCCTGAAAATAACGGTCTTTTGATCCTTGTGACATGGCCTCAACCGAACCCATACCACGGTATGATTTAAATTTACGTCCTTCATAAATGATGGTTTCACCTGGTGATTCTTCAACACCTGCAAACAATGAACCAGCCATGATTGCACTGGCACCAGCGGCAATGGCTTTCACAATGTCGCCGGTCTGCTTAATACCACCATCAGCAATAACCGGAATCCCTGTCCCGATCAAAGCCTGGGCACATTCAAAAACAGCATACAGTTGAGGCACACCCACACCTGCGATGATACGGGTAGTACAGATAGAACCCGGACCAATACCCACTTTAACCGCATCGGCACCTGCAGCCGCCAATGCCAGCGCAGCATCTGCAGTAGCAATATTACCTGCAATGACCTGCAGATCGGGCCATCTTTCTTTAATGGCCTTTACCATATCAATGACACCTTTCGAGTGGCCATGGGCAGTATCAACCGTTACCACATCCACTCCTGCCTGTACCAGTGCCGCAACGCGGTCAATGTTATCAGCCGCCACACCTACCGCAGCGCCAACACGCAAACGGCCACGTTCATCCTTACAGGCTTTAGGGTAATTTTTATATTTCTGAATATCTTTAAAAGTAATCAGTCCGGCCAGGTGCCCCTGCGCATCAATAACCGGGAGTTTTTCAATTTTATAATCCTGTAAGATCTCTTCGGCCTGTAAAAGTGTAGTCCCTTCCGGTGCGGTGATCAGGTTTTCCCTGGTCATTACTTCCGAGACCTTACGCTGCATATCTTTCTGGAACCGCAGGTCCCTGTTGGTAATGATGCCCACCAGTTTATTATCTGCATCAATAACGGGGATACCACCGATCTTAAAATCTTTCATGATCTGGAAAGCATCGGCAACTCTGGCATTTGCACTCAGGGTAACAGGATCCTGGATCATACCGCTTTCCGAACGTTTTACCTTTCTTACTTCTTCTGCCTGGCGCTCAATGCTCATATTTTTATGCAACATGCCAATACCACCGGCCTGGGCAATGGCAATGGCCAGGCCCGCTTCAGTAACTGTATCCATTGCGGCAGAAACTATAGGAACATTAATACGTATTTTTTTGGTCAGGAAACTTCCGGTATCCACATCACGTGGCAGAACTTCAGAGTAGGCAGGTACTAATAATACGTCATCGTAAGTTAGTCCTTCAGCTATAAATTTATTGGGATCGAGTTGCATAGCAAATAATTTAAGAGTTACTATTTGCCGGGCAAAAATACGATTATTATTGCGAATACGCAATAGTTTTGCAAATAAAGACAGCATGAGGTAAAAGATTACAATCAGATTAATTATTGAAACAACCCTCGGTAGCTGTTGCCAGATATTTTAAGCAATTGTGTGCTATAACTGCTCTATATTTTATAAGAACCTTTTTAGGTCCTTATTAGGACCTTGCTAGGTCCTTGCTAGGTCGATTTGACCTAATATAGATTTAAAAACGTTCTATAAAAATTTAAGTATGGTTTAAAAACTATGGGTTCCAGGTAAAATACAGTTAAAAACCATAACATGCATTTCTGGTTTCAACAAAAAGCTGTAAATTGAGCCGACACAAATTTGACCGGAAACATGAAACTGCTCCTTTCTTTTGCCATTCTATTTAGCTGTTTTATCAACAGCAATGCCCAGACCTTTAAATATGCCTTTGTAACTGATACCCATGTGGGTACAGCTACCGGCGAAGAAGACCTGAGAAGAACCGTAAATGACATCAATAAACAAACAGATCTTGACTTTATAGTGGTTACGGGCGATGTTACAGAAATGGGCACCAAATTAGAACTTAAACTGGCAAAATCTATTTTAAGCGAATTAAAAAAGCCTTATTACGTTATACCCGGCAATCATGACACGGGTTGGTCAGAATCGGGTGGTGTGGATTTCATCAGGGAATTTGGCGACGATAAGTTTACATTTGACCACAACGGTTATCGTTTTATTGCCTGCGCTTCGGGGCCCTATGTAAGGATGTCTGACGGCCATATCCCCAGGGATGCCGTAATCTGGCTGGATAAAGTGTTAAAAAAAACTTCTGCTACCATGCCGGTTATTTTCATCAACCACTACCCTGTCGACAATAGTCTGGATAACTGGTACGAAGCAACCGACAGGATAAAAAAATACAATATACAGTATGCCATCTGCGGGCATGGCCATTCCAATCAGGCGCTTAATTTTGAAGGTGTACCCGGTACCATGGGTCGCTCCAATTTAAGGGCAAAAGATAGTCTTGGTGGTTATAACATTGTAACCATGCGCAAAGATTCTGTCCTGTTCGCCGTTAAAAAACCCGGTCTTATGCTTGAACATCCCTGGAGAAAAATTGCACTGGGCAAATTCAGCGCAAGCAGTACCGGAAAGATAGAAAGGCCCTCGTATGAAATCAATAAGACCTATCCGCAGGTCAAAAAAGTATGGAGCTACCATGCAGCAGCCAATGTGGTATTGACACCTGCAGCCAGCAATGAGCTGGTTATATTTGGCAACAGCATAGGCGAGATAGAGGCTTTATCAATTAAAGATGGCAGCAAAAAATGGGTTTATAAAACAAAAGGTGCCATTTATTCTTCGCCTGCCATAGCAGACAATTTGGTTGTCCTGGGTTCGGGCGATGGCAGCATTTATGCGCTGCAGCTCAATACAGGCAAACTGCTTTGGAAATTCGATACCAAAGCTGCCGTTCTGGGTTCTCCGGTGATTGATAAAGGCCTGGTTTATATTGGCGGGAGCGACAACCACTTCAGGGCAATTGAACTGAAAACGGGGAAAGAGCGCTGGACCTTTAACCAGGTAGAGGGCACTATTGTAGGCAAACCTTTGTTGTATGAAGGTAAAGTGATCTTTGGTTCCTGGGGCCGTCACTTATATGCACTGGACCAACATACGGGCAACCTGTTGTGGAAATGGAACAATGGAAATGCCAACCGCATGTTCTCTCCGGCCATGTGCACACCGGTAGCCCATAAGGGCATTGTTTATTTTGCGGCACCCGACAGGGTACTTACTGCACTTGATGCAAACAGCGGAGCAACACTTTGGAGAAATAAAGAAGCTACTGTAAGAGAGTCTATCGGCCTGTCGGAAGATGGATCCCTGATTTTTGGCAAAACCATGAACGATGAGGTGGTGGCCTATAAAACACAGGCTACGGACCCGGGCATATTGTGGAGATTAAACATGGGCTTCGGTTATGAGCATGTACCTTCTATGCTGATCGCAAAAGATGGAGAAGTGTTTTTCGGTACACGAAATGGCGTGGTATATGCTTTTGATCCGCTGGAGCGCAAAACTATATGGGCACATAAAATAGACAACTCTATGATCAACACCGTAAATGTATTGCGTAAAAATGCGGTTTTGGTGGCTACTATGGACGGTGTGGTTAGTTTACTGAATATTAAGTAAATAAATTTTTTTCTTCTTGTGATATGTATTATAATTGTGAAAACAAATTATCGCTCTTATGCGCAAGAAAAATCTACTCGTATTATGCCTATTGCTACTGGTATCGTTCTCGTATGCCCAGGAAAATGTAGTCAGCAAATCAAAAACCTTCAAATATGGAAAAATAGAACCCGCCGAATTTGACAGTAAAGGAAGTGGTGCGGATTCGGCTGCTGCTGCCCTGATCTTGTTTGATGTAGGGAGAGGATATTTTGAGCTCAGCCCTAAGACCGGTGACTTTGCATTCGTTTTTGAAAGACATATCCGTTACAAGATCATCAATAAGAGCGGGTACGATTACGGAAACCTGGAACTGAGGTTTTACAAACAAAATTCTTCGGAAGAAAAGCTGGACTACATGGATGCGGCCACATATAACCTTGAAGGTGATAAAATTGTGATCAGCAAGATAAATAAAGATGCCAAATTCTCAGAAAAACAGGATAAAAATTTTACGCTTAAAAAGTTTGCCCTGCCCAATGTAAAAGAAGGATCTATTGTTGAATATAAATACAAAACAAAATCCGATTTTATCTTTAACCTGCAGCCCTGGTATTTTCAGAGAAGCATCCCTACCCTATATTCTGAGTACGAAGTCAATATTCCGGAATATTACAAATACAAGATAAGATCTGGCGGGTACCTGTTTTTAAACCCCAAACAGGAATATGTGAACGAAACTTTTAGTTCGAGCGCAGGAACACTGAATGCCTCATGCTTAAAACTGCATTATCAGGTTGAAAATGTGCCGGGTTTAAAGAAAGAGAATTTCATTACTACGATGGAAGATTATGTGAGCAAAGTAGGTTTTGAACTGAGCTCTGTAACAGTACCCGGACAGGTTTACAGGGAATTTACTTCTTCCTGGCCAAAAATTGTTGCCGGACTTAAAACAGAAGAAAACTTCGGGGCTTTTATAAATAAAAAAAGTTACAGCAAAAGCATTTTAAAGGACATTGTAAAAACTGCAACACAGCCTGATACGGTATTACAGCTCATTTTTAATTATGTAAAAAATAACATTAAATGGGACGGTAATTACCGCTTGTATACTTCGGAAACCAGCCAAAAAAACATATTTGAGAAGAAAACCGGTAACTCGGCCGATATTAACCTTTGTCTGCTCACACTTTTAAATGAAGCAAACATTACAGCATCACCGGTTTTACTGAGTACAAGGGAAAATGGGGCACATCCTGGTTTTCCAATGATTACGGATTTTAACAATGTGATCGTTCAGGCCGAAATTGGCGATAAAATGATCCTTTTGGACGCCACAGATAAAGACCACGCCCTGAACATGATTGCCTATGAAAACCTAAACCATCAGGGCTTAAAAGTAAACCTGCCTGATGCTACTGCTGCATGGATATCACTGGAAGAGGCCAATCTGAGCAAGACAAATATTAATTTAATGCTGACACTGGACAAAGAAAACAAACTCAGTGGTAAACTGTATCTGTCGTCTACCCATTATGAGGCTTTAAACCGCAGGGGAAAATACCGTTCGGCGACAAATGAGACTGATTTTCTGAAAGATTATAAAACCGACAGACCGGGTCTTGGTATAAAAAACTATCAGATCCAGAACCTGGCCGACCTGGCCGAACCTTTGGTGGAAAGCATGGACGTAACCATTGAGGACAATGTGGAAGAAGCCGGAAACCTGGCCTATTTTGCCCCGCTATTGTTTGAAAGGACAAAGGAAAATCCCTTTAAACTGGAAGAAAGGATTTATCCGGTCGACTTTGCTTATCCTAAGGAAGAAAATTACCGCATCACGATCGATTTTCCAAAAGAATACCATTTGGATAAATCGCCCAAAAATGAAAAAGTAGTTTTACCGGATGATGCTGCCTCCTTTGTTTTCATGTTTGCTGCTGAAGAAAATAAGCTGATGATCACCAGCAAAATATCCTTGAAAAAAGCATTCTTCACGCCGGAAGAATACCACTACTTAAAAGAGCTTTTTAAGAATATTGTGAGAAAACAGGCAGAACAAATTGTATTTAAGAAAAGTTAATGATGAAAAGACCTGTCCTTTTGATAGTTTCCTTGCTTGCACTTTCGAGGGTAAATGCCCAGGAGATTTATGACGTCAGTAAAATTCCTGCTGAACTGCTGAAAAATGCTTCTGTTGTGATCAGAAATGAAGAGCAGGTTTATGAAGTGAAAAATCCGGGAACTGCGGTTTTAACTTACAAAACTGCCATAACCATATTGAATAAGAACGGGGAGTCGGCCTCCAACATGCACGAATTTTATGATAAATTTTCAGGTATTTCCAGTCTGAAAGCTACTTTGTATAACGACAAGGGAATCAAAATAAAGGATTACAAAAGTTCGGATTTTAAGGACAGAAGTGCGGTTTCTGATGGAACGCTGTACCAGGACGACAGGGTAAAATATCTCGATTTTATGTATACCGACTATCCCTATACCATAGCATACAGTTACACGGTAGATTATAGTGGTATCCGTTCGTACCCGACCTGGTACCCGGCAAGTAACTGGGGCTACGCGGTAGAGCAATCGAATTATATTTTCAGGATTCCTGAAACAATGACGTTTAAATACCTTAAAAGCAACAATGTAAAGACCGACTCGGTAAAAATAAAAGATAAGATCCAGTACCAATGGAGCTGTAAAAATGTGCCTGCCCTGGAATATGAACCGATGAGTATGGGTTTAAAGAATGTAATGCCCTGGGTTTCTGTTGCCCCAAACCAGTTTGAATTTGACAATTCAAAAGCGAACATAGAAACCTGGGCCAGCCTGGGTTCCTGGCTTTTTAACCTGAGCAGCGGTATGCAGGTGCTCCCTGAAGGCGTAAAAACGAAAATACAGGGCCTGCTGAAAACAGCCAAAGACCCAAAAGAAAAAATCAGGATATTGTATAATTATTTGCAATCGAACACCAGGTATGTGGGGGTGCAGCTGGGTATAGGGGGTTACAAGCCCATTGCTGCCGAAAAAGTAGCTGCTGTAAATTACGGGGATTGCAAGGGCTTATCTAACTATATGAAGGCCATGCTGCAGGAGGCTGGGATCAAATCGGACCTGGTGATCCTTGGCAATGATATGCCTTCTATAAATAAACAGTATGCCAGCATGAACCAGACCAACCACATGATCCTTTGTGTGCCGCTTGAAAAAGATACGGTATGGCTGGAGTGTACCAGTCAGCTGATGCCAGCCGGTTTTATAGGCAATTCCAATTCGAACAGGACAGTATTGCTGATTACTGAAAATGGGGGCAAACTGGTACAGACACCAGTGTACGATCCGGCCAGCAACTACCAGAAGCGCAGTACAAAAGTAAACCTGGATGAAGAAGGTTCGGCATTGGTAAGCATTGAAACCCAGTATGCAAATGCCCAGTACGAAGACAATGTGGCCATGCTGCTTATAGATCCCACAGCACAGCGAAAAAGGATCATGAACTCACTGAGCATTCCAAACATGCAGATCGGGACCCTCAGTTATACACAACCGGATAAAAATGCAGCGGTATTGAATGAGCAGATAGGCTTAAAATGCACACAGCTGCTGACTAAGGGCGGGGATAAGTTATTTATGACCTTAAATATGTTAAACAGGCAGGAAACAGCGGTAACAGCCCTGGAAGACCGCAAAACTTTTTTCAGTATCGATTACAGCTTTAATGATGAAGATGAGATCGTTTATACCATACCTAAGGGATATAAGGTAGAGTTTATACCTAAAGATGTGCTGATCGAATCGGAATTTGGAAGGTATACGGCAAAGGTAGTGGCGAAAGACAATACCCTGGTCTATACCCGTACAAAAACAATGACCAGCAAGGCTTATCCACCAGAAAAGTATAACGACTTTGTGGCCTTTCATAAAAAGATCTATCAAGCCGATAAACAAAAAGGTATCCTGGCTAAAATAGAATAGCCAGGATATTTTATTTTTTACCTACCACTACTTTAGTGAAGCTATCGGTATTGAGGTATTTACCTGCCAGTTCATTGAGATCTGCCGGCGTGATGGATTTTACGGTTGCTATATATTTTTCATAGTAACGGTAATCCAGACCTGAGAAATACACATTTTTAAACTTATCGGCATGGGAAAAAGCATTTTCAAGGCTGCCCAGCATGGCACCCAGCATGTAATTTCTTACCAGTGCCAGTTCATCTTCGCTAACCAGTTCTGTTTTAAGGATATTGATCTCTTTTTCAATTTCGGCTATCGCGTTGCTGCATACGGCTACCCCTACTTCGGTGGCGATAAAGAAATAACCTGCATCTTTTAAAGAGGCCACGGCAGAACCAATTCCATAAGTATAGCCTTTATCTTCGCGGATATTGGCCATTAACCTGGAACCAAAATAGCCACCAAGCAAGCAATTTAATACCTGGAAACCGGCAAAGTCGGGGTGGCTGCGCGTAATGGCCAGGCTCCCCATTCGGATGGCCGACTGTATGGCTTCAGGTTTTTCGATCAGGATATCCCCTTTGGTGCTATGGGTAAAACTGAATTTGTTGACTGCCGATGCGGCTTTATTGTCCCATTCCTTACCCATAATGCTGTTCAGGGTATCAAATTCGCTTTGTTCAAACTTACCAGCTACAAAGATGGTACAGTTCTGTGGCTTGTAAGCTGCTTTAAAATAGTTTAGCAGCTCTTCTCTTTTTAGGGCATCATAGTCTGCCGGTCCTATATTGGAACCATAAGGGGTATCGCCAAAAAGTGCGTGGGCAAAATGTTTCCTGGCGAGAAAATCGTTCTTTTGAAGGTTTACCTGCAGGGATTGCTTCTGATTCTGGATAAAGATACCCAGCTCCTGTTCCGGAAAAACGCTTTCATTGAGGATAGACCTGACAATGGGCAATACGGAAGCCAGGTGTTTATTGAGGGTATACAGTTTCACACAGGTTTGATCGGCCCCGTATTCTGTCTGTAAAAAAGCACCATAATAATCGACCTTATCGGCTATTTGTTTGGCAGTAAGGTTGGTTGTGCCATTGTTGATCAGGTGGCTTACCCCTATGGCCTGCAAAGGCTTTGAAGCATCCCAGTTTACATTTTCAAATATAAATTCAATACGCACCAGTTCCTGCTTACCTGCATTGATGGTAAAAACCGGTATACCGTTGTCCAGTGTCTGTTTTAAGGGTTCAATAAAATTAATTTCATCAACCTGTTTTGATTCCGGGGCTAGTGTACGGTTAAGCATCTTTGGCAGTTAAATAGTATAAAGTTGAACATTGTGTTTTCACAAAGGTTTTTTTGGCGGCCTGCAGGATACGCTGGGGACTAACTGCCAGATATTTGTCGATCTCTGTATTCAGGCCGGCTGCATCACCGAGCAGCTCATAATAAGCGAGGTTCATGGCCTTATCCAGCAGGTTCATCTCGGCAAATACCATAATGGATTCTGACTTGTTTTTCACTTTAGTGATCTCTTCGTCGGTAACCAGTTCTTCGGTAAGTTTGTCCAGTTCTTTCCAGATGGCATTTTCTGCAGTGTCCATGCTGATTCCTTCAACCAGCTTGCCTTCAATGACAAACAAACCCTCGTCTATGCTGCTGGTAATGTAAGCGTGGATATCGCTGAACAGCTGCTGCTCTTTGAGCAGGCTGTTGTATAACCTGGACGACTGCCCCTGTGAGAGCACGTCTGACATGAGGTCGTATACCTGGTAGTCCCTGTCCTTTCTGGCAGGCATTTTAAAGGCCATATAAATGGCATTTAAAGGTACATCGGCAGTAAGGCTTTCTTTTCTTTCTTCAGTCTGGGCAGGTTCTGCAGGCAGGTTTCTCAGGTATTTTTCTCCTGCCGGGATAGCAGCAAACCACTTTTCGGCCAGAGCTTTTACCGCTTCAGTTTTTACATTTCCACCTACAACCATAATGGCATTCTGGGGATTATAATGTTTTTTGAAAAATGCTTTCACATCTTCCATTTTAGCGTTTTCAATTTGCGCCAGGTCCTGCCCGATGGTTGCCCAGCGGTAAGGGTGTGTGGTATAGGCCAGCGGCCTCAATTTTAACCATACATCGCCATAGGGCTGGTTCAGGTAACGTTGTTTAAACTCCTCACAAACTACATTGCGCTGGGTTTCCAGACTTTTTTCAGAAAAAGCCAGGCTTAGCATACGGTCGCTTTCCAGCCAGAAGGCCGTTTCCAGGTTTACAGCCGGCAGCGTAATGTAATAATTGGTGATGTCGTTGCTGGTGAAGGCATTGTTTTCGCCCCCTACACGCTGTAGGGGTTCATCGTAACTTGGTATATTCACCGAGCCCCCGAACATGAGGTGTTCAAACAAATGCGCAAAGCCTGTTCTGCCGGCTTCTTCGTCCCTGGCGCCTACATCATATAAAATGTTTAACACCGCCATGGGCGTTGTATCATCTTCATGTACCAGTACACGAAGGCCGTTGGCCAGTGTAAAACGGTTAAAATCTACCATAAATTGAAAAATAATTGCGGCAAAGATAGGAATTATGAGGTGGCGAATTGTGATAATAATGTGAAATAAAAAGAAAAGAACTTATGGCAATTTTAGCTAATTTTGTAACATGAATACTGCCGAATTATTACAAAGGGCTTTGCACTTCGACTTTCTAACCAAAGAAGAGGGTGTGTTTTTATATCATCATGCAGCAACAGCTGAACTGGCTTATGTGGCAAATGAATTGAGAAAAAAGCAGGTACCAAGTGGAAAAGTGACCTGGCAGATAGACAGGAATGTCAATACCACAAATGTATGTATTGCCAACTGTAAATTCTGTAATTTCTTCAGGCGCCCGGGCCACGAGGAAAGTTATATTACCGATATTGAAACCTATAAGCAAAAAATAGAAGAGACATTCAGGCTGGGCGGCGACCAGCTGCTGTTACAGGGTGGCCACCATCCTGAGCTGGGCCTGAAATTCTATGCAGACCTGTTTAAACAGCTGAAAGAATTGTATCCCGACCTGAAGCTGCATGCGCTTGGCCCACCCGAAATTGCGCATGTGGCCAAGCTGGAAGGGCTTTCACATACTGAAATTTTAACTGCCCTAAAAGCAGCTGGCATGGATTCTTTGCCCGGGGCCGGTGCAGAAATTTTGAACGACAGGGTGAGAAGGCTGATCTCTAAAGGAAAATGCGGGGGTCAGGAATGGCTGGATGTCATGCGGGCAGCGCACCAGCTGCACATTACCACTTCGGCAACCATGATGTTTGGCCATGTAGAAACCATAGAAGAGCGCTTTGAGCACCTGGTATGGATCAGGGAGGTACAAAGTGAAAAACCGGCTGATGCCAAGGGTTTTCTGGCTTTTATTCCATGGCCTTTCCAGGATGATGGTACCTTGCTGAAACGTTTAAGAGGCATCAGCAATAATGTTTCGGGCGATGAATACATCAGGATGCTGGCTTTAAGCCGCATCATGCTGCCCAACATTAAAAATATACAGGCATCCTGGCTTACAGTGGGCAAAAACGTGGCAGAACTTTGTCTGCATGCCGGGGCAAATGATTTTGGTTCCATTATGATTGAAGAAAATGTGGTATCTGCTGCCGGTGCCCCGCATCGTTTTACAGCAAAAGGCATACAGGATGCGATCAGGGAAGCCGGATTTGAGCCACAGTTAAGAGGGCAGCAGTACAACTACCGTGAACTGCCAGACCACCTGGAAGAGCAGGTGATCAATTACTAGGTTTATAAAAAAAAAGGAAGAGGGCTTTCGCCCTCTTCCCCTCTTAAAATAAACAAACCAATCTTATAATTTAAATCCTGTTCTCAGGAACAGGTTGGCAATGGCTACCACTTCAGTTTTGGTTAAGAATTCATCAAAACTTTCAACTGCAGCTGCTTTGGTTACCCCATTGGCAATACCGGTAATGGTGATGCCTGCCTGTACATCTGTATTTTCACGTACATAAACCGCATCTACAGCCGAAACACCGGTATCATTGGCGATGCCACCCGGGCCTAAGCTGATCCATGGTTTTAAACCCGTTGCACCATTGGCAGCAAGCATCTGTCGGATATGTGAAGCATGACGCGCTTCTACAGAATGGATCTGCAATGCAGTTGTCAGTACTGCATTGCCTTTCAATGCAGGAGCCTGTCCTTTATAGGCCCTTACCCCTGTATCTTCAAATCCCAATGCTACTTTTAAGAAAGTTACATAATCGTCATAAACCAAGGGAAAGGTTCCGCCAGCAGTAAAATCGGTCATGGCATAAGTAATTTCTGCCCGTGCAGCACTACCCAGTGCCCCTTTCAATAAATTAACATGCGCCAACTCATGATCGCGGATGGTAGTGATGGCCGTTTTAGGCGCTCCTGCCGGAATGGCCAGGTTTGGTGCTGCCATCAATGCATGGTTATAAAAGTGATATTCCAGGTATTCCAGTGCCAAAGCAAAGTTCAGCACATCTGTTACCGCAGCAGGTGTAGTTTGGCCATAGGCTTTCTGGAACATGGAGCCCATTGCCAAAGGCAAGGCAGCCAATGAGATTTTTTTACCCATATTGAAAAAATCTTTCATGGCGGCCCTTCTAGGGTTTATACGCTCATAGATCTCTCCGTCAACCTTTTCAATTTCTTCTAATATATTTACGATATTCATGATTTCTGGTTTTAAGGTTAAAGATTGATTACATTAATTTTAGTTTTGATATACTTGCCGGCAATACCCAACACTTTATCTGGTGTTAATGCACCATCCAGTCCACCTGCCGGGTTAGAATTCAGGGCAGTAAGGTCATTTAAGTCTGCAAAGCTCCCGTTGGAAATTAAATCCCTGACATAAGCGGCATGACGGGCCTCTACAGAAACGATCTGTCCGGCTAAAACCAGATAAGTATCAGTTTTAATCCTTACCCCAGCACCGTTATAGGCTGCAACTCCCAGATCTTCAAAAGCTTTTGCTGCACCCAGCACACTTGCACGGTCGGTAAAGTTTATACTTGAAAAATCGACCTCCAGGCTACCTATAGCAGCCGGGCCCAATGCTTTTTTAAAGAATTCCCTATGGGCAATTTCATGAAACTGGATGTCCTGGAAATAAGCTTTTTCTGTAGCGCTAAATGTGGACGGTGGATTGGAGGCCACCTGAACGTAAAATGCAGCTTCCAGTTGTTCCAAAGCATAAGCATAATTCAATACGCCAAAATCATCTTTAAAATCCAGTATAGTACCTGTCATTGGGTTTCCACCACGGTCTTTTTTACAGCCTGCAGCGATTAAAGCAATTCCGGCGGCACCCGCGCCAGCATATTTCAAAAAGGAACGGCGTTGCAGGCTGGCTGTCAGTATACTGCTCTCCTCGAGAACCATATCCAGCTTTTCTTGTTCTAAATTTTTCATAGTAGTTTTTAATTTTAAGGTTTTAGGTCATTTTAATGTAAATGTCTTTACCCCACTTACGAAAGAAAAAAGCGCTTGGTTTTCTTGGCATGCTTTATTTATGAAAAAAATAGGGATATGGCATTTTTTTAATAAATTCACCCATATTAACATTTGGAACCGTGCTGAATACAATTATTGTAGATGATGAAGAATTTGCCCGTTCTTCTCTGTATTTTCTGTTACAGGAAAATTGTGGGGAGGTACATATTTCGGGTATAGCAAAATCTGTAGCTGAAGCCCGGAATTTGCTAACCCAGCATGCTGTAGACCTCATCTTTCTGGATATAGCCCTGCCTGGTGGAAATGGCTTTGAACTCATTCCTTATGCCCAATCTAATAATGCGCATATCATTTTTACTACGGCTTACGACCAGTATGCACTTAAAGCCATCAAAGCCAATGCGCTTGACTATTTGCTGAAGCCCATTGATATTGATGAATTGAAAATTGCGGTTGCTAAAGCGGTAAGGTTTATTGCACTAAATAAAAAAGAGAATAACCGCAATGAAAGCCTTCAGAGCCTGGCGGTTAACCTGGCTGAGCGAAACGAAATCCGAAAAATCAGTCTTCCGAATGGTCAGGGCTATTCGCTGGTGAACATTGATGACATTATCCACATCGCGGCAGACAGCAATTATTCTGTTTTTTATTTTGCCAACAAGGATAAAATTACCGTTTCCAAAGTTTTAAAGGAGTACGAAGAGATCCTGCCCGACCACCAGTTTGTAAGGATCCATAAATCGAGCATTGTTAATCTCAATTACCTGAAAGAATACAATTCAAAGAATGGTCTTGAAGTGATCCTTAAAAACGGGGAAAAAATAGCGGTATCGAGGAGGCGTGCCAGCGAATTTGTGGAAAAGGTTAAATTGTATACCAGTTTTGACCATGATAAATAAACGGCTAAACTTGACAGGAAAGTTTTTAACCCTTGTAATTCTGTTGTTGACAAACAGCTCCCGAACCAATGCTCAGATTACAAATTTACTGCAGGAAAAAATAAACAGTGGCCACAGGAATATTTCTGCAATAGTTAATTTTTCATTAAAAAAAAACTTTTGGGAAACAACTTTGGTTTTGGCGGGCATTTTTTTGCTGGCTGGCGTTATTTACAAGATAGCAGTGGTGGTTACTAAAATTCAGAAAAACAAGGAGCAGGAACAACTACTTTTAAAAAACAAGATATTAATGCTCGAACTACGCTCATTACAGATGATGATGAACCCTCATTTTGTTTTTAATGTAATGAATTCCATTCAGCATTACATCAACACAAAGGATAGCAATTCAGCAAATAAGATACTCACCGGCTTTGCAAAGCTAATCAGGATGAACCTGGAGATCTGTACAAAAAGCTTCATCAGTCTGTACGAGGAGCTCGAATACCTTGAGCTCTATCTTAGTCTGGAGAAAAAAAGACTCGGTGAAAAGTTTAAGTACCACATATACCTGCAAAACACAATTGATAAAGAAGAAACATTAATTCCTTCTATGATCCTTCAACCCTATATAGAAAATGCGATATGGCATGGCTTAATGCCCAAAGAAGATGGTGGCAAACTGGATATACGGATAGCTTTTAAAGGAGAAGATCACCTGGTGATTGAAATCATCGACGATGGCATTGGTATCGACAATTCTATGAAAAGTAAAAAAGGTCATCACATCAGCAAAGGCATGAGCCTTACGCGGGAACGCATTAACCTTTTAAATCAAGTTGAGCCAAATCCAATACGGATTGATGTTAAGCAAAACGGTATTTCGGGCACTTTTGTATCTATTCTCATCCCATTAAAAAAATAATTTACCGTTTACTCAATTATCCATACCACTTACTAAATTTAAATTAATCATTATAAAAACTAACATTAACTTGTTATATGTTTTTGTTACAAACAGAAGTTTGTAATAACGTTCTTATAGGATTGATCAAAGATATTTTTTACCTAACCTAAAACTATATCTCAATTCAGGTTTCATTTGTGTGTTAAAAAATGGTAAAGTTCATAGCTTTACCATTTTTTTTTGCCCCTATTACAGCTGATTGACAAGGTTTTGTATTTTTTTATATTGGAAAGAATTTAAAAATGATCCATATATCGGATCAGCAACCTGGCATAGCTATTAAACCTTGTAAAAGGCAGTGTTTCATACCGGTCGTAAACATCATGATAAGCATCAATGCCTCCAAGTGTATAAAAAAAGAAACAAGGGACTGATTTTTCAAAAAACGGATAATGATCAGAACGATTCATAGGTCCCCTCACCAATACCTGAGGCAATAGCTCATTATCTTTATTCATCTTAACCAATGTATCAAACTCCGGCTTAAATTCTGTTCCATTGACCACCTGAACTCCTTCATCACCAGTTCCAGCCATATCTAAATTCAACAGAAATTTGATCTTACTTAAATCCAGTAGAGGGTTACTCACATAATGCTTAGAACCCAATAAACCAATTTCTTCTCCTGAAAAAGCTAAGAATACAACATTATATTTAGGCGCATTTGCAGCATAATACTTTGCTAAATACATCAACATAGCTGTCCCACTAGCATTGTCATTTGCTCCTGGAAAATATATTTTTTTACCCATCGCACCAATATGATCATAATGAGCAGTAACAACAATCGTAGAATCAGAAGAACTTGTCCCTTTGATAAAGCCGCATACATTTTGGGTCCGGTATTGCGGAATTAATTTAGGGGCAATTTTAACATGAGCAACATTTTTAACTTTTGGATCCAACCATAAAGACCGCGTATTGATACTTGCCTTTTCATTTTGATAAGTTAATGATCTCCATTTCAATTTTTGCTGCGAATTTAAAATAAGTCCTTTATGAAATCCTGCTTTTTTCAATTGATCTGTAACCTCTTTTAGCTGCGGGGCTTTCATATGCTTCAAAGCCAAATCTTCATCGATATATAAAAATTTATTTTCATAATTCGAATTGTTAAGTATGGCTTCAACAGCTTGTTTATCCGATGACTTCAATTCCAAGACTTCTATATCGAATGTTCCCTCTATCGCCGGGGATGCTGCATCTACTAAATAATTTATTGCCGGATGATATTCCTTACCATTGATGCTTACTTTTGGTTCTGCAGGAAATGTATTCGCCGATAAATTGTAATATTGAAAATAATCATCCCCGAGCGGTTGAATTTGATATTTCTTAAATTCTTTTCTTATAAAATTGGCAGCTTTACGATCACCATCAAAAACATATCCCCTTCCATGATATGGCTTAGACGTTAATTCCCTGACAACATAACGGGCGTACTCCTCTTGTGCTTGTGCTTGTAAAAAGCAGAAAAATATAACGCAATAAACTACAATTCTAATTTTCATCTGATTTAATAATTGGTAATATAATTTGTGAAGGATATTCTTTGCTAAAATAAATTCGATGCTCCTGTTTCAAGAAATCATTATCATTAGCCTCATTAATATTTAAAAATTGTTGTGGATTGCGATCAACGAGTGGAAACCAGGTACTTTGAATCTGTACCATTATCTTATGGCCTTTTTTAAACACATGAGCTGCATCCTGCATATCAAAACGCAACTTTGTAACTGTATTTGGTTTTAGGGCTTTAGGTTTAGAAAAGCTATCCCTAAATTTTGCCCGCATTACTTCCCCTCGAACTAAAAGCTGATAGTCTGCCATCGCAGACTTACTGTTATAAGGGTGTAAGTCGATTAACTTAACGATAAAATCTGCATCTGTACCTGTTGTCGATATATAAAGTTCAGCTTGTAAATTGCCGCCAATTTTAACATCTTGTGTTAAAACGTCAGACTCATAGACTAATACATCCGGTCTTTTTGCTGCAAAATATTGGTCCTCAAACATATATTTATATCCTCTAAAAACAGTTTTTTCATTGGTATAGGGAACCGGTTTATTAGGATCACTTATATAAGCATCAAATGTAATTTGGCTACTATCCGGGCGATCAAATGACAGCTTGTTTCCCTGGTTGAGGTATAGGGATTGCGGCTTTACAGCTGCAGAGGGCCATTGCTGAAAAGAGGCCCACTGATTACTTCCCGTAAAAAATATCTTAGCTGCTGGTAGATTATCCGTTTGAGTACCTTTTAAATACTTTTTGAAAAACGGCAATTCCATATCTTCCCGAAACTGTTTCGCGGTGGCTTGACTAAAATTAACGTCGTTCAAGGAGTCTCCTAAGCCACGGGTCCAGGAACCATGAAACCAGGGGCCCATGACAAGATGTGTTGAACCAGAAGATTTCAACCTGGCTAAATGTGCGTAAGTTTTCAAAGGACCATAAAGGTCTTCCTGATCAAACCATCCGCCAACAACCAATACTGCTGGTGCAATTTTTTTTATATGCTTCAGGTAATTCCTTGCTTCCCAATAATCGTTATAATCAGGATTGTCCATCATCTCATTCCATAATACACTTTTATTGTGAAGATATTTCGTATTAAAATTCTTTAAAGCACCGGTTTTTAAGTAAAAATTATAAGAATCCATATGACCATAATCACTAAAGCCACCCGGATGCCTGGTGGATATGGAGTCTCTTAATTTACCAAAGGAAGACAGGAATGAAAAACTACCCATCAGCATCAAAGCACCATTATGATGCCTGTCATCACCTAAAAACCAATCTGTTACGGGTGCTTGTGGAGATACAGCCTTTAAATTTGGATGACTGTTTATTAAGGCTAGAGAGGCATACATCCCTGGTGATGATATCCCCCAAATTCCAACCTTCTTATTTGATTTAATATTTTTTATCAGCCAGTCAATTGTATCATAAGTATCCGTAGACTCATCTGCCACTTTTTTCTTTTTAGAAGTATTTACAGGTCTGTTGGCAATAAAATCGCCTTCAGATTTATACTTCCCCCTTACATCCTGGTAAACAAATATAAAACCATCTCGTGCAAAGTCCATATTAGGACCAATTGGCACCTTCATATTTTGCACACCGTATGGCGCCAAACTATATGGTGTACGCATAAGCATTATCGGATAGGAATTTTCCTGATCTTTCGGCGCATAGATGGTCGTAAACAATTTCTTCCCATCACGCATCTTAATATACGTTTCTTCTTTTCTATAATTATTTTTAATGAATAAAGAATCTTCTTTGGATTGGGCTGAAAGCCCGATCCAAAAGAAGAGCAAACAAAATATGATTCGAATTGACAACATCATTAAAGAAATCTATTTACTAGAATCATTCACTATGATTTGTTTCTTGCTACGTTTACCCTTTTCTTTAATATCCAATTTATCAAAGGTGTATCCATTAACGTGATCCAAAACCACCGAAGGGCGATAATCAGCATTCAAGGCAATTAACTTTACATTCTCGAAAGAAATATTCTTAGCATATTTAATGAAGAAACCCCATGCCGGAAGTTCTTTAAACTGCGAAAATTCAGGATAAGCATCCTTCATTTCAGGGATACCAGCCAAATCCTCTTTTGTAGTTCCTCTGAAAGCATAATTTGGATTTCCTCCACCTGGATATACGATTTCAACATTCTTCAATTTAATATTTTCAATAATCATATTTTTTAAACCCACTATACTCGAAGGAGAGATATTTCTGGGGTTATCTTCAATGGGGCCCTCATAAATATAACCACTATCAGGTTTATCTGCCGTAATTTGAGCATACAAATTTTGAATGGTTACATTTTTCATTCCTCCTATCCGCTGGTTATTCCACCTGGAGCCCATACGCAAGTAAATAGGATTTCCAGTATTATAAGCATACAAGCTATCTATTAAAATATCTTCGGCAACTCCTCCATCAGGACAAGCAATTGTAATTGCTGATCTAAACGTATTGTAAACCTTATTATTGATAATTTTCACATTTTTGTAACCACCCGCTGATACCGTTCCGAATTTGATCCCATTGGCACTTGAGCGGGCAACACAATTACGGATCTCTATATTTTCACATCGCTTTGTTCTATCATGTGATTTTAAACAGATGGCATCGTCCGCTGCATCGATAAAAGAATTTAACAATTTAAAGTCCTTACAATCCACAATATCAATACCGTCATTGTTCCAGAATTCGTTGCTTTTAACGGTAATGTTATTAATTAATACTTGTTGACATTGATCATATACCTGCACCCAGTCGGCTGCATTCCAAATGTTAATCCCATCAATATTTACCTGATTACATTCTCTAAAATAAATGGCTTTAGGACGACGATTGGTCGGACGGTCATTTTTAATGTCATCTACAATAAGTCCTTTATGAATTTGGTCAAGCAGGTCATAAGCTACCACCCGCCCCTGTCCTTCAATAACACCCTTACCTTTAATACCAATGTTATTTACCCCTTTAGCATATATTAAAGCCGGGTTGGGTACATCAATATTGTAGTCGTAAATATTTGTGGAACCCACGATAATCGCTCCTTCTTCTAAAAGGATAGTTACATTCGATTTGAGCTGAATGGTACCGGTCAGGTATCTGCCAACATAGAACCGCAGTGTTCCGCCCCCTTTTTCACTAATATAGTTTACTGCTTTTTGAATAGAGTTTGTATTCATCGTAGAGCCATTGGATTTTATTCCAAACAACGATGCGTTATAGATATTTTCAGAAAAAGCAGGAATTGAAAATAACAGGATTATAACGGTTAATATATGACGTATATTTTTCATTTTTTTTTATAAAGCAGGTTTTCCATTGGGTAAAATACATTTCTCTACTGACGAGAATTGATTGCTGTTATCCGATTCAATCCCCTTTCCGGAGGTCTCGATGAACAAGTTTTTTAACTTGATGGATTTTGAATTTATGAGTACAATTCCTTTACTGTCTTTTGCCACTTTACTGTTGATAATCTGACCTGAAAGCTCTAAATCATTAGTACCTACATACTTTTGCACAACCGCGGGCGAGTTGCTAAAGAAAATTCCGTCGACCTTTACCTGAGTACAATTTGTAAATGACAGCAATGACGGCATATACACCTCCTTGTTATCCGGTAAATATCCTTTTAAAATTAAGTCATTTAACTGGGTTAGATAAGGCTCTACCTGTCCCTGGATCACTCCCTTACCGATGATGCTGACATTTTCTGCTTTTTCAGCATTAATTAAAGCATATCCTGAACTATTTTTTAAATAATCATAGAAATTTGGACTGGCCAGCAATACTGCTCCCTCATGAAGTTCAATAGTAACATTCGATTTTAACTGTATTCCTCCGGTTAAATAACGTCCCACATAAAAATTTAACTTGCCTCCTCCCTTTTCTGCTATAAAGTTGATCGCATATTGAATGGACGATGTATTGTTGGTGACACCATCTGATACACATCCAAATAAAGATGCATTATATTCCAGTGCCTTTAATGGGCTCAGGAAGCAGAGGTGTATGAATAAAATGATGATAAGATTTTTCATGGTTATTGAATCTTGGTATTTTTAGAATTATAAAGGAAAATCTGTTTTTTATGCTCCGCTTTTGGCTCAACAACTTTAACATTAATGAATTTTGAATCCTCCACATCGTCTGTCACAATTGCAGGGCGATAATCGGTCTTTTTAGCTTTAAATACGACATTGTTAAAGTTGATATTCTTTGCATGTCTTAAATAAAAACCCCAGGCCGGGAGCTCTTTAAATTGCGAAAATTCAGGATAGGCAAGCGGCATTTCCGGAATGCTGTCCAACTCCTTCGAAGTTAGCCCTCGTTTTGCATAAAATGGATCTCCAGCTCCTGGATAAATAATCTCCACATTTTCAATGGTCACGTTCTCAATCTTATAGTTAGGTAAACCGACTATACTGGCTGGCGAAATATTTCGGGGAAGATCTTCTATAGGACCTTCGTAGTTATATCCGGCATCAGCTTTATTTAAGGGAACTTCGGCATATACATTTTTGATCACTACATTTTTCATATAAGGTTTTTTCCCTTTAGTCCAGCGATCGCCAATCCGTAAAAAAATTACATTTCCGGTATTGATTGATTTTACACCATCAACTACTATATTTTCAACAAATCCACCATCTACCGCAGCAAAAGTTATGGCAGATCTATACGTATCAAATATGGTCAGGTTCTTAACCGTTACATTCCTGAAACCTCCTCTTGAAGCTGTTCCAAATTTTAATCCGTTTGCACTCGATCTGGCCGTACAATTTTCAACCAATATATTTTCACACAGCGCATTTACATCATGTGATTTCAGACAAATCGCATCATCTGCAACGTCAAAATAGGAATTACGAACGATGACATCTTTACAGTCGACAATATCGACACCGTCATTATTCCAATAAGATTTACTGTCTACAGTAATGTTGTCTACCAATAGGTTTTGACATTGATCATAGGTTTGGTTCCAGCTTGCCGGATCTTTTAACGTAATGTCTTTAATGACAATATTTTTGCATTCCCTAAAATAAATATTCTGCGGACGGTTCCCTTCCTGAATGCGATCATACTTTAGCGCATCTTTAAAAATACCACGATGCACATTACTAAGTGCATTTATTGCTGTCGTAAATCCCCGTCCATTAATCATTCCCGGACCTGTAATACCAATATTTTCCTGTTTAATGGAAAAAATCAGCGACTGCCAGTTTACCGCCGGATCTTTGATATAATCAAATGGATTATTGGAGCCCAATATGCTTGCTCCACTTTCTAAGTGTAAGGTCACATTAGATTTGAGATAAATCGTTCCTGAGACATAGCTCCCTGCCGAAAAAACCAATCTGCCTCCGCCATGTGTAGAAATATAATCAATAGCAGCTTGAATTGATCTGCTATTTAGCGTCTTTCCGTCAGACTGGATACCAAAATCATGTGCGGGATAATCCTTAGCCATTAGATTAAGGCTAAGTAAGACACCTATGATTAACAATATATTTTTCATTTCAAATAATTTTAATTTTGTTGATAAATTTCGATAGGTCCTACAATTCCCATCGATTGTATTTCCTGCTCTCTCCCTTTCCTGTTTACCCAATATTGAGCGATTTCATTGTCTGTTAAAGTTTTCATATAATTGCCCATTGTTGTCACCAAATGAATTTCAATGTCGTTTGTACCCGTTTGGACATATTTAGAGATATCAAAAAATCTCTTCCCGTACCATTTTATACCGACTTGTACCTTGTTGATATACAATTGTGTAATTCCATAAACTTTACCTAAATTAATAACTAAGTTTTTGGTATCCGTCAGCGTAATCTTTTTACGATAAATTGCGGTACCAGTGAAATTCACCAGCTCTTTATCATCCTTCATATCAATAACTTGTGGTAAATTAACATGCTTTACACTACCATCTAAGCTATTCCTCAATTCCAAATCCCAAACTTTGTCCAGATTTAGAGTAGACTTACCCGAACTGAGCAAGGGCTTCCACTTCTCCCCATTTTTGATGTGATCAAAAATAATTAACAGAGATTCAGTGGGTCCAAAGTTATATTCAAAAGTGGTATCATTGGTTAATGTCAATCTGAATCGCTCACCGGAATCAAGATCCCATACCCAGGCGTATTTTCCTTTGATCTTTTTGCGATCAAAAACAATCCTGGCCTGATAAGCATCATATCGATGTGCATTTTGAAAGAAAAACATTTCAGTTCCATCATCCCGCACAGAACGGATCTGCATAAAATATCTATTGGGTGTAGAAATATTTAAATAGGAAGGAAGCTGATGAGTTGCAATTAACGGCGTATACCACTCTAAAAATTTATTGTCTGCGGGCTTGTCCAGAAAAATAAATCGATCTGAAAACTGTTGTTTCAACCGGGCTACAGCGTCCTTGATGGTTGCATCTTTTTGTTCCCAATTCAGAAACCCAAGTCCTTTTGCCGGGTATTTCTCTATACAGATCACTTTGCCACCTGTCTTTACAAATTGTTCAATTTTTTGCATTGCCAATTCACTCAAACTTTCTACACCTGGAAGAAATAGCACCCCGAAAGATTTTTTACCATAAACAATTTTCCCTTTTATGATCTCACTTTGCGTCAATATCATATCTGTGATATAGTCTGCAGCACCACCATTTTTATTAATTGCCTCCCATAATAAAGAGGTATAAGGAACATTTAACTTTTCAGGGAATGGATCTGTCTGTACACCGTTATTGGCCCATAAATCATAATTAGCTGGTAAAATAGCGATATCAGTATAGTAGTCGCCATGTTGCAACTGTGATGACAATCTGGCCTTATAATCATTTAAGTACTTAAAATATGGCCACCAGTTATTCTTTTCACTATAATAAGAGCCATATTGGACCCATCCTGGAAATGCAACCTCTTTAGGCGAATAATTAAAACCGTGCCAGACAGAATGTGTAATACCAGACATGATGCTTTGGTCTGATCCCAGTTTTAATAATTCCAGTGTTGCATTAAAAACCAAATAGGTATTGGTCATTTCTTCACAGCTAACAATGCGTTTCCCGGTTAAATGGGCTGCAGAAGAAACGTATTTATTGATCATCGTATAACCCCTGCCCCTCCGGTAATCCTCGTCCGACATCTCTTCACCAAGTTTATGTCTGAGGTAATTCGTAGTCCAGGACTCCCCTTCAGGGATATCATAGCCTAAACTTGTTTCGAGTGGAAAAAATCCACGCCCATAGGCCTGAGCTCTTGATTTGACCTTCAGCTCTTTACACCATTTCAGGTATACTTCTGTAAATCTTTCCCTTAGTAATAATGCTTTCGTATATTCAAAGTCGAACCTTACTTTTTTCAATATCACATTTAGGTCCTGAGATTTTTCTGCGCCATAATCCTCATCGACTACTGCTCCTAAACGACCCACTTTAAATAGGATAAAAGGCAAATAAGGCATGAGATCATACCCGCATCGTTTTTTGAATTCTGCAGGAAAATCTTCACACCAATTGCAACCTTCCAACTCCATACTATCCGTAAATAGTGCCCTTAAATAATTAGACAGCGGACCTATCCGATCTTGCATGGTGGAAGACATTCTATTTAAATAACTTTCAACAGCTTGTTTATTTAAGTGATTTAAAATGGAGCCAGAAGCTCCTGGTGCACCATTGATCACCTTGGCGAATGACTTAAATTTTACTAATGCATAGATGCAATGCTTTCCTTCGGGTACATCAATTTTTATGATATCATTATTAATTTGATTCGAAAAATCAATTGTTGTTGCAATTGCTGCTATTGGATCTTGAGATAGCTTTAAGTCCATTAATATTGGTGATCGCAATGGATTTTTATCAGTAACCTGAGGGTCAATGGCATTATATATGCTGTACTTTGTTGTTTCGTAAATCATCGGTCCCTCAACCTTTTCAGCAAAAACCAGTACTACTTCTGCCCGTTCTTCCTCTTTTAAATCTTCAGAGCCAAACGGCCAACCCGAACCAACTATCAAATCACAGGTCATGTCTTTGGATCTGGCTTCATTACAAGTGTCCTTAACCAGATCAATCCATTCGTCACTCAACCAACGTAGTGATTTGATGCCCATATCATCCGCTTTGTTAGGAAAAGATATGGGATTAATCTCCACCCCCCCTATTCCAGCATCTTTTAATAAAGTTAATTGTCTGAACAACTCCTTCTTTTGTATTTTGTTCCCATTCCACCACCACCGTACAAAGGGCCTGTAATTAGCGGGGGGATTTTTAAAGAGGCTATATAAATCCTGATCGGATTTTGAGAACGCTAAAGACTCAAATTGATTAAAAAAAACTAAGGATGAGGTGGCGATTGATGTATTTTGGATAAAAGTCCTTCTGTTCATAAATAATATAGGTTTTTTAGGTAAGGTTTAGCAGCTTAATAAGGTATTTTTTTATCCACAAATTTTGCTCCCACTGTTTTAAATAATCAGTATCGGTATGGCCCGTCGTAATTAAATACGGTGGAGGACCAAATTCTGTACTGATGGTAATATTTTTTACTCCGTTTATCTTTTTTAAATCCACCCACTGTTGCCAGATCTCCAGATGTATATCGACAATATCTTTATACAAAGGATTGGTTACATCAGGTATTTGTGCACCTTGTGTATAGCCCACACGGGAGTGGATATGTTCAACATGTGGTAGAATATTTAATAGTTTGTCACGTTGATCTTCGAGATAACTCTCGGAAACACAAAACCAATGTGAAATGTCCAATGTAAACCTGAGGTCGGGATATTTTTTTAATACCTCAGGAATTTTATGTAAACCATAAGCCCATTTATTTCGATGTGTTTCCTGATAAATTTTTATTCCTGTCTCTGATTGCACTTTATCACATATGCTCAGGCATCTGTATACCTCATCTAATGAAAAATACTCCCGACCTGTTTGTGCACTGATAAATAAAGGTGGTAAGCTTTGCTGTCCCAATAAAGCCAATTCACTCAATTGCTTTTCCAAGCGTTGAAAATAATCAGCTTCAGACTCGGGCTCATCCTTTACAGTCATGACAATTGCATACTTTAAACCAGCATCCTTTAGCTGTGCTATGACTGTTTCATAATTGGCATCCCCTTCCCCATAAGGGTACCATTCAATTCCATAATATCCCTGTTCTTTAACTTCGGCTAAAAATTCATTCCAGTCAACATGTTCAGCACCCCAACGTGGATACAAAAAGTTAACATTTACCATGCTTTATGATAAATTAGGGGATTTTGTTCTTCATTATTAAGTAAGTCCCCTATTGCTAAAGTATCCAGATAGGCTTTAGGCAAAATATTCGCCTGCCCATTAAAAACGTTTCCATCAGGCATATAAGCACAGGTCATTGCCCTCCTAAAGCCATTGGTCATATTTGGTCCGGCACCGTGTATGGTCAACCCATTATGGAACGAACAACTACCTGCTTTTAAAGGAGCTGCTACAGAATTTATTTGTGCCAATTCAGGATAAAATTCGAATATACCATTCATGTTTTTCCCAATTCCCACATTTTCAAATTTAGTATGCTTAAATGATCCGGGGATAAAGTATAAGCAGCCATTTTCTAAAGTGGAATCATCAAGTGCTACCCATATCGACAGCGCCTGTCTATCTGAAAAAGACCAGAACGGTGTATCTAAATGCCAGGCAGTCGGATTGGCAAAAGGGCGTTTAAACAAAGCCTGATCATGCCATATACGAACACCATCTGCATTTGACAACGCACTGACCATTTCACCGATACGCCTGTCTAGCATTAATTCCTTTACCCCTTTATCGGTTTGCCAAAGATTCAGCAATTGATCAAATACTTTTCCAAAATAATCAGCATCCTTATTGATCCCATCATCTTCACCAACTTTTGCTTCTTTGCCAGGCATTTTTTGACCTGCTCTGTTTTCAACTGCACTAAAAACTGTCTTGCGCCAATGTTCCAATTCTTCTTCATCAAGAAAATTTTCGACAATTAAATAACCATTTTCTTTGTAGAAGCTAACTTGCGTGCTTGATAATTTATAATTCATAGTAAAATTCTGTAAAAATGAATAAACTTTTCTGTGTTGCCAGCATCGATGGCTACAGCAGAAAATGTTTCAATTGAAAAATTAAGCAGCAAACTATTAAGTTCACTGCTTAATTGGCTTAAATACTAATTTTGAACCGACTTGCCGTATAACATTTCATCAAGTGGTATTTGTAAGGTCATCTTAGCCACGGGATAAGTGCTTTTGTCAACATGATTAGTTGAACTTGTCCTGTCAACAGGGATATTCCAACGTTTATTATTATAAAATTCGCGTCCACCCTCTCCCCATAGTTCGATCCGGGTTTGTAACTGAACCATTTGTAAAGCAGTCATCCCAGCCATAGACGGATAAGTATCACAAGTTAAAGCTGTCTGTCCTTGTTTTGTCCTGGCGGCCAGTAATGTATTTAATGTTGCTTTTGCAGCACTTGGATCTGTTGATGCCTGTGCCTGCGCTTCTGCTTTCATTAACAACACTTCAGAGACCCGCATATAATAACAGGTCATTGCTGTATTCACCAGTTTTTTATCAGTACCTCCACCTATACCGTGCGTTGCCGCAAATTTAAGGTTAATATAAGAAGGGATATTTCTAACGGCTCCACTGGTTGGATAAGCATAATTTCCCCAGGCACCTTCTACAAAGACATTTTTCCTGAAGTCGTTAGCACTTATCTTCTCATAAAACCTATTGTCAATTCGCTGGTAGCCTTCACCCAGACCCCCATTTCCTTCTCCAAATGGATTCATCCAGCCCACATGAACATTTACAGCTTGTCCAAGAGGGAAGCCAAATATAACTTCAGGATTGACGTTAATATTTAGAAAACCATTTTGGTCAGGTCTGATTTCGGGAGCTACCTGTGTGCCAATATTTTTCCCTCCATATACGGATTCTGTCATCAGCGTTGGATATTTGCTGAGCACTTCATTGGCTTTAGCAATCGCTGTTGGCCAATCACCTGTATGCAATGCTACTTTAGTTTGCAAAAAGCCAACTACTGCTAAATCGAAATCTGTAAGTACCCCGGTAGTATAGGTTATTCCTGCACTGGTAAACAATTGAAAAGCTCTGTTCAGGTCATTTTTGATAAAGGCATAAGTTTCCTCAGCAGTAGCCCTGGGTTTACTTTCCTGTATTGGCGAATAAAAATCATATAGCGGAACACCCAATTTATTCTTTCCACCCTGCAAATAAGCATCCTGATAATTTTCCATTAAAAAATTATAAGCATAGGCTCTTAAGGTTAAAGCTCTGGCTTTGTACTCCTGTAACTTCACATTGCTACCAACCGTATTGTCATCTAAATAGTTAAGCAATGTATTAGCGGCTGTGATGAGGTTCCATGAATAACCCCAGTAAGGTGAGTTTTTATCAACTCCCGATGAAATAAAATCTAAGAACCTATATTCATCACCTCCGAAAATTGTTAATGGTCTATTGCCAAATACAATGTCATTGCTTTCCAGATTTCTCATCGCCATCAATCCCTGGACATTATTATATCGCTCATCTGATCCAAAACCACCTGTAGTTCCAGAATTTATTAGTAAAGGCATGTTATTAGCCAGACTTCCCAGAATCAACTGAATTGTAGCTGGATCACCTTTAGCCAATAGTGCCTGGATTTGTTCATCTGTTATGTTATTTGGAGGCGCAACATCCAATTTTTTGCTACATGAGCACATCATTGCGCAAACTGTTAATACTACGAATATCTTTTTCATATCTACTTTATAAAACATTAAAAATCAAGATTAAAACCACAGGTGAACGTTCTCATTGAAGGGTATGAATAGGCTGCCACCTCAAAACCTCCTACCAGAGACATTCTAGGATCTATTCCTGAATGGGAAGACAACAACCATAAATTATCTCCGGAAGCGAAAATTCTCAATTTACTAATTTTAGTTCTTTTTAAAAGTTTCTCAGGAAGCGTATATCCAATTGTAATATTTTTCAGGTTTAAATAAGATGCGTTGAACAAAGCCATATCCGAATACAACCAACTTCCAAATGTGGCCCCATTGCCATAAGTATTACCATACATCACCATTGGGAATTTAGCGCCTGTATTCTCTGGCGTCCAGGTGTTACCTATTAACTCTGCAGACCTTACCGCTCCCTCGCTAATATAAAGGTTGTTTCCATACTCTGTGCTGAAAAACTTACCACCCAATTGATAGGCCAATGAAGTATAGAAATCAAAATTCTTATACCTCAATGAGGTACTAAAACCACCAATCCAATCAGGAACAGCACTACCCATTTCATACCTACTGGCTATAGAGTAGTCGGTTGAATTAAAGCTTTCACCTACTTTATAGTTAGGATAAAGGCCTGCATCAGCCTCTTTTTGGGTTACCTGATGCCCAAATAAAGGCAAACCAGTAGCCTGGTCGACACCAGCATATTTGAACAGGTATAAATTGTAATAATCTTTACCTATCCCTCTCAAAAAGACAGTTTGGGTAACCGCACCAGTACCGGCGGCTGCCCATCCGTCAACCCCGGAAGTCCAGTTTCCATTAAGTTCAGCTGATCCTACTCCTTTTGGCACATCTTTTAATATAGTTCTGTAATGTGTGCCATTTGTTGATACAGTCCAGTTCCAGTTGTCATTCTTGATGATATCAACCGAAAGATCAACTTCAAAACCCTTATTACTTAGTTTTGCAGAATTGGTCAAAACCGATGTCTGACCTTTTGAAATCGGAAGAGGCTGACTCCAGATTGCATTAGTTGTTAAGCGGTTGTAATAATCAAACGAGCCTCTCAACCGACCAAATAAACTGAACTCAAGGCCGGTATCAAATGTGTTGATATTTTCCCATGTCAATTGATCATTAACATACCCGTTTTTTGAAAGGTTATAGCTTGCTGGTATACCAGTACCCGCTGTGGTTGATGCGTAAACTGCAGAATAGCTCCAGGTTTGGTAACCGGAATAGTTGGCTACACCATTTTGATTTCCGATGATACCATAACTTGCACGAACCTTAAGGTCATTCAACCAATCTGAACTGCTCTTCATGAACTTTTCGCTGGATATTCTCCATCCTGCACCTACTGACCAAAAAGTTCCCCATCTATTTTCCGGTAATTTAAATTTAGACGATCCATCGCGGCGAATTGAACCTTGTAAAAAATACTTATTGTCATAGTTGTAGTTACCTCTTGCAAAATAACTTTCCATGTTACGGACATCCTGTGCTCCACCCGGATTAGAGAAAGTTCCTCCATCATATCTTCCAACAAAATTTGCATAGCTTATAAAGCCTGGAATCAGCTCATAAGAGGATCTGTAATTCAATCCTTCAGACTTGAATGAATCATACTCATGTCCAAGTAAGCCTTCAATAGTATGTAAGCCAATGGTTTTATTGTAATTCAACAATTGTTGGGCATTCAAGATAGCTACATTACTGAAAACTTTTCCAAAGGCACCAACACCTTGTGCCTGACCGGTCTCGTTATTCCAGAAACGCGTACGGACCTCATTAAATTTATCATAGGAGAAATTAGAAGTAAAGGTCAGATCACTATACAATTTAGCCTGAATATAAGTCCTGGTATTTAAATCGCCCGACTCTCTATTGTCCGTATCCGTATCCAATACGGTTAAAAGATTAGTATTGGACAATGCCGAAGTAGTTAAGCCCAATGGAGAATAGGTATCACCTGCCAGAACATGGACTTTTTTCTGGCCGTTCTCATAGATATAATTGCCGTCTTTATCTCTGGCATACAGCTGAATAAGTTGATTTTGGCCATTGATATACCTGAAAACATTTGACACTGCACTTCCTGGATTACGTCCGAATCGTGTAGCTGGCGATTGCGTATTGCGGACACCATACATTACATTGGTACCCATTTTTAACCAGTCAAAAACCTGCGCATTTACATTTGCTCTTCCATTATAGCGGGAAAAAGTTGAGCCCCTTATATAAGAAGGATCTTCCAAATATCCTCCAGAGAAGAAATAGTCAATTTTATCAGTTCCTCCAGAAACAGATAGATTATATTCCTGACGAAGTCTGTCTTCTAATACAAATTGATCATAGTTTTCATTGTACAATAATTTGGCGTTTGAATTTAATTTTCCATCAGGATTAACCAGATAAGCCCCTGACATCGTTTTACTGGAGTTAACACCTGATCCCGTTGTGGTATAGGTTGCCCCGGGAACGTCATACAGCATCCAGTTACCTAGATTGTTCATTTGAAAATTAGTGGCTGAACCTGTATAATCAAATAAGTGAGCACTGGCAAATTGTGCGGCAGCATCATGGCTCATGTTCGGATTCTGAACATTCGTTGTGTAGTTTTTTGAAGTTCCGGAACCAGCAACTCCATATCTTACAGAGTTATAGATTGACAACCAGGCATATTCATAAATATCTTTTGGATTGTCCATCTTATCAAATTGATAAGGTCCAGCCTGATTAACGCCGAACTTACCCTCAAAAGAAATCCTGGGTGCTCCGTTTTTTCCTTTTTTAGTTGTTACCAAAACGACACCATTTGCACCTCTGGATCCATACAACGCTGTTGAAGCTGCATCTTTAAGAATTGTTATACTTTCAATATCTTTAGGACTAATAGTGGCTAGTGGATTTGCATTCTGTGCAGGCACACCGTCAATAACAACCAATGCATCTGATGTACTTTGTGAAGCAGAACCCAAACCTCTAACTCTGATCCCCATATCAAGACCAGGCTGACCATCTACTGCAGAAACCTGTACTCCTGGAGCAGCGCCCTCTAATGCTCTACTCACGCTGGAATTCGATTGCACAGCAAGCACTTTGGAATCAATTGTTGAGATAGAACCCGTCAGATCTCTTTTTTTAGCAGTACCATACGCCACAACAACAACCTCATTTAAGCCGGTAGTTTGTTCCTGTAGCCGAATAGTCGGATCAAAGTTAGCATCTACTTTTACCCGCTGCTCAATAAATCCAATATAACTAAATGTTAAAGTGGAATTATTCGTACTCATAATCTCAAACTGCCCAAGCTTATCAGTTGAAGTTTTGTTTTTATTAGCCGATTCTGAAATAGATACTCCTAAAATTGGCAATCCTGTAACGGCATCTACAACTTTACCTTTTACACGCTTAGCTGTTTGACCGAATGTCTGTGTTGTCCATATTAACGATAATATAATCGCTAAAAAAGAAAATAAACTAGGTATTTTTTTTTTCATAAAATCTGGTATTATTTACGTTTAAAATTGATTCTTTTTGTTTTAATGCGGTCACTATCATTATAGGAACCATCATGCAGCATCCTTGATAGCATGAAACATCCTGCGATAAGTTTAACTACTTCCCATATTTGGCTATTATTTAATTATTAATTCTATTTATTTAAATATGTCATTTATTACCAAGAACACACTTACAACTGATATTTAAATTAATTGTAAATCTAAAAATATCTTTATACTCTTATTCAACTGTCATGTACTGTCCTGTCCTTCTATAAAGAAAACCATAACCAGTAGATAAACATCAGCGTCCAACTCTATATTTTTATCGGACATTGCGGAAAAAAACATTGTTCTTTCCATTTAAAAAGATTTTTAGTAATTTTAACCTATCAAATAAAAATCTTAGGAATTATATTTTTTGTAATGAAAACTCCAAAAAAACCAATCAACAAAAGCCAAGCAGAAGATCCAGAAAACGATCTGGATGATTCGTATGAAGGAACAAGCAAAAAGAAATCATACGATGATGATGATGACGACCTCGATATGCCATTAGATGATCTGGACTCCTTTGATAGTTTTTCGGATGATGATGATGACGACTATTAACAATTAAAAAATAATGATGAATAAGCATCCTGGGAAGGATGCTTTTTATTTTAAATCCCTTCAGGCGAAATGCAAATAACGATAGTATCCGGAAAGCGTACCAGAAAAGATTTTTTAGACGCCGCGCGTTTAATATATAAAGACGATAAAAACTGGATCTGCCCGCTCGATCAAGATATAGAACAAATATTTGACACACATAAGAACCCTTTTTTCCAGCACGGAAAATGTGCCAGATGGATACTAAAAGACAATCAGGGAAATTGTATTGGTCGTGTTGCTGCCTTTATAAATGATAAAAAGGCCCATCAATATAAACAACCTACTGGCGGCATGGGTTTTTTTGAATGTATCAATGACAAAAATGCGGCTTTCTTACTTTTTGATACGGCAAAAACCTGGCTTCAGGAAAATGGGATGCAAGCAATGGACGGCCCAATTAATTTTGGAGAGAACGATTCCTTTTGGGGCCTGCTTGTCGAAGGTTTTACACCACCATCTTATGGAATGAACTATCATCATCCATATTATCACTCTTTTTTCACAGACTACGGCTTTAAAAAAGAATACGAGCAAATCACCAATCACCTGGCTGTAAGAAAGCCTTTTCCGGAACGTTTTACCAAAATAGCCAATTGGGTAGCTGCTAAACCTGGTTATACTTTTGAACATTTTTCAAAAAAAAACGCAGCAAGGTATGCGGGTGAACTGATGGAAATATACAATGATGCCTGGAAGGATTTTGAGAACTTTGTACCCATAAAAAGGGAAACACTGGAAGAAAGCTTTGAAAAAATGCAGACCATAATGGACGAAAAGCTAATTTGGTTTGCCTATGTAAATGGAGAGCCGGCCTCATTTGTGGTGATTATACCTGATGCGAACCAGATGATCAAAGGCTTTAACGGGAAACTGGGCCTAATAGAAAAGCTTAAATTTGTGTACAGGCGCTGGGTAGGTGTAAACCGCATGCGTGCCATAGTTATGGGCACCAAAACGACTTATCAAAAGCACGGACTGGAATCGGCATTGTTTATTAAGCTAAAAGAGTATGTATTGCCTAAGAACCAGTATGATGAACTGGAATTGTCATGGGTGGGCGACTTTAATGATAAAATGCTGGCTATCCACCAAGCAACAGGTGCCACTTTTGGAAAGCGGCACCTGACTATGCGAAAGCTATTTTAAGGCTATTTTTCTCTTATTTCTTCATAAAGATCGATCACTTTCTTTTGAAGCTTAATGATCTCTTCTTCTCTTTGTGCAAGTTTTTCTTTTAAGCCATTAATTTCCTCAAAATTAAGCGACTGTGGGTTTTCACCTTCTTTGGATATAATGTCCATTGTTGAAACCTCAAAAAGATTAGCAATTTGTGCCAGTCTTGAAATGTTAATATCAGTAATACCAGTTTCGATTTTTGAGAACGCCGGGATTGAAATATTTAGACGCTTAGCCACTTCCCCCTGGCTCCAACCATTTTTCTGGCGCAATTGTCTAATGTTTTTTCCAATGATATTCATATTTTAAATTTAGGTGTGTAATCTTGTATTATATTCCTTATGCTTCTATATTCAACTCACGTGCCAATTTAACGAGATCCAATCCCCCAAAATTTCCCGAACTCATCAAAAGTAAGTTCGTATGATAAAAATTTACGTTTAATAAACAATCCTGTAAAGCTTCAGGCTTATCAAAAAACTGTAATTTATTACTTTTAAATGCCGTTTGAACATCATTCTTGTTAAAAGGCTCCATTTTTTTGTGCTGAAAAGTTTTTTCATCAATGTATACAATTGCTGTGTCGGCAGCTTCCATTGTGTGGGCGTATTGAACTAAAAAGTCTTTATTCAGGCTGCTGAATGTATGTAACTCTATACACGCTGTTAATTTTCTGTCGGGAAACTGCGCCTTTACTGCCTCGATAGTAGCCTTTAATTTTGATGGAGAATGTGCAAAATCTTTATATACATTGGTCTTATTCCTGCTGACAAGCAGCTCCAGCCTTTTAGCAGCACCTGTAAAAGATTGAATTGCGGCATCAAACTGTTCATTGTTTACGTTCAGTTGCGCGCAAATTAATTTTGCTGCGTTAAGGTTCATTAAATTGTGGTCGCCAAATATCTTTAATGGTATTTCTTCAGGCATCAGATAAGTAATGCCGTCTTTTATCAGGTGTTCAGGAATTCCATAACCAATTTTTTCTACGTCAGCTGTAGCTTCATCAACTACTTTAACCAGGTCGTGATCTGCTTTGCAGTAAATTAATTTGCCCCCAGGTTGTATGGTATCAATAAACAGTTCAAATTGCTTTACATAATCAGCGTATGTTTTGAACACATTAATGTGGTCCCAGGCAATACCACTGATTACCGCTATGTTTGCTTTATAGAGGTGAAATTTGGGACGTCTGTCTATCGGCGAAGCCAGATATTCGTCGCCCTCAATTACTATTAAGGGAGCTTCAGCAGTTATTTTGACCATGGTCTCAAAACCTGCAAGCTGTGCGCCCACCAGGTAATCGAAATCCCTTTTGTAGTAGTTCAGTACATGCAATATCATGGAAGTAATGGTTGTTTTACCATGGCTTCCACCGATTACTACTCTGAGTTTATTTTTGGTCTGCTCGTAAATATATTCGGGGTAAGAATATATTTTCAGGCCCATTTTCTGTGCTTTCAGCAGTTCAGGATTATCCGTTAGTGCGTGCATCCCTAAAATTACAGCATCCAGATTGGGCGTAATGTTGTCTTCATTCCAGCCCAGCTGTGCCGGTAAAATGCCGTATTTGGCCAGTCTGCCTGCCGATGGTTCAAAAATAACATCATCAGACCCTGTCACCTGATATCCTTTTTTGTGCAGGGCTATGGCCAGGTTGTGCATGGCACTACCACCAATAGCTATAAAATGTATGTGCATTGCTGTAATCTATTTAGTAAAATAAGCTGCCACCCAGTCGCCAATCTTTTTATGATCAACATATTTGATCCCAAAAGGTTCACAGGCAGCTTTTATCATATCCAGATCTGGTGATTCGTAAAATCCACTAAAGAAAATATTACCCTGTTTTTTTAAGATGGCAGCATAAGAAGGGATCTGATCGAGCAGAATATTGCGGTTGATATTGGCCAGGATGACATCAAAAGCTATTTCGGGGATAGCCTCTTTACTTCCACAAAGGGCCTCAATATTTCGGATGTTGTTTAATGCGGCATTTTCGATGGTACTCTGGTAACAAACTTCATCATTGTCTATAGCTACCAACCTGGCAGCCCCTTTTTTAGCTGCTAGAATAGCAAGTATTGCCGTACCACAGCCCATATCGAGCACTGTTTTATCCGCTACATCTGCATCCAGCAGGTACTGGATCATCATTGTTGTGGTTTGATGGTGTCCTGTACCAAAGGCCATTTTCGGATCAATGACAATTTCATATTTATATTGTGGCTGTGACTGATGAAAAGTTGCACGTACATAACACTGATCGGCTATGATAAGTGGTTCAAAATTCTTTTCCCACTCTTCATTCCAGTTTTTACCGGCAATTTCAGCAACCGTATAAGTGTACTGAAATTGCCCTTCGTACTGTTCCAGCAGACTTTTCAACTGATCTTCATCGTAAGTACCGGCCGCTGCAAATGCTATAAACCCATTGGCTGTATCTTCAAAAGTATTGAAACCGATATCAGCCAGATCAGCAATCAAAAGGTCCTGCTGATATTCTTCAATAGCTGTAAAGCTGAAAGTTACCTGTATGTATTGCATCTAAGAATTGAAAACTTTAACGATATCCACAAAATCTCTTGATTTTAGTGAAGCTCCGCCTATCAAACCACCATCAATGTCTTTCTGGGCAAATAGCTCGGCCGCGTTTTTAGGATTACAGCTGCCACCATATAATATAGTGGTCAGTTCTGCAACCTGGGCATTGTATTTGGCTGCAATTTCTTTTCTGATGAAGGCATGTACTTCCTGGGCCTGATCTGAGGATGCGGTTAATCCCGTTCCTATTGCCCAGACCGGTTCATAAGCAATCACTATTTTAGAAAAATCTTCGGCACTTAATCCAAAAATACCTTTATCGAGTTGGGCTTTAAGTACCTCGAAATAACTGCCATTGTTTCTTTGCTCCAAGGTTTCTCCGATACAAAAAATAGGTGTCAATCCGTTTTCCAATACTTTTATTGTTTTCTGTGCCAGCAGTTCATCACTTTCGGCAAAGTACTCGCGTCTTTCTGAGTGCCCGATGATTACATATTCAACACCTACAGATTTGATCATTCCGGCGGAAATTTCGCCAGTATAGGCACCACTATCGTTTTGGTGACAGTTTTGCGCCCCAATTTTAACAACATCAGCACCCAATTTAGCCAGGCTGTTCAAATGAATATAGGGAGCACAAATGATGGCGATCTGATTACCTTTTTTTTCGTCCTTTACCATATTCACTATTTCTGAAAATAAAGATATGCCGGCAGCATAATCAAGGTTCATTTTCCAATTTCCTGCAACTATTTTTTTTCTCATCATTATATATTGTTATTTTTTTAGGTTTTTAGTATTTATTTGAAAGCAGGGACAATTAAAAGTGCCTGTAGCTTTTGGTCATTTCAAAAACAGCAGATAAAATATCCTGCTCTGTCTGGTCAAACGAGATATCTCTACGTTCGTATACTTTCTCTGATGTTTCAAACATTTTATTCAGGCTATACACATCAAATCCATGTGCCCCACCCCAGGCGAAATCGGGAATAAAGTTTCTGGGAAAGCCGGAGCCAAAGATATTGGCACTCACACCGGCAACTGTTCCGGTATTAAACATCGTATTGATGCCGCATTTGGCATGATCGGCCATGATCAGTCCGCAAAATTGTAAACCGGTATTACGGAAACTTTCTGTTGCATACTCCCATAACCTAACCTCAGCATAGTTGTTCTTTAAGTTAGAATTGTTACTGTCGGCACCAATGTTACACCATTGCCCCAGTACAGCATTACCCAGGTAGCCTTCATGTCCTTTGGAAGAATAGCCCCAGATGATGGCATTGTTAATTTCGCCACCTACCCGACTATAGGGGCCTATGGTAGTTTGTCCGTAGATTTTAGCTCCCATTTTTACCTGCGAATTGTTGCAAAGTGCAAAAGATCCGCGAATGTGACAGCCTTCCCACACTTGCGAATTCTCTCCTATATAAATGGGCCCGTTCAGGCTGTTAAAAGTAGAACATTCGGCTTGTGCCCCCTCTTCTGCAAAAAATTCCTCACCTAAAAAAACATTTGTACTGCTCAGTTTAGCTGAAGCCCGCCCCCGGGTCAGTAAAGCAAAGTCTTTTTTCAGTTCAGCATCATTATTCCTGAATATATCTTCGGGTAAAGAGATCCTGATAAATTTTCCCTGATATATTTTGATTTCCAACTGCGCGTCGATATCAGGTATAAAAGCTGTACCGGCATCAATTTTACAGGCAATTAAAATAGCATCTTTTTTTAAGGCCTCACCGGTTTGCAGTGCTGAGATCGCTTCCAGCAGTGCCTCATCAGGACAAATTGAGCCATTGATATAGAGCTGGACTCCATTAAGCGGAGGATATTTAACGGCCAGATGTTCGGCGGTAATGAAGCCAGATGATGCTACATTCAGATGTTTCTTCCACTTTTCAGCAATCGTGAGGATTCCTACACGAAGATCTGCAACTGGTCTGGTAAAAGATAATGGACGCAGGGATAACCAGGCATTATCATCAAATAAATTGATCATCATAAGCTACAAAAATAAAAAAAGTCCCGAAGCAACAGCACCGGGACTTTAAATAATTTTCTATTTGTGTATAATTACTTCTTAGCGTAACGTGTTTTGAATTTATCGATACGACCAGCAGTATCTACCAATTTCATTTTACCAGTATAAAAAGGGTGAGAAGTGTGTGAAATCTCTAATTTATATAGAGGATACTCGTTGCCATCTTCCCATTTGATAGTTTCTTTAGTATCTACACAAGACTTTGTTAAAAAAGCATAGTCGTTTGACATGTCTTTAAATACTACAAATCTATAGCTTGAAGGATGCAGATCTTTTTTCATATGATTATATACTTATTTGTCGCTTATTTTTAAGGATGCAAATATCAGCATTTTATTTTTTAATCGCAAGTATGTGTGGAAAAATTATCTGCTATACTTTTTCCGGGTCTCGATCTTCTCCTTTTGCCTGCTGATGTAGGCATCGGCAATGACCTCGGCAGAGGGCAGGTCCGAGTTACTGATCAGCAGTGTTTTTAGCTTCTCTTCGTTCACATCAGCACGATAAAGGATATTCATCATTTTGGAAATGTTGTGGTCCAGCAGATAGGCAAAAGCTTCGATGAGGCGGGCGCGGAGCATAGCTTCAGTACCCAGCTCTTCTACTTCAAAGTCTTTAGCGATGATGAGGCTGAGTGAATTAAAATCTTCCATGGGTTAAGCTTTAATTTCCTGACACAGTTCTACAAGCACCCCATTTGTGCCTTTTGGATGCACAAAACAAACCAGCTTATTGTCGGCCCCTCTTTTTGGCTGTTCATTTAACAGTACAAATCCGGCTGCCTTTAACCTGTCCATCTCGACCACAATATCTTCCACATCAAATGCGATGTGGTGGATCCCCTCTCCCTTTCTTTCAAGGAATTTAGCAATGGGACTATCTGCAACAGTTGCACTGAGCAGTTCTATCTTATTCTGGCCGGTTTTAAAAAAGGCAGTATTTACCCCTTCTGAGGCTACCAGTTCCTTTTTATAGCAGGCCACACCCAACAATTGTTCGTAAAGGCTACAGGAAATATCCATATTTTTAACTGCAATGCCTATATGTTCGATTTTATTCATATCTACCCAAACGTTAAAAGAATGTAAAAATGCATGTTTTAACTATACCGTCATAGGTATTATTTATAATTGTTGGCAATCTTTTTTTGTATCTTTGTATATTAATAAGAACAAATATATATAATGGAACTTCCTATTTACTTAGATAATAACGCAACTACTCCTCTTGATCCGAGGGTATTGGAAGCAATGCTGCCCTATTTCACCAATAAATTTGGCAATGCTGCAAGCCGTAACCATGCATTTGGATGGGTTGCCGAAGAAGGTGTTGATTACGCACGTGAACAAGTTGCCAAACTGATTGGTTGCACTGAAAAAGAGATTATTTTCACTTCAGGAGCTACGGAGGCTGACAATCTGGGCATTAAAGGCGTATTTGAAATGTACCAGGAAAAGGGTAACCATATCATTACAGCTACTACAGAACATAAAGCTGTGTTGGATACTTGTAAACACCTGGAAAAACTGGGTGCGAAGGTTACCTATCTAAAAGTGAAAGAGGACGGATTAATTGACCTTCAGGAGCTTGAAGCTGCAATGACGGAGCAAACAATCCTGGTTACCATTATGTATGGAAACAATGAGATCGGTGTAATCCAGCCAATTAAAGAAATTTCTGCCATTGCCCATAAATTTGGCGCGTTGTTTATGACCGATGCTACACAGGCTGTAGGCAAAATCCCTGTAGATGTAAATGCTGACGGGATTGACCTGATGGCTTTTTCTGCTCATAAAATGTACGGACCTAAGGGTGTTGGGGTATTGTATGTACGCCGTAAAAATCCAAGGGTTAAAGTAACTGCACAAATGGACGGTGGCGGCCATGAGCGCGGCATGCGTTCCGGCACCTTAAATGTACCTGGCATTGTTGGTTTGGGTAAAGCCTGTGAACTGTGCCGTTTGGAAATGGATGAGGAAGCCAAACGTTTATCGGCCTTAAGGGACAAACTGGAAAATGCACTTACTGAGCTGGAAGAAAGTTATGTAAACGGAAATACGAAACACCGCTTACCTCATGTAGCCAACATCTCTTTTAAATATGTAGAAGGTGAAGGTTTAATGATGGCCATGAAAGATTTAGCTGTATCATCAGGCTCAGCCTGTACATCTGCTTCCCTGGAGCCTTCTTACGTATTAAAGAGCCTGGGCTTGTCTGACGATCTGGCACACTCTTCTATCCGTTATGGATTGGGCCGTTTTACGACTGAAGAAGAAGTGGATTATGCAATAGAAAATACTAAAAAAGCAGTAAACCACTTAAGGGACCTTTCTCCGCTTTGGGAAATGTTTAAAGATGGTGTGGATTTAAGTAAAATTGAGTGGGCAGAACATTAATTTTTAAAATCAAAAACAAGTAAAGATGGCATATTCAGAAAAAGTTATAGAACATTATACCAACCCCAGAAACGTTGGTACTTTAAATAAAGATAGTAAATCAGTTGGTACGGGCCTTGTTGGTGCACCTGAGTGTGGCGATGTGATGCGTTTACAGATTGAAGTGGATGAAAACAATGTAATTACAGATGCTAAATTCAAAACATTTGGCTGTGGTTCTGCGATCGCTTCTTCTTCTCTGGCGACTGAATGGTTAAAAGGTAAAAGCATCGATGAGGCTTTAACAATAGACAATATGGACATTGTTGAAGAGCTGGCTTTACCACCGGTAAAAATACATTGCTCGGTTTTGGCAGAAGATGCTATCAAATCGGCAATCAATGATTACCGTGTTAAAAATGGTATGGAGCCATTTGAACTGGCCAAATCTCATCATTAATCAAATATTTGACCGATTTTAATCTGGTACATCTTTTGAGCTATACCATTGTGAAATCAAAATATTAATATAAAATGATCACAATCACTGAAAAAGCAAAAAGCAAAATCGACCAGTTAATGGAAGAGTCGCAGATGGATACGACCTATTTTTTGCGGGTATCTGTTAAAGGGGGAGGATGTTCAGGATTATCATACAACCTGGACTTTGACGATGAAGAGAAAGCAGGAGATCAGTTTTTTGAAGATAAGGGAATCAGGATAGCACTAGACATGAAGTCCTTCCTTTACCTGGCAGGGACTGAACTCGATTTTTCTGATGGTTTAAATGGGAAGGGTTTTAATTTCAATAACCCGAATGCAAGCCGCTCATGCAGTTGTGGCGAGAGTTTTTCTGTTTAAATACAATTATTATATTTGCATAGGCCGGTACAGTTACATCTGTACCGGCCTATTTTTATAGATAACCAACATGTCATGGAACTATTTAATGAGCATTCTACCATACCCAGTTTATTGCGTAATGTTGTCGCCAATATCCATAACCCGGAAGAGACCTTTCTGATCCACAAAAGGAATGGGGTTTGGGAAGAGGTATCTTATGGGCATACGCTTAATTGTGCAGATGCCGTAGCTGCTTTTTTTATGGAGAAAGGCATTGTTAAAGGTGACAGGATGGGACTGATGATAGAAAACTCACCCGAATACGTATACTATGACCAGGGCATACAGCAAATTGGCGCCATCAATGTATCTATTTATCCTACCCTATCTGAGCAGGAAGTAGCATATATTGTGAACGATTCGGGCATGCGGGCCATTCTGATCGGCAACACCTTTCTATATAAAAAAATATTAAAGATAGCGGCCAACTGCCGCAACCTGGAATACATTGTCCCTGCTTTTACCGAATATCAGAAAGTTAGCATCCCTGAAAAGCTGAAGGTGCAGATCATTCCCTTTGATGAGGTTCTGGCTGAAACGGGAAAGCTAAAACCTGCCCGGCTGACGGAAATCGGCAGGATTCGTAACACCATACTACCAGCTGATATTTCATCGCTCATTTATACCTCGGGTACTACCGGTACGCCTAAGGGTGTTATGCTTTCACATAGTAATTTTGTAGAGAATGTAAAAGTATGTTTACAGCAAATCCCGGTGATAGACGAAACGGAAACATTCCTTTCTTTCCTGCCCCTTTCGCATGTTTTTGAACGGACCGCAACCTATCATGTTTGCTGTGCACAGGGTTGCAGGATCGCTTATGCACAAAGCCTGGAACTACTGGCCAAAAACATGGCTGAAATTAAGCCCACTGTAATGAGCTGTGTACCCAGGCTGTTGGAAAAAATCCACGACAAAGCCCTTAAGAGTGGTACTGCGGGCGGTGGATTAAAGTCTAAAATATTTCTTTGGGCACTGGAAGTTGGTCAGGATTACCGAAAGATCAAAGAAGCAGGTAAAACACCCGGAATGGTGATGCGTGCAAAAAAGACCCTTGCCGAAAAACTGGTATTCAGCAAGATCAAAGAAAAAACAGGGGGAAGGTTAAAGTTCATGATCTCGGGTGGCGCTGCTTTACCAAAGAATGTGGGTGAATTTTTTGGAAACCTGGGTATTAAAATACTGGAAGGCTTTGGCCTGACCGAAACTTCGCCCGTAATGGCTGTTACTGAATACCACAGACAGGTTTATGGGACTGTAGGCCGGATTATACCTGGCATTGAGGTGGGCATACAGGATATAGAAACCAGACAAATGATCAGTATACAGACCCATGACACCTTTATGGAAGACTTTGAATGTGCTGAGGGAGAAATCATTGTAAGGGGCCATTGTGTGATGCAAGGTTATTTTAACAAACCTGCCGAGACTGCGGAGGTGATAGATAAGGACAACTGGTTCCATACGGGTGATATTGGCCGCTTTTACCGGGGTAACCTGCAAATCACCGATCGTCTTAAAAATATGATCGTAAATGCCTACGGTAAAAATGTTTATCCTACACCAGTAGAAAACATTTATCTGAAAAGCCTTAAAATAGACCAGATTTTTCTGATTGGCGATAAACGTGAATACCTTACTGCCATAGTGATCCCAAACAAGGAGAACCTGCAGGAAAACTTTAATCTGCCGGAATCTTTCTTTGAAAAACCAGAAATATTTATCGCTGAAAAGGAAATTACAGACTGGATTGGTCAGGACCTGAAGAAGCTGTCTAATGAACTGGCCAAATTTGAGCGCATCAAAAATTTTAAGGTAAAACGTAATCCTTTCAGCATTGAAGAAGGCGAAATTACGCCAACTTTAAAGGCTAAGCGGAGGGTTATTGAAGCAAAATATGCAGAAACCATCAATGAGATGTATGCGGAGACTGTTGATACAGATTAAACCATACAAACTAATTGCATTTTTAATACCTATAGTCATAAAAGAACTAAGGTAAATCCCTATTTTTGCCTAATTATTAAATTAATACATCAATAAGCTATCCGGTTTAGCTGCCGGATACCAAAAATATATGAGTACAGGACTATCAGAATTAGAAGTATTGCGCCGTAATTCGCTAACACAATTACGTGAACTGGGTATCAATCCCTATCCTGCCGAAGCATTTGAGATCAATGCCCATGCAGCAGATATTTTAGCGAATTACGAACGGGATAAAACTGCTTATAAGAACATCAGCATGGCGGGCCGCATCATGAGCCGCAGAATTATGGGAAGTGCTTCTTTTGTGGAATTACAGGACTCAACCGGAAGAATACAGGTTTATCTGAAAAGAGATGACCTATGTCCGGATGAAGACAAAACTTTATACAATACCGTATTTAAGAAATTGCTGGACCTTGGTGATTTTATTGGTATACAAGGTTATGTTTTTACCACACAAACGGGTGAGATCTCTGTTCATGTAACAGCACTTACTTTGCTTTCCAAGTCTTTAAAACCATTGCCTATTGTTAAACGTGACGAGGAAGGAAATATTTATGATGGTTTTACTGATCCTGAAATGCGTTACAGGCAGCGTTATGTAGACCTTACGGTAAATCCGGGCTTTAAACAGATTTTTATCAACCGTTCCAAGGTGATCAATACCATGCGTGGATATTTTGATAATCAGGGCTGGATGGAAGTGGAAACACCTATTCTGCAACCCATTCATGGTGGTGCTGCAGCCCGTCCATTTGCTACACACCACAATACGCTGGATATGCCATTGTACCTGCGTATTGCCAATGAACTTTACCTGAAAAGACTGATTGTAGCAGGCTTTGACGGCGTTTATGAGTTTGGTAAAATGTTCAGAAACGAAGGGATGGACCGTACCCATAATCCTGAATTTACCTCTATGGAGATTTATGTAGCTTATAAAGACTACATCTGGATGATGGCCATGGTAGAAGAATGCCTGGAGAAAGTAGCTCTGGCGATCCATGGAAAACCTGTAGTAAAAGTTGGGGATTATGAGATCAACTTTGAAGGCCCATATGAAAAACTGACCATGTACGAGTCTATCCAGAAATATACAGGTATAGATGTTTCAGTTATGACAGAAGAAGAGATCAAAACGGTTTGCAAAAGCCTGGGCATAGAAATTGATAATTCTATGGGCAGGGGCAAGCTGATTGATGAACTGTTCAGCGAAAAAGTAGAGGCGAACCTGATCCAGCCGACTTACATTACCGATTATCCATTGGAAATGACACCTCTGGCTAAAAAACACAGAAGCAAGGAAGGACTGGTAGAACGTTTTGAATTATTTGTGATGGGTAAAGAAATTGCCAATGCTTACTCTGAGCTGAATGACCCTATTGATCAGCGGGAACGCTTTGAAGACCAGTTAAAACTTGCTGCAAGAGGTGATGATGAGGCGATGGCGATGGACGATGATTTTATCCGTGCCCTGGAATATGGCATGCCACCTACATCGGGGCTGGGTATTGGTATAGATCGTCTGGTAATGCTGATGACCGATCAATCGACCATACAGGAAGTATTGTTTTTTCCGCAGATGAGACCGGAAAAGAAAGTCAGAATAACAACTGATGAGGATTTTGTAAATGCCGGTGTACCTGCTGAATGGGTACAGGTAGTCCGCAAAATGGGCATCAACACCATAGAGGAATTAAAAGCAGCAAATCCAAATAAGGTTTTTAACGACCTGGGGGGTATGCGAAAAAAACTTAAATTGGAGCTGGCCATGCCTTCAAAAGAAGAGGTTACAGCCTGGTTTGCTTAACATAAAGGTAACAAAAGCTTAAAGGCCTGCTACAAAAATTGTGGCAGGCCTTTTTTATTTTTATACATATTTAAATGACAATGATTATGAACAGTTCAAGTCTGGAAATTACCGAAAAAGAATACTGTATAAAACTGAGCAAGGAAGCCTTTGACCTGACACTCATCCGTCAGCTCATCACCAGAATACAGTCGGAACAATTGTTCTTCAGCAAAAGCAAAGATTACCTGGAAGATGACATCATCAGCAGGACTTCATACGCAGAAGCACACGAAAATTTCGACAGGTTAAGCGAAAAATAAAAAAGCCACATTTTCATGTGGCTTTGGCTTATCTGTATCTTACCTGCTGTTGTTTATCCAGCATTCCCAGTTGGTCTTTCATTTGTTTGATCTGATCGGCCAGCAATTTGTTCTTATCTGCTTTCTTTGCTTCTGTCAGATACATTTGCGCTTCGCGTTTGTTCCGTTTGGCCATGGCTATTCCTGCAAGGCTCAATTTGGCCAGGGCAATATTATGATCCATGTGCATTCCTAAAGAAAGTGATTTTTTAAAATATTTTTCTGACTGCATAGGTGCCTTTCTTGATTCAATTAAACCTACCAACAGGTTATAATAACCATGTTGCACCCTGATCAGCTGTTTTTCATAATTGGTGATCTTTTTCAGGTAAACCTCTGCTTTGGCCATGTTGTCCTTTCTTAAGAACCATTGGGCCAATAACATATTCTCGTTAAAGAAATAGGTAACGATAATCAGTATACTTATAAAAAGGGCCAAAATCCCCCATCCCCAGAAACCAAAGACCATAAGGGTTATCGAACCTCCCAGCACTGCAAAACCTAAAATAAGACGAACTACATTTGGCATATTCTATTATATTTTTTTTGCAAATATCGTGTTTAAATACCAAAAATTAGATTTAATTTATAATTTCAACAAAAAAAGAATCGACAGTTCAATTCATGGCCAGCACAAAAAAAGTAAAGGCTGGTTTTGTATAAACCTCAAAAAACAGATGTCTGTAGCAATAGAAGAAAGCTGGTTAAAAGTACTTAAAGATGAGTTCGAAAAACCCTATATGAAATCGCTTAAAGCTTTTTTACTGGAAGAAAAACAAAAGGGATATAAGGTATACCCTAAGGGTGCTGATATATTTAATGCCCTTAACCACACCCCTTTTGATAAGGTAAAAGTAGTTATTCTGGGTCAAGATCCCTATCATGGGACCGGCCAGGCCCATGGTTTGTCTTTTTCTGTGCAGAAAGGGATTACCGTCCCCCCCTCCCTGAAAAATATTTATAAGGAACTGTCTGCCGATATTCCTGGTTTCAGCATTCCCAATCACGGTAACCTAACCCAATGGGCTGATGAAGGTGTTTTACTCTTAAACGCAACTTTAACTGTAAGGGCCCATGAAGCAGGTTCACACCAGGGAAAGGGCTGGGAAATTTTTACTGATAAGATCATCAGTGAGTTGTCTGAAAAAAGGACAGGCCTGGTTTTCCTTTTATGGGGCAGATATGCACAAAATAAAGCTGTATTGATTGATCAGAAAAAACATACCATCATTGCCGCAGCACACCCCTCGCCTTTCTCGGCCTATAACGGTTTTTTAGATAGCAAACCTTTTTCCAGGGCCAATGCTAAACTTATTGAACAGGGGCAAAGCCCCATTAACTGGCAAATCACTTAAGAAGAAAAAGGGTAAAAGACCCGATGCCTTTTACCCTTTTTCCGTTTAAAATCCTAGTCTTAATATTCCAAAGGAACAATAGGTTCTTTCTTGGTGGTAGACATGATCATCATCGTTTGAAAAGTTTTTACTACCGAGATTTTGCTGATCTTATCCATGATCAGGCGCTCATAAGCTTTAATATCATTGACATATACCTTTAAAAGAAAATCAGCCTGTCCCGTAACGTGGTGGCATTCTGTAATCTCTTTGATCTGGTTTACTTCATCCAGGAAAATCTGGATGGTATTGTTCTTATGAAAATCGAGCTGTACCTGTATAAAGGTTTTTATACCCAAACCCAGCTTTTCTTCATCAACCAGGGCATGGTAGCTTTTAATAAAACCAGATACTTCAAGCTTTCTTACACGTTCTAATGTAGGTGCAGGAGAAAGTCCGATCTCCTGAGACAATAGTAAATTTGTCATCCTTCCATTTTCCTGTAATAATTTAAGAATTTTAAAATCCGTTTTATCTAGTTCTGTCGCCATTATTTTTAAATTATGCCCAAATATAGAATAAGAATACATTACTCACCAAATTTTATTCTAAAAAAAAACAAATAATTTATAGTTTATTTCTTCTATTTTTTTTTAGATTTGTCTAAATATTTAGTTAGGCAAATAAAAATGCAATCCTTTACCGAAGAGAACTACCTGAAAATCATATATCATCTGTCTCAAAACCACGATGGAACAGTACAGACCAATGCCATTGCAGAAAAAATGCAGACCAAAGCCGCGTCTGTTACGGACATGATCAAAAAACTGGCTGATAAAGAATTGGTAGACTATAAAAAGTACCAGGGTGTTAAGCTTACACCTACTGGCAAATCAGCTGCCATAAACATTGTCCGCAAGCACCGGTTATGGGAAGTTTTCCTGGTAGAGAAGCTAAATTTCAGGTGGGATGAAGTACACGATATTGCAGAAGAGCTGGAACACATCAATTCAGCAGAGCTTATTGAGCGCCTGGATGAATTTCTAGCCTTCCCAAAAAGCGATCCGCACGGTGATCCCATCCCGGATAAAAGCGGGAAGTTTGATGCAGTTGCATTTGTTAAACTAAATAAACTTAAACGGGGGGATGAAGGACTGATTATGGGTGTCAGCGAACATTCCTCGGCATTTTTAAAACACCTTGAAAAATCTGGTTTAACCCTGGGAAAAGCAGTTAAAATAACCGAGATCAATGATTTTGACGGCTCTATAGAACTGACACTGGAGCAAAAAAGCCTCAGTGTAAGCCGGGAGGTGGCCAAACATATTCTCATCAAACTGTAACATGAAGAACCGTAAGCACACCGAACACAGAGATCCCCAATCCTTAAGTGAAGTACATCAAAGTGTAGATACCAGCAAACGCACTGGATGGAAGCGTATATTGTCTTTTATTGGCCCCGCCTACCTGGTTAGTGTGGGTTATATGGATCCGGGTAACTGGGCAACAGATCTTGCAGGCGGCAGTAAATTTGGTTACCAGCTTATCTGGGTGCTGCTCATGTCTAACCTTATTGCTTTATTGCTGCAATCGCTCAGTGCCCGTCTGGGTATTGTAAGAGGTCTTGATCTTGCCCAGGCTTCCAGAAATGCATATCCAAAATGGGTTAACATTCCTTTGTTTGGTTTAGCCCAAACAGCTATAGTAGCCTGCGACCTGGCCGAAATTATAGGGATGGCCATTGGCTTAAACCTATTATTTGGCCTGCCCCTCATCTGGGGCATCAGCATCACCATCTTCGATACCGTGCTGCTCCTCTTTCTCCTTAACAATGGCATGCGAAAAATGGAAGCCTTCATTGTTTCTATGGTATTCATTGTTGGTGTTTCCTTTTTAATTGAAATGTTCATTGTAGAGCCTTCAATAATAGAAATAGCGAAAGGTTTTGAACCCTCTATACTAGGTGGGGAAGCTTTATATATTGCCATAGGTATTATTGGTGCCACTGTAATGCCTCATAACCTGTACCTGCACTCTTCGCTGGTACAGACCCGCAAATTCCAAAGAGATGAAAAGGGCATCAAAGAAGCCATAAAATTTAATTTCATAGATACTGCCGTAGCTTTAAACCTGGCATTTTTCGTCAACGCCGCTATCCTTATTCTTGCAGCTGCAGCTTTTTACAAAAACGGGCTGCATGAAGTGGCCGAAATACAGGATGCCTACAAACTGCTTCAAAATATATTTGGCAATGTGGCCCCTGCCCTTTTTGCTATTGCGCTGATTGCTGCCGGACAGAGCTCAACAGTAACCGGAACACTAGCCGGACAGATTGTGATGGAGGGGCATCTTAAACTCCGTATACAGCCCTGGTTACGTCGCTTAATCACACGTTTGCTGGCTATTATCCCTGCTTTTTTTACTATACTCTGGTATGGAGATGATGCATTGGGCGGCTTACTGATCCTGAGCCAGGTAGTATTGAGCCTGCAGCTCGGCTTCGCTGTAATCCCTTTAATTCACCTTACTTCTGATAAAAAAACAATGAAAGGCTTTGCCATAAAGTTATGGGTAAAAATACTGGCCTGGACCAGCTCGCTTATCATTGTAAGCTTAAATGTTAAACTCGTTATAGAAGAAATAAAAAAATGGGGTGCAAGTGGCGAATGGTACATATATGTACTGGTAGTTCCTGCCAGCCTGTTAATTGGCCTGCTGTTGCTCTATGTTTTTATATATCCTATCCTGAGCCGCATCCGGCGGGAAAACAACAATGTTCCTCATGGCCACGCCCTTAACATTGAACCGGTAGAAAAGATTGATTACAGGCGGATAGGGATTACGGTTGATTTTTCTAAGAATGACCGCAACACCATTCGCCATGCGCTAATTCAGGGTGGTAAACAGGCCCAATATTACCTGATCCATGTAGTTGAAACTGCTGCAGCAAGGTATTACGGTGATACGGCACTCGATTATGAGACCCAGAGTGATACCGAAAACCTGCAAAAATACTGCAGTAACCTGGCCGAACTGGGCTATCAGGCCAGTCCGCATATAGGCTATGGCGGCACCGTAAAAGCCATCGTCAGGATCAGTAATGAAAACAAGCTTGAACTGCTGGTAATGGGGGCACACGGACATAAGGGATTAAAGGACCTCATATTGGGAACAACTGTCAATTCTGTTCGCCATAAAGTATCCATACCTGTGCTCATTGTAAGATAAAATTCGGATATTAGCAGGCCGTTATGAAGAACGATATCCAGATAAAGAACAAAAGAGCGTATTTTGATTACCACATTATTGATAAATATAATGCCGGGTTAGCCCTTTTGGGTACTGAAATAAAAGCCATCAGACAAGGTAAGGCCAATATGACCGATGCCTTCTGCATGTTCATTGGCAACATACTCTATGTACGTAACCTCCACATTTCAGAATATAGCCACAGCTCATTTCATCATCATGAAATTAAGCGCGACCGCGCCCTTCTGCTCCATAAAAAAGAACTGAAAAAGCTAAAGGTAAAAAGTGAGGAAAAAGGTTATACCATTGTTCCTTTACGGATATTTACCAACGAAAGGGGTTTTGCGAAAATAGAGATTGCGCTGGCACAGGGTAAAAAGGAATTTGACAAAAGAGATAGCATTAAGGACAGGGAGTCCAAACGGGAAATGGACCGTGCCATGAAAGTTTAAAACAACGAAATATAAGTTTACCAGGCCTGATCGCCTACCAATGGTACAAACCTGAAGGTATCGAGTTCTATCCTTTCGAAATCTGTTTCGTTTACCCTGATTACCGTTACCATTTTTTGCGAATGTTCATCCCCTACCGGAATTACCAGTATACCGCCTATCCTAAGCTGTTTTAGCAAAATTTCAGGTACAAAAGGTGCCCCAGCTGTTACTATGATCTTATCATAAGGTGCATGCGCTGCAATACCTTTAGAACCATCGCCAAAAAAGAAATGCGCATTGTATCCCATGCCAGGCAGTACCCTGATGGTGTGCCGGTATATGCTTTCCTGTCGTTCTATGGTATATACGTTGGCACCAAGTTCCATTAATATACAGGTCTGGTAGCCCGAGCCTGTTCCAATTTCCAGAACTTTATCACCTTTTTTTATGTGCAGCAGTTCGCTTTGGTAAGCGACGGTATATGGCTGTGAGATGGTCTGTCCATCACCAATCGGGAAAGCAATATCCTTGTACGCCTGGTTCCAAAAGGTTTCGTCGAAAAAGAAATGCCGGGGCACCTTGCCTATTGCTTTAAGCACTTTTTTATCTGCAATGCCCCTCGCTTCCAAATGCGCCACCAATCTTTTTCTCGCCCCCTGCTCTCTGTAATTGTCAACAAACTTATATGCCATTTCATTTCAAAAATAGCTTTTTGTAAGCTAATAATTCAATGTTTTTAACTTGAATCGGGTTAAAAAAGCCTAATAGGCACAGAATCAATCCCAATAAAATCTAGTAGGGATCCACGTCTACCTGGATGTTTACGGAACGGTATTCTTTTTCGGCCTGAAAGTCGAGGATGGTATTTTTTAATACAGATTTAACTTTCTGGACAGAGGTATCTTTATCAGTTTTAATGATTACCTGCTTAATGTAGTAATTCCTGATCCGGGCCACCATAGGCTGCTCGGGCCCTAAAACCCTTGGCCCTAACTGCGCCCTTAGTATCGTTGCAAAACGCTGTGCAGCCATATTTAACAGATCCTGATCTTTATGTTTGATATTGACAAAGATAAGCCTAGTAAATGGTGGATAATGAAACTGCAGACGCTCTGCCAGTTCGTCCTTGTACATTTCGAGATACTGGTTCTCCATCACCTGTCTGATGATGCGATGCGAATCGTCATAAGCCTGGATAATTACTTTTCCCTGCTTGTCTCTTCTTCCTGCCCTGCCTGCTACCTGTGCGAGCAGCTGGTAACTCCGTTCAAAGGCCCTGAAATCAGGATAATTCAGTAAAGTATCTGCATTGATTACCCCGATCAGGGTAACATTATCAAAATCAAGTCCTTTGGCCACCATTTGTGTACCAATAAGGATATCCGTTTTCTTTTCCTGAAAATCTGAAATAAGCTGCTGCAGGCCATTCCTGGTACGTGTGCTGTCCACATCCAGCCGGGCAATTTTAGCATCCGGGAAAACCAGGCTCAGTTCTTCCTCTACCCTTTCAGTGCCAAAGCCTTTCTGTTCTATGTGTACAGAACCACAGGCCGGACATATATTGATGCTGCTCTGATGATATCCGCAATAATGGCAGTGCAGTTTACCGCTGGTTTTATGGTAGGTTAAAGAAACATCACAGTTTACACATTTGGGTGCATAACCACAAGTGGCACAGATCAGTATAGTAGCATAGCCTCTGCGGTTCTGAAACAGGATTACCTGTTCTTTTTGTTCCAGGGCAAGGCTAATCCCTTCAATCAGTTTACCGGAAAAATAAGAAACCATCTTTTTTTTCTTCGTTTCTTCCGAAATGCTCACCACTTCATGCAAAGGCAATTCTACTCCACCAAAGCGTTCATTTAAAGTAACAAGACCATATTTTTGGCTAATGGCATTGTAATAGCTTTCTATGGATGGCGTGGCCGAGCCCAGTACGGTTTTAGCCTGGTGCAAATGGGCCAGATAAACAGCCACATCTCTGGCCTGGTACCTTGGCGAGGGTTCCTGCTGCTTATAAGAGGATTCATGTTCCTCATCAACCACGATCAATTTCAGCTCTTTAAAAGGCAAAAACACTGCTGATCTGGCCCCAAGTACTACCCGGTACTTCCCGTTCAATACTTTATTCCAGATCTCGACCCGCTCATTGTTGTTAAATTTAGAATGATAAACCCCAATAGCATCCCCAAAATAACGCTGTATGCGCTGAACAATCTGAGTGGTCAAAGCAATTTCGGGTAATAAAAACAAAACCTGCCCGCCCTGCTCAATGGCCTTTTCAATCAGTTTAATATAGATCTGGGTTTTTCCGGAAGCAGTAATGCCATGCAGCAATACCACATCTTTCCGCTCAAATTCCATTTCAATCCCGATCAAAGCCTGTTGCTGAGCTGCACTCAGTTCAAAGTTCAGTACAAAGTCCTCATCATTATCTTTTAAGCGGCTCACCGGTCTTTTTTCGACTGTAAATATTTCCTTATCCAGCAATGTTTTAAAAGCCGCCTGTCCGCAATCGCTCTCTTCCAGTAATTGTGATTTTGAAACCAGGTTTTGCTGTCGGGACAACTTGATAAAGGTAAGCAGCGCATTCAGTTGTTTGGGTGCACGTTCCAGAATGGTAAACAACTGCTTTAAATTTTCTTCTTCCCGATAAAAAGCATTTAATGCCACAAAGGATTTCAGCAATGGTCTGTATTTCTCTACCACTTCTTCAGCAACATATACCAATCCTTTTTCCAGCAGGGCATTGATGATGGGATATACTGTTTTTTGCCCAAGTAAAGCAGAAACATCAGCTATGGTAAGCCTTTTCTGATGATTCAAAGCATCCATCAGAATACGTTCCTTTTCTGTTAAAACCTTTTCCTGCAACGCCTCTTCTTTCAGCACAATAATGGTTTCACTTGCCAGCTTTAATCCGGTAGGAAGAGCGGCCGACATTACATCCCCTTCATTGCAAAGGTAATAACCTGTCATCCAGTCCCACAGCTGCAATTGTAAAGTGGTAATCACAGGTTGCTCATCTACCACATCAATAATGTATTTGGCCTGATAAAGCCTGGGGGCGGTTTGGCTAATGGTTTTAATTAAGGCGGTATAAATCTTGTTCTTTCCAAACTGCACCACCACCCTTTTGCCAATGGCCACTTCACTGTTCAAGTCGAATGGCACACGATACAGATAGTTTTTAGCCAGCGACAGAGGCAGAATCACCTCTACAAACAAGGTTTCCCTTTCACTGAATTCCAGCAGTTCAGCAGCCATCTTTATTTACGCTTTAAAACCGTAAAAAATAACATGGCCCAGCCCAATATAAAACAAAGACCACCAATGGGAGTTACAGGCCCAATTAAATTCGCAAAACCAATATTTAAAATAGTTCTGGTGGCCAGCAAATATAATGAACCCGAAAACAGTACAATACCTAAGGTAAAAAATCTGTATGCCCATTTTGCAGGCTGGCCTTCGGCAGCATAATTTGCAAGAAAAAGCAAAGCAAAAGTATGATAAAACTGATATTCCACTCCTTTTGTCCATATTTCAAGCGATCCGGAACTTAAGACATTCTTTAAACTATGCGCCCCAAAGGCACCAAATATTACAGCTATGGCACCAAACAATGATGCTGTTAAAAGGATACGTCTGCTCATGATAGATCGGCTTTTATCCTACAAAATTAAGAAAATGCCTGTATTTACTGAGTAATAACGAGGATTAAATTAAATAACCAAAAATTCAGCTAGATTTGTATATGTATTATGAAGAAGCTCATTATTAGTATTGTCCTGCTATTTCTTGCCATTGTTACAATGGCCTATCTTTATTTTTCCAAACTCAATACCGATCAGCATATTACAGATACCGGCCTGCAGGCCGCCGTTGCAAATTCGGCTTTCATTTTCTCCTTTGAAAATGAAAAAAGCATTACCGACATTTTAAAAGAACAACGCTTGTTTGAAGAAATCCTGGACGCAGAGCAATATAAACAACTTGCTTCCTTAAAAAAGTACCTGCTGACTATACCTAAAGTAAACCAGCTGACCGACAAACAAAATGTTTACATTGCCTTTGTTCCGGGCAGCGATCATAACATAGATTTCTTATGTTATACACAGATCAGTATCCCTGAGTACTTGCCGCAGTTGTTCCAATCGCTAAAAACCAGTGGCATCCGGCCAGAGACAACAGATAGGCTCACAAAGCTTATTTTACCCGACAGCTCCGTATTTTATCTGGGTATAAAGGAAAACCTGGCCGTTATTTCCAGTTCTGAAAAGCAGACTGCCGCTGCACTTGCCAAAGAACGGAATCAAAAAGACGACAAGTTTATTGAATATATCCAGGCCAGTAAAAGGTTCAGCAAAAACAGCCTTGCCCAATTGTATATTAACTTTAATGATCTTCCTCTCCTGCTAAAAAACATCATTTCCGGTAATCTGAATGGGGAATTAGCTGTTTTAAATCAGCAGGATGCCTTTGCTGCCCTAACCTATAATTTCAGCAATGAAAAGGTATTACTCACCGGAACCACCGTGACAAATAATCCCAATAATTATTACCATTTGTTCTCGGACATGCAGGCCCAAAAGATAACCATTAATAATATTCTTCCTGCGAACACCGCCTCTTACACGATTTTTGCAGTAGATAGTTATCCCAACTGGAAAAAAAAGCTGGACACCTGGTTTTCAAATCAGCACCAAGACAAAAAGATCTCAGCACTCCTGAAGGACATCAACAACAGATATCACCTCAACCCGGACGAGTTGTTTCCCAAATACTTTAAGGACCAGTTCATTACTTTCCAACTCCGCACAGGTGAAAAAATTGGTGCCATAAACCTCAGTAACGGAGATAAAATGATACAGCTGCTGCTTGACCTGAGCAGCGAATACGATGAAGACATCAAAGTATTTAAAGAACCCGACCTGCTCTATGCCTATTTCGGAAAGCCATTCAGCAACTTTAAAAAGCCTTATTATATTATTACAGACAATTACATGGTTTTTGCCAACAATGCCGGCACTTTGCAGTCATTTTTAAACAGCTATACCAACAATCAGCTTTTAATTAATGTTCCTAATTACATCAATGCCGGCAACCAGCTTCCCGGAAACTCCAGCATTGCTTTTTATACAGATCACCGCAATGCCGATGACATTTTCAAAAAGAACATCTATTTACCTTATTATAAACACATCAGTGCAATTGAAGGTCTGAAAAATTACGACTCTTTTACCTATCAGCTGAGTGGAGATAACGGTAAATTCCAAACCAATATATTAATCAACAAACAGCCTGAAGTTTTACAAAAAGATTCTTTAGCTTTATAACAATATCCAATCATCCTGTATGTTAAAAAAGTATATTCTACTTTGCTTATTTTTTTGCCTTCCTTTTTTCTTAAAGGCCCAGCAATATGGACTGTTCAATACAAAAACGCTTTTTGACGGCTTTGAAAACCCTGCCCAGAAAACGTTTGTATTGGATTCTTCCAGGAAGTTTGCTTCCAACTTTTTCCTGCCTTATTTTGGTTTGAGTGGTGCCAACAAAGGCAATTCAGATTTAATCAGAAGGGCCATAAATGAAGGTAAATACAATGCAGCCAATCTTCCATTAAGAACAGGGGCCATCAATACTGTTCATGAAAACACGAATATTTATCTGCTTACATTCAGGATATTCCAGTCTTACAAATGGCAAAAAGAAATGGGCTTCTCCTGGCAATTGCGCAGCGATGGGCATGTAGACTATACCAATGAAACACTGGCCATTCTGGATTCTTACCAGCGGTTCGACACCAACCCTTATGATGATGTGTTTAACAATGATGGTTATGCTCAGTCGTACCATCAGTTTAGCATTACCTACAGGGAAAATTACAACAAACGACTTGCTTTTGGGGTTAAGCTGAGTCTTTTAAGTGGCATCACTTATAATAAACTAAACATTTCAGACTCTTATTTCCTTTTAGATCCGGCAAATGACCTGATAAACGTAAGGGTTAAAGGTAGCTACAGGGCCAGTTTTGTAAAGACCAATGAACTCTCTGCCCATACACTGTTACCCACATTTAGAAATCCGGGTATGGCCTTTAGCTTTGGAACCAGTTATAATGCTAAAAGTGGCGTATTTCTGATGGCCAATATTAAAGACCTGGGTTTTATAAAATGGAGAAAGAGTGCATATATCAACAAGATCAATGCAGCAGTAAATATTCAAAACCTATCCCAAAAATCATCCAATCAAATCCGAAATGAAATTGCCGACATTGCCACCGATGAATCGGACAGTACGAGCTTCTTTAGTCCAACCAATGCTAAAATTGATTTCATGCTTTCCAAAGCTTTTACACTTTCCACGCCTGATTTCACCTATACTCCCAGTCTTATTGTCTCCAAAAATCTGTTCTTTAAAGGTGGCGATGCAGCATTTGTAAACAAATTCAAATACAGCGACCTGGCCATCAGTGCAATTCCATCCTATAACTTTAACAACTTGTTTTTTATGGGTTTACAGGGCCTTTATCAGACGCCAAATTTTGAAATATTCCTGGGTTCAGACAACCTGTTTAAAACGGTTACACAAATTAATGGAGCAGTTAACAGAGATGCCACCATTGGCAACGGCTATAACGGAGCATCCTTTTATATGGGGCTGGGCTTTAAGTTTGGTAATACGGTAGAACACCCCCAAAACAGCAGCACAATGCCCGGGATAGGAGACGAAAAACCTGGTTTCTTTAAGCGGCTGTTCAGTGTGTTTTCAAAGAAGAAATGATTAAACCTTTTTCTTTGGGGTTGTCAGCACAAAATCTTTCAGATAAAAAGGTTCAAAATAAGCCACATTCTCAAATTGCCCTTTTAAATAAGCCTCATTAGCCAGCCGGCTCATATTCGTAGCTGAATTAAAATTTCGACCACTGAAAGTAGCATTGTCCTGTTGCAATACCGCAGCACATTTCATAGCACCATCACCGATGAAAGTAACTTTTTCCAGCGTCAGTTCCCTGGCAAAACTCTGTTCATCTATAATTTTTGCAACTGTGGGCACCAGATAATTTAAATCAGCATCAAATACAGCCGTAAAAACCTCCATTCTGCGGGCATCTATCATGGTACAGATCAAGCCTTTATAACCGGCCTGTTCCAGTAAAAATCCTGCTGCCATCGTCTGCAGGGTATCAATAGCAATTAGTGGCTTATCCAGTGCAAAACACAAACCTTTGGCTGTTGAAACTCCTATTCTAAGGCCTGTATACGAGCCAGGACCCTTGCTTACCGCTACAGCATCCAGATCGTTAAAGTGTAATCCCGCAGTTTCCATTGCCGTTTCAATAAACAAGGTTAAACTACCTGCATGAATGTTACTTGCCAATTCTTCTTTTAAAGCAATCGTTTCCCCATTTCTGGAAATAGCAACAGAACAGGCTTGTGTAGCGGTTTCAATTTGAAGTATAGTAGCCATTGACATTAAAATTAATGAGTATAAAATAAGTGTCAGGGAACAGGATCAGGACCATGCCCCCCCCAGGGATGGCAACGCCCAATGCGTTTTAAAGTAAGCCAGCCCCCTTTAAAAGGGCCATGTTTTTTAATGGCTTCTATTCCATATTGCGAACAGCTGGGCGTGAACCTGCAGCTTGCCCCCAGCAAAGGGGATAAAAGCCATTGATACAATTTGATCATGGCCAGAAAGAACCAGCCAAGCAACTGTTTAATTACCTTCATCACTTTTCCTCCTGTTAGGCTTTTTAACTTCCAAATCTGCTGTCAACCGCTTAAATGCTGCACTCAGTTTCTTTTCCAGAAAAGAAAAATCATAAATCTTTTTACCCACAAACTGTACTGAAAGCAACAATAGAGGGTTGTTACCAGGTAATAAAGTATAAAGTTCCTGTTCTTTTTGTAAACGATAGGCCTCGCGGGTGCGACGTTTGATCAGGTTCCTGTCTACCGCCCTTTTGTACCTTTTTTTAGCTACATTGATTACTACCTGAACCGGAAAGCGCTGTGCTTCGGAAACAAATAAATACGAGATGCGGTAGGGGTATAATAAAAAAGAAGAACCGTTTTTAAATAGCAGATCCAATGATTTCCTACTACATAACCGTTCTTCTTTTTTAAATGTGTTCATCTTTTTGATCGCAAATTTGCAGATATTCTGATCTGCCAGCACTTTGAGTGCTGCAATCAAAAATTATGCTTTGTGACGGCCTTCGCTTGAAACCGTTAATCTTTTTCTTCCTTTTGCACGACGGGAAGCTAATACCCTTCTACCGTTTGCTGTAGCCATTCTTTCGCGGAAGCCATGCTTGTTTCTTCTCTTTCTTTGCGAAGGTTGGAATGTTCTTTTCATAACTGTATTATATCTTGACTAATATTTTTAAATAAGAGGTGCAAATATAGGGCGATTTTTATTTAATTGCAAATGCAACAGAAAATAAAATGCTACATACCCAGGGCTGCTTTCAATTTCACATAGCCGGTTTTGCTTACCGGCAGCCAGATATCTGATTTCAGCAATACTACATAACTGTCTTTTTCCTTCAATTCGATTCTGGTAACCTGGGCAAGATTGATGATGTACGACCTGTGAATACGAATAAACTGTCCGGGCTCCAATGTCCTTTCAAAAAAGTTCATCGTTTTATTTTTATGATAAATCCCTTCAGCGGTACTCAGTTTCACATAATCATCATCAGCCTCTAAATAATGAATATCCGATACGGCAATAATTTTGATCACGCCGTTTTTTTTAACCACCACCCTGTTGTGCTGGGCAGGACTCAAAGCAGCCACATCCAGCAACTCCTTTGTAACTGCATCTGTATTGTGTAATCGTCCCGGCAGTTTCTGCATCGCCTGCTCAAATCGGTTCTGCTCTATCGGTTTCAGTAAATAATCTACAGCATTTACCTCAAAGGCTTTAATTGCATATTCATCAAAAGCAGTAGTAAATATTACTGCCGGATGCTTCTCTACCAGTTCCAGCATTTCAAAACCACTGATTTTAGGCATCTGGATATCCAGAAAAATAAAATCAGGCTGATGATGTGCAATGGCTTTTATCCCTTCAAAACCATCACTGCATTCGGCCACTACCTCTACTTCCGGAAAAAGCTTCAAATAGTGTTTCACCACATCTCTTGCTAAAGGTTCATCATCAATTAATATCGTTCTTATCATGCTGCTGGGGTATTTTAAGCGTAGTTACAAATATATTTTCGTCCATCACATCTGTTCTGAGCAATCTTTCATCAGCAAACAACAGATATAGCCTTCGCCGTATAGCTGTTAAGCCAAAACCGGTGCCTCCCGTTGCTTTTAACTCAGGGTCAAATGGATTTTGCACCCTAATGACCAAATGGTTATGCTGTAACCTTACATCCAGCGAAATCGTGATGGCCGCTGCTGTATTATACAATCCGAATTTTATCGCATTTTCCACTATAGGCTGCAAAAGGGTACCAGGTAAACGTAAATTTAAAGTATTATCAGCTATTTTCACATCAATATTTAACCTGTGGCTAAAACGTACTTTTTCTATGTCAAGATACAGGCCAATATATTCCATTTCCTCGGCCACACTTACCCAAACCTCGTCATCTCTTTTTAAAGTTCCGCGTAAAAAAGAGGCCAGTTTGGTAATCATTGTCCCCGCTTCTTTAGGGTTCACCATCGTTAGAGCATATACCGAGTTTAAGCTGTTAAATAAAAAGTGTGGCTGTAACTGGTGCCGAAGTTTATTTAATTCGGCTTCTTTAGACAGGTTTTGCGCGGCTAAAAGCCTTTCCTGGGTGGCCGACTGTTCTTCCAGTCTGTACCATAAAATGTTAGCCAGGGCGCACCAGGCTATAAACACAAATAAAATAAGAAAGCGGACTGTAAGGGAGAAACTTAGAAAATTCATGTATGTTTTTTCTTCTGCAAAAAACAGTACCAGCAAAAACTTGCTCATAAACGTAATAAACAGCGCCATGATAAAAGTAAGTGCCAGGATAAAAATAATCGTTTCGTTTTTAGGCTGATAATAGCCCAATAAATTACTTAGAATGATACAAGCCAGGGCAAGCATACCATTGGTAACCAAACTATCAGTAATAGAAATGGTCCAGCTGAAATTGAGCGTACTGTAAAAAAGACATATAAATATCAACACCCAGCCCAGAAATATCGCTGAGGCAATTTTCTGAATCTTACGGACGGATAAAGGTCTGTTGGTCAAAATAATTTAATTGAAGGGGTTGAAAATGGTAAAAGTTCCTGTAAGTACGACTTATGCTGGTTTACATTGGCTAGAAATGCATCTACATCAACCGGTTCGTGCAGTACGGAAGCCAGTTCAGATCCATCAGTTGGCGACTGGATCTCATAAAGATCAGCCACGCAGATGAAGTTCCAGGTTACCATTTCCCCTCTGCAATTTCTAAAGGGTAAATGAAAACCTTCTGCCTGAGCTTCGGCTTTCAGAAGAGCTTCAGTACTATCTTCCGAAACAATTAACCTTAGCTGCTCATCAAACTGCGGTGCGTGATCACCCTCACCGGTAATGATCTGATAAATATACCTTACTACAAACCACTTCATTATTATGTGTTTTAAAAGTTTCTGATATCAACCCCTCCAAACATGGCTACCCCTTCAATAATTAATACTTTGCGGGGCTCAACAGCTGCCACACCAAGTGTCCTTTTATCATCTATACCACCAAAAATGGCTGTTACTTCCGATTTTACTTCCCAGCCGGAAGGAATAATGATCTTCACTCCCCCAAAAATGGCTACCACATCCAACTTGATCACCCCTTCAAAGTCGGCCTGTGTTAAGTTGATATCGGCGCCGCCAAAAACAGCAATCACATCTCCACCCTTAAAATTTTGCGAATAGATTTTTTGGTGGCTGCCACCAAAAAAATTAACGGAATCTATAATGTCATTTTTATCTGCACTGGCATATTTATTCCACTCTTCCTCATCTCCGGGTATGTTCAGGTCGCCCATTTCAGCATATTTCCTTTTCATCCTGCCTTTCCACCTGGCCTTACAGCGCCTATCTCGGCCAATCGCCGATCTTTTCGGTTTAAAAATCAGCATCAGACCTACAACAATGAATATCAGCGCAAAATAGTACTTCGAAATGTCGAAGCCCGTAATTGCCCTGGCAGTAAAAAAAACGCCCACAAGTATCAAAATTATCCATCCCGGACCATTAAAATTTCGCTTATAACCAATCAAAAAGCCAACAATGATCAATAATATAGGCCAGCTGATGACCCATTCCGGAATATAAACCCCAAAATTTCTTAACAGAAACACCAGTCCTACACCTATGATGATCAAACCACCACATATCCTGCTCGAATTATTATCCCTAATCTTTTCCATTTTTTTTTAATTCTTTTAAGCCAAAGTTGAAACAGCAAGTAACAACTAAATGCTTCATCAAAAGTAAATAGCCTTACGCTATTTACATATGGCAATTATACGTATGCTTGCTTATAGCCGGTAAAGCGACCGATTTTACCGGTGAAGATACCGGCTAAGCGATAGCTTTAAAAACAAAAACACCCGGGGTTATCCTTACAATAACCATCCGGGTGCATAAAAATGCTTTACGTTATTTTGTTTTAAGCAGGTCCCTGATCTCTGTGAGCAATACCTGATCCTGGGTTGGTGCCGCTGGTGCAGCAGGAGCAGCCTCCTGTTTACGTTTCAATGAATTTATTCCTTTAACCAGCATAAACACAGCCAATGCCAGTAATAGGAAATTGATGGCTACCGTTATGAAGTTACCATAAGCAAATACGACTGTACCAGGTACCTTTCTGGCATCAACAAGTGCCATACCCTCTGTTACAGTTCCTTTTAACACCACATACATATTGCTAAAGTCAACAGATCCGATCACTGCTGAGATCAATGGCATGACCAAATCGTTGACAACACTGTCGATTATCTTACCAAATGCACCACCAATGATTACACCGACAGCGAGATCCATTACACTGCCTTTAATGGCAAACTCTTTAAATTCTTTTACAAATCCCATATCATAGTTATTTTTAGTTTACTCTAATTTATAAAAATCATACCAATTTTTAAGCATTTATAAATTATTTTCCAGTTAAGTAATCCGGTGCAACTAATAAGTCCTGCACTCCTCAAAAAAGGGCGTATGTGTTCCTTCCACAGCTGCAGCCGCATATAAATAAAGCGCGGCCGACCAGGTTTGCCAGTCCTGGCCCATTGGCTGCCCATCCTGAGCCTTATACCATTCGTTAAAACCATATTGCAGCTCTTTATTTACTGAAATTTTAATTAGATCAGTAAGTACATAAAGTTTCTCTATCGCCAGTTTATGCCTGCCTGCTGCAACAAGAGCTGCAATATGAAGTGCGGATATGAAGGGCCAGATCCCACCGTTGTGATAATTTCCAGGCATATTAAAATCGGCATAGCGGTCTATCCAGTCCGGATGTCCGGGATAAATAAAAGGGAAAAAATTAGGAGCAAGGTCGACGGCCAGTTCTCCATTCCGCTTCATCTCCTTACACTCCTCTTCTATCCATGAAACCATTTTCTGCGCCCTGGTTAGGGGAGCCAGTCCGGACAAGATGGCAATACTGTTTCCCAGCAGATCAAACCGTTCACTGCTGTATACTTTATAAGACCATAATGCAAAGTACGGTTTATTTTTTACCATTAAACCCTCATGAACATGACGGTGTATTACCTTAGCTGTAATGGTAAAATGTCGCATTTCATTCCTGAGCATATCTGCCCGCCGGTGTTGTCCAAGCATCCGTAAATAAGCATATACTGTTGCATTTACAAATAAACCATAACCCAAAACCCATTGTTCATCGCGCCAGTCACTTGTAGGCTCCTGGGCCACCAGCACATCATCGGATGGACTTTGGTACTCCATCCAGGTCAGGGCTTTCTGTACCGCTTCTTCCAGGAAATAATCCTCGTTAAGCAGCCTCCTGTAAATGCCTACCGCAAGTAAAAATAAAGGAGTGGTATCACTGGCACCCCTGTTTTCAGCATCATGTACAAGAGAAGGGATATGACCTCTTATCGATTGATTTTTAGCAAGTACCATCATCGTTTTACGGATCACTTTTATCAACTCTTCATTTCCACTAACTGCAATACCAATTGCGGCAAGCATCAGATCTCTGGTATAAGGCTCGGGATACCCCCAGCCAGCCGTTCGCGGGAGTCCGTAAAAAGAACCATGAGCATTATGTATCAACACTTCCAGGGCAGCCGTTTTTGCTTTTTCTATCTCCTGCCAGTTTCGCTCTTCCATATCAGTTTTTTTAATAGATATCTAATTTTTCATTAATTAAGCTTACAAATTTTTGTGCAACCAATCTATAATCAAAATTATCCACTACCCTTTTTCTCCCCGCAGCACCCATTTCTTTTCTTAAGGCCGGATGGTTCATTAACGTTAGCAACCCTTGTCTGACATCTTCTATATCTGCTCTGTAATCTACTGTTCTGGGTACATCGAAAATGACTCTCGTATGTGCTGCAAATCCGGATTCAGGCCCCAGATTGACCTCATTCAGGACTATCTTTTCTGCTATACCCGCTAAAAAAGCAGTTTCACCATGAACCAGCGTATCGAGCATTCCCATTGCATTGATACCAATTACAGGCTTACCACAGGCACCGGCTTCAACCTGCAGCATTCCAAACCCTTCCAGCCTGGAAGGTGCGGCATAAATATCAGATGCCCCTAAAAGATAAGGGACAAATGTTCTTGAAATGATACTGGTAGCAAATAGGACACGATCAGCAATACCCAGCTGCTCTGCCAGCAAACGGTCTTCCTTATTTTGCCAGTCGGTACGGGGCTGAGGCCATACTTTACAGATGTATTTCCATTTAGGGTTATCCTGTTTTATTTCTGCAAGCGCCTCCATCACTTCCCGTCCGCCTTTAGAAGCGGCGTCACCACCAACTGTAAGTATCATCAATTCATCGGAACTGACACCCAGTGCTTCCCTTACTGCGATAACTTTTGGATTGTCTTTTTCGAACGGAACAAAAGTATCTGTGTCGCAGCCAACTGGCAATACATGAATATTGTCTGCTTTAATGCCATCTCTTACATACATTTCCTTTACCCAGTTAGAGGTTACCAGAATTAAAGGAAGCGCATTCAGTTCATACTGATAATTGGCGATATACCCGTCAGCCACCAGCCAGGGTACAGCTTTCATTCCATGTTGCATGGGATGCTGTATCAACATTGGTGTATGCCCCCAGTAACCAATTCCTACCACCACATCGGGCTTAAACCAACGGTAATACCATTCCTTTTCCTGCATAGACATGGGGTTAACCCCATGAACATCTACTCCGATCTCTTTTAGCCCTCTGTAGAGGAGGTCGCCCTGAGTAGCCAGTCCCCCCGGAGAAGGTGGATAATCATACAATACCAGCACCTTCATAAAATATTCTTTCTGTTTAACGCTTCCATTGCAGTAGCTCTGGTAAAAAACTGCCAAAATGCTTCTGCTTTGGGGGTCGTTTCCGCCTCCCAGCTTTGCGGACCAAACCCATATAAATCTTTAATGATATTATACTTGAGCTGCCATATTTCATCAGACAGTTCGATATAAACGTCAGCTGTTTTAACAGGTCTTGGAAAATACATCCCGTCCCCGTCCTCATAAGCAAAATTCCATAGTTCCTCACAACGGATCAACCTTCTGTTCCATAATTTAATTACAGCTTTTCCAATTTCTTCGTGCCGCAGATGCCTGGTATATTCACCATAAGGCGAATGTGTAATCAGCAGATCAAAGGCCAGTGAGGGTAAAAGAGACAACAACTTAAATTCTATATCTGCCTCCAGCAATGGAGTTTGTTCAGGCCCGTCATCCAGATCTCCCATTATTCCTTTTGCATGAAATACATCTAATGCTTTTTTAAATTTCGGCGCTCTGTTTTCATCATCCCTTCTGCACAAACATATTACAAAACACCTCCATTCGGGATGGCTTAACAACAAGCCCCCGGCCCATAATGTCTCATCATCAGGATGCGCTACAATAATGACTACCGTTTTATTTTTAACCTGGCTCATTATCTTGTAAAACAGTAAAATGATTTGCAACACACATCTTCACTTTTCTCATGTTTTGTTTTTTAATAAGTTGAGCACAAACAATGTTAAGACAACAAATTCATAGTCAAAACATTACTCACATCATTTAAACATCAGCAAAGCCTTTATGTTTCATAATCGTGTACTATTGTTTATTTGCAGAAATATGAGCCAGGAGCTGACTCAAAGAAATAAAAAACGGGATAGCTGCTGCTGATCCCGTTATCCTTTGTTTATAAAACTTTTTTAAATTATTTCTGTCCTTCCTTTGCCTTCAGATCATTGTATTCTACAATCAGGGAGCGCACAAAATCGAAACTAAATTTATCTGCTTTCTCGTAGCGTTCGGCCACATGTGGATTGTCTTTTATCATATTTAAAAAGTTATCCTTTCTATTCTTTCTGCTACCCCATATCCCGTTTGATTTTATATCTGCCACAGCACCACCATCTTTCTGTGCATACCATCTTTTCTTGGGGCTACTTCCGCCTACAAAGCCCATACCACCACCTGCCATCGGTGCACTGTACATTGTACTACCTGCCTGGTAATACTCATATAATTTTATCTTGCCATCTTCCAGCACCTGCAAAAATGAAGGGCTGCCCCCTTCTTCCCTGACAATTGATCTGTACACACCATGTCCGGCCTGGTAAACTTCCTTCAGCTGCTCTGCATTAAATTTTTGTACTTTCTTTTCTCCTGCAGGGATAAACTTCACTTTATCTACATTATGGCTCTTTATCTCACCCATAATTTTAGCATTGTCATTGTTAATGATATAATCAGTCTGTGCATATAAATCACTGCCCAAACCTATTGTACTGATATACAAAAAGAGAAATATAAAGTGTTTTTTATAGTTATTCATATTGATATATTTAGATTGTTTGTTTAACGATGTGAAGTATTAAAATTTAAGTCCTATGCCGAATGAAAAACTGAGCATTCTTGTATTTAAATTGTTACCGCTTAAACTGTTATTTTCCGTAAAAACTGGAAACAGGGTATAGCTGGCACGAAGATCGGCATAGGCTCCAACAAACGAGGGTACTCCACCGAATTGAATACCTGCAAGCATGCTGGTATTAAAAGTACGTACACCGTCCAGGTTTCCAGATTTATCGGCCTGTCCTTCCCATGGCCCTGCATTTGGCTTAGGGTAATCCAATTTAACAGCTTTATTTACGGCAATAGCAGGTGCCAGGCCCACATAGCCGGTCAGCCAGTTATCAGATGCAACCGGTAATACATTATACCCCGCTGTTAAAGGCAGTTCTAAATAATCCACTTTATATTTGAAATAATTATAAGCCTGTTCTGCCCCGTTTTGACCAATCATGATCACACTGTTGTTCTTTTGACGGTAAGCCATCCCCCTCGCGTTGTATAAAACTTCTGCACCAACTGAAAAACGTTCACCTACCATATAATCCACTGTAATCCCTGCAAAAGCCGCCGCACGCAAAAACCGCCGAAAAGAAGGATCATTCCCTGAACTCGCAGGATCAAAAAGATCAACGTCTTTTGTAAAAAATGAGGCATTTAGACCTCCTTTTAAGCCAAAAATTACAGGCTTTACAAAGGAACTCTGCGCCAGCAGGGGCAAAACAGGCAACAATAGGGCCAGGCAGGTAAAAAGCGTTTTTCTCATCTAGATATGGGAGGCTATTTGGCCTCTAAAATACATACAAAATAAATTTACTTCCAAATTAATTCCACCGTAAAATCCTGAATAAATTAAAGATCAGGTAATCATCATGGCCTATTAGTTTGCATTAACTATGGCTGTTTATCAGTACAATCGTTGATTTATCTTTTTGTAATTACTTTTATCTGTCTGAAATGTGTATTTTTGGAACGGGTATATTAAATTCCTGCTCATCATTTTATGCTAAAACAACACCTTCAACAAAAATTACTTCAAAAATTATCACCACAGCAAATTCAGTTTATTAAACTGCTGCAAGTACCAACCGTTGCATTAGATACCCGCATAAAAGAAGAACTGGAAGAAAACCCGGCACTGGAAGATCCGAGTTTAATGATTGCCGAGGAGCCTAAAAGTGAATACGACGACCTGAACGATGCACCTGATGATTTTGATGGCGGTAACAAAGAAGAAAGCACAGATGAGTTTAATGTTGATGATTATTTACAGGATGATGATGTAAATGATTACAGCACGTCATATAATAACAATGACGATGATGAGGAAAAAAAGGAAACACCTATAGCGATTGAAAGTACTTTTTTCGAAAGTTTACAGGAGCAGTTAGACCTGGTCCCCCTTTCTGACCAGGACTTCATCATTGGTAAGCAGATCATAGGAAGCCTGGATGACGACGGATATTTAAGAAGACCCGTGACCTCGATGATCGATGACCTTGCTTTTTCTCAAAACGTAATGGTAGAAGAAGAAGATGTACTGGAGATGTTAAAAGTGATCCAGCATTTTGACCCGCCGGGCATTGCTGCAAGGGATTTACAGGAATGCCTGACACTCCAATTAAAACGAAAAGATACCAATAACCCAATAATTCAGAAGGCAATTTTAATTGTTGAAAATTACCTCGACGAGTTTACCAGGAAACACTACGATAAACTCGAAAAATCTTTGAACCTGAACAGTGAGGACTTAAAAGAGATTATTGCCGAGATACTGAGACTAAATCCTAAACCAGGAGATTCCAATCAGGTTACTACCAAACAATTACAGATCATCCCTGATTTTCATGTTTCTAACAATGATGGGGTATTGATCCTTACGCTGAACTCGAAAAATGCACCTGAACTACGGGTGAGCCGTTCTTATATCGATATGTTTGATCATTACGATAAGGCCGCCCAGAAAGATAAAAAATTAAAGGAAGCGGTACAGTTTGTGAAGCAAAAACTGGATTCAGCAAAATGGTTTATTGATGCCATTAAACAAAGACAGCAGACCCTGCTTAAAACCATGAACGCCATTATGCAGTATCAGTATGAGTACCTGCTTACCGGTGATGAACGCAAAATGCGACCCATGATATTGAAGGATATTGCCGATAAGATCGATATGGACATCTCCACAGTTTCGCGCGTAGCCAATTCTAAATATGTACAAACCGAATTTGGTACATTCCTGTTAAAATCTTTTTTCTCGGAAGCCATCCAGACCGAAAGCGGCGAAGAGGTTTCCAATAAAGAAGTAAAGAAGATACTGGAAGATTGCATTGGAAATGAAGATAAACGCAAACCCCTGGCAGATGAAAAACTAACTGAGATTCTGAAAGAAAGAGGTTACAATATTGCCAGACGAACAGTAGCCAAATACAGGGAACAAATGAACATCCCTGTAGCCAGGTTAAGAAAAGAACTGTAAAATTTAACTACCACAGCCTGGTCGTACTAAAAACTTCGTAAACATTGTTTAACTGTAAGCCCAGCACAATTTCGTGACTCCCGTTACTCACCTGGTTTAAGCCTGAAGTTGTAAAATCGTAGGCATAGGTAAGGTTGATAAGCTTACTGATGTTAATGCCAGCCAGTGCAGAGAAGGAATCGTTTTTGCGATAACTCCCCCCTACCCAAAAACGGTCCTTAAACGCCATTTTCAGGTTCACGTCTATAGATGCTGGCGCAGGACTTACCTGTTTAAGCATGACTGATGGTGTTGCCGAAATTTCGTCATCCACATAAAGACGATAACCGGCAGTGACAAAAAAATGAGGTACTTCTTTTCCTCTGGTATAATTGGGATCGCTGGTGAAGGAAAGTTTTTGAAGCAATAACTGCTGAACAGATGCCCCGGCAAAAAAGCGCCCCCCATACAACCACAGGCCAAGCCCCAGATCGGGTTTAAGTTGACTTGTAATGCCATTGGAAACGGCCGGATCTATACGGCTCTGGTCTTCAAATTTCAAAGAATTGATATCCAGCGCTATCCGGCTTACCCCTGCTGCTACACCTACCGAAAGGTTTAAGGCTTGGTTTAACCGCAGATGATATGCATAGGTTAGGTTAGCATCCAGTCGTGATAATGGTCCAACCTCGTCATAAACAGCGGTAACCCCCATTCCATGATGTGCAGGGGATGCTGTATAATTTTGCATATAGTTCCTGCTCATGGGGTCGTCGCCTTTATCGGGGAGTGAAAGTGCGTTTCTCCACAGGTAATCACTGCCCAGATTCCAGTGAGCGGTAACAAATGAGGTTTGGGGTGCATTTTCTATACCGGCCCATTGCTTCCTGTAACCAACTTTTACATCCGCATAGTTCTCTATACCACCAATTGCTGGATTCAACAGATAGTTGTTAAATATGTATTGGGTGTATTGAGGCTTTTGCTGCGCCTTACATAAAACCCCATATATCAGCAATACCAATACAAGATAAATTGAACGCTTCATTCTTATCTGATGAGTGTTAATGAACCTGTAATTATCTTTCTCCCATTTTTTGGATTGATCATATAGTAGTATGTTCCAACAGGCAATTGTCTCCCTTTATAATTGCCATCAAAAGGTATTGAATATCCCTGACTAAAAAAAACTTTTTCACCATACCTGTTAAAAATATCAACAATAACATCAGGATAAGTTTCTATGTATTTCAAATTCCATACATCATTTATTCCATCACCGTTTGGACTAAAAGCGTTTGCCGGCTCTATGGCATTGACCAGGTGCACCTTTACAGTAGCGCTGATGCTGCAGCCGTAACCAGAGCCAACCGTTAAAGTATAGGTTTTATCTTCCTCTATTTTTACAATGGGATTTAAAATATTATCCCTATCGAGTCCCGTAGCCGGGCTCCATTTATAAATCAATTGGTAACCGCTGGCCACAGCATCTATTTTTAGCTGTCCACCCGCAAGGATGTAAAGGTCGGCAGGCAGGTTTAACTGTGGTAAGGGATGAACCGTAATGCTTTGTGTCACGTTTTCTTCGCATCCGGCAGCAGATAAAAAGTGATAAACTATAGTATGTGTACCTATTCCTGCCAGTTTGGGATCGAAATAACCATCAGCACTGATGATACCTGGGCCCGAATAACGCTGTTGCCCCTGCAACCCAAGGGTTTCCCTGGCATTTGTGAGCTGAAACACATCGGAATTCAAACATACAGGAGTTATCGGATCAAAAACGAGGGCCGGAGCAGCATTCAGGATCACGTTTTGGCTAATAGGTTCCTGGCATTTAATACCCGAATAAGCGATCAAACTAACCACGATGTTTTTAGGATTGGCATCAATAGCAGCAGGTGGATCCAGAGCATAAATTGCTACAGGGTCCGGATCATCGACCACCAGCTTCTCTATACCATCAATATACCATACCAGTTTGATAATTTTACCTTCATCAATGGTTGAAGAGTTTTTAACCATAATTTTATTGTTACTGCAAAGCTGATCTTTGTTGAGTACTTCAAATACAGGCGTAATTTGCGAGCCGTTCACCGTAAAAGGTTTAGATCGGGTATAGGAACATCCGTTGACATTTGTTGCCGTTAGGGTTACCACATAATTGCCTGCACGGGTGTATTTATGATTTCCATCCATTTGCGTTGAACCGTTGTCGGGTACTGCTCCAAAGGCATCACCAAAATTCCAGGCATAGGTAAAACCATTCGTGCTTTTGTCTTCATTTTCAGTTCTGTTAAGGAACACGGCCATTTCATCCCCTACACATACTTTAGGCAGGGTAAAGTCCACTATAGGCAGACTGTTGATGGTGATTTTTTCTTTATGAGGAAGACTCTGGCAGCCGTTTTCGGTTTTAGTAATAAGGCTTACCACAAATATACCCGCGCTTGCATAAGTATGTTTGGGATGCTGATCTGTTGAAACGGAGCCGTCACCAAAATCCCATAACCAAGAAACCATTGGCCCCGCATCGGAGCTGGAAGCATCCTGAAAATTGATTTCATTATTGATACAGCCCTTAGCCGGGGCATTAAAGGCGGCATTAATTTTAGGGCGGATATGTACACTGAACGTTTTAACATCAGACATACAACCTTCGTCCAAACCCGCAGACAATTTTACATCAAAGGAACCTGATAAGGCATAGATGTGTTGGGGGTTCTGTTCAGCAGAAGTTGCTCCATCACCAAAATCCCATAGCCATTTATTTAAAGGCCTGCCTGTTAAATTTGATGTACTGTGATCAGTAAATTGAATTTCTGTATCGGCACAGTTGTCGGCAGCTACTTCAAAATCAGGCGTAGGCAGCGGATAAACATCAAAAGGATAAATAAATTCTGCACCTTCACTTAGACACCCGGTCCCATCATTAAGCAATTCAATTTTTATAGTAACCTGATGTGGTTTTAACTCAGTAAAAGATATGCCCCTGGCATAAATATATTCATAGGACAATGTACCGTCTGATGCCGGAATTATTCGCGGATCCAAGGGGCCTTGTTCCTCTGCTCCATCATCCAGTTTCCAGGTGATCCTGGAAACGAGGTAAGGCAGGATGATCTTAAAGTCAGATTCCTGTCCTATACATGCGTTCTGTGCATCCTTATGGGTAATTTTGTTGGTTACCAGGAAATAGGTATTGGCTGCCAGATTTGTACCTGCAGAATAGGCGTAGGATTCATGGGCGCCAAACCCATATGCAACGGCATTAAAACCTTCATTGGCAGTAAGATAGGAACTGATATCAGTAATTTCAATCTGTGTATAAGCATATGCCGGATTTGATGGTATAGCTGTCCAAACCGTATTTACAGGCTGGCCGTTGATACGAAAGGTTGAGGCAGCTGATGCTTTAATGCATACATTGATGTACCTGTTCACTATATTTTCTTTATCGGAAGAAAACAAGGTGGTAGACTTTACATTAAATTCGACAGGATTAAGGAGTACCATTTCGGGATCACCGATCAGTTCATCACCATTAACGGAAGAACAAGCCTGTGTAAGCGAATACTGAGCCACACTTATATTTTTATCGGCCGATATAAATGAGGCATTGACCAGCTCAGGGCTGGTATAAAATTGTCCTTTGTTTAGGGTAATGGATTGTCCTTCAAACTGAAAATGAGTATTATCCTGCTGTGCAAGTATCCGGACAATGTACCGCCGGTCAATAAATGGGACGACACCGTAATTTTTGCCCCAGCTGCCAATGGGATACAATTGCTGGAACAACGGATCCCGGGAGCCGTTACATCCTATGGTTAAAGATGTACTGCCTGAATAAGCTGCAAAACGCTTGTTGCAGTTATCCGGTGAAGCGGGATCTATTTCTACATAAACACCGGTCAGGTCTTCCTGAGTATTGGGCAAGTATTCGTATACGTCGCCTGCATTTACAAAGTTTACTTTAAATGTTGTGCCATCTTTTTTATGCACAATAAGCGTGGTATTGGGATCTGCAGCCACCAGCACCAGGAAATTTTTACTGACCTCGTTGTTATTTAAATCCTGTGTATAGTTCATGGAATAATATTCCCTGCCAAGCGCTTCATTCGGAAGGATAAGTGAAGCAGCAGATCGCGCGCCGGCATAGATGTGTTCGAATACAGCAACTTTTTCATGGCCTGGTGTAACCACAACATGAATCCCCTTATTAACCAGAACCCCATTAGCTTCATTTTGAGCAACATAGGCACTTACTCTGGGGATATCAACCGGAACTGCTGTATTTATAGGAATGGGTATAGTACCTGTACTAAAAGTTCCGCAGGTAACCGTTACTTCAGATGCAACCTTAGCTGTAATATAAATGCGAACATTTGCGAGGTTAGAATTGCCACCCTGACCTCTGGAAGGATCATGCGTAGGAAACACAGCCCAGAAATCTTTGCCTTCATTTGAAATATTCTGGGCCTCCGCATTAATAAATGGGAAACACGAGAGCGCCCATAGCATAAAAACCCATTTGTACATACCTTTAGATATCCCTTTAGGATATCTAAGATAAAAGATTTTGCCTTAATAAAAACTCAAGTTGTTGATTTGCCAATAATAATTTTGCAGTTAAATCTCTATTTTCTTTTCTAAGCATATAGATTTCATAAGCTTTTTCAATATTGATCTTCAAATCTGCTTCCATCCATGGTTTTTGAATGTAACGATATACCTGTCCTTTATTGATGGCATCTATTACTGCATCAATATCGGTATAACCTGTAAGGATCATTCGGATCGGGTCAGGATGTTTCTCTAATATGGAAGCCAGAAACTCTACACCTGTTGTTTTGGGCATTCTCTGGTCAGTAATGATGATATGAATTTCTTCCTTATCTAAAATTATCCGGCCCTCATCGGCAGACTCGGCAGTAAAAACATTATATAACCTCCTGTAAGTGGCTTTAAAAGCACTTAAATTATGAGGTTCATCATCAACATATAGGATATTCACATTCATTTGTTTGGAAATAAAAGTTAAAAATACTTTTTTATTATTACTCTTAAAAGCCTATTTTTAGTTCTTTCAATATTTTACCTATTTTTTTTATTTTTATAGCATACATACATTAAAGAAATGCAGTCTCAAGCTTATTCAAATTTAGATTTTGAAGCACGAATAAACAAAACGAAACAATTAAATACACTTTACAACCCTGTAATATTTAATACCAAAAACAGTACCGAAAAGCAGAAACTGGCAGATCTTTTAAATAAAAACATTCACATTCAGATATTTGACAGCATTGAGGCACAGATAGAAGAACTGATCAAATGTTTAAACCCAGGTATACAGCCGATAGAACTAAAGTCACTGGCAAAAAAACATCTTGGTAATACTCCTTTAGCCGATTATGGCCTTTGGGTATATTACCCCTGGTCGGAAAAACTGGTCCATCTGTTAGATGAAGAGGAATTTGTAATTGTCAGAACAAACAGAAATAAACATAAAATAACTGCCGAAGAGCAACTGATACTTTCAAAAAAGAAAATCGGCGTAATGGGATTGTCGGTAGGTCAATCAGTGTCCTTAACACTGGCCATCGAAAGGGGGTTCGGTGAATTGCGTATCGCCGATTTTGACGAACTGGATCTTTCCAACTTAAACAGGATCAGAACCGGAGTACATAATATACACCTTCAGAAAACAGTTATTGTGGCCCGGGAGATTGCAGAGATGGACCCTTATTTAAAGGTCATCTGTTTTCATGAAGGGATTACCGAACAAAATATAGATGCCTTTTTAACAGAAAACGGCAAGCTCGACCTTTTAATTGATGAATGCGATAGCTTTGATGTAAAAATCAGTGCCAGAGAAAAGGCCAAGACCCTGCAGATTCCGGTTTTAATGGAGGGAAGTGACAGGTGTACCATTGATATTGAGCGCTTTGACCTGGAACCGGACAGACCTGTCTTACACGGATATGTGTCCAACATGGACATGAGCGTTTTTAAGACTTTGAAAAGTTTAGATGAAAAACTACCTTACATTGCACCTGTTACCGGTGTAGAAACGTTATCACCCCGAATGAAAGCCTCAGCGATAGAGATCATGACCACCATCTCTACCTGGCCGCAACTGGCAAGTGCAGTTACTTATGGAGGTGGAATTACAGCTGATCTTTCCCGGAAAATATTATTGGGCAGCTTAAAGGTATCTGGCCGTTTTTTTATTGATATCGACGAACTGATCACGGATGAAAAACCTTTACAACATACTAAAGGGGAAGAACGGACGAAACAGCTGAGCATTGAAGAAATTGAAAATTACCTTTCTGTACGGCAGTTTAATAAGGACGGCGAAAGGGAACTGCTTTCGCAGGAACTGATCAGGAAGCTGATTACTGCAGCAGGCAAGGCTCCTTCGGGTGGTAACAACCAGCCATGGCACTGGCATTACGAACAAGGCAACCTGCACCTGTTTATGAATAAAAATGTTTCAGGGGCCTATCTGGATCCGGATTATATATCTTCTTACACTTCGTTAGGTGCATCAATTGAAAACTTACTATTGGAAGCTGCCGTAAATGGACTGGGTGTTACCTGGAAATTTACACCTGAACACTTTCCTGAGCACATTGCCCTGTTTAATTTTAAAGGAAAACATGAAGCAAATGAAGTGGAAAAAAGTCTTGCGGCCCGGATTGGCGACAGACATACAAACAGAAAAACAGGTTTAACACAAGAGATAAGTACTGCCGATCTTGAGCAGCTTAAATTCATTACAGAGACCGAAAACATTCGCTTACAATGGCTTACAGGAGCGGAAGACAGAACCGTACTGGGTGATATTTCAGGAGAAGCCGATTTGCTGAGAATGTTCATTCCCGCTGCGCATGAAGACTTTATAAAAAAGGAGATGCGCTGGAACAAAGAAGAAATCATTGAGACTGAAGATGGCATTGGTATTAATACGCTGGACCTGAGTAACAATGATCAGATCGGTTTAAGGCTAATGAAAGATGAAAAAGCCGTTCAGTTCTTAAAAAAAATAAAAGGTGGGCTTGCCTTTAAAAAACTTGCCCTTAAACAATTCCAATCATCCCCCGCAATTGGCTTAATTACTTTATCTGAAAGCAATCCACTGAACTATTTAAAAGGTGGCATGGCAGTTGAAAAAATGTGGCTTGCAGCTACAGCGTTAGGCTATCAAATTCACCCCGTAAACGTTCCGTTAATCTTCTTTTACAAGAATAATTTTCAGGAATTAAATGACCTGCCTGAAGAAAGCAGAAAGCAAATTTTCATTTTACATCAAAAATTCAAGCATTTGTTTAAAATAACTGATAATATTGCAGAAATATTCTTGTTTAGAATATTTAAAGCAGAATCATCGCCACAACGTACAATTAGAAAACCTTTAAATAAAACTTTATCCATTGGAACAGCATAAACCGCAGATCAATAAGCTTTATTTTAAAGCTTTCAGGGCCGTAGACGATCGGGCGGCCTGTATGAAATTTATTGAAGGGCATACACACGTATTAGAGATATTTGGAATTACCAAAATTACCTCTGCAAAAATTGACTGGGTGCTTAACCCTGATGTTTATGCGGTATTGGTAACTGCAGAAGAAAATGGCAAAGCATTGGCCGGTTCGCGCATCCACCGGGCAAATGGAATTAATCCGCTTCCTATTGAAGAGGCAGTGGGTTATATGGACAATAGAATCCATGCAATGGTTAGTGAGCGGACACCAAATGGGACGGGTGAACTTTGTGGTGTATGGAATTCCTGGGAAATTGCCGGACTTGGGGTGGGAAGTTTATTTTTGAGCCAGGTAAGTGTAGCACTTTCCAGTCTGATCGGTTTAACTACACTTTTTGGTTTGACCGCACCCGCTACTCATCGAAATGCGGTAAGAGGTGGCTTCCGCGTAATTACAGAAATAGGAATAAATGGCAGGTTTTACTATCCTAAAGAAGATTTGACCGCCACAGCTGTAATTACCGATGAACTGGAAAATTTGCCTTTGGCCATTGATGAGGTCCGTAACAACATTTTTTCTTTTAAGGCCAATCCAAAACAAATATTCCAGATTCCCAATAAAGCAAATGATGGTTTTATAGATGTTCACATCGATATCGCATTATGAGCAGACAACATATCAGAAATCTTTTTTTAACGGGCATAATGTTGCTCTTTACCGTTTATGTCAATGCTTCAACACGAGCTGGTAAAGAAAACATTATGAATCCCGATATTCAGACACAGGATTCATTAATTAATATTCTGCACTTTTCAAAACTGTATATCAGTAAGTCCGATACCATCGGGATCCGCTCGGTGATCGCAAAAGAAGCTGAGTTTAAAAAACCTGTAACCAATATCATTAATATAGGCAATTACCCAAATGCGGTCTGGATAAAAGCGGTTGTTCCGCCATCTATTGATATCAAGGATTATACAGATATACTGATAGACCAACCCAGGTTAAAACAGGCAGAGGTTTATTTTGTAAAGGACAATGAGGTTTTAAAAAAGTTTCAATATAACAATTATACCCTGGTTGCTTCAGTTAAGACATCGGGAAACCTTAAAACTTTTAAAATACCAAAAGATATTGCTGCTTTAAATCCGGTTATTTACATCAAACTGTATTCAGATGATGTAGTGATCTCACCGGTTTTTATCAGTAAGAGCAGCAACGTACTCGAATTATTTTCGGTAAGGGATGTGTTTTTTGGGATTTATACAGGCATTATGCTGATCATGTTTGCCTATAACCTCTTCCTGTATTTTAGCGTAAAAGATGTAAGCTACCTGAATTATATATTTTGTATATTGTTTACCTGGCTAACCCAAACTACCATACAGGGCTATTTTGATAAGTATTTTTATGTAGACAGCCTTTGGTTTAACAGTATATCCGTTATACTCTTTTCTAATCTGGGGCTGATTGCTTCCATATTGTTTACCAAATCATTTTTAAACACCAAGAAAAATACAGCAAGGCTTCATAAGGTGTTGAATATTTTGCTGGTATTGACTGTAATCAGCACTATATTGCTTTTTATAGGTTATAAAAAAGTATCATTTATTGGCATGCAGGTCTCTATTTTCGGGGGTTCTATTGTTACTTTTATCAGTGCACTAAATGCTTATTATAAAAGAAACTTTAAGCCTGCCGGTTATTACCTGGCCTCCTGGTCATTTCTTTTTATTGGTATGATGATCTTTATTTTAAAGGACTACGAGATCATAAAGTATTCAATTTTTTCTACCTATTCTGTTCAGTTTGCATCAGTACTGGAAGTACTGTTACTATCATTTGCTCTTGCAGACCGGATCAATTTCTTTAAAAATCAAAATGAGCTTGCGCAGAAACAAGCACTGTTGGTACTTAAAGAGAATGAGCGTTTGGTAAGAGAGCAAAATATTGAGTTGGAAAATAAAGTAAACGAGCGTACCATTGAGTTGCAAAATACCAATTCGAGCTTAAATGTGGCACTTACCAATCTGAAGGATGCACAATCACAGTTGGTAGACGCAGAAAAGATGGCTGCTTTGGGTCAGCTCACCGCAGGTATTGCGCATGAGATCAATAATCCTATCAATTTTGTAACCTCTAATATTAAACCCTTGCAACTCGACATTGATGACCTGAAAGAAATCATCACAAAGTATGAGCAAATCGATTATTCCGGTGCGGATGTGATGGAACAAGTACAGGAAATTGAAGCTTTTAAAAAACAGATAGACCTTGATTTCATTAATAACGAGATTGAATCTCTGCTGACCGGCATTACAGACGGGGCCAAAAGAACGGCTGAAATTATCAGAAGTTTGAGAAATTTTAGTCGTTTGGACGAGGATGACCTGAAGCCTATTGACATTAATGAAGGACTGCATTCGACACTTGTACTGGTCAGAAACTCACTCCCGGATAATGTTAAGGTGATCAAAGATTTTGGAAACCTGCCTAAAATTGAATGTCTTCCGGGCAAAATCAACCAGGTGTTTATGAACCTGATATCAAATGCTATACAGGCCATTAAGTCGAACGGTAAAAACAGGGAAGAAGAACTGCTTACCATTCATACCTGGTACGATGATAACAACGTTAAAATAAGCATTAAGGATACAGGTACAGGGATGACTGACGAGGTTAAACATAAAATATTTGAACCTTTTTTTACCACAAAAGAAGTTGGAGAAGGAACAGGTTTAGGTTTGTCAATTGTTTTTAGTATTATTGAGAAACATAAAGGTCATATCGATGTTCTCTCCGAAGTAGATCAAGGTACAGAATTCATCATTACATTACCTGTAAATACACAATAACCAAGCCCGTACTATGAGTGCACCCAATGTAAGAGTTCTATATATTGATGATGAGGAAAACAACTTGCAGGCTTTTAAAGCAAGTTTTAGGCGGCAGTATGAAATATATACAGCCATATCTGCTGCTGAAGGTTTAAAGATACTGGAAAATATTTCGGTGCAGGTGATCCTGGCCGATCAGAAAATGCCGGGCACTACAGGTGTGGAATTTTTTAAGAGCATTACAGATTCCTATCCAGATCCGATAAGAATATTGTTGACGGGTTATACGGATATTGAAGCGCTTGCAGATGCAATTAACCATGGTGATATATATAGATATATTACCAAACCCTGGAACGACCTGGAACTGCACAATTCCATAAAAAATGCGTATGATGCCTATAAGTCTAAAATTGACCTGCGGAACAAAGTGGCCGAGCTGGAAAAGACAAATGACGAATTAAACAGGTTCATCTACAGTATTTCCCATGAATTAAGAGCACCATTGGTATCGGCAATGGGTATAGTAAACCTGGTAAAGATGGAAGGCCTTTATGAGTCGAGTGGTGAATACTGGAGTTTGATAGAAACCTGTTCGAACAAACTTGATTATTATATCCAGAAAACCCTTCAGTACTATAAAAATAATAAAACGGTTTCTGAACATAGCCTGATTGACTTTCATAAATTGATCCCCGGCCTTATCGATCTGTATTCTTACGCTGATAAAGAAACTACTTTTAATACCGTAATAGATCAGAAAGTACCTTTTTACGGGGATGCATTCAGGATAGAAGTGATATTGGGTAACCTGATTTCGAATGCCATAAAATATCAGAAAGAAACGGAGTTAAATAAAAAGGTAAACATACATATAGCAGTAAGAAAAGATCAGGTTGAAATGTCTATTAATGACAACGGAATGGGCATTCTGAATGAGCACCTGGAAAAGATATTCACCCAGTTCTTCAAAAGTAAAGTTAACCATGGTAGCGGATTAGGCTTGTTTATTGTTAAAGAAGCATTAAACAAGATTAATGGGAAAATAGCCGTAAGCTCTGATCCAGCTGAGGGTACTACCTTTAAAATAACCATCCCCAATGTTAAATAACCATAGAACTGTACTATTAATTGATGACAATGATGTTGACCTGAAGATCAATGCAAAGCTCATTAAGATTTCGAACTTATTTGACGAAATTGTGTTATGTCAGTCGGCCGAAGAAGGCTTAACTTACCTGAACAGACACCTGAATGAGGATCAAAAATTACCCGATTTTATTTTGCTGGACATTCAGATGCCAGATCTGGACGGCTTTGATTTTTTGGAGTATTATAAGAAATTACCTAAAAAGCTTACGGAAAAATGTCTCATTGCCATGCTTTCTTCTACGCTTGATTTTGGGGATATCAAAAAGGCTGAAGCCAGCCAGCATGTAGTGAAACTATTGAAAAAGCCATTACATCCTGCCGAACTGGAAGAACTTTTAAAAAAATATTTTGCCTGATTTAAAGCAATATTTAAGCAGGCTGACGGGTTACTTTAACTTCCAGGCTCAGCGGCAGGTGAACCATAAATGTACTTCCCGCGTCTTTCTGGCTTTCGAAGCTTATTTTACCTCCCTGCAATTCCGTAAATTCTTTACATAGCATCAAACCAAGTCCTACCCCTCTCTCATTTCCGGTTCCGAATGTTGGTTTGAGTGCCGGAGAAAAAATGGCGGATTGTTGTTCTGCAGGGATGCCTGCCCCATTATCTTTCACACTTATGACACATTCATTTTGATGCATATGTGCAGAAACAATAATATCTCCTCCCGGAAAGGTAAATTTAATCGCATTGCTGATCAGGTTCCTGATCACCAGCTGCAGCATGTCGCGGTCTCCAAGTACACAGACCTCGTCTGTAATCTGGTTTCTGAGTTCTATTCCCTTCTCTTTTGCAATACCTTCCATTACCTTCAGCGTACTGTACAGGCTTTGTTTTAAGACTAAAGGCTTTAAACTGATCTGAACAGCTTCCATTTGCCCTTTTGTCCAGGAAAGCACATTAGCTAATATGTAAGCTGTATCTTTGGTTCTGCTTAACAATTGCTTTTCCATATTTAAACGTTCGGCTTCTTCCAGCTTATATTCTGTAAGCAGCTCAAGATAGCCTTGTATAGAAGCCAGGGGCTCTTTAAGATCATGTGCCAGGATGGATAACAATTTATTCTTGGTATGATTACTGGCCTCAAGCGCTATGGTCTTTTGCGCTGTTATTTCCCTTTCGCCATAATACGAATTGCGAATGAAAGATGTGATCAGCAAAATTGTGGCTACGCACAATAAATAAGTAAAGCCTATATCGGTAAATTTAGCTGCTTCATCCGGGTAGGTATTTCTAACCAGTTCGGGATTTCTGAACTCAAAAAACAACAGAGAAAGCACAATCACTATATTTAATGGTAGCCATATCCAGAAATGTTTTTTTGGTACAATGGAAACAGTGATCAGAAATGATAAGGCAAAGACCACTGTACTTGGCCCGTTAACACCTGAGTTATAATAATAATTTACCATAAGCAGCAGGTTATTGATTATCGAAAGTACAACAATACCTGCACTTGTTTTATTCCTGAAGCGGGAAAAATAATAAATGGTCAGTACGGCCAAAAATATGACAACCATAAGTAACGCAAGGCGGAACAGTTGCATCGACGCATTAAAAGGTATACATACCGCCAGTCCCATCAATGCAACCAGACAAACAGAATGAAATATCCGGCCTTCTAAAGTAAAAGAAGTTTTTTTGCCGATAAGATAGTCCCGCAATTGAATCATATAAATTGGCAGCTTTCTGTCAAAAAATAAACAGGTTATGTGAGCACTGGAGGATGTATGCCAGACACCAGCAGGCAGTCACGGAGTCCTAAGATACCTATTTATTTAACAAACACCCGAAAATTTTGCATATTGCTCATTAACGGTATGCCTGTTGAAATAAAGATTTATAACTATTATATGGTGAAGAACAATGCAACAGCTGCAGCCCCCATAATAAAAAAAGTTGTCCATAGCAAAGTCTTTGACAACCAGCCGCTTTTATATTCACCCATAATTTTATCACTTGCCGCAATCTTAACGATCAGAAATAGCAGGGGAACCGCAGCTATACCGTTTATTACCGCAGTATAAACCAATGCTTTTACCGGATCTATGCCAATAAAGTTGATGATTAGTCCTATCAGTGTTGAGATGGTAATCACACCATAAAAACCATATGCTTTTTTAAGTTTAAGGTTTAAGCTGGCATTCCAGTCAAAGGCCTCTGCAACTGCGTATGCAGCAGAACCAGAAAGCACCGGGACGGCAAGTAATCCGAGACCGATAATGCCTACAGAGAAAATCAATTTAGCAAGATAACCCGCATTAGGGAAAGAATGTACCAGAGGTTCAAGTGCTTTTGCGGCATCAGCTGCATTTTTTACATCAGTTATACCACTGTTATGCAAAACTGTTGCCCCAACCAACAGTATGCACCAGGTAGTAAATTCAGAAATAACCATCCCAATGTTATTATCCTTACGCATTGCATGTATATGGGGCCATCCAATTCTAGGTTTTCCGTCTCTAACCAGACCTTTGGCTTTTTCTTCCTCAACCTCCTGCGACGCCTGCCAGAAAAACATATAGGGAGTAATGGTTGTACCGAATACCCCAGTAATGATAAACAAAAAGTCGAATGTAAATTCGAAATGAGGTATAACTGTTGCCCTTAATACAGTTGGCCAGGGCTGATCTATAATAAACACAGTAATGGGATAGGCAAGTAAAGCAAGTGCAAGCCATTTTAATATCCTCGAATATATGCTGTAATTGGTAAAAATTTCAAGTATTAAGATTATTGCAGTGAAAAGCAGGGTAAGCACAACAAAATTAACCGGAATTAACAATTGGGCTGCAGCAGCCATAGCGCCAATATCTGCACCAATATTAATGGTATTGGCTGTCACCACCAGTCCTACAACAGAATAAAGTACTTTAGTATCGTAATGCTCTTTTACCACTGCAGCAATACCTTTTCCGGTTACCAGACCTATTCTTGCACAAGCCTCCTGTACAGCTGTCATAAAAGGCAGCATATATAATGCAGTCCATAATTGTCCATAGCCAAACTGTGCCCCGGTCTGGGAATAGGTTGCAATGCCTGAAGGATCGTCATCAGCAGCACCAGTAGTTAAACCAGGGCCTAAAAGGCTAAGGAATTTTTTAATCTTTCTTATCCTGAATTTTGCATTATTTTTTAAAGACATATACACGGATTGTATGGATTAACATAGGTATCTACAATATAGCATTCTATAATAGAAAGATGAAGTAAATCTCCTTCAATTTTACCTAAGGAATTATAAATTTATAGCATTTTTTCCAAAGTATGAATGAGCATTATCAACTACATTTGCATCTATAATCTCAAGAAATTATGACTAACACCCCCGCACAGAACAAACTTAAACACGAACAGATCCAATACCTGGAATTTCTCTCTAAAGACATTCAACTGATCAAAAGATTTTATACCATATGTTTCGATTGGACTTTTACAGACTATGGACCTGATTACACAGCTTTTGAAGGTGATTATATTGATGGCGGCTTTACTTCAGGTATCCCTGTAAAAGGAAGCATATTAGTTATCCTTTATTCAAAGGACATTGAAACAACCAGAGAAAAAGTCATTAAGGCTGGTGGTATAGTGCAGGATATTTTCAGTTTTCCAGGTGGCAGACGCTTTCATTTTACCGATCCTGATGGTAATGAACTGGCAGTCTGGTCTGAATAAAACACCTGTGTTTCGAAATTATGAATAGAATAATGCTTATGATCGTGATCAACCTGATTGAATACAAATCAAATACACGAAAAAAGCCGTTCTTCTCTTCGGAAAAACGGCTTTTTAAGCAGTGGGCTCAGGTGTGCGCTAGATTAGCTGATTCTTCTTTTACTTTTCATAATGCTATACTCGCATAATCCACTTTGAATATATTCAATTTTATATTCTGATAAAAGTTGAGTAAGTATTTGTCTGGTAGCATCTTCATCTAGACCAAGTTTTTCTCCAAGCTCTATTTCATTACAACGTCCATTACTTTCCACTAAAGCATTAAAATATTTATCTTTATTTCTCATAAATTTATTTTTTTTTTGCTGCTATCATCATATGCGGACTAAATGGTAAAAGATAGCTGTCATTTTCAGTGATCTGGATAAGTTCCATTAAGGTCTTTCTCTTTTTCATATCCAAAAGGTTCAGAAAGTAATCTTTATCCAGCCAGGCCATCCCCTCTACCGCGTAGGTATTTATATACGTCAAATCCTCCTTCACAAATTCATCTTTTAATTCATTTGGTTTATGATAATACGCTTCTGCTAGAAGCCAGGGAAAATCATTTGGAGGATTATGAATGCCTGTTGTGAGTTCTTCTTTGCACATATTAAAGAAAGTACCTTTATGAATTAGTCCTTGTAAAAGCCCAACTAAAGTTGATGCAGTATAATTTATAGAAAACCCTAAAATGATACCGTCTTTTTTTACAACGCGTTTGGCTTCACGAATCGCTTTTTCCCTGTCTTCTTTTTTTTGAAGATGATAAAGTGGCCCGTGTAGAATTATCATATCTGCAAAATTATCTGGGAAGTCTAAATTTCTGGCTTCTCCTAAATAAACAGAATATTTGTTTTTTAATTTACTAGCTCTATCCTTAGCTATTTGAATATGTTTAAAGATTGGCTCAATTAAGTATATCTCATGCCCCTTTTTTGCAAGCCATTCTGAATATTTACCTGTACCTCCACCAACATCAATTATTTTAGTGAATGTTGGTGGAACATATTTTTCTATGAGTGATTTGATTCTTTCAAATTCAAACACTCCCATACCTTTGTTCAGTCTGGTTTCTTCAGACGCTTTATTATAAAAGAGTTCTATATCTCTACTTATTAACTGTTTACTATACATCTTAAATATTTTTAAACTTTATCAAATTGCAGAAGATATTTATCATTCTGCAACGTGATAAAACAATTGATTTGATCAATCAATCTCTTTGTTATTAAAAATTGTTGGGTAAAAAATGATGCACATATTATCCATTACATTTAGAATCAAGCGGTTCCAATGCATTAAATCTTCAATTTAAGGAGGATGTCCTTACGAAAGATTGATAATATGTCAGATTTAGTATAACAGATCACAAAGGTAAAAATTAAGAATGATTATTTTCCCTATAAACGAAAAAAGCCGTTCTTCTCTTCGGAAAAACGGCTTTTTAAGCAGTGGGCCCAGCTGGGCTCGAACCAGCGACCAAAAGATTATGAGTCTTCTACTCTAACCAACTGAGCTATAGGCCCCGAAAAATCTTTTAGATTTTGCGAGTGCAATGTTACATATTTGTATTCAATTATGGAAACAGTTTTAGCACAAAAAATAAAAAATATTATTTTCGATTACGGCAATGTGATCTTCGAAATAGACTTTAAAAAGGCACAAGAAGCTCTATTACAACTTGGTATTGCCAATAATACGGAATTCTTTTCACATAAAAGCCACCACCAGCTTTTCAATAATTTTGAAACCGCAGCCATCTCTCCTGCACAGTTCAGAGAAGGGATACGTGAAGCAGCAGGTAATAAAAACCTGACAGATCAGGAAATTGACAATGCTTGGAACAGTTTGCTGATCGGTGTACCCCCCGGAATTCATGAGGTACTGCTTAAAGTAAAACAAAAATACCGTACCTTTTTACTGAGCAATAACAATGAAACACATTACAATTACATTGTAGAATATTTAAAAAAGGAATTTGGGATGGACGACAACAGCGCACTGTTTGAAAAAGCCTATTACTCACAGCAAATGTTCTTGCGCAAACCCAATATAGAGATATTTGAACAGGTCATTCATGAGAATGGACTTGACCCTGCCGAAACCTTGTTTATTGATGATAGCCCACAGCACATTGAGGGGGCCAAATTAGCCGGTCTGCATACTTTACTGATGACCAGGCACCCTAAAGAACTGGAACAGGTTTTAATAGCATATCACATCCTATAACCATTCATTATTTTCATTTAAATAAGCAATAGTTTTTAACTATAATGCTATAGAAAAAAGCAGTTTGATTCTCACCATGATCTGTCGTATCTTTAATTATAAGTATAAAATTCAGATCTATGGAAAACAATCCAAACGACATCAGTAAATGCCCTTTTCATAATGGAAGTATGAAGCACAATGTAGGTGGGGGTGGCACCCGAAACAAGGACTGGTGGCCTAATCAGTTAAAACTGAACATACTGCGTCAACATTCCTCCTTATCCAATCCAATGGATAAGGATTTTAATTATGCTGAAGCCTTTAAAAGCCTCGACTTTGCAGCACTGAAGAAAGACCTTCATGCACTCATGACCGACTCGCAGGACTGGTGGCCGGCAGACTTTGGTCACTATGGTGGATTGTTTATACGTATGGCGTGGCACAGTGCAGGAACTTATCGTGTGGGCGACGGACGTGGTGGTGCCGGTGTAGGCTTACAGCGTTTTGCACCACTGAATAGCTGGCCTGATAACGTAAGTTTGGATAAGGCCCGCAGATTGCTTTGGCCAGTTAAGCAAAAATACGGCCGCAATATTTCATGGGCCGACCTGATGATCCTTACCGGTAACGTAGCATTGGAATCAATGGGTTTTAAAACCTTTGGCTTTGCCGGTGGACGTGAAGATGTGTGGGAGGCGGATGAATCCGTTTATTGGGGTGCCGAAACTACCTGGCTGGGTGGCGATCTGCGTTATGCACACGGTTCACCCGGTGTGGAAGGCGATGGTGTATTGGTTACAGATGACAATGCCGATGGCAATATACACTCCAGAAATCTGGAGAAACCACTTGCAGCTGTGCAAATGGGCTTAATATATGTAAATCCGGAAGGACCAGATGGCAACCCTGACCCTATCGCCGCTGCCAAAGACATTCGTGATACATTTGGCCGGATGGCTATGGACGATGAGGAAACTGTTGCATTAATAGCCGGAGGTCATAGTTTTGGCAAAACCCATGGTGCTGCCTCTGCAGACCATGTAGGCAAAGAGCCAGAAGCTGTAGACATTGAAATGCAGGGTTTGGGCTGGCGCAACAGTTATGGCACTGGCAAAGGAGCCGATGCGATTACCAGCGGACTGGAAGTAATATGGACAAAAACACCGACTCAATGGAGCAATAACTTTTTTGAAAACCTGTTTGGATTTGAATGGGAGCTTTCTAAAAGCCCTGCTGGTGCGCAGCAATGGGTAGCCAAAAACGCCGAAGCATTTATCCCCGATGCCTTTGACGGTTCAAAAAAACATCGTCCTACGATGCTGACTACCGACCTTTCTTTAAGATTTGATCCGGCATACGAAAAAATATCACGACGCTTTTTTGAAAACCCCGATGCCTTTGCCGATGCCTTTGCGCGTGCATGGTTTAAATTGACGCATCGTGATATGGGCCCGCGTGAGCGCTACCTTGGTCCGGAAGTACCACAGGAAGAATTGATTTGGCAGGATCCTATCCCGGCAGTAAACCATGTACTGATCAATGAAAATGATATTGCGGCCCTGAAAGCACAGGTATTGGAATCAGGTTTAAGTATAGCTGAACTGGTTTCTACCGCATGGGCCTCCGCTTCTACCTTCCGTGGAACCGATAAACGTGGTGGGGCCAACGGTGCACGCATCCGCCTTGCTCCGCAAAAATACTGGCAGGTTAACAATCCTCCACAATTGCAAAAAGTATTGAATATACTGGAAGGCATTCAAAAAGAATTTAATACTGCACAAACAGCTGGTAAAAAGGTTTCGCTGGCAGATTTAATTGTACTGGCCGGTTGTGCCGGTGTTGAGAAGGCTGCAACCACAGCAGGATATGCCATAACTGTCCCTTTTATACCTGGTCGCATGGATGCCTCACAGGAACAAACTGATGTAGAATCATTCGGATACCTGGAACCTGCTGCCGACGGATTCCGTAACTATCGCAAATCGAAAATCCCGGTATCTACCGAAGAACTACTGATCGATAAGGCCCACTTGCTCACACTTACAATACCTGAGTTAACAGTATTGTTAGGCGGTATGCGTGTATTGGATACCAATTTTGATGCCTCCAAGCATGGTATTTTCACATCAAAACCGGGGCAGCTCAGCAATGATTTTTTTGTAAACCTGCTGGACATGAACACCGTATGGAAAGCAGCCTCTGCAGATAGGGAAGTTTATGAAGGCCGTGACCGCAACACCGGTGAAATAAAATGGACCGGCACCCGTGCAGACCTTGTGTTTGGCTCCAATTCTGAATTGAGGGCGGTTGCTGAAGTGTACGGAAGCTCCGATTCCCGGCAGAAGTTTATAACCGATTTTGTATCCGCATGGAACAAAGTTATGAATCTGGACCGGTTTGACCTGGGCTGATTTAATTAACCCAACGAATGAACAAAAACAGCTTTTGCAGATGCAAAAGCTGTTTTTTATTTATCCCTCCTCTGTTTACTACTTAAGCCTCCTGCGTTGCTTCTCTTTTATAATTAATCCAAGCTCTCTGCTGGTTGCACCTGCTATAGAGGTATTTTCCTGAGCTCTCCTGAAAAGATAAGGCATAACGGCTTTTATTGGCCCATAAGGCACATATTTAGCTACATTATAACCGGCATCTGATAAGTTGAAGCTTAAATTGTCGCTCATACCCAATAACTGTGCAAAATAAACATGAGGATGGTTGTGTGCAATTTTATATTCATCCAGCAATTGGGCCAATACCCTGCAGCTATTTTCATTATGCGTTCCGCACACGAAGGCAATGTCGTTGATGTGTTCCATACAATAATGTAAAGAAGCATCATAATCCCTGTCACACGCAGCTTTATCTACCTGAATAGGTGAAGGAAAGCCCAGTTCTTCTGCCCTTTTTCGTTCTTTTTCCATATAGGCACCCCGTACCATTTTTACGCCCAGTACAAAACCCTGTTCCCTGGCTATCAGGTGGTCTGATTTTAAATCGGCTAGTTTATCGTGGCGGTACAGCTGATAGGTATTGTAAACAATGCAGTTTTTCTGATTAAACAAACGCATCATATCGAAAGCCAGCTCATCAATCGTATCCTGTATCCAGGTTTCTTCAGCATCTATCATTACCGGTACATTTTTATCGAATGCCCTTCTGCATATCTTTTCACAACGCTGTTTCAGCTTTTCAAATTCTGTCTGCTCTGCTGCATTAAGTTCTTTCTTTGCATCCAGTTTTTCCAACAGACCAAACCTGCCAATACCGGTCACTTTAAAAACAGTAATGGGAATCCTTTTATCCCCTGTTGCCCTTTCGATTGTCCGGATGATCTCCTCACAGGTAAAATCAAAAACAATCTCTTCTTCCTCCCCCTCTACTGAATAGTCCAAAATAGTACCTACTTTACCCGATGCCAGCTGTTGTATGGTATGCTCACATTCAGCAATGGTTTCTCCACCACAAAAATGTTTAAACAGGGTAGCCTTGATGATGCCTTTGATGGGCAGGCCAATGTTCAGGAAAAAATTAGTTATGGGCGGCCCTACTTTGGTTAAAAAGTTACTGCTAATGATTTTGAACAACCAATAAGCCGCATTAAGCTCAGTATCCGATTTATTGCGAAAAGCAATTTCCGTATCATCAAAATTTAATGATCTCTTGGGGAGTGTTTCCATTTACGAATGTCAGTTAGTCGTTTTGCTTGCAAAAGTATAAATTCCCTTGCTATTGGTGGTAAAACACTTTATAATTAATTGTAAGTTTGCCTTGCGATGATAAAATTTAAATTAGAAGGTGAGTTTATACCCCTTATTCAGTTATTGAAAGCAACCGCCTTGGTACAAAGCGGCGGAGAAGCACAAACCGTTGTAGAGGATGGTTTGGTAAAATACAATGGAACGGTTGATTACCGCAAAAGGCTAAAGGTGCGGGTTGGCGATGTAATTGATTTTATGGGACAAAAAATAACAGTAATTTAATGAAAAAATTGGAGAGCGCAGGTCATAGCATTTATTTTGAAACAGAACTGGCACCTTTAATGAAGGTAATTGAAGCAGAAAAATACAGTAAAATCTTTGTTTTTGCGGATACACATACGTCAGAACTGTGTTTACCATTGTTCAGGGAAATGATGGACGATTTTAATGGTTTTGACCTGATAGAAACTGATCCTGGGGAAGAAAACAAGAATATTGATTTTTGCATCGGCATCTGGAAGACCTTACTTGATTTTGGTGCCGACCGTAAATGCCTAATGGTTAACCTGGGTGGTGGCGTAATTACCGATATGGGGGGCTTTGTGGCCTCAACCTATAAAAGAGGGATAGACTTTATCAATATCCCTACTACCCTATTGTCGCAGGTAGATGCTTCTGTTGGCGGTAAAACCGGGATTGATGTAGATAATGTGAAGAACATGGTGGGTACTTTTACCCTACCGCAGTCGGTTTTTATTGAAACTAAATTTTTAAAAACCCTGCCACAACGGGAGCTGCTTTCCGGCTTTGCCGAAATGATCAAACATGGTTTAATTGTAGACCGTACCTATTATAATGATTTGAAGAGTAGCGATTACCTCCAGATTTCGGCTCAGGCCATTTACCGTTCTGTAGAGATCAAGAATGAAGTAGTTACGGAAGATCCACATGAAAAAGGACTAAGAAAGATCCTGAATTACGGACATACCATCGGACATGCAGTTGAAACCTATTCCCTGATCAACGATGCCCAGCCACTTACACATGGCGAGGCCATTGCTGTGGGTATGATCTGTGAGGCTTTCCTTTCTTCAAACAACAATACCTTATCAGCTGATGATTTAAAAGACATTACTGATTATATCAGTACGCTTTATCCGGCTTACAGGATTAAAGAAGACAGTTTTAAGCAATTGCTGGAGTTTATGCAAAGTGACAAGAAAAACGAGAACGGACAGATCATGTTCTCTTTGCTCAGTACGATTGGCAAATGCGATTACAATTGCAGGGTATCGGAAAAAGACATTCTGGAAAGCTTTGCTTACTTTAACCGCATTTATAGTTAACAGCTCAACTGAAATTTTAAACCTCAGCCTATAGCTTTTTAACAACAAAAAAATATTTTTTTTATTTAGCTATTGACAAATTAAATTTTGTTAGTACATTTGGCAAAACAAAATAAAGACAGGGTACGGAAACAAGCCCGGTTACAACAAAAAAGAAAATGAAGAATAATATCACTACATATTGGTTTGGTTACTTTTACTACTTTAGTAAGAGCCGGGACTAATATGCACTGATATCAGCAAGATAAATGTATAAGAAAAGTCCCGGCCCAACGCCGGGACTTTTTTTTGTTTTTAACGAAACCAGAACCATAAAAAGGGAAAAAACAAATTCATGAAGAAAGTAACAAGAGTAGCAATTCAGGGTATTAAAGCATCTTTCCACGAAGAGGCGGCCTTCAAGTTTTTTGGAACAGACATCCAGACCATAGAATGCAATTCTTTTAAGCAAACATGTGAAAGTTTGGAAAAAAAAGAATGTGATTATGTGATCATGGCCATAGAAAACTCTATAGCAGGTAGTCTTTTACCAAATTACACCTTAATACGCGAATATAATTTTGCTGTTGTAGGTGAGGTATACCTGGCTATCCAGTTACATTTAATGGCTTTACCAGGTGTTAAATTTGAAGATGTGAAATTTGCCACTTCACACCCTATTGCCATCCGTCAGTGTGTAGATTTCTTTTATGATTATCCCCACATCCAGGTAATTGAGGGCAATGATACTGCTGCCTGTGCAAAACGTATTAAAGACGAGCAGCTAAAAGATACTGTTGCTATTGCCAATACCCTTGCAGCCGAATTGTATGGCCTGAATATTATTGAAAGAAGGATTGAGTCCAATAAAAAGAATTTTACCCGTTTCCTGATCCTTAAGCTGGACAAGACCGAAGAGTTGAAAGAAGTTAACAAAGCTTCTATATGTTTCCAGGTAGGCAATCATGTAGGGGCTTTATCCAAAGTTCTGAATATTTTTGCTGAACAACAGGTTAACCTCACAAAAATCCAGAGCATGCCTGTCTTAGGGAAACGTAACGATTATTACTTCTATGTTGACATGGAATGGACCAGCATGGAAAATTACGACAAAGCCGTCCGGCAAGCCTTAAAATACACTGTAAACTTTAATATTATGGGCGAATACCAGAAAAATGATAAAGTATAAATCTGGAGAGCAGCCTTCGTAAAATAACTATATAAAAATTTTAAACCCCAACAAAATGAAACTACAATTGAACATCCAGCCATTAAATACATGGCTTAACATCAACAATGAACCGCTCATCATTTCAGGGCCCTGCAGTGCAGAAACTGAAGAACAACTGTTAACCACCGCACACTTACTTGCAGCAACAGGAAAGGTATCTGTATTAAGGGCCGGTATCTGGAAACCACGCACCCGTCCGGGAGAATTTGAAGGTATAGGCAGCATTGGTCTGGAATGGCTGAAAAGAGCAAAAGCAGAAACCGGCCTGCCTACTGCCGTAGAAGTTGCAAATGCTAAACACGTGGAAGAGGCCCTGGCTGCAGGAGTAGATATTTTATGGATCGGCGCACGTTCTACTGTTAACCCCTTTACTGTTCAGGAAATTGCTGATGCTTTAAAAGGAGTGGATATCCCTGTGTTGGTAAAAAACCCGGTAAACCCTGACCTGCAATTGTGGATTGGTGCTTTAGAGCGCATCAACGGTGCTGGTATTACTAAATTAGGTGCCATTCACCGCGGCTTCTCTTCCTTCGAAAAGAGTTCTTTCCGTAACGAACCTATGTGGGAGCTTGCCATTCAATTGAAAACTTTATGTCCAGAACTGCCGATCATCAACGATCCAAGCCATATCTGCGGTAACCGTGAACTGATCCCTTACATCTCTCAAAAAGCATTGGACCTGGATATGCAAGGCTTAATGATTGAGTCGCATGTAGATCCTTCAGTGGCATGGACAGATGCAAAACAACAGGTTACCCCCGCTGCTTTAGCTGAACTGGCTGACCGTTTAACTGTTCGTGAACCAGAATCTAAAAATGAAGCGATTACAGATCAACTGGCCGAATTCCGTAAACAAATTGACAAAATTGACGACCTGTTGTTACAGAAACTGGGTGAGCGTATGGCCATAGTAGGCAAAATCGGTGAATACAAACGCGATAACCAGGTAACCATTTTACAGGTTAACCGTTGGGATGCCATTATTAAAAAAGGTGCCTCATTTGCAAAAGCCTTAAAACTGGATTTAAACTTTACAGAAAAATTCCTGGAACTCGTTCATGGAGAATCTATCCGCAAACAAACTGAGATCATGAATGCTGGTAAAGCAGAAAAAGGCATTGCAGCAGAAGCACATACAGAAGTTAAATCTTAACAATGAGTAAAAACGCAATTGTTTCTTTTAAAGGGATTAAAGATATAAATGCTGAAATAGCCTTAACCGGCTCAAAAAGCGAAAGCAACAGGGCACTAATCATCAGTGCCCTGTCTGAAGGACTGGTTAAAGTTGACAATTTATCGGATGCGGTTGACACCGTAACCCTGAATAACATCCTTAAGGCCATCGGAAAAGAAAATGACCCGGATACTTTTTTTTCTGTAGATGTAGGACATGCGGGCACAGCAATGCGTTTTCTAACTGCCTATTTATCCATTACCAGGGGCATGTTTTACCTGACCGGCTCAGGCAGAATGAAAGAGCGTCCGATAAAATTATTGGTTGAAGCTTTACAAAAACTAGGTGCAGGCATCAAATATTCAGGACAAGATGGTTTTCCTCCGCTGGAAATCAATAAAGATTTTAGGCAGGCCAGCCGGATAGTCAAAATTCAGGGAAACATCAGCAGCCAGTACTTATCCGCGCTTTTAATGATCGCCCCTTCTCTTCCATTGGGTTTATCTTTAGAAATTGAAGGTGAATTAACTTCGCGCCCCTACCTGGAAATGACCTTAAGTATGCTACAGGATGCAGGAATTGAACACCGATGGGACAACAATACCATTCATATTGATCAACAGCCTTTTAAAGCTGCCGAATTGATTGTAGAACCTGACTGGAGTGCGGCCTCTTACTGGTACAGCATTGCAGCCCTGGCCGATCATGCGGAAATAACCTTACCCAACTTAAAGCAAAAAAGTTTACAGGGTGACAGTAAGATCAGGGACATTATGGTTGCATTTGGCGTGCGTACTTCCAGTATTCCTAATGGCATTGCCCTAAAATCCGGTACTTCTGTAGCAATAACCGAAGTATTGAACCTGAAGGACTGCCCCGACCTAGCCCAGACCATTATTGTATGCGCTGCCGCAAAAGGATTGAACCTTTCGTTTACAGGACTGGAAACACTTAAGATAAAAGAAACCAACAGGATATTGGCGCTGCAACAGGAACTGATCAAAATAGGAGTAGTTTTAAAGGAAGAGAATGAAGTATATACTTTAAATTGCGATCAGCTAAGTTTTCCTGAAAAAGTAACTTTTGCTACTTATGACGATCACCGTATGGCTATGGCTTTTGCACCCTTAAGTTTCTTTATCAAAGAAATAGAGATGGAAGATTATCAGGTTGTGGAAAAGTCATATCCTGATTACTGGAAAGACCTGGAGAAAGCGGGATTTGAAATCCAGGAAATTTAATCTTAAACCTAAAATCATAAACTGTAAATCAACATGGCAGGCAATACATTTGGTCAATTATTTCGCATTACCACTTTTGGTGAATCTCATGGTGTAGCCATTGGTGTTATTTTAGATGGTTGTCCGGCTCAATTACCTATCGACCTGGATTTTATCCAGTCAGAATTGGATAAACGCAGACCCGGACAGTCAAAAATTACAACACAACGTAAAGAAAGTGATACCGTACAGGTGCTTTCCGGAACGTTTGAAGGTAAAAGCACAGGAACCCCCATAGCTATGCTGATCCCTAATGAGGACCAGCGGAGCAAAGATTATAGTCACAATACCGATGTTTACCGTCCCTCACATGCAGATTATACTTATGATGCCAAATATGGCATTCGCGATCATAGAGGCGGAGGACGCTCATCTGCAAGGGAAACCGCTGCCCGTGTAGCAGCTGGAGCAATTGCCAAACTATTGTTAAAACAGTATGGGGTTGAGGTCTTTGCACATGTATCTGCAGTGGGCCAAATCCAGGCGCCTAATCTTGCCCAGGATGATATAGCAGCGTTACTGTCCATCAGGGAGGATAATATTGCCCGCTGCGCAGATCCGGCTACAGCCCATCAGATGATTGAATTTATTGACAGTGTAAGAAAAGATGGCGATACCGTTGGCGGCAAAGTGAGCTGCATCATAAAAAACTGCCCTGTAGGACTGGGAGAACCTGTATTTGATAAGCTGCATGCCGACCTGGGTAAAGCAATGCTCAGCATCAATGCTGTTCATGGCTTTGAATATGGCTCTGGTTTTAGTGGAAGTGAAATGAGGGGTTCGGAACACAATGATATTTTTCTGGCCAATGAGGGTCAGCCCAAAACACTCACCAATTTTTCCGGTGGCATTCAGGGTGGTATTTCCAATGGTATGGAAATCAATTTTACAGTAGCCTTTAAACCGGTTGCCACCATTATGCACAATCAGCAAACCATTAATGCTGCAGGTGAGGCAGCTGAAATTAAAGGAAAAGGCAGACATGACCCATGTGTGGTACCAAGGGCAGTAGTTATTGTAGAGGCAATGGCTGCACTGGTACTGGCAGATCATCTGCTCAGAAACAAAACAAGCAGGCTATAACCTGCTTGTTTTGTTTCCTTATATTACGCTCTAGTATATAGCCGGATATTTACCCGGGTTGCTCTCGTTCATCATAGCATAAACAACCTCTATTACATCATCAACAGAAGGTTTACTGAAATAATCCCCGTCAGAACCATAAGGAGGGCGATGCGCTTTGGCACTCAATGTTCGCGGTTGTCCATCCAGGTGATAATAACCATTCTGCACTTCCAGTATCTGTTGCAGTAAAAATGCAGTTCCGCCTCCAGGTACATCCTCATCCACAACCAGTAACTTATTTGTTCTTGCCAAAGACTGTGCACAGAGCTGATCGGTATCAAAAGGCAATAAGGTCTGGGGATCAACAATTTCAATAGAAATACCCAATTGGGCAAGTTCTTCTGCCGCTTCCTCCACAATTCTTAAAGTAGAACCATAAGAAACAACAGTTAAATCACTGCCTTCCCTGATCACTTCGGCCTTACCCAAAGGCACGGTATATTCACCAACATTTTCAGGTAACTTTTCTTTCAGGCGGTAACCGTTCAGGCATTCTATGAGCAGTGCAGGTTCATCAGATCTGAAAAGGGTATTATACATTCCCGCTGCCTGGGTCATGTTGCGGGGCACACAGATATGCAGCCCCCTTAAAGAACCCAGGATCATCCCTATTGGAGAACCGGAATGCCATACACCCTCCAGCCGGTGCCCACGCGTTCTAATGATCACCGGTGCTTTTTGTCCGGCTTTGGTACGGTACGACAAACTTGCGAGGTCATCACTCAGAATATTTAAAGCATATAGCAGGTAATCCAGGTACTGGATTTCGGCAATCGGGCGTAAGCCACGCAATGCCAGGCCTATGCCCTGTCCTATTATGGTCATTTCCCTGATTCCGGTATCGGTAATCCTCAGTTCTCCATATTTTGCCTGTAAGCCGGCAAAGCCCTGGTTCACATCCCCAATTGCGCCTAAATCTTCTCCAAAAGCAACCAAACGCTGGTCACGTGCAAAATTGGCGTCAAAACAAGCATTCAGCAGCTCACGGCCATCAACCATTTTGCTGAGTTCGTTGTATGCTGGTTTCAATTCATTGACCAGCATAGGGCTTTCAGCACCATCTGTAAATAATTTTGAATGGTAACGGTCTTCATTCAGTCCGGCCTGATCGTTATACCAATCCAGCAATTCATTTCTGGCAGAAGAAGGCTGGCTTATGGATAACCGTAAAGCCTTTCTTGCCGAAGAAATAACCTCCCTTCTTTGCGCATCAGGTGTACTGGCCAGAACACTGGCAATTTTGATCAATGCAGGATCACCATTGGCAACATTGTTTATGGCAGCAACAACCAGGTCTTTTTCTGCTTTTATAGAAGCTAAAAATTCATTCCAGGCTTCTTTTTGGGTTTCACGAACAAATTTCTTGGCGGTATTTTCCAGTTCAAGGATTTCTTCTTCAGAGATAATTGCCGATTCCAGCATCCATTTGCGCATCTGAAGGATACAATCGTACTCTTTTTCCCATTCTAAACGGTCTTTATCTTTGTAACGTTCATGAGAACCTGAAGTAGAGTGGCCCTGCGGCTGGGTAACTTCGGTAACATGGATCAGCACCGGCACGTGTTCGCTCCTGCAAACATCAATGGCACGCTGATAGGTTTCGCACAATGCCGGATAATCCCAGCCCCTTACTTTATATATTTCATAGCCTTCAGCTTTTTCATCACGCTGAAAGCCCTTTAAAATTTCAGAGATATCTTCTTTTGTAGTCTGGTATTTTGCAGGTACTGAAATGCCATAAGCATCATCCCAAACAGACATCGCCATGGGTATCTGTAAAACACCTGCTGCATTAATGGCTTCAAAAAATACACCTTCGGATGTAGAAGCATTGCCAATGGTACCAAAGGCCACCTCATTGCCGTTGACCGAAAAGTTCTTTAAATATTCCAGTTCAGGATTTTGTCTGTATAATTTCGAGGCATATGCCAGACCAACTAACCTGGCCATTTGTCCACCTGTTGGTGCAATATCCGAGGAGGAATTTTTTATATCCGTTAAATCTTTCCAGCTACCGTCTTCATTTAAAGAGCGGGTTGCAAAATGGCAGTTCATTTGCCGGCCTGCCGATGCAGGATCTGCCTCCACACTGGGATTGGCATATAACTGGGCAAAGAATTCTTTAATGGTACAGATGCCCGCTGCAAAAGCAAAAGTCTGGTCCCTGTAATAACCTGAGCGCCAGTCGCCATTCTTAAAAGCCTTCGCCATTGCAATTTGCGGAAGCTCTTTACCATCGCCAAAAATTCCAAACTTTGCCTTACCTGTCAACACTTCCTTTCGGCCTAATAAACTAGCCTGTCTACTCTCTACAGCTATTTTATAATCATTTATAACAATAGTTTTGAAGTCATCAAAACTTAACTCCGAAGCGTCGATAGGGTTTGTGGTAAGTTTACTATTTGGCATCATAAGCAATTCAATTATGCGGCAAAGATACATAAAATCTAAAGTATGACTTAACAGTGTATCGTAATTAATATAATGGAATACTTTTTGTTTTATGAATGAAAACATTAAATTTGTTTTAAAACAACATTAAAATGAAAAAGCTAATTCTGTTATTTACGTTAATCTTAGGTATAAGTGTTGCTGCTAACGCTCAATCAAAACCTGCCGAATTCAAGTTTGACAAGGAGAGTCATGACTTTGGAAAAATTCCGCTTAACAAGCCTGCAACAATAGAATTTAAATTCACTAATATCGGTGATCAGCCCCTTATTATTACCAAGGTAGAAACTACCTGTGGATGTACAGTTCCTGAGTATACACAAACTCCGGTTAAAAAAGGTGATTCAGGTGTAATTAAAGTTACTTATAACCCAACTGGTGCTGCACTTCCTTTTAGCAAAAGTATTACCATTACTTCAAATGCAAAAACTACCACTAAAGTTTTATACATTAAAGGAGAAACTGTGGCAGCGGCCAGCAAATAGCATTTCAAAAAGATATTTTGATTAAAACCTCGTTAATCAACGAGGTTTTTTAATTTTGTACCTTCTCAAAAAAAACTAACTTATTAATCCACCCCTGGGGGTGGCAATTGTAGACTGAATTTTAATTTTGCACAATGCCAGACATTTCGGAAAAAGGGCTGCTCATGCCCGCTTCACCAATAAGAAAACTAACCCCTTATGCGGATCAGGCAAAAAAAACAGGTAAAAAAGTATACCACCTGAATATTGGCCAGCCAGACATTGCAACGCCTGAAGGGATGCTGAATGCCATTAAAAATATAGATTTCAATGTTTGGGCCTATACGCCCTCGGAGGGAACATTAACTTACCGTACCAAACTCGCAGAATATTACAATAAGCTAGGGTATAACATTACACCAGAGGATATCCTGGTTACAGTTGGTGGTTCTGAGGCCATTACCATTGCCATGCAGACCTGTGTTAACGAAGGTGATGAAATCATTATTCCCGAACCTTTTTATGCAAATTACAATGGTTTTGCCTGTATGAGCAATGTTGTGGTAAAACCTATATTGTCACATATCGAAAATGGTTTTGCCCTTCCTCCTATTGCCGATTTTGAAAAACTCATTACTGCAAAAACCAAGGCCATTATCATTTGCAACCCAAACAATCCTACCGGTTATTTATATTCAAAAGAAGAATTAGAAGCTTTAAAAGCATTGTGCTTAAAATATGACCTCTTCCTGCTCTCCGATGAAGCCTACCGGGAGTTTTGCTACGACGGCAGGGAATTTATCTCTCCGGCACACTTAAATGGGTTGGAACAGCATGTGGTGATATTGGATACCGTTTCCAAACGTTATAGCGCCTGTGGAGCCAGATTGGGCTGTTTAATTACTAAAAACAAAGCCGTTATCCAGGCGGGGCTAAAGTTTGCACAGGCCAGGTTAAGTCCGGGTATGGTAGAACAAATTGCCGGAACCGCTGCTGTAGACACCCCCGACAGTTACTTCGAGGCGGTAAATAAAGAATATACTTTACGCAGGGATACACTTGTAAAAAGATTGAATGCGATGGATGGCGTATTTTGCCCGAATCCAGGTGGTGCATTTTATGTAGTTGCCAAATTGCCGATTGACGATGCCGATCAGTTCTGCCAATGGATGCTGGAAAGTTTTAATCACCAGGGCGAAACTGTCATGATGGCACCTGCTACAGGTTTTTATTCGACAGCGGGTTCAGGAAAAAACGAAGTCAGAATGGCTTATGTACTTAATACCGAAGACCTTAATAGGGCTATGGACTGCCTTGACATTGCTTTAAAGCAATATCCTGGTCGTAAAATGGCATAATTTTCGTATCTTTGTATGCTGATGGACAAGGAAAAGTTTAATCCCTGAGCATCAGCATACTTAATGGGATGGGGCCGTTTTGGATTTGACAGGGTGAAGCTAAGTATGTTAGCATGCAGTGCGTTGTACGGAGAGCACTTAAAAGAGAACGTTCACACTATAATTGGCGAAAATAACTACGCCTTAGCTGCCTAATTTAGAATTAGCCTAGCTTTTGTCCCTCTAACTGCTGCGATGTTAGGTTAGAATATGGGGCATCGAAATAACAACGCTGGCAATTGTAAGGTACGATACAGTTGCGAGATAAAGTACCTAAGGTGAACGGTTAGGTCGGTTTCCAGCCCGCCAGATCCCTACAATTAATTGGAAAATAAGCATGTAGAAGGCATAATTTATCGCACAACTGGACAAGGGTTCGAACCCCTTCGGCTCCACATGACGGGGAAACGGTAAGTTTCCCCGTTTTCATTGGCGGATCAACAAGCCATTCATTTCTACTTCAAATATAGATCTGCGAAATTGATGTATTGCTCCCAATCGTATTTAGTAATATCATGCTTACCTGTTCTTTTATGGTAACCCAATACTCCCGCCCTAACCGGGGTATCGGCAGCAGGAGGGGTACGATCTTTAAAAGTTTCAAAACCATACAATTTATAAATGTCACCTGCATAAAAGAGTGCTGTATATTCTCCTACCGGATCTGCCCATAAATCTTTTGATGCGCTTGCTACATAGAGTGGTCTAGGTGCAATCAAGGCCATTAATTCATGGAAATCTATCGGTAACGACGCTTCCTTATCATTATATTTTTTAAAATTATCAGCAAACCAATGAGGGAAGGAAGTATTGATTCTTTTAATTGTCTCACCAAATTTCCGCCTGGTAATTGCGGCTCCACCTTCGCCTGAATTGTTAGAAATTACCATCGCAAACCGCTTGTCCTGTGCCCCGGCCCAAAGTGCCGCTTTACCCAATCTGGAATGACCAATTACCGCCACTTTTTTGGCATTAACTGAGGGATCTTTTTCCAAATAATCCAGTGCTCTGCTCAAACCCCAGGCCCAAATTCCGATTGCCCCCCATTGCGAACTATCCGGTTTGAGTTCTTTTTGAGGATCGTACCATTTATTAAAATCATCAGGTAACGAATAAATGTCTTTTCTATCCAACTGCAAATCTCCATAATAAGCTGTTGCTACGCCATATCCGCTAGATAAAATGAGTTCAACATTCCAGCGTCCCTCTGATCTTGCCCTACTTTTTTCATTGGCTATACCCGCTGAACTAAAACCAGGATCACCCGCAAATCTTGTCCAGTATTTCGTGATGGTTATTCCGGTGTCTGTATTCATTTCCTGGTTGCCGGAAAAATTGAGCCCTAAAAACACCGGAACTGGCCCCTTGATCTGATTAGGGGTATATATAATGAGGTTCAACTGCCTCGCACCTTTACTTTTTGAAAGCAAGATCTGTACTTCTTTTCGTGTTGCAATGCCATTTAGTGCATTTTTGTTTACGCTGACTATCCGATAAGGGAGCGCTGCCGAACTAGCCATTGTTTTGCCATATACTTCTTCGGCGAAAGTTTTTAAAAGCTCAGGGCGCCTGCTATTCTCCCATTCCTTTGTTGTTTTAACCTGCTTACCATTGTTGAGTCTCAGCAATGCCGGAAGTGTATAGTTTTCTACTTTGCTTTCATCCTGAAGATAATCTTTTTTTGTTTGCCCCAAACAAAAAGATAGCTGAAAATAGCAAAGGGATATTATAATTGTATTTTTCATTGACTATAAATTATAAAATTGTTTTTAATGTCTTCGCCACTGTTTCAGCCAGCCGCATAAAACCAAGGTCAGTAAGATGGGTCCCATCAACAGACGATTCATGGTCGTCCCCGTTCAAAGTTTCAGTGGATAAATAATATAACTGTTTCTCTCCATCTTTAAGCAGCTTTTTATAAGCAGTCTTAAATTCCACATTCTGTTGTTTTACCTTCGCCTGCGACTCCAAATCCCAGAAAGTCCTTTCACGGGTAATGCTTTCAATCATAACAATGGGCGTATTGGGTCTCAATGTGCGTAGTTTTTTTACAAATGGATAAGTTCTTTCTTTTATTTCCTGAGGGCTAGGATTCGGCACACAATCCAGCACATACACATCCGCCGGAATCCTGGCCACTGCCTCGGCCAGTTCAATTTCTATTTTACCACTACCATTAAAGCCTAAATTAATAGTCTCCACCCCTAATCTTCTCGATAAAATTGAAGTATAGGTCATACCCGGACGAGAAGCAGCTGTGCCCTGTGTGATGCTCGATCCATAAATAACTACCCGCTTTTTGGGTACGAAACGCGCATCGGCAGGCTTGATGGTAGCCAAAGGATCAATACCAATTTCCACCTGGGTGGGCTCCGATCCTATGGGCAAGTATAGCCTGTAATGGGTCATCTTTCCGGCCATTGCTTTTACAATCACATCGGTATTAACTTCCGACCTGGGGATTCCGATTCCTACGTATTGCCAATAGGTACCATTCCAGCCATATAGGTCCAGCCCACACGATGACACAGCGGTCATGGTAGGTATCGTCCTGTATTTGGCAATTTTCCACTTTACAGCAATGCTTTTCGAATCGGTCTGAAACATAATATTTATGCCCGACGACCAGTGCGCCAGGGCTTGCACTGTTGCAGGCAGGGGCACCCGGCCAGTACTATCCACCCGCTGATAATCACTGGTATTTAAAGGCCATTGCCCGTTTTTTGTGAGTGTTTGTGCATCGGTATATATATAGGCTGCTTTTGCTGCCTTTTTCTGTGCGGAAACCGAGCTGACCGCAGCTAAGCTGAACAGGATGAGTATCGGGTATATCTGGATTTTCATAAAGCTATGGGTATAAATAGTGTTCACCCCAGGTGATCATCAGCGTGGGTTTTTTAAATTTTTTAATAAGTCTGAAATGTAACCAGTACGGCCCGCGGTGATCAATGGTATGGCCCAGTTCATTCTGGTGACTGCTGATCACGAGCCTTGGACGGATACTTTCATCCACTGTCTGCTGAAAGTTATCTATAAAGGAATTCACTAGCAAAACGTCTATCTTTTGCAGCTCATGCACTTTTCGTAACCAGGGCAAGTCCCGCTTAGCGTGCTGGTCCCCGGTATGCATAATCGTATATCCCTCCGGCATGGTTACCGCGTAAAGGTTATTTAAGATCTCTCCCTGATGTCCCGGGTAAACGTTCACAGCCAACATCCGGCCATTTTTTAATTTTAGTTTCGTACGCAGCAAAGTAGTGTCTCTAAGCACTTTGATATACGGCGATTCCCCCTCCCATAAACCAGGTGGGGTATAAACAGCTTTCTGCTGTGCTGCAAACAGCCTGGCCACCCTAAGATCGGCATGGTCGGGATGTTGGTGACTCACAAATAATACATCGCAATGATCTGCAATTTCCTTCATTTGCATAGCGTTTACTAAGACTCCTTCCGGAATTTTGGCCAACGCCCTGATATTCCGCAGTACCAGGTCAAACCCGATGGTCACAGTAGCCGTTCTGATCACAAAACCATGGTTGTACAACTTAATGATTTGAATTCCTTTTTTAGGAGCTGGCTTCCGAAGTGCCGTCAATGCCAGTTCATACCGGTCTTTTATAAAACTCCTGAGCGCATTGGTCGAATCCAGCCTCGTATCATGCAGTATTCCATCAATTGCATACAACGCCAGCCTCCTTTCCGATGAAGCTTTATTTATACTGGGGGGATATTTTTTCAATACTTGTTGGATCACTGCGCTCAATGAATCGGTCTGTTCTTCCAGCATTCCCGGAATATTACCAAAATAATTCTTCGGCACAGATTGTGAAAACCCCATTAATCCCCAAAAAAGCATCAATAGTACAAATCCTGCAATTCGGCTTATCTTCATATTTATTTTTTACAACCTATGTAGGGATACTCGCGTCTTGGTGGTAGAGATTTCGTAAAAATTTAATAATTATAAATTAACATACTCCGGTTAACTTTGAGCCATACAGCAACCATACTTTACCACAAATAGAATTACTTCAGGATAATGGCAATATTAAATGTAATAAATTACTTTGTGTGTTTCAGGGAATTAAGTAAATTCGGGTACGGGCACAATAGAACCATTTAATGAATTTATATAGAAATCTTTCAGATCATGAACTGGTTGAACTGTTAAAATCAGCTGATGACGCTGCTTATGAAGAAATATACAAACGGTATTGGGCGCTATTGTTTCGCCATGCCTGCAAAATACTCCATAATGAAGATGAAGCTAAAGATGTTGTACAGGATCTGTTTACGGCACTTTGGACCAAAAGACGGGAAATAAACCTCAACAGCTCACTTTCCTCCTATCTCTATTCGGCAATAAGATATAAAATATTCGATCTCATCGATAAACATAAAGTACGCAGTCGATACCTGGCTTCACTGGAAAGTTTTATCCAGGAAGGGCAATATTCGTCTGAAGATGCTATCCGGGAAAAACAACTCGCGGTCTTGATTGAAAAGGAAATTGCAGGCCTACCCGAAAAAATGAGAGAAGTCTTTGAACTGAGCCGCAAAAGCAATCTCTCTCATAAAGAAATCGCTAAAAAAATGGGCATCTCCGATCAGACTGTTAAAAAACAGATCTATAACGCCATCAAAATTCTTCGCCCAAAGTTCGGCTTGTTCCTCATCATCCTTCGTTTTTTTAGCGCCAATTAAAAAAATATTTTTTTCTTCTACCACCTATGACGTAGCTAACCTATTTATAGATATAGCAACAGTACAAATACAGTAAATCTATAGATGGAAAATAAAAATGCAGATCAGCTCCTTAAAAAATACCTCGAGGGAACCTGTACACCCGATGAGAAAGCGATCATAGAGAGCTGGTATGAAAAAGAAACTCAGAACAGAATAGCTCTCCCCGGTAATGATACAGACTTGGCAAGCCTGGAAGATGAAATATGGACTGAACTGCAAAAAAGAACTAAAAAACAATCCAGACCTGTATGGTACCCTTACGCTGCTGCTGCTGTGATCGCCCTGATCTTTTCCGTCCTGCATTTTGTTGATTTCGGCAGCCTCAAGTCGTCCGAAACTATCTTCAGCCAAAACAAGATCGCTCCGGGTGCTAATAAAGCCTTACTAGTGCTCGCCGATGGTTCCGAAATCGATCTTAGCGATGCCAAATCCGGGCTACTCAGCAAACAGGCCGGTGTACGCATCAAAAAAGCAGCCGATGGTCAGCTCGTTTATGAGCTCCTCCCTACTGCATCCGAAGTTTCACCCGGGTCCTACAATACATTGGTTACCCCTAAAGGCGGGCAATTTCAGGTAAACCTGCCAGATGGCACCAGGGTCTGGTTAAACGCATCCTCATCCATAAAGTTCCCTACCATATTCAATCGTAATGAGCGCCTTGTTGAAGTTACCGGAGAAGCTTATTTTGAAGTGTCTAAAAACAGACAGCTTCCTTTTAAAGTACAAACTGCCAGTCAGCTTATAGAAGTACTGGGCACACATTTCAATGTCAACGCTTATGCAGATGAAGAAAGTACAAAAACTACCCTGCTGGAGGGTTCTGTAAAAGTAAGCCAGGCGAGCGGCAGCTCCGGAATCATTCTCAAGCCTGGCGAACAATCTATCTTACGCAAAGGCACATTCAGCACCACTTCCGTTCAGCAGGAAGAGGCCATAGCCTGGAAAAATGGTTATTTTCAGTTTAGCGGTGAAGACATCGGCATGATCATGCGTAAAATAGCACGCTGGTATAATGTAGAGATCGTTTATCATAAAGATTTTGTCAATCAAAGATTTTCAGGTACTATATCCAGGTTTGAGGAAGTCTCCAAAGTACTCCGGATGCTCGAACTTACGGGTTCCGTTCATTTTAAGACCGAAGGAAGGAGGATTGTCGTGATGCCATAAGCTTTACTTTATATCACCTTTCCCATAAAAAAGCCGGGAGTGCTTGCAACCACCCACCGGCAAAAGTTTGGGAATAGTTTCCATTGATGTGTTACAACAAATTTAACCAACCAAACCATCCAAATATATGAAATTTTACAAGCTATTGAAGCATACTGCAGCGTATGCTTCACTTGCAGGTCTGTCGGGTAGTGGCTCTTCTCCCGTTAAGCTCAATCAAGCAAACAAAACCAAATGGGTTATGAGAATTAAATTAACATGTTTTTTACTGTTACTGGGATTGATTCAGGTAAGTGCAGCAAGCTTTGCACAGAAAGTAAGCTTATCACTAAAAAATGTCACATTAGCCAATGTCCTATCCAATATAAAACAACAAACGGGCTATAACTTTCTATACAATTTGGATATGCTCAGCAAGCTGCCGCACATAGATATAGAAGTGCAGAACCAACAGTTAACTGCAGTACTTGAAAAATGCTTTGCCAATCAGCCCCTCACCTTTGTGATTGAAGAAAACACCGTGATCATAAAACCAAAAACAGCAGACGGCCGGATTTTGGCCGTTGAAATTAAAGGGCGGGTAACAGATCCCAATGGTCAGCCGCTCCCCGGGGTAAGCGTAAAGCTAAAAGGAAGCAACATAGGGATAACAACAGGAAGTACGGGACATTACCTTATCAAAGTTCCCGATGCCAATGGTACCCTCCTGTTCTCCTATGTGGGATTTGTTCCCCTCGAGCTTAACATTAACGGAAAAACAGAACTGAACGTCATATTAAAGGAGGAACAGACCAGACTGGACGAGGTTTTGGTGGTAGGTTATGGTGAAGTCAGCCGCAAAGACCTGACAGGCTCAGTAGGTTCGGTCAACATGGCGGACATACAAAAAGCACCGGTACGTTCATTTGATGAGGCCCTTGCTGGTCGGGTAGCAGGTGTACAGGTAACCTCTGTTGACGGTCAGCCCGGTTCAAACATCAACATCGTCATCAGGGGCGCAAACTCCATTACCGGTACCAATGCCCCTCTATATGTTATTGATGGCTTTCCTCTTGAAGATTCCGATAACAACGCCATCAATCCCGACGATATCGAATCTATTGAAGTATTAAAAGATGCTTCCGCTACTGCCATCTATGGTGCACGGGGTGCCAATGGTGTCATCATTATTACTACTAAAACTGGTAAAGAAGGGACATCCTCCATCACCTATAACGGTTACTATGGGCAGCAGGAGGTATTGGAGCGAATGGAGCTTTTCGACTCCTACGAATTTGTAAAATACCAGTCGGAACGCTATCCAGGTACGGTTGCAGACTTATATTTTAACAGTTCAAGACCAAATCTCGAGTCTTACAGATCGGTACCGGCAGCAGACTGGCAAAGTAAATTGTTCAGGGTAGCCCCTATGCAGAACCACAGTTTAGCAGTATTGGGGGGTACCGGTAAAACAAAGTACTCCATCTCTGGTAACATCCTTAATCAGGATGGTGTGATGGTCAGTTCCGGCTACAATCGCTACCAGGGGCGTTTCCGCCTAGATCAAAAAGTAAACGATAAGTTAACCGTAAGTGGCAATGTTAACTACAGTGCCCTGAAAAAATTCGGGGGTTCACCAGTTCCCGAAAGTGGTAGTTTCCAGTCCAGCGCACTCATGTACAGCGTTTGGGGCTATCGTCCTGTAGTGGGTAATCCCAACATCGATATTGAGGAGGAAAGTATCGATCAGGACATTGACCTGGTTAATGATAAACGTTTCAACCCCCTTCAGAATTATCAGAATCAGCTTCGGGAGCAGTACACCAATATCTTAAATGCAAATGCCTATGCCGAATACAAATGGAATGCCTTTAAATTAAAGGTCTCTGGTGGTGTAACACGCTCAGCAAGGCGTTCCGATTCATTTGACAATTCACTTACCGGCTCAGGAAGTCCTTTAACACCTCAGGGAATTGCCAATGGTGTAAATGGCGGGGTATCTTATCTGGAAACCAACAACTATCTGAATGAAAATACCCTAAGCTATAGCAAAACGTTTGCAAAGCGCCATAAAGTGTCGGCAGTTGCCGGATTTACCATTCAGGGCAGAAGCTCAAATGGCTTCGGTGCCTATGCAACACTGGTACCCAATGAACTGCTTGGTGTATCCGGACTGGATGAAGGATCTCCAAAAAGTATCTCCTCCAATTCTACCTCCAATACACTGGCCTCTTTCCTTGGAAGGATAAACTATAGCTACAGATCCAGATACCTGGCAACCCTTTCTTTCCGGGCTGATGGCTCCTCTAAATTTGCTCCAGGCAATAAATGGGGATATTTTCCTTCAGGGGCCCTCTCCTGGCGCATCAGTGAAGAGGAATTCATGAAGTCTCTTAAATTCATTTCCGATGCCAAATTGAGGGCAAGTATAGGCGCAACCGGAAACAACAGAGTATCTGATTTCGCCTACATGTCTACCTTAAATCTGCCCAATTCGGCCATTTATGCATTTAACAATGCATCGGTTAAAGGTTTAATTCCAACTGCATTGGGAAACATCAACCTGATCTGGGAAACCACCGTACAGAGCGACCTTGGGCTCGATCTGAGCCTGTTCAAAAACAGGGCGATACTCACGGTCGACCTGTATCGGAAAACGACCAAAGACCTATTGCTCAATGCCAATTTACCACCCTCACTCGGATTTGCCAGGTCTTATAAAAATGTAGGAAGGGTGCGTAACGATGGATTGGAAGTCAGCCTTGAAACCACCAACATTTCAAACAGCAAATTTACCTGGTCCAGTCAGTTCAACATCTCCTTCAACCGCAATAAAGTCCTCGAACTCACTGAAAATCAGGAAGCCCTGGTTAGTATGATCAACTGGGAAACCAGCTATAAATCCCTTCCCCCGTACATAGCCAAAATCGGCCAGCCCATTGGCATGTTTTACGGACTGATCTGGGAGGGCAACTATCAATACGCAGATTTCGTTCAACTCCCCTCCGGTAAATATATCCTTAAATCAGAGATTCCCACCAACGGAAATCCCCGCGAAGACATTCAGCCAGGCGACATCAAATACAAAGACCTGAATGGCGACGGCGTTGCCGATTTGTCCGACTATACCATTATCGGAAACCCCAACCCCGATTTCAATTTCGGCTTTTCCAATAACTTTGCCTATAAAGGCTTCGATCTTGGTGTTTTTCTGCAGGGAGCCTATGGCGTCGATATCATGAATACCAACAGGCTGGTGTTTGAAGGATTTGGCCGGGCTTCACAGAACATGTTCGCAACCTATATCAACCGCTGGACACCCGAAAACCAAAACAACACCTATTACAGGACCCTTGGATACGGACCTGCAGCTTATTCCAGCAGGGTTGTTGAAGATGGATCATATCTGCGCCTGAAAACGGTATCGCTCGGCTATAAATTCCCTTCAAAACTACTAAACAAGTATAGCATCAAAGGATTAAGGCTGTATTGCTCCGCTCAGAATATCTATACCTGGACCAAATATCAGGGCTATGATCCAGAAGTTTCCGCTTACGATTCGGCACTTACACCGGGCTTCGACTGGTCGGTATACCCCCGCGCAAGAACATTAACATTCGGTCTTAACCTTACTTTATAAACTCACGTGATGAAAACAAAATATTTACTATCGCTCATCGCTATCCTTGTAGTCATGGCTTCCTGCAAGCGTTACCTGGATGTAAAACCTACAGATTTTACTACACCTGAAACCTATTACAATACGGAAAAAGAACTGGATCAGGCGCTCACCGGCGTTTACAGTGCTTTGAATAATAGAGGTACCTTTAGCCGTAACCTGGTCTATGAATTTGCCCATGGTTCAGACGAAGGTTTTTATAAACGTTCCGCTGAAGCAGTAAACCCAAGGGTGTATAACCATGATGCCTCAAATGCACTTGTTGCCGAAACCTGGTCTGCCTTGTATGCCGGTATCAACAATGCCAACCTCCTTCTTGCCAATATCGATCACCCCCAAATGGACGAAAAAGTCCGTGGCCGCATTCGTGGGGAAGCCCTGTTTTTACGCGCTTTCCTTTATTTTCAACTTGTGCACCTCTGGGGTGATGTACCTTTGATCTTAACGCCTACCCTTTCAGGCGAAAATGTCAATAATCCCCGCACGCCACAAAAAGTAATATATGACCAGATTTTATCAGATATGACCACCGCAGAAGGACTGGTAGGGAACATAAAAGACTTTGGTTTCCCAGGGAGGGTAAGCAAAACAGCAGTTCAGGGGATTCTGGCTAGGGTGTGCCTGAAAATGGCCGGTGAACCATTAAAAGAGGTATCCAAATTTACGGAAGCGAAAGAATGGGCTGATAAGGTCATCAAATCAGGCACACATAAATTAGCTTCGGGTTATGCACAAATCTTCATTAACCATACACAAGACCTCTATGACATTGACGAAAACATCTGGGAAGTTGAGTTTACCGGCAACGGATTAACAGACCCCACAAAAACAGGCGGCTGGTTCGCTAAAAAATTCTCGGTCAGGAACACCAGTTCAGAACTCTATGGTTATGGGGAAATTGGTGCAACTGCTACACTATACCTGAAATATGACGACATCCATGACGTTCGTAAAAACCGCAACATTGCCACTTATTATTTCAGGACCAATGGAAGCACTATGCTGTCCGATACACTACAATATGCCCCAACAGCAATATATGCCAGGGAAACCGGTAAATGGCGTATCCAGGACGAGATCAGTACACAGCGTAGCCCTGACTTTGGTCCGACAAACTTCCCCTTGTTACGCTATTCAGATGTGCTCTTAATGTTCGTAGAAGCAGAAAATGAAGTAAATGGCCCTACACAGGTTGCATTTGACGCCATCAACCTGGTAAGAGCAAGAGCTAAAGCCAGAAACTTCATTTCTGCAGATGCCCCCTCCAAAGAAGCCCTCAGGCGCATCATTCAAGATGAACGCAGCAGAGAACTGTGCTATGAAGGTCTGCGTAAATTCGACCTCATCAGATGGGGTATCTTCATGGACGTGATGAAAGACGTTGAGGCCGACATACTCAGCAATGCGCCAAGTAACATGCAATACAGTGCCTATGGTTATACTAACGTAAAGGTTCGGAATCTCCTCCTTCCGATACCATCAATAGAGCTGAGTTTAAACAACAGTATGAGACAAAACCCAGGATTTTAATAAAAACCTTATCCAATGAAACACAATCAGTTAAAAGGAAAATTAGTACTTCTTTTGGTCTTATTTACAATAAGCTGCAAAAAGAATGAGGTACCGCAACCAAGCTTTGATGTAAAGGTTCCAAAAAGCACATATAGAGTTGGCGAACCTGTACCATTTACATTTGATGGGAATCCGGATTTTATCTCTTTTTACTCCGGGCAATTTGGCAATGACTATGCCTTTAGCAATGGTAGAATTATGGATATCAAAACCTTCAGTATGTCATTCCAGACACGGCTACAGGCTGGCGGACAAAATAAACAACTTTCCGTCCTCATCTCTTCAAACTATAACGGAGAAAAAAACATTTCAGCCGTCAACTCGGCTAGCTGGACTGACCTGACCAGTTCATTTTCATTCTCTCTAACCACTCTGGATTACTTCAGTTCCGGAGAATTAAACCTATCGTCTATCGTTACCGATAAAACTAAACCCCTTTATGTAGCATTTCGCTATATTACCTTACCCCAAACCACGGCCAACGGAGTTTATAGAAACACTGTCGTACGCAACTTTTTGTTCAATACAAAAACGGATGCAGGCACCAGTGTAGCCATGGACCAGTTATCAGCCGGATGGTCCTTATTAGAAGAGGGTCCGATTCTGGAATCGGGTAGAAATTCAGTAAATGCCAGCAGCGGGCTGATCACCCTTCGGGGTAACATCACTGCAGCAGGAAAACTCGTGCAGACAGAAATATGGGCTATCAGTAAACCGGTTAATTTGAACGCTATCGATCTGGGCCCCGACAGAGGTACGGCGATTAAAGGAATATCTGACCCGGTTCCGTCTGTTTATAATTTTACCTATACAACTCCGGGAACTTATAAAGTTGTGTTTTCTGCGGCCAATTCAAGATTATACGGAGAGAAATCTATTACTAAAGAAGCAAACATCACCATAACACCATGAGCACAAAAAATCCGATCAGACAGTTGTTATTCACATTATTTTGCCTGCTTGGCCTCAGTGCCGGCGCACAATCTTTTTTACCGGCCGGAAGTATTGTTTATCCTTTCCGTGCCTCGCCCCTCATTGCACAAACCGGCAACCAGTTTCACATCCTGTACAACAATAGTGGCGAACGAAATATTGATTCCATTGTACTCAAAGGTCCTTACAGCCGGGTCAAAGTTAAAATTGACTCCGTATTAAAAGGCCGCTTTGAATACGACTCGTATACCCATATGTATACCAATAATAAGATCTGGGTCAGTATCCCGGCCAACAGCCCGGAAGACATGTATGATCTTTTGGTTTACTCGGCAGGAGAAATCAATATTTCCAGACGTTCTGTTAAACTGGTTAAAACCTTCCCCTCAAAGCACAGCTTTATCCATATATCCGATACACACGTCTCGCGGAACTGGGTCGGATCTGCCCAAAATGGTTATGCCGAGGAACTTCAGCTGCTGGACAAATTTATCACTGTTGCCAACATCATCGCACCCGATTTTGTGATTGTTACCGGTGATCTTATCCACGATTACACCCGGTTCAACAAAGATCTCAGAGGCTGGGGTGGCGATACCGTGAAGAGCTATGTTAAACTGCCTACCGTTGAAGAAAAGTTCAGAAACTATTTTGAAGGTGCCAAAGGATACAGAGGGGTGCAGCACATCAATGCACCGGTATTCTCTGTTCCCGGCAACCATGATTTTTATGGCATGAAAGAAACCGATTATCCGGCAAAAGCCGCACAATGGAATACCCTATGTGGCATGCGCGTATTTGGAATGGCCTTTGCCGGCACACGCTTTCTTTTTATGGACGATTACCTGGGTGACCCAGTTGTGGACATACCAGACAAAAAGCCCCTGTCGGGCCTCCAGGGTAAGCAGCTTTTGAAATTTCTGGAAACTCATGGAAAAGGTGAACTCCGGATCATCGCACAACACAAGCAAAACCGTGCTGATACAGCTTTTCTAAACCAGCAAAAAGTAAAACTTATCGTTAACGGCCATATCCATACGCCACACGTAGACACATTAGGTAAAACCCCAACTATCAGAATGCGTCCTGGTGTAGTTTGCCGCAGCGGGGAGGCACATCGCTGGGAACTCATACTAGGTCTTTTCCGGATTATCCGAATCGATGGTGATTCCTTTACTTTTACTGAACCCTTGCGGTTCTGTTCCAACCCTATCGAAGCTTACGATAAGATCAAGCTGAACCTAACCCTCAATTATAAGGGTGACAATACTGGTAAAAGCACGTACAACGAAGCTTTAATAGCCAATAAACTGCCAGAGAACCTCCCAGGCTGCCGGGTTCGTTTTGTGATGAAGAAAGGAAACTATACAGTTACAGGGGGCAGAATACGTCAAACTTTTAACAGTGGTAAATTGTCAATAGTTGATGTGGATACAGATGTAAATGCAACAACCAGCAAAAAAGTGAGCATTAAACCAAAAAAATAGTTTAACTCCACCAATTGATTCCTACAAAGAATATATCTTATTGGAATTTTTAGGCAGCAGTTTAACGTGCTGTAAATAATCGGCGATGCGTTGATGCTCATCCAATGGGTACGCAACGCCTAGTTGTTCAGTAACGTTATTGGCAATTTTTTGAAACAGTTCCATGGTCATGAATAATGAGTTCCAGGTCTCTTTAACATCTGTAGTTTGATAAGTTTGGATCAGTTCGGCATAAAATTCCGGTTCAAGATATTCCTTGTAAAACTTCCCGGATTTACCGGGATTTACCAAAAACTGATGGCGAAATGCAATATCCCAATCCATCATCTGCATTAATGCAGTTTGAATTACATGGTAGTATAAATAATTAACATATGGAAGCTGTTCCCGCCAGATGCCCTTTGCAAGTCCTGCACAGGTATACAAAAACTCGTTGCAGCAATCGTTAAATGCCCTTACCGATGGTCTGCTGATCAGATAACTTTTATCACTGGCTGCATCAAGTGCGTTTAAGCTGGCCATATCATCCTTATCCAATAATACCTTGCAAAGGCTGTCCGTAAGAAAATGCTGCAGGTTTTCAACCGGAACTAATATCAAGTCTATCCGGTTTCCATCAGTAAATTGCATTAAATAGGAAAATGCGCCCTCTAACTCAGGTGCCGGCGGATACAGTTCCATATCTTCAGGCATTTGAAGGATCATCCGTTCACCAAAAACATCGATCCAGGTATGATCCCGGAGAAAGGGATCAAGACTTTTAACCACATAAATTATGTCATAATCCTGAAAGATGTCCGTTGCGACATTAGGATTTGCCCGGGAACCGTTCAGTAACACGGCCCGAACCTCCGGATGGTCTGTTGCAACATCCAAAATTAATTTCATCATTTTCTGTTCACTTCTGCTGATCATAACACATTAGGCATTAAACTACACACGGTTAAAGATAGCTTTTTAAAATAATTGAGGCCTAATACAGAACTGGTAATCACTTTTAGGTTCTTCCCCACTTTTGGTGGTAGTTATTGATTTCTAGAACATTCGGGGCGTAACAAAATAAGCAGCAACAAGCGCTATTATTCCTATTAAAAGCAGTTTAAGATACATCTTTCGGTCAATTGGTGTTTTGCTCAGAAAACAAGCGATCAACATCCAGATCATCCACACGGTAATACAGGCAAAAAGCACCAAACCATAAATAAGGCCAGACAGATCATAGGCTCCGCCACCAGTCTGTCCGCCAGATTGACCATCATGCAGTACCAAAGTCAAGATGCCAAAAGGAACAATAAGAAAAGCTAATCTTAAAATTAATTTTTTATTTGTTTTGATTATGGACATAGGTATTATTGGTTACAGATGTGGTGATATTTAGTAGCCTAAATTTATAAAAAAACTAAACACCAAACTTAACTTTAGCAAACATTTGAAAATCAATGAGGCATAATTATTGCATATCGACTAAAAAACTTTCACTATGCCTATTTTTAAAAACGCTATTTTAGCTTTCTCACTTATTTTTCTAGTATCCAGTTGCAGTGAATCCAATAAAAAAATCAGCGCAGAAATAGAGGAAGTAAATCCTAAGCTTACCAGCTCGAACTTTGTAAAAACCCTTCTTAGTTCGGTAAAACATTCTTCTAATGAGCCCTTTTTTTACTTATTTGTAAGCCACGAAGCCTGTTATTTCGAGTTATTGGTTAATGGCTTACCAGTATATCATAATTATAACCTGGGACAAACTGTTACGCCCATTGATATTTATTCTGCAATAAACAAAAGTGGTAAGCAAACCATTACCTATAAATTATACCCGCAAACGGAAAGCCAGCAGGGAGAAGGCGTTAAAACATTAGTAGATTTTACCAATATAAAAATAGAAGTGTTTAAGCGCAACAAGGCTGATAACGGAAAAAATGCCTTTGTAAGCGAGAAACCAGTACTAACCCATACCAGCTTAACCGAAGCTGATGGTAAAACCTTTATAGGGAAGGGAAAAGATTACTATGAATATAGTTTTACTTTTGATGCTACTGTGCCCTATGAAAATACAGGCTGGGAAAACAGTACTGATTTAAGTAAAATGGATCAGAAAGAACTACTGACCAAAACAGAAAATGCCTACAAGCAGGTTTGGCAAATGCAAAATGATGAAAAAGTTGATGATTTTTTTGCCCTCCTATTTAATAGAGAAAAAGAAAATGCACAATGTGAGTACAGTACTAAAAATGATTTAGAGGAATCTTTAGAAAACTACAAAATACCCCTATCAGCAAAAAACTACAAGATGCAGAAACTAGAGAATTATAAGATGGTTTTATATGGTGGGGGGCGATTGGTCCGTTTGGAGCAAACTTCTGTTGATAAAAGGTTAAGAAGTGAATCGGCACTATGGGCAAAATACAAAGATGAGGATGGTAATGTGATCGCAAATTTCATCAGTCTTTACCTACATATTCCCAAAGGCAAAACAAATTTTGAAATTATAAGATAGGAATAGCGATAGGCTGGACAGGGTATGTTATTTATTTAGTGTTTTTTTAATAAAATCAACCCTTTCTGCAGGAGCCAAGCATGGTACTTCAATTAGATCATAATTTAAACATTCATAAGTATCTTTTATTACATTATAGGTTTCTTTAGCTACCTGAAAATCTTGTTTTCGCTCGTTATCCATTTTGTATATTTCTTCCCAGGGAGGGAGTATAAAAACTATTTTATTGTATCTGTATTTATTTACAATGAAATTTAAATTCTCATCATAATCAAAGTTCATCAGGCATTCATAAGCATAGGTGTCTGGAATACCACGGTCAAAAAAATAAAGATCATTGGCATCCAGTAGTTTGACATAATCCCGAACAGAATGCGAAAGCATTAATTTAGAATATTCTTTTGCATTTTTCCAAGGTAGGGCCTGGCCATTATTTTTTAATTGATCTTTGATAATTTCTCGGGCTACTTCAGGAATGCAGTTCATTTGCTTCTGTTGCAACTCATTTATTAAAGTTGTTTTTCCAACTCCTGGGCCGCCGGTTATGATGTGAAAATTGTTTTTTATAATCATATACTATGGTACCGATTTTGTTTTCGCTTCTATTCACAAAGATATGAAGTTTTTTTAGGGTGCTCCTTTAGATCTTAATGATAAAGGCAATTACTTTACCAAAATAATTGAGGAGCTAATACGGAATTTGACGGAGGCACACACTATTCCCATCAAGAAAACCGAGTACTGATTTATCACCAATCGGCTATCGTAAGAGGTTTGCCGGGTAGCACTTCTTAGCTGTTCAGCGCTATGGAATGATTATAGTTCCGTATGACCCTGCAAAAAAGTCCCGATAGGCAGTTGCGATATCAGCAAACCTGTTCATTACAAACGGACCTTCCATTACGATAGGCTCCCCGTACGGCTGGCCTCCGAAAATAAGAATATCCGCTACATTAATCTGATCATTTTCAAAGACGATTTCTTTGGTGCCTTCCTCCATCAACAGAATTTTGCTGTTGCCAATCATATTGCCATTGATAACTACTTCTGCAGCAGGGACAAATACGGCCACTTCATCATCATCCTTCGGTGAAAATGAGAACCTGGAATGGGGATTCAAGCGGACATGATAAATGAATTCTCTGTTAAACGTGGGAACCGGCGATGCCCACAGGCCGAATTCGCCAAGTAAGATCCTGATGGCACCACCATGATCCGGCAGTTGGGCCTCAGGTACGTCCGCTGCTTGCAGGGCCATATATTCTGGTTTCTCTTGCTTGGCTCCGCCTGGCAGGTTGATCCAGAATTGGAGCGAATGGAAAACAGGACTATCCTTTTTCCTTGTAAAAGGCTTCTCGTCGTGGATGATCCCATTTCCCGCCTTCATCCATTGCAGGCCACCCGCTCCTACGGTAGCATGGTTTCCGCGGCTGTCATAATGCGAAAGGCTTCCGCTCAGCACATAACTGAAAGTAGCAATGCCCCTGTGCGGGTGAGCATAATTTCCAGTGGGAACTGGTGAATTATCGTGTCCGAGATCTACTGGATAAATATGGTCAAGAAAAACGATGGCACCTACCGAATGTAGACTGATGGAAGGTATCAGGCGGTTTGCCAAAAGTTCGCCAACCTTAGAATTCATGCCCCTGTATAATAAGGCTATATTTTTTTTCATTGTGAAATCATATAAGTATATAAGGCACAAATCTCCTCCAAAACAATCGGGATCTAAATATTCCATATCATCAAAACCAATTGACATAGGTCAATCAACTTTAGTGACCTGCGTCAAGGGGGTTAGTATTTGTTTCCGTCTAACTTTGGTTTATAGAAACACTTAAACCATATCATTATGAAAAAATCAATTGGAATAATTGGAGCAGGCAATATAGGAAAAGCTGTTGCCGGACATTTTGCAAAAGCAGGCTTTCCTGTACTGATCAGCAACAGCCAAGATCCGGAATCATTGACTGGAGCCATAACCTTGTTAGGACAAGGCGTAAAAGCGGTAACGTCAGCAGAGGCCGCAAAAGCGGACATCGTGATCCTTGCCCTGCCATGGTCAGGAGTGCCTAGTCTTTCTGGCCTTATTGATTGGAACGGACGTGTAGTAGTTGATGCCACAAATCATTTTATTACCCATGCGCCAGACTTCCAGGTAGCCGACCTTGGCGCTCTTGCCTCCAGCGAAGTCGTTCAGCAATACTTGTTGGGCGCCCGCATTGTAAAAGCTTTCAACACCATCTTCTTTAAAATTCTTGAACAAGATCCCCATGTAGGAAACGGCAATAGGGTATTGTTTGTATCTGGTGATGACCAAAAGGCCAAAGAGGTCGTTTCTCAGGCCATAACAGAGATCGGCTTTGCACCGGTAGACCTTGGTTCTCTGGCTGTAGGCAGCAAATTTCAGCAGGCCAAGGGTGCGCTTGCCACTTTAAATTTTATAAAAATCGGTTAAAATGAAAGGGTTAGAAAGTGCTACTACCTTTAAAAACAAAGAAACATGAAAACATTTAAAAAAATCACTGTTGCAGCAATTGCTTTTGCAGGTATATTGGTCGCTGCCTGTTCACAGGATAAAAAACAGGGTTCTGATACAAAGGAACAGACCGACAATAAACAAAAGGCCAGAAAATGGTATGATGCATTCAACGCAAAAGATACAGTACTGCTGCAAAGCCTCCTCGATGAGGAATGGCAAGATCTGCCAACTGATCCAAAACATCCAGTAGGAAAGAAAGAAACAGGCGAATTGCTAACACACCTGACTACGGTATTTTCCGATTTCAACTGTGAAATAAAAGATATTCTGCAAGACGGAAATAAAGTTATTGTCCGCTCGGTCCTCAGGGGAAAACAAGCATCCGATTTTATGGGTTTCCCTTCAAAGGCCAGGTCAATCAGCATCCAGGCAATCGATATCCACGAATTCCGGAACGGAAAAATAGTACGCACCTGGCACACTGAGGATTGGCTTTCAGGATTGGGCCAGCTCGGCCATTTGCCCGAGGCGAAGCCTTAAAATAGAGATTGGTTTCTTATACTGTTAAACCGGATTTATTTTGAAAGCATCTGCTTTCTGATCCTACTCAGGGTCTCTGGGCTAAGCCCAAGGTAAGAGGCCAGCATGTTCTGGGGAAACCGTCTGATAAACTCTGGATAGGTCTTCATGAGCTGCTGGAATTTTTCCTCTGCCGTAAAACTGATGTTTGCTTGTATCCGGTTTTGATTGGCAATGTAATGGTTTTCATCCAATACATGGGCCATCTTTAAAAAATGCAGCGACTGCTCCTTCAGGTAGGTAATCTTTTCTTTTGTGGTAGCCAGTACCTCACAATCCTCAAGGGCATCGATATTATAGATCGAAGCAGTGAGCATGCTAAAACTCTCGCGATCGCTCATCCACCAGTTCTCTAGCCCGAACCGCACGATGTGCTCTACGCCCCGGTCGTCGATGGTATACTGGCGCATAGCACCTTTTACAATAAATACCATATGTTGGCAAACGCTGCCTTCATGAGACAAGAACTGCTTCTTTTTTATTGTTCTTGGCGTAAAGGCTGCCTCAACGAATTTGAATTCTTCGTCTGGGATTTTCAGCCCCGTCTTACTGTTTATAAAAGTTCGTAATGCCTGATACATATCATTTGATGGATAAATTATTGTTAAAGACCTGCACGCTCCAAACCCACCATACTGCCTGATGACTAAAGGTAGTTAGAATTTTTAAAATAAAAACCAGCTGTGATTGACATAGGTCAAGCCGATTTCGTGACTTGGCTCATTTGTAGCCCGCAGGGAACAAAGCAATTTTACAGTAATAAAACAAAGCAGATAAAAAATCTAATCATAACTTAAAAACAAACAAGATGAGTACAGAAAACAACAAAACAGGCTTAAATGCCTTATTGACACCGGACAATTGTGCAATGATATTAATTGACCACCAGCCCTTCCAGTTTGCGGGACTTCGCAGCCACGATAGCCAGACTATTGTTAACAATGTGGTAGGTTTGGCTAAATCTGCCAAAGCCTTTAACGTGCCTACACTGCTTTCCACCGTTATGGAAGAGCGTGGCGGCCTGCTGTTAAAACAACTACAGGATGTATTTCCGGATCAAAAACCTATTAACAGGACATTCATCAATACCTGGGAAGACAAGCGTGTCATAGATTGGGTAAAGGCAACAGGCAAAAAGAAAATAGTTATGGCAGCGCTATGGACTGAAATTTGTCTCGCCATGCCTGCGATCCAGGCATTGGGCGAAGGGTATGAAGTTTATATCGTTACCGATGCATCAGGAGGTGTAAGTCTTGAGGCGCACGAAATGGCTGTTCTGAGAATGGTACAGGCAGGTGCAGTGCCCATTACATGGGGTGTTTTTGCAGCAGAACTTCAAAGAGACTGGGCCCGCACAGAAAGTGTACCTGTATTAGCGGATATATTGTTTGAGCATTCGGGCAACGTAGGAACAAGCCTGACATGGGAACTGCAACTGTTGGCTACCCCCGTTGCGTCATAGTTTAATCGGTACTTTTTTTTTAAATAATCACTAGCGATAGGCACATCAAACGATTTCCTATCGCTTTTTTATATGATCTTAACCTTTGTATTTTAATCACCAATTTGATATATTGCTACTCATATGATCTGTAATGAAGCTTAAATTAAGAGAGGGAAATACCAACGGAGAACTTCTGTTTTTTAAGGAAGAATATGGCTTTGGAAGATTACCCCTTACCAGGGATCGTTTTGAAAAATATTTTACGATTGCATGGAATCCAAATGAAAACCAGACCATCATTATTGACGGAGCTGAATACGATTTCCCGAAAAATTCTTTGGTCACCCTGCTATTTAACCAGTCCTTCAGTTTTGAGAACTCGGCCGGCATCGTCGCCTGGCAATTCAACCGCGAGTTTTATTGCATTATCGATCATGATAGCGAGGTCAGCTGCGTAGGCTTCCTGTTCAGCAGTACAGACCACATGTTCATTGGCCTTAGTGACCAGGCACAGCAAAAACTGCAATTGTTGTCGGATGTTTTTATCGAGGAGTTCAAGACGGCTGACAAAATCCAGAATGAAATGTTGCTGGTGCTATTAAAACGATTGATTATCTATACGACAAATCTGGCAAAAACAGGATATGAACCGACAAAGAAACTCCCTGACGAAAGGTTCCATACCGTCCGGAAATTCAACTTGCTGGTAGAGGCTAATTTCAGATCAGAACATGCTGTTAGTTTTTATGCAGACCAGCTCTGCAAATCACCTAAGACGCTTTCCAACCTTTTTGCGATCTTCAACCAGAAAACCCCCTCCCAGATCATCCAGGAACGGATCATGGTTGAGGCCAGGCGTCTTTTGTACTATACCGACAGGTCTATAAAGCACATTACCTTTGAACTCGGGTTTGAAGATGTGGCCTATTTCTCCAATTTTTTCAAAAAGAACATGGGCGTTTCACCTTCAGAATTCAGGAATTCGCCAAAAGTTTCTAATGAAGGGAAATAATCACAACTAATCGGGAAATGTGCCTATAAGCCAGGCCTGTTTTTCATTGCAACTTTGTATCGTTGATCACAAACAAAAAAATCAACAGCAAAGAAAATGAAAACTCTAAATCTAAAAAACAAAATTAAAAGTGGTGTTTTAGCCACAGCAGTAGGATTAGCTACTATCTCAGGTTCAGTTAACGCGGCAAAAGCCCAGGAAGTGAAAAATGTAGTATTGGTTCATGGAGCCTTTGCAGACGGTTCGGGTTACAAAGGCGTTTATGAAGCCCTTACCAAACAAGGCTACCATGTAACCGTTGTTCAAAATCCATTGACCTCCCTGAAAGATGATGCGGCAGCCACCAAGTTGGCACTTGACGTACAGGATGGGCCAACTATCCTTGCAGGGCACTCATGGGGAGGCGAAGTTATTACCCAGGCTGGCAATCATCCAAAAGTTGCAGGATTGGTTTATATCGCCGCCTTCCAACCCGACAAGGGAGAGTCGGCGTTGACCTGGTTCCTGTCAGCTCCACCTGCTCCGGAAAATGGCGTATTGCCTGGTGACAGTAGCGGTATCGTGTATTATTCCAAAGAAAAGTACCATGCCGGTTTTTGTGCCGATTTAAGCAAAGAAGAAGCCGCCTTTATGTACGCCTCGCAAGGTGCATTTTACGGCAAATCTTTTTCAACACCCGTTGCGGATGTCGCCTGGAAATATAAACCTACCTATGGAATTGTAGCAACAGAAGATAAAAGCATCAATCCCGATATCCAGCGCAATATGTACAAACGTTCCAACACAAAAATTACCGAGATCAAAGGAAGCCATGCCGTTTATATCTCACAACCAGCGAAAGTAGCTGCAGTCATTATTCAGGCAGCGAAAGAAGTATCAAAAAAATAAACAAAATAAATGAAAAGTCATTCCTTCCAGGCATCTCTGGAAATATTAGATTTTCTAAGTTCAGCTGGAGGTCTATTTAATTGTATCGCATTTAATTCACCGATTTTTTCAGAAATCTTAGTTAATAAGTTAAGTATTTCACTTGTAATGTAGTATGGAGGTTTTATATAGTTCACAGCGATATTATCATATGATACTATCAAAGTTACTGGATTTTATAATATCTTTCTAATTTGGACGCACAATAGAAAGATTCATTTCACAGATTTACCAAGGATTATCCTAACTTAGTTTAAAATAAAACTATATATGAGATTAACAATAGCTCTGTTCTTAATATTCTTATTACAGAAAAGTTTTGCACAGCATACAGTTTATACTTTCAATTCTAATGCTGTTTTCACTGAAACAGAAATAAAAACAGCATTTGAATCTGTTAGTCAATCATTGCCATCTTCCGAAATTCTTGTACCGAACATTTTTCACACAACAACTAAAAAAGATACTATAGTCAACTATATTGAATTTGCAATCAGGAAAAGAGTTGCGGGGGAACAACCGATATTCAAATTTACCTACAAACAAGATTCCACCTTTTTGTTCTTAAATAAGAAACTTCCCGGATTTAAATTGAAGGAATTAGATGGGAACGAAGTTTCTTTGTCTCAATTATCAGGAAAGCCTACATTGATTAATTTCTGGGCAACCTATTGTGGTCCCTGTATTGCTGAAATGCCTCAATTAAGTCAGCTTAAAGAGAAGTATAAAGACAAAATGAACTTTATATCAATTACAGAGAACAGGGTTATTGAGGATCATTTGGTAAACTTCATGAAAGATAAAAACTTTAATTTCCCGGTTTTGGAAAACGGTCAGTCCTATAAAAATGAACTAAAATTACAAGCACTTCCAAGAAACCTATTTCTCGATAAAGATGGAGTTCTAAGGTATATACAGGTAAACTATCCTGTAAATGCGAATTCAATACCTTTAGACCTTAATGATAAAGGCAATTACTTTACCAAAATAATTGAGGAGCTAATACGGAACTAGTGATCACTTTTACTGAAATACCCAGTTAAAAGACGGTGTTAAAATCTTTTTCGACTATTTGACGGAGGCACACACTATTCCCATCAAGATCTTTTAACCAGGCAAACCTGCCCCAGGGCGTATCATCAATTTTGCCAACCTCTATGCCGTCTATTTTCAATTGTTTAATCTCTTTTTCGATATCTTCGGTTTCGCAGATTAAACCCTGAAAACCTGCCAGGGAAATAGTTGTGCTATGGCCTGGAAAACCCATTTGTATCCAATCTTCGCCATGCGGGTCTTTGGCCTCTAATACAATTTGGAAACCGAGTTTCAAGTAAAATTTTTTCGCCTGTTGCCTGTCCTTGACAGGCAACATAATAATATCTATTGCTTTCATACCTCAAAATTATTGGGAAAAGCTTGTTATACCTAGTGGCGAATACGACAATATTACCTGTTGATTGCGCCAATGTGTTTCGCTAAATTTAATCTATGAAACATATATCTATTTTGCCTCTTTATGATGCGACTCTGACCAGCATCGATAGCGCTCACCAGATCTTCAGCCGGGTTAACGATTTTATGAATTATCAGGGTAAACCAGATTTTTATAAAATCGAGATTGTTGGCTGTGCAAAGGATACGAGACTCAATAGCGGGTTGTATGCTGTATTTGCAGATAAAACAATTGATCAGATTCAAAAGACCGATGTTATTGTTATCCCATTACTGTGCGGAGATTTTGGGGAAGCTATATCGAAAAACCAGGAATACGTTGAATGGGTTTGTAAGCAACACCGTAACAGAGCGGAGATAATTTGTCTTTGCGTTGGTTCGTTTTTTTTGGCATCCACGGGCTTGTTGGACAATAAAAAGTGTGCAGTACATTGGGCCGCTAAAAACGAATTTAAAACAAAGTTTCCCAATATTACAGTTATTGATAATACCATTATTACCGATGAACAGGGTATTTATACTTGTGGAGGAGGCTTTTCTTACCTAAACCTAATCCTTTATATTATTGAAAAACATTTGGGTCGTGAGATATCCATTTTGGCCTCTAAGATGTTCGAGATCGACATTGAGCGAAAAAGCCAAAACCCATTTGCCATCTTCATCGGACAAAAGAAACACGGTCAGGAAACGGTATTGAAAGCACAGGCTTTTATTGAAGCTAATCCGACAACTGCTTATAGTGTAGATGAGATCTGCGAAATGGTCGCTGTCAGTCGACGAACATTTGAACGGCATTTTAAGCAATGCACCGGCAATTCTATCCTGGAATATATCCAGCGTGTAAAAGTCGAGTTTGTGAAAAAGCAATTAGAAGCCGGCAAGAAGACCATAAATGAAATTATCTATGAGGCAGGTTATACAGACATCGACGCATTCAGAAAAGTGTTTAAGAGGTTTACTGATTTATCACCCATTGGCTATCGTAAGAGGTTTGCCGGGGATTCTTAAGCGATTTCCCGTGTGGGTTTATTAAAGTTATTCTGCGTAAATTTGACTAGATGAAATTACTTTTTGAAAGCCTATCCTTGCTGGAATGGATTATTTTCAGTTTGATATCCAATGTATTTTTGTATTTGCTTTCGATTGGATTTTACCTTTTTATTGATAAAACCTGCTCGAAAAATAAGATTCAAATAACTGATCATCCTTTTCTAAAATCTGATTTGTATGTAAGTTTTCTAACCTTATTCCTTAATATCGTTGTGATGTTGATTGGTGTTTATTTGTGGAAATCGGGATGGATTACATTAAACGAGTCTAAAACTATCCTGACGCTTCTTATTGAAATTATAGCGATTACACTGGTAATGGACCTGTTCATGTATATTTTTCATTGCCTGGTACATCATCCGTTTATCTATAAAATTTTACACCGCAAACATCACGAACATACGAGTACTAATTTCCTGAGTCTTTTTGTGTTGCATCCCTTTGAAACCTTAGGTTTCGGATTGATGATGATCTCTGTTTTTATGTTGTATGATTTTTCTATTTTTTCCATTACAATTTATCTGTTTATCAATTTAATTTGGGGAACTATTGGTCATCTAAACCGGGAATTCTTTCCAAAATGGATGGAACAATTATTTTTAGGAACTACAAAATTTCATAACCAACATCATTTAAACGAACAAAGAAACTTTGGTTTTTATACTTCCATTTGGGATCGAATATTTGGAACATATAAAGCTTAATTGTTTCTTCAACCATATACAATTTTTATCTTTAAAGCCAGATACCTTAAAAAACTAAAATGAAAAGTCATTCCTTCCAGCATCCCTGGAAATAATAGGTATTAATCCCTACGTTCAGGTTCCGGAAGTTATTCTGGCCGAAATTTTTACTCAGGCAGGTAAAAACAAGAGCCATATTCCGGTTGCGGGAACTGTAAACGGCTTACCGTACCAGCAAACTTTACTTAAGTACAGTGGTTTTTGGCGACTCTATATCAATACGAAAATGCTTAAAGACTCTCCCAAACTAATCGGGGAAACCATTAAAGTGACCATTAAATTTGACCCGTCCGATCGGACAATTAAGCCCCATCCCGAGCTATTAAAGGCATTAAAAAAGAGTCCAGAGGCCAAATCCAAATTTGATCTTCTTAGCCCTTCTATGCAAAAAGAGATAATAAGATACATTTCTGGCTTAAAAACAGAAGAAAGCAGGAACCGGAATATTGATAAAGCGATTAACTTTTTGTTAGGTAAAGGTGCCTTTATAGGAAGAAAAATGCTCTAATGTCATGTTGATAACAGTTTAATAAAAATATTGAGCTAATGTTGTAAAGAAGCTATAACCTTTCCCCGCTGTTAAGTTACTTTCCTTCTCTCCTACCCGGCTGTTGTTCGGGTATTGTTCGGATACCAGCCGGCCTGGGCCTTTCAATGGTCTATTTTTGCGCCAGCAAAAATGTAAAATAACTTTACTCACAGTAAAATGCATTGGCGATGCACATTAACCATATTAGCTTAGTACCAGAATTAAAAAAAAGTTATGGCAAGACTAAACAATGGCATCTTTGGCACTATAAGCGGTAAAATAGACAATATTGAAGGCTACATCAGAAAAGGTTACTCCTCTGCTGTTTCTTCCAGTTTACCTTCTTTATTTCTCTTTAACGCAACTTTCGGATTTTCCTGTGTTCCGGTAATGCTCAATGGGATTCCCAATATACCGAATGGCGGTAAACCAAGACGGCCACTCATATTTAAACGTCCGTCAAAGCTAACCTGACCTTCAAACCTTGGCCTGAAACCGGCAATACGCATCTTGAACCGCTCTATGTTAATGATGTTGTTGGCTATTTTACTTTTGATCTTTACTTCAGATACATCCGGATTGGAAAGACTGTCGCGTTTTGTAGCCCTGCTCACCGCATTCATCATTTTAAAGCCCATCAGGCTCACCTTCTTTACAGACAGTGTCCCCTCTCCTTTCAATGAGGGATAAACAGGCATCATATCTTTATTCAATTTACCCGAAAGCTGGTAATCCAGGCCAATTACACCTTTAACTTTTGAAGCAGATGTGGCCATGTCCCTGAACAATTTAATCTCCTTATATGCTTTTGCCACATCAAATTCCGTAGCCTGGATGTGATAATCGAAAGTAGCAGACAATGGATTTATACTTTGGTATTTCGCATCCATGCTTACTGTAGCATCAATTAAATTGAACCTGGTTTTATCGAGTGTAAGCACACCATTATTCAGCCTTAACCCTCCCCTGGCATTTTTAATGATCAGCCCATTGTAATATACTGAACCCGCATCGGCTGTTACGTTTACGTTCAGGTTGTCGGGAATCATAATTACTCCGCTGGCAGCCCCAACCTCTTTAGAAACAGCTGTTGCTGCCGGACCATCGTAGGCCATAAACTCATCAGCAAATAATTTCCTGCTTTTCAGGTTAAAGGTTCCGGTCAGTTTCGCTTGATCAGTAAGCACATAGTTAACTACATTGCCCAAAAAACCATCCATACTGAAATCGGACTGCCCATACCTGCCCTTAAACTGCTCAAACTTCATCTTGTCCTGTTTAAAAGAAAACACACCCTTGTTTACCAGGAAAGATTTAGGGAAAAGATCCGAATTCAAGGTCATCTCTTTGATCACTACTTTCCCACTGTTATTCAGCTTATGGTATCTTCCGGCCATTGCATCACTTTGCCTGCCCATAAAAGCAACATCGGTAAATATAGATCCCTTTACATCATAGCCTTTCATGGCAAACAACTTATACATTTTCCCAATGTCTATGCTCCCTTTTGAGGTAATGTTATACTTTATATCTTCAAGGTTTTGTACCGCAGCTTTTAGCTGGAAGGCCTGCCCGCCCATTTCAAAAGATACAGGTTTGATGTTCATCAGGGTGTTTTTTAAAGTGCCATCTCTGTTGGTCAGTACCCCGTCAATGGAAATTTTTTCCAGTGCCTGGTCAAAATGTGTTGTTTTAATCCGCCCATCATTTAACAAAATGGCGGCTTCAGTAACCGGAAACTGCTTTTTGACCTTGTTATAGGCACCCCTGCTTTTCAGGTTCAGGTTCAGCTTACCGTTGAGCTCCAGGTCTTTCAAAGGATAAAAATTTTTGATCTCGGCCAGGTTTAACAAGCCATTTAACTGCACATCAACAGGTGTTTTGCCCGCAGTACGCAGCTTTACAAAGCCGCGGATATAATTGGACAATGCCTGTATGTTCAGGTTGCTGATCTCGAATTCAGTATGTTTATAATCCCCGTCGTTATTGTGCCCGTTGATGTTAAAACTGATCTTATCAATTGCTGCCGGCAGCGAAGCATATTTAAAATAGCCATTGCTTAAACTGGAAGTTAGTTTAAACACAGGTATGGTTGCTATTACAGTATCTACCTTTCTGATGCCGGTTCTGACTACTTTTTTAGTATACTTTCCTTCGGCATGTGCATCCATTAAGAAACGGCCCCGTAGCTGATCCAGGCTAAAAATTTTCGCCCATTTTTCGAGATCCAGGTCTGCCCGGCTGTTTAAATAGATTTCCGGTTCCTTTAAGCCCCTGAAATTCAGCATCGCCCCTACATAATCCTTTCCAATATTGAAATATAAACTATCCATATTGATGTACAGACTGTCCGGATTTAAAGATGGTAATTTGGTTTGCAGGTTAATGTATAATTTACTGATAGGTTCCGGTGCTTTGGGGTTCGAAATCTCTCCTTCCCTGATCTTTAAATTAAAAGATAGCGTGGGCATAATATTTTTACCGGCAAGATATTTTCCGATTAAGGAGGCCTTGATTTCTGCATAACCTTTGATATTGGTTTTCTCCATACGTTCAGCAATTGCAGGTGGCAGGGCCGTAAAAATATTATGCAGATCGGTTTCTTTGGCTTTTGTCCTGAATTTGATGTCGTACCCACCCTCTATAAAAGAAAAGCGGCCTACAAAATGTATGGGCAGGGAATTGATCTTCAGGTCGTTCTCATCAAACATCAGATCCAGTGAATTGGTATTGATTTTTGTAACCAGTCTGGCATTGATCTTTTTATTCAATAAATAAGGTTCATTGTTATAATAAACATCCAGCGAACCTATTTCTGCCTTACTGCTCAGGTCAAATATCGCTTTGCTCAGATCACCCTTACCAGCGTAATTCAGGTCTGCAGCACTGATCAGCATGGGCACAGAACGGTCGTTATAAGTTAGTTTGCTTTTATTGATAAAAATGCCTTCAATTTTTATGGCCGTAGCACTTGTATCTGTTGCCCCGCCTTCTTTAGCTTTACTTTCGTACACATCGTAATTGGCACGGCCCTTTTCATCTACCTCTACATTGATCACCGCTTCATCTAAAAAAACCTGGTCAATTTTTATCTGCTCAGAAAAGACAGTAGCCAGGTTTACCCTAAAGGAGAGGGCTTTGCTATATAGTAAGGTATCCTTTTCGAATGGGGCAGCACCTTTGAGCATAAACTGGTCCAGATTAAGCGTTAATGAAGGAAAATGCCGGAAAAAGGACAAGCCAACCCCCTTAAACTTCACTTCGCCCTTAATGCTCTTGTTTATGGATCGCTGAACTTCCCTGGAAATGGTATCCTGAAATAAATAAGGCGTTACCAGCAGCAGTAACAGTAAAGTACAAAGACTTATTCCTGTAATTTTAAAAACTTTCTTCAATTTTATAAAAATATATTTGGGGAGATTTCCGCAAAGATATTATATTTCTTTTACATCGGAAGCCGCAATCCAGCCTGAATTACCGTTCGAAAGCACCACATTGATCCAGCCATTGTTATTTGCTTTAATGCTGACTTTGGTGCCCGCATGGATCACAAATAAAGTTTTTTGTTTCGCATCAGGGCCGCTTTTCACATCAGCAGCACCCCTAAAAACAATGGCCTGAGATTTTCCGTTCAGATAACCGGATTGGACATTGACTACAATAAAACTGATCAGACCAAGGGATAAAACAATTATACCTGCATAAAAAGCCAGTTTTTTAGGCCCTACCGCAGTTAAAAACAGATAGGCAATGAGCAACACAAAACCAACAATAAAGCTGGTTACATTAAATACTGCCAATGTTTTTGCAGAAAAGGAAAATATAAAGGATTTCCACCAGGTGGTGAGAAAAAACTCAGGAACATCTTCTATCCTGTCAGTTATTTTTAAATTGGCAAGTTTAAGGTTCAGTTGTATATCCTCATCCCCCGGAGCCAGTTTAGCCGCTTTTTCGTAGTTTAAAATTGCAGCGGGCATTTCAGCCAGTTTATAATAAGCATTGGCTGTGTTAAAATAGAGTGCTACCGACTCATAACCTGCATCCAATGCCTGCTGATAGGCGGCAAGGGCCTCTTTATACTGTTCCTTTGCATAAGCCGAATTTCCTTTTTTTAATAATGCTTCCGGCTGTTCATTTGCCGATGAAAGTAAGGGCATGGCCAAAAGCAAAAGCCAGGCATACAGGGTATATTTTAAATATTTATGCATTGGTCTCGATCTCATTAATGGTATTCTTTGCTTTGTCAAATACTTCCTGTTCGGATATTCCTGATACCGGGGCATACCTGGCCATTTCACACAAATCCAGTGTTTCCTCCAGCTGTTTGATCAAACGTTCGTCAATACCCCTGGCAAACAGTTGCGTACGGATATTGTCTTTGTTCAATTCTGCAGCTGCAATATTAAACTTATCGCCCAGGTATTGGTACAAACCTTTGTAAACATCCTGATAAAAGAGCGTTGTTTGGCCGGCCAGCAATTGTTTTTTTGCACTGGCCAAGTGTTTAGCAGCAATTTTATTGGCATTCCTTCCGCGTACAGCCACCTGGTCACGATTGTTCTCCCTGTATCGTTTCCGGTAGACCAATGCACCGGCAAACAGTAAGGGACCACAGCAAAGTAAAAGGTAATAAGCAGTTGATCCGTAAAAAGAACTTCCTTTCTGATGCAGGCCGCCCATATCTGTTTTAATATAGGTAATGTCTTTGGCCAGCATCTTGATGTCCTGCTGATTTGCAGAAGAATAGGCCGTAACGTTCGACCCAGGTGCACCTTTTGCTACTTTTAAATCAAATGAGCCTGTTGATAAGGTCACATATTTTTGCGTAGAGGGATTAAAATAAGAGAACTTTAAGGGTTCGATGGTATAATTGCCCTCGTGCCTTGGGATCAGTAAATATGCATATTCCCTGGTTCCGGAAACACCGTTCAGACTTTCAGTCAGGCGGTCGGTTAGCTTAGGATCGTATTTTTCAAGATCAGCCGGGAAATTTACTGTAGGTGCCTTCAACAATTTTAAATTGCCTGACCCGGTTATTTTTAAGGTATAGTTAAGCGCTTCATTGGCTTTCAGTTCCTGCTTATCCACTATGGCCGCAATAGAAAAATTACCCACGGCACCTTCAAAGCCTTCGGGCTTACCGGTTTCAGGCAGTGGCTTTACATTAATGGTAACCGGCGAACTTTTTATTTTGTATTTCACATCCTTATACGATCCGAAGAACATGTCAAAAGGATCATTTGAATCGCCCGAGGAAACCTGTTGTCTGACCAGAAAAGTCATGGCCAGTGGATCAAGCGTTAACTTACCCGAACGCTCCGGAAACAGAATAATTTCCTTTAAAACAGCAACATTATACCGGCTTCCCTGATAAGTTTCTGTTTCCCAGCGCACATTTGGATCATTGTTTTTGATCTCCTGACTCCAGAAACCATTAAAATCCGGCAGTTTATCCAGTGCATTGTCTACCAGTTCAATATTGGTATATAGTTTATAAGTTACGGCAAGTCCCTCTCCCTGGTAAACATTGGTTTTATTAGCTACGGCCCGGATAAATAAGCGTTTGGCTATATTTGAAGCATTGCCTTCTACCCGCTGGTCTGGCTGCCGCCCGCCCGAATTGCCCTGCGCATTTTGGGGAACTGCAGTGCCCTTAACTACCTTTATTTTTACGGCATTAGTTTTATACTGCTTCCCGCTTATAACCAGTGTAGCCCCGCCAATGGTATAATCTCCTTCTTTAACCGCCATCAGATCATAGCTTAAAGTCATGCTGGATGAGGTTCTTCCATTTACAGAAGTAAAACTGGAGGATTGGTTAGGGCCACCCAGCACCTGGAAACCGTTAAATGATGGAGGGGTTAAAGCCTCAATATTTCCATTACCACTGATGGAATAGACAACTTCAAAATGCTCTCCGGTTCCTACCTGGCTTTTGCTGACCGATGCAGTTACCTTTATGTCATCAGCATACTTTATTGCTGTGGCAAACACGGTGCTTGTCCACAATAAAAGCATCGACAATATATAACGTTTCATCTTCATTTCTTAAATACCATTACCAATCTTTAACAATACGTCCCTTTACCCCTTTGGCCTTTTTATTTTTCAGCTTGTCCTGGGTATTCTTCTCTTCATTTTTTAAGGCCTCCAGCATTCGCTCTGCATCTTCTTTAGACAACTGATTGGGTTGGGGCTGCTGCCCGTTCTGCTGGTCCTTTTTATCCTGGTCTTTCTTGTCCTGATCCTGTTTATCCTTATCTTTTTGGTCTTTATTGTTCTGGTTCTTTTTGTCTTTATCCTGCTGGTCCTTGTTTTGCTGGTCTTTTTTATCTTTATTCTTATCCTTGTTCTTATCGTTTTTATTTTGCTGCTGCTGTTGTTTCAGCTTTTCCTGGGCATAGGCCAGATTGTACCTGGTCTGATCGTCCTTAGGATTATTGAGCAACGATTTTTTATAGGCTGCTATGCTCTCTTCCAGTTTTTTCGCTTCCAGCAGTGAATTTCCCAAATTGTGGTAGGCCTGGGCTTTTACCTGCTTATTTTCTGATGATCCTGCAATCTCGGTAAACTTCTGGGCCGCATTGTCAAACTTCTTTTGTTTGTACAGTGCATCCCCCAGGTTAAAATTCCCGGCAACAGAGGATTTGGCTTTTTCTACCGAACTGCGGTAACTGGCCTCTGCCTCCGTATATTTCCCTTGTTTATACAATTCGTTTCCCTTATGGATGTATTTTTTCTCCTGCTGTGCAAATGCCGCAGTGCCCAACAATACCATATACACCATCATGATCAGCTGCTTCATAATTACCTCACTTCAAACAAGTTCAACTCACTTAACTTTAAATTTTTCCGGTTGGAAATAAAGAATTCCAGCAACAGCAGCAGTAGTGATAAACCGAGGAAAAACTGGAACCGGTCTTCGTAATTTTTAAAGGCTTTGCTGTCATAAGTTTTCTTTTGCATTTTATTTACCTGGTCCATCACAATGTTTAAACCGCTGTTGGCATTACTTGCCCTTACATAAACACCATCCCCTGCCTCCGAAATTTCTTTACACATCTGCTCGTTCAACTTGCTCACTACTGTTTTTCCGGCCTCGTCTGTATGAAAGCTTACGGGTTTACCATTTTTATAAATGGGGACTGGTGCCCCTTCTTCTGAACCAACACCAATCACATGAATGGCCACATCTTTCGCGCTTGCGCGTTTAGCTGCCGAAACTGCATCGTCTTCATGATTTTCCCCATCGGTCATTAAAATCATGGCCTTACTGGTCCCGTTCACAAAATTAAAAGATTTCATACCCATATCAATAGCAGCACCAATAGCTGTGCCCTGTGTAGGCACAATATCAGTAGTAATGTTATTCAGAAAGAGTTTAGCGGCAGAATAGTCGGTTGTAATGGGCAGTTGTACATAGGCCTCGCCGGCAAAAATGATAATCCCGATCCTGTCGTTGTGCAAATTGTCAATCAACTGGGAGATTGCACGTTTCGCATTTTCCAATCGGTTTGGCGCCAGGTCGCCCGCCAGCATACTGTTCGATACATCCAGCAGGATCATCAGGTCGGACCCGCTTCGCTTTGCTTCTTCTATTTTAGTACCGATCTGCGGATTGGCAGCGCCAAGTACCAGGGCCGCATAAGCCAGTACAAAAAATACAAATTTTAATCCCTGCCGGCCAAAAGAAACCTCTGGCATCATTTTTTTTACGGTATAAGCATTCCCCAGATTGGCCAAGGCCTTTTTTTTCCACCTGCGCAGCATAAAAAAAACAACGACCATCAAAGGGATAAGTGCCAGGCCCCATAAAAATTCTATATGTTCAAAACGTAGCATCTGTTTAAGTTAAGGCTCCTTTAAAAACTGTATTTCTTAATAAAAACTCCAATAGCAGTAAAACCAATGCAATAAGGGCAAAAGGTAAAAAGCGTTCTGTTTTTTTGTGGTATTGGGTCACTGCAATCTTGGCCCTTTCCAGCTTATCTATCTGCTGGTAAATCTCTTTCAGCTTCTCGTTATTGGTAGCACGGAAGTACTTTCCTCCTGTTATGCCCGCAATCTTCGAGAGCACGCCTTCATCAATGGTTACAGGTACCTGCTGGTATTGTGTACCAAAAGGTGTTTTTACCGGATATGGAGCATAGCCTTTTGTACCTACCCCAATGGTATACACCCTAACCTTCATTTGTTTGGCTATTTCTGCAGCAGTTAAAGGTGGTATAGAACCTGTAGTATTTGATCCGTCGGTAAGCAAAATCACCACTTTGCTTTTGGCTTCACTATCTTTTAAGCGGTTAACCGCAGTTGCCAGTCCCATCCCGATTGCCGTTCCATCTTCTACCATTCCATTGCTGATGTCGCTGAATAAATTGATTAGCACATCGTGGTCTATGGTTAAGGGGCATTGTGTAAAACTTTCACCACTAAAAATAACCAGCCCTATCCTGTCTTCCGGACGGCCTTTGATAAAATCAATGGCGATGTTCTTTCCGGCTTCCAGCCGGTTAGGTTTAAGGTCTTCAGCAAGCATACTGCCCGAAATATCTGTTGCAATTACAATATCAATGCCTTCGGTAGTTGAATTTTGCCAGCTAAAGGCCGATTGTGGCCTGGCCAGCGCAATGATCAGTGCCATCAGTGCTAATATCCTTAATGCGATACCATAATGTCTTAAAATGGCATAACCATTTCTTTTTGCCAGCGAAAACCCCTTTACGGCCGACATGCTCAGACTGCCCTGCAGTTTGCTGTTCCTCCAGATGTACCAGGCCAGCATCAGGGGGATGAGGAGCATGAGCCAGAAAAAGCCCGGGTTGGCGAATTCTATTCCACTAAACATGCCCATTGAATTTATTTTCAGTTAAAGAAGGAATTTCTTTCGTATTCATTACAAAACTGATGGCGTTTTCCATACTCTGTTCATTGGCTGCCGGCAATGGCTTTTCCTTTGCAAACTTCACCAGGTCTGCCAATACCAGCAGCTGCTTTAACCTGTCCATATCCTGCTCAGCAATGTTCAAATGCCTCAATCCTGAGAAAATCTCTTCCGAAGTTTGTTCCAGCGCATTTATCGGATACCGCTTTTCGAGATATTCCCTTACAATATCACTCAGCTCACTATAATATGCTTTCACCTGACCTTGTTCCCATAGCTTTTTAGCCCTTAAAGCACCCAGCTTATCCAGCGCAATGGTGTGTAGAGGAACCAATGGTCTGGCTTCCTGCACATGAGCAGGCTTGTTTTTCCGTTTTTTGATCCAATAGTACAACAGGCCTGCAACTGCTAAAACAACAATTAACGAGAAAACTACCCATTTCCAGTTGTCGCGCAGCCAATCCATAAAAGAATAGGAAACGGCTAAAGGTTCTTTGATATCATAAATTGCCTTTGTGGTATCTACCTTAACGGCTTTCACCTCTAAAGGAAGTGCTTCAGTATTAAAATCACCGTTTTTACTATGAAATACATAAGCCGGAATCATATGCAGACCGGCATCAAAAGAGGTTATGGTATATGTTCTGCTGATGATATCCATACCCGGATTATTTTTATCGGCTATGGTATCTGTTCTGCCCATTTCCACCACCTGTACCTTTGAAGAAATGGTGTCGGCCAGAACAGGAAAATCTATATGCGTTTTTGCAGGTAGCTGAACAATCAAATGCAGCCTGGTCTGATCGCCAAGTGCGATCGTAGTCTGGTCCAGTTTAGCTTGTACTTTGATGTTCTGGGCCAACCCGCTGAAGGAAATACCTACCAGCAACAACAGTAAACACCAGCTGAAATTAAAATATTGCTTCATATCCTTATCTTCTGGCCTCTCTTTTCTTAAATAATGTCATTAATGGTTTAATATAGGATTCATGGGTGCCTATTTTGGTAAAGTCGACCCCCGACCTTCTGAAAAGATCTTCCAGTCTGCCGTTCCTTTCCAATGCCGCAGCTTTAAAAGCATGCCTTACCTTTTTATCCCCTGTATTGATCCACTCAATCTGTCCTGTTTCTTCATCCTTTACCGGGATCAGGCCTAAGTCAGGAAATTCTTCTTCATGAACATCATATAACCTCAGGGCAATCAGGTCATGCTTCCGGTTGGCTATTTTAAGTTCATTTTCAAAAGGACTGCTCATAAAATCAGAGATCAGAAAAGCGGTACACCTCTTTTTGATTGCACTGGTAAAATAGCGTAACCCTTCGGCTACATGCGTGCCTTTGCTTTCGGGCTTAAAGTCGATCAGCTCCCTGATGATCATCAGAATATGGCTTCTGCCCTTTTTTGGGGGAATAAACTTCTCTACCTTATCGCTAAAAAAGAGTACCCCTACTTTATCGTTGTTCTGTATGGCCGAAAAAGCAAGTACCGCACATACCTCAGTGGCCAGCTCCTGCTTCAGCTGGAGCTGTGTTCCAAAGTTTTTAGATCCGCTTACATCAACCAGCAGCATCACTGTCATTTCACGTTCCTCGTCAAACACCTTTACATAGGGATGGTTAAAACGGGCAGTTACGTTCCAGTCGATGGTACGGATCTCGTCACCCACCTGATATTCCCTGACTTCGCTAAAGGCCATACCGCGGCCTTTAAAGGCCGACTGGTATTCGCCAGAAAAAATCTGGTTGCTTAAACCCCGGGTTTTGATCTCAATTTTCCTTACTTTTTTTAACAGATCTTTGGTATCCATAAACTACGGCACTTCTATGGCATTCAATATTCCGGTAATAATGGTTTCTGTATTGATGTCTTCTGCCTCCGCTTCATAGGTCAGGCCAATACGGTGCCTCAGCACATCATGACAAACGGCCCTTACGTCTTCCGGAATTACATATCCTCTTCTTTTAATAAATGCATAAGCTTTAGCTGCCAGTGCCAGGTTAATGCTGGCCCTTGGCGAGGCACCAAAACTGATCAGGTTTTTATAATCGGCCAGTTTATACTGATCGGGGAAACGGGTTGCAAAAACAATATCGATGATGTATTGTTCAATCTTTTCGTCCATATAAACCTCTTTTACCACTTTACGGGCTTTTAAAATTTCGTCTGGATGAAGCACTACATTTGGCTTAGGCATACCCTGAGGGGCGATATTGGCCCGCATAATCTTTTTTTCATCTTCTTTATTGGGATAACCGATCACCACTTTGAGCATAAACCTGTCTACCTGTGCTTCCGGCAGCGGATAGGTCCCTTCCTGTTCAATCGGATTTTGGGTGGCCAGTACCAGGAAAGGTTTAGGCAATTCAAAAGTATTGTCGCCAATCGTTACCTGCCGCTCCTGCATAGCTTCCAGTAAAGCACTCTGTACCTTAGCCGGTGCCCTGTTGATCTCATCAGCAAGAATAAAATTAGAAAACAAAGGCCCCTTTCTGACAATGAACTCTTCCTTCTTCTGGTTATAGATCATGGTTCCCAGTAAATCTGCCGGAAGCAGATCTGGTGTAAATTGTACCCTGCTGAAGCCCGCATCTATAGCCTTAGAAAGTGTATTTATGGCAAGGGTCTTTGCAAGGCCGGGTACCCCTTCCAGCAAAATATGCCCGTCGGCCAGCAACCCGATCATCAGCCGCTCTACCATATATCTTTGTCCAACAATCACTTTATCCATTTCCATAAACAGGAGATCGATAAATGCACTTTCTTTTTGTATCATTTCATTCAGTGCACGGAGGTCAGTTCCATACGATGAATGCGCAGTAATATTAGTTACTTCTTCCATTTATACCCATTTTTTATTCGCTGCGAAAATTAGACAAAGCGTTGTCCTTTCGCAATAGAAAAATAGCGGTTAAAATGTTAAAATATGTTAAAATTCAAAATAAGCCGTTCTCTTCTGCGGCTACATAATCGCGCTGAAGATGCTCGAAGATACTATGCTGCTTCAGAGAAGGCATATTTTGTGTAAAAAAAGTACGCACCTGGCCCTTCCGCAATGCTTTGAGCAAAAAAATTACCTTCTCAGAGAAGGCATAGCGTCTTTTGGCTCCCTTCAGAGCCAAATTATGCAGCCTTCGAAGAGAACGGTTATTTTTTAAACCATGACTTTAGTTTCTTCGAGTTCCTATCGGCCACCAGGTACATACAGGGCACCAGCACCAGGGTCAGGAAAGTGGCAAAACTTAACCCAAAGATAATGGTCCACGACAATGGTCCCCAGAAGGCCACATTGTCACCGCCAAAATAAAGGTGCGGATGGAGCTCTGTAAACATGGTTACAAAATCAATATTTAAACCTACTGCAAGCGGGATCAATCCGAGCATAGTTGCTGTAGCGGTCAGCAATACCGGCGTCATCCGGGTACGACCGGCTTCAATTACCGCTTCCCTAACTTCCATGCCCTGGCTCACCATCAGATCTGCAAACTCGACCAACAAAATCCCGTTCCGTACCACAATACCCGCAAGGGCCACAATACCCAGTCCGGTCATCACAATAGACAGTTCCATTCCAAAAATAGTTACCCCAAGCAACACACCAATAATACTGAACAGGATCTCGCTTAAGATCACGACAGGTTTGCTGATAGAGTTAAACTGCAACACGAGTATGATCAGGATAATGAACAGGGCACTGATCAGCGCTGTACCCAGGAAAGCCGCTGTTTCCATTTGTTCTTCCTGTTCTCCGGCCATTTTTATTTCTACGCCGTCAGGTGCTTTAAATTCATTGATCTCTGTCTGGATATTGGCCACCACCTCATTGGCATTGTATTCGGACAATACATTAGAGGATAAAATAATGATCCTTTTTTGTTGCTTACGCTTAATGCCCCCATAAGTGTTCACATAATCGATATTGGCAAAAGAAGAGATCGGCACCTGCCTGATGATTCCGTTCATTCCCATATCCCGGTAAGTGATCTTCATGTTCCTCAAAGCTTCCAGGTTATTTCGCTGGGTCTCCATTGCCCTTACGTTGATTTCATAATCATCGTTCACATCGCGGTATTTTGACACCTCAAAACCAAAAAGTGCCGCCCTTAATGCATAGCCTATATCCTGTGTGGCAATACCTTCCCGGTTTGCCCTTTCCCTATCGATGTCAAAAATGATCTCGGGCTTATTGTTCTGGAAATCAGACTTCAGTTCCTCTACACCAGCAATCTGCCTGCTGTCCAGAAACTTCTTTAACCTGTCCGAAGTTACCGCTATAGAATCCAGGTCGTCACCAGTAATTTCAATACTGATGGGCTTTGCGGTTGGCGGCCCACCCTGCTCCTGGGCCACACTGATCTCGGCACCGGGGATACCTTTTACTGCATTACGGATTTTGTCCAGGTAGTTTACCGTACGTTCCCCGGTACGCTTGCCAAAGGGAACAAAAGCTACGGTAACCTTGCCCTTATTGCTATACTCGCCCTGGTCCTCACCCTGTGGGTCGGTTACACCCACCGTTACATTTGAAATGATAGAAGAAACATCGGGATTGTTGCGGCCAACCACCTGGGTCACTTTCTGTTCTATCTGATCAATAACCTTACTGGTATAGGCCTGATCGGTACCTACAGGCAGTTCCACATACACATATACAAAGTTAGGGTCTGCCGTTGGAAAAAACACAACCCTTGGCGGCACCACACTAACCAATATCAGCGTAAAGAAAAATAAGGCAACAGTACTCCATATCATGGTACGTGGGCGTTTAAGTGCCCAGGTAATTAGGCTATGATAGCCGTTAATTACCTTTGGCCAGGTAACTGTCTGGAACTTCTTGATCAGCCCCATCAGGAAAAAATGGTTCAGCAAATAAAGCAGGGCCAGCAATACCACAAAATTACCCACACCAAAATTAATCAGGTAACCCAGCAGGGCCAATACCGTAAAAATAAGCAAAGTCCGTTTTACCGCTTTGTTAAATGTGGGCTTCTGGTCTTCATGATCGTGGTGTGGCTTCATAAAGTCAACCGCAAAAACAGGGTTGATGATATAAGCCACAACCAATGAGGCTGATAAGGTGACAATGAGCGTAACCGGCAGGAAATACATGAACTCGCCAATAATTCCCGGCCAGAACAGCAACGGAAAGAAAGGGGCCAGTGTGGTCAGTGTTCCCGAAAGCACAGGCAAAAATACTTCTCCTGTTGCCGTTTTGGCTGCCTGTACGATGGGTACTTTCCCGTTATCAAAAATACGGTGGGTATTTTCAACCACTACAATGGCGTCATCTACTACAATACCCAGTCCCAGTAAAAAAGAAAACAGTACCATCATATTCATGGTAAAGTTAAAATCGAATATACCGCCTAATACCGGCATGGACAGGAAGGCTATGAACATAGATAACGGAACAGACAATGCCACAAACAGTGCATTGGTTACCCCCATGAAAAACATCAGGATCAGGGTAACCAGGATAAAGCCAATAACAATGGTATTGATCAGGTCATGGAGCGTAATCCGGGTCTGGTCGCTTTGGTCACCCGTTATCGTAATGTTCAGCTTTTCAGGGATCACCTTCCCCTTCATATCTTTCAGCATCGCATTGATCTTGTCCGAAGCTTCGATCAGGTTTTCGCCGCTGCGCTTTCTGACATTCAGTGTGATTACATTTTTACCATATAAACGGGCATAACTCTTCTGCTCTTTAAACGCATCCTTCACCTCGGCAATATCTTTCAGATATACAGATCCGCCTGTAGGCGTTTTTACGATCATATTTCCTATTTCTTCGGCGTCTTTAAACTCTTTTTTGATATTTAATGTCCGCAGCATACCATCCATTTTTACCGAGCCCCCGGATATGGTCTTATTTTCTTTACTTACGGCCTGTGCAATATCATTGAAAGAAATGTGTGCAGCTTCCATCTTTTTCAGGTCAACATTGATCTGGATTTCCGGTTCCAGGGCACCTACAATATCTACTCCTGCAATTTCCTTCAGTCCCTCAACCCTGTCTTCTATGTCATCTGCATATTCCTTTAGCTTTTTAAGGTCATAATCTCCCGAAATATTGATGTACATGATCGGCAGGTCCGAAAGGTTGATGTCCATAATTACAGGATCGTCCGGCAGGTCAGAAGGAAGGTCTGTCTTTGCCTTGTCTACCGCATCTTTTATCCGCTGCTTGGCATCTTTAATGTCCACACCGGTATTAAACTCAGCAGTAATGAACGAAAAATCCTGAAAAGAACTGGAAGTCACCTTTTTCAGGCCCAGGGTGCCCCTGATCTCCTTTTCCAGCTGTTTGGTAACCAGGTTTTCCATATTTGCAGGCGATGTTCCCGGATAAATGGTCTGTACAAATATCTTCGGGATGATTACTTCCGGAAAATTCTCTTTCGGAAGGCTCTGGTAAGAAAAATAACCAGCAATGACCAGCAAACAGGTAAACACATAAATTGCTGTCCTGTTATCTATTGCCCAGCTGGAGGGCTTAAATTCTTTATTTATGTCTTTCATCAGCGTACATTTATAACTTTACATTGTCCCCGTCATTCAGTTCCTGAAATCCGGTAGTGATCACTTTGTCGCCCGCTTTCAGGCCCGACAGCACTTCGGCTTTACCATCCGAGATCTTCCCTGTTTTCACCTCTACTTTTTTAGCTTTGCCATTTACAGCTGTGAAAACATATTCACTGGTTTCAGATTTCTGTATGGCATTTACAGGAACCACCAGGGCTTTATCGTTTCTGTAGTCTATAATTTTTAATACAGCCACCATATTTGGTCGGTACCTCTTATCTGAAGGCAGCTTCACTTCTACATTGAAACCTCTGGAAACCGGGTCAATGACCTTTGCAGCAAAAGAAATATGGGCATTCAGGTTAGCTGGCACATCAGGTAAAGAAACTGTAACCTCATCGCCCTGGTTTACCTTTCCGCCATAGTTTTCCGAAACCAGTGCCTTAACCTTAAGCCTGCTGGCATTGACTACCCTGATGCCTGTTGGGCTGCCAGGCGCAACAGATTGGCCAAGCTTCAGCTCCATTGCATCTATTGTACCGGAAACAGGGCTTTTAACCTTATTCATAGCAGCCTGTGATTTCAGTCCGGCCAGTTGTTTTTCCAGCCCTTCCTTCTGGCTTTTAGCGGTCAGGTACTGAACCTCTGTGCCGATTTTCTGGTCCCATAGATTCTTCTGGCGATTGAACACTGTACTGGCCAGATCCAGCTGGGTTTGCAGTTGAGCAACACTTTGGCGCAGTACCTTATCGTCCAGCTGGGCCAGTACCTGGCCCTTGCTTACGTTTTGCCCTACTTTTACATAAATGGCAGTCACGGTTCCCGGCGATTCCGGCATCACCTCTACATTGTCTTCCGCATCCACTTTTCCCTGCACCTCTACATAATTCCTGAATTGTGTTTCTGCAAGTTCCGAAACCACTACATCCTTAAGGTCGGTTTTGGTTTTATTCTGCCCCAGTTCTGCTTCCAGCTTCTCTATTTTCCCGTTCAGTTCAGTGCGCTGTTTTTTAAGCTGTTCAAGCTCCCCCTTTTTATCTTTTGGCTTATCTGATGAGCAGGAAGCAAAAAGAAGTGCTAGTGTAATTGTATATAATAATGTTTTCATTGTTGTGTTGGTTTTTGAGGTTAATAATTGATTTTTCCTGCCGCTTTATCCAGGTCTACCTTACTGATCAGCAGGTCATATAAAGCTTTTATATAATTGTTTTGCGCTTCTTTTAATGAAGTTTCCGCTGTTGTCACTTCCAGGCTGGAGCCTACCCCCTGCTCATATTTGACCCGGGTTACCCGAAGGATCTCTTTGGCAAGGGTCAGATTGCGCTCCTGGTTTTCTACAGAGCGCTTACTGTTCAGGTAAATCTTCTGACCGGCCGAAATTTCGTTTGCTATTCCATTTTTTAGGTTCAGCATTTCATTTTCCGTCTTTTGAATGGTCAGTTTTGCAGTCCGCATCTGGTAAATACGTTGTCCCCCATTAATAATATTCCAGGAAAGCGTAAAACCGATTACTGAGGTCGGAAAACTCTGCTCATAATGTTTCGAAAATTCATCCGACTGGTAGTTCTTTGATGCACTGGCAAAACCTCTCAATGTAGGCAGGAACGTACTTTTCTGTCTTTTGAAGTCCAGCTCATTCAGTTTTTTCTGCGTTTCCAGTAAAGAATACTCAATCCTTCCTTTGTAAGCAGTTGAATCTGTGGCCATAGCTGCAACCGGTTCTGACCTGATGTCACTGATCTTATCGGTAAGCAAAAGCCGGGCCTGAATGGGCATTCCCATCTGGAATTTCAGCATATCAATATTCAGTTGCAGCAATCGGGTCACATTCTCACGCTCTGTCTCCAGGTTGTTTTTCAAAACCTGGAGCCTGTCTACATCAATCCGCTCTGCAAAGCCATTTTTAAACAAGGCCTCCGTGTCGTTTAGTGATTTCGTAAGTTGTGCAAGATTGGCATCTACCAGCGCCAGCTGCTCAGTACTTACCAATGCCGAGTAATAGGCTTTGGTAACTGCCGTTGCAGTTTCAATTTTGCTGCGCCTGCTGTTACGGACCGACAGTTCCTTATAGGTTTTGGAAGCCTGCAGACCAACAAAGTAACTGCCATCAAAAATAAGCTGGCTCAGCTCTATGCCTGCTGTTGAATTATATTTTGTACCAAACTTAACCGGAATTGGGGTATCTGAAGGTGGATTGGAAAACTCTCCAGGTAATAAAGTGGTTGGCAGCTTTAAAAAATCCTGGAAATTGTAGCTTGCAGAAACCTGCGGTAAACCAATGCCAATGGTTTCTTTCACCTTATTCCGGGCTATTTCTTCATCAACCGTCGCATTCAGCACAGCAGTTTGGTGTGTCAATGCGTAATCAATTGCTGCTTTAAGGCTAAGCTGATAGTTTAAAGAGTCAGTACCCTGCCCCCTCAGCCTAACATAAGATATTACAAGCAGCACAATTATGAGATAGATTTTAGGTTTCATATATGTATTCATTACTTTTTTTTAAATATTGTCCTGTCAAAGATTTTGTTTCATTAAGCAGGTCTCCAGGCGTTCCCATAAACACGATCTCGCCTCCTTTTTTACCACCTTCAGGTCCCATATCAATCACCCAATCTGCATTTTTAATCACATCCTGGTTGTGTTCAATCACAATGACCGAGTTGCCACTGTCCACCAGCTGATCTATAATTTCCAGCAGGTGCCCAACGTCCGACATGTGCAGACCTGTTGTAGGTTCGTCCAGTACATAAATGTTACCTTTTTTGTGTAAATTACTGGCAAGCTTAATGCGCTGACATTCTCCACCAGATAAAGTACTGAGTGGCTGGCCAAGTGTAAGGTAATCCAGCCCTACATCATGTATGGCCTGTAGTTTCTTTTTCAGGTCTCCTTTTTCAAAAAAACCCACTGCTTCTTCAGCGGTCATCTCCAGTACCTCACTTATAGATTTACCATTCAGCTTATATGCTAAAACCTCTTCCCTGAAACGCTTGCCGCCACAAATCTCACAAACCGTTTTTACCGGCTCCAGAAAGGCCAGATCGGTAAGGATAAATCCTGTTCCCTGGCAGTTTGGGCATGCCCCTTTTGAATTGAAGCTGAACAAAGAAGCACTGACCTTATTGGCCTGGGCAAATAACTTACGGATATCGTCCATAATGCCCGTGTAAGTAGCCGGATTTGACCTGATGGAAGTGCTTACGGCCGACTGGTCTATTACCACCGCCTCAGGATAACGTTTTACAAAAACACCATTTATCAGTGAACTTTTACCCGATCCGGCAACACCGGTAACCACCGTAAAAACACCGGCAGGAATAGAAACGTTAACATGCTTAAGGTTATGCAGACTGGCCCCCTCAAGCTTATAATAACCTGTTGGCTGCCGGAAAGTCTTTTTTATAACTGCCTGGTGTTCAATAAAACGGCCGGTAAGAGTGTCAGCATGTAACAGGCCTGCTGGCGTCCCCTGGTAAACAATTTCGCCACCATGGATACCTGCTTTAGGGCCAACATCAACAATGTGGTCCGCAATCGCCATCACCTCGGGATCGTGTTCTACCACAAGTATGGTATTGCCTTTATCCCTTAAGCGCAGCAGCAGCTCATTAAGGCGATGCACATCACGAGGATGCAAGCCTATACTGGGTTCATCAAAAATATAGATCATATCGGTAAGACTGGAACCAAGGTGCCTGACCATTTTGATGCGTTGTGACTCGCCACCTGATAAGCTTCCGGTTTCCCTGTCCAGACTCAGGTAGTCCAGTCCGATATCTACCAGATTACGGAGCCTATCCCTCAGTGCATCCGTCATAGGGACAGCTATTTTATGGTCAATTAATGAAATAACTTTAATGAGCTCGTCAATTTGCATGGCCGACATTTCAGCGATGTTATACCCATTAATGCGACAGCTTAGTGCAGCCTGGTTAAGCCGGGTACCCTGGCAGAACGCACAATGTTCAAACCTGATAAAGCGTTCCAGTGTTGAACGTAGCGATTCAGACATTACACTGGTATCACGCTGTATATAGAGCCTGTTAAACTTGTCTACAAGCCCCTCATACTGACCGTTTATGGGCATATCGTTTTCATGCTTCATCGGCACTTTCATTTTTTTACCGTGCAGCAGGGTATCCCATTCTTTTTCTGTGTAATCCTTCAGCTTTTTGTCGTTATCAAAAAGCCCCGAATACAGATACGTGTTAAGGTACCAGCTACCCACAGCAAAAACCGGGAACAGAATTGCACCCTCGTTCAGGGATCTGGACTTGTCGATAAAGTTGTCCAGGTCCAGCCTTACCGTATCGCCAATCCCTCTGCACTCCGGACACATGCCCGAGGGCTCATTGAAGGAGAAAGCATTGGAATAACCAATAAAAGGCTGGCCAATCCTGGAAAAAAGCAGGCGCAGAATGGCGTAAATATCAGTAATGGTACCAACAGTTGAGCGGGAATTGCCCCCTAAACGCTTTTGGTCAATCACAATTGCTGTAGAAAGGTTTTCTATGGCATCTGCATCAGGCTGGCTATACCTTGGTAAACGGTTACGCACAAATGTCGAAAATGTCTCATTCAACTGACGCTGTGCCTCTGCCCCAATGGTCTCAAATACAATAGAAGATTTACCAGAACCGGAAACACCGGTAAATACAGTAATCCTGCGTTTAGGGATACGAAGTGAAACATTCTTAAGGTTGTTTTCACGGGCCCCTTTTATTTCAATGTATTCTTGCTTCATCTTTTCCAAATTTCGGTGATCAGAATAAATATTTTGCCGGTATCAAATTTGAATAAAAATGAAATATCCGTACCCCTTCAATAAGGAGCAATAACCATGTTAAAAGGATTTATTTCCTGACTATTTCTTTTAAATTTAAAAAAATCATTAGATTCGTTAGTTCAAACGCATCCACACATCACAACATAACCCTATGATCGACAGTGAATTGAATTTGATTTTATGTACCGAAATGTCAGAAGTCCCCAAGGCAGAATTTGCTGACTATTTGGGTAATACAGGTTACATGAGCTTCAGCGAAGTAAAAATTAATGGTGCAGATATATTCTCTGGCAACAGTAAGCTGGTACAGGAAATAACCCTGCGCGAACAAACCGATACACCTGCCTTAAACATGTATTTTTCTATTCAGGGCATCAGCTCGGCATGGGAAGCAAACAGCAAGGATAAATATGTATTGAAAGACAATCAGCATGCCGCTACCTTTGCCCCTGGTTTTGACGGATACTATGCTTTAAGCAGTCCAGAAGTCCGCAACTTTGGCATAGCCCTTTACGAACCTTTTTTCAGCAGGCTCTATGCTACAGATCTGGAATGCCTGAAACGTTTCTGGGATAAGGTAAGCGAAGGAAAAATAGCAGACATTTCCGATCATGCCCTGCCGATTACCCCAAAACAGCAATCGGTCATAAACGATATGCACCACTGTGTGTATACCGGAAACATGAAACAGCTGTTTTATGAATCCAAGATCACAGAGCTCTTTTTACTACAGGCCGAACAGGCCGATGCCCTGAACGGCGCCAAGCCCGTTCAAATAGAACGCCGCCATATTGACAAGCTACATGCTGCAAGACAATATATCCAGCAATGCATGTTCGACCCGCTTACCTTAAGCGGAATAGCACGTGAGGCAGGTATTAATGAATTTATGCTGAAAAAAGGCTTTAAAGAACTCTTTGGCCTGACCGTTTTTGGTTATTTAAATGAACTGAAAATGAACTATGCGCGGCAAATGCTGCTGGAATCGCAGTGCACAGTATACGAAGCCGCCTATACCATGGGGTATAACGAACCCTATAATTTTTCAAAAGCCTTTAAAAAACACTTTGGCTACCTGCCCGGTGAATTAAAAAAATAACCTTAATTGTTAAAGGTATACAGATAGTTGGCAAAAAAATTCCATAAGGACACTATCACTATTGCGGAAGCCTTTGCCACATAGAAGTCCCATTTTAACTTATCGTTAAGCAGGTAAATCAGTATATTACTCAGGGTAAGGCCCACCAGACAGATCATAAAGTATTTACCAAACTGGGTCATACTTGCTGCTTCGTGACTGGCAAAGGTCCAGTAACGGTTCAATCTGTAATTTGCAGCTGTGGCAATGGTAAAACCCAGTGAGCTGGCGATGTATTTATGGATCCTTAATTTTTCCTTGCAAAGGTATGTAATACTAAAATCAACGGTAAGCCCAACAAAACCCACTAAACCAAATTTTATCAACTTAAAAAAGAAAGCATAATTAAATTCGATGGCAACAAGAAGGGGCATAGCTGTTTCTTTTAGCAAAATTAACATAATTATAAGATAACTTCGTTTCCTTTCTTTATTTTTACTTCCAAAATCATAAAGTGTTCCAATTATTTAGATACAGAATCCCGAGTAAGTATACCAAGGAATTTCAGGATACCTATGGCTATATAAACGTTAAGCAGGTTACCATTTTAGCAACCCTTGTACTGTTTATTGCCTTTGGCGTAAGGTTAACCTCTATTTTTTATCAGCATGAGTTCGTTTCCATGCCCAATCTGATCCACTATAACCAGTTGAACTGGATACAGCTTTCAGGATCGGTTACATTTATCCTTATCAGCGGTTATGCCTTAAAGTCTGCACATTGGACAACAACAGGCAGAAATTTGCTCGTACTTGCGTTTTGCCTGTTCTTACTCACCACATCCTTTACAGTAAGCTATCTTTTTTCCCTGTTTAATCCCAAAAACACATTAACCATATTCCTTACCGGGGTTGTAGCCGTCAGTGTATTTTTCGCGCTCGAATTTAAACAGATCATTATCATCTCTATTTATATTGTACTGCTGTTCATTGCAGCAATGGTTATCCCCGATATCAGCAATCAGCAAAAGCTCCTCAATGTGATCATGTCCGGGGTGCTGGCATTTTTTATGTATGCCTGTTCCAGGTATAGCTATTACTTTAAAGCCGAACAGTTTGTAAAAGTCAAACAACTGGAAGAAAAAAATGCTGAGGTGCTTTTGCTGAACCATCAAAAAAGTGAAATCCTTGGTTTTGTGGCCCACGACCTTAGAAATCCCCTCAATAACATAGAGGCACTTACCAGGATTGTGCTGGAAGACAATCCCGATTTCGGTAGTACAGAAATGCAACTCATCCTGAGTTCCACACGCCAGGCAAAAAGCATCATAGACGACCTGCTGGAAATTGCACAGCACAATAAAACGCCTTTCCAGTTGCAGACCACCAATATGATCGCCTTTATGAACAATATATGCAATAACTGGCAGAGGAACCTGAACAATGAACGTAAGATCATCTTTCATGCCCCGCCGCAAGAGCTTGTAGCGGCTGTAAACCCTTCTAAACTAACACGGGTAATAGATAACCTGATTGGAAACAGCCTTAAATTTTCAAAGTCAGAAACGCCCATCAATATTGATGTCTCAAAATCTGATCAGTCATGCCTCATCAGCATCACCGATTTTGGGATCGGAATCCCTCTGAGTTTACAGCAAATGCTTTTTGATCCTTTTTCCAAGGCTGGCAGACCGGGGCTTAAGGGCGAAAAATCAATAGGCCTGGGCCTTCATATTTCTAAACAGATCATAGAACAGCATGGCGGCTCTTTAACTGTAAACAGCAGGGAAAATGAAGGAACAACCTTCCAGATCACCCTGCCTTTTATAGCAGCTTAATTCAGGTTAAACTTATCGTTACTTATTTTAACAACATTAGAGGTAAAAACAATCCCTACAATTAAAATACCGATCAAAATGGCCAGCGCCAGTTGAAAACTGGAATACACCTTATTACCCGATACCATAAAAGCGGTATCTTTTGTCAGTTCTTCCCCAACCTGCCTTTGTATCCGCATCAGCTCTGATAGTTTCTGAATGATCTCACCAGGGGCATTCCTGCCAAAAGTTTCATACATTAACCGCGCTTTTTCTACCCCTTGTATAGCAATTGCATTCAACAATTTATTCTCTACAGCGCTATGTCCCAAAAGCCAGGCCTTTAGTTCGGCAATCTTTTCTTTTTCCTGTTTTACCAGAAAGGTTTTTTCATAATCCTTGATCAAAGAATCGATGGCTGCATTTATTCTGCCCAGTTTCTGCTCCAGTACTGCCTGGTTAAATGGATGTGTGGCTGCAGCATACAACACCTCCTCCACAAGCGAACGCTTCTGGTCTACATATTCTGCTATATAAAACAGGTCTGTAGCCGGAATTAACCTGTCATTATATAGCGATACAAATGATTTGTTCATGCTTTTCACACTTTTGTCCTCTAAAAGCCTGATCAGAATGGTACAGGCCATAATGCAAAACAGCAATACCGCAATCTTCATTTTCTGTTTAACCGAGTACGCAAATCTCATATCCTTATCGTTTAATTTTAAAATTGGTCTTCGGCAGGGGCCAAAAACAGGTTAGGGGCAAAATTTACTAAAAATAATTCTCTTTTTGCCCTTGTAACACCTGTATATAGCCACCTTAAAAAATCCATGTCTACCATTTCATCCGTTAAATAGCCCTGATCAACAAATACAGCGTCCCACTGACCGCCCTGTGCCTTATGACAGGTTACTGCATAAGCAAATTTAATTTGCAGTGCATTGTAATATGGATCTTCTTTAATGGCATTAAAACGTTCCCGTTTATTTTTAATATGCTCATAATCTATATTTAATTCCTCAAACAGCTTATTATTTTGTTCATAAGATAAATTCGGGGCTTCTACAGTAAGTGTATCCAGCATTACCTTACAGGTAACCGTTCCCACATCCGGAAAATCCAGAAATTCAAGCTGAACCTCCGCAAAACGAAAGCCGTAGCGCTCCTCTGTCCTTCTTACCCGCACAACCCTGGCCATATCGCCATTGGCAATGAAAGCGGTTGATTCATTTTCGGGCAGCCAGAAATAATTGTTCCTGACCACCATAATCTGGTCTCCACCGGTAAGTTCTTCTTCGCGATACAGCAATCGGGCCCTGATCTGCTGGTTGTATACATTAGCCGATTTATTTGACCTGCATACCACCAGCGAATTTTCAATGCCAAATTTGCCATAAGCATACTCCAGTCCTTCTACCAGTTTCAGGCCCGTCATCCTGAATATATCTTTGTAGTTTTTAGTCATGAATTTAGGTAAAACCACCTTCCCTTCATTTTCAGCCTCCAGGTTATTGATGAGCTGCCGCAACATGGTCGCATTGGCCAGAATGCCCGATCTTTTTTCCTGCCGCACCACCTCCTTAAGTTCAACAGCACTTACCAGCTTACCAAAATTTGATGCCAGGTATGCTTTGTTTAAAGCAGGGCTGTCTATACTCCCAACTGGTGGCAGCTGGGCTGTATCCCCTACAAAGACCAGAGCACAGTTTTTACCATTGTACACAAACGCCATTAAATCCTTTAAAAAAGAAGAGCCTGTATGGGTAATCCACTCATCCGCAACCATGGAGGCTTCATCCACAATAAACAGGGTATGTTCGGCCAGATTGGGCGCAAGCTGAAAGGAAAGGTCTGTAGCTACTGCAGCACGTTTCCTGTATATTTTTTTATGGATGGTAAGCGCTTTTTTACCTGTGTAATTGCTCATTACTTTTGCAGCCCTGCCTGTGGGCGCCAGCAATACAGAACGATACTTAAACTGGCTCAAAGCCTTGACCAGTGCAGCTACGGAGGTGGTTTTACCCGTACCTGCATAGCCCCTTAATATAAAACACTGGTTATCCAGTCCATGCGATAAAAACTCAGCCATTTCCCTGCAAAAATCAAGCTGTTCAGCGGTTGGTGTAAAAGCGTATGCCCCTGCTATAATTGCTGCTTTATCCATTTAACAAATATGCGATGGTGATGTTATAGAAAAAAGGATTAATTTTGCTAATATGGATAATAAAAACAGCATACTACTGGTTGATCCGGAATTTGACCCAAATACTGCAGCAAATTGTGATCTGCTGGTAAAAATAACGCCGGATAATTTTTCTTATGCCATCATAGATAAAAGCAGCGATCAGCTCAAAGCCATTTACGATGAGCAGGAATGTAACAATATATCCCAAACCCTGGCTGTCAGGCTAAAAACAGACGTTTATCTAAACCTGACCTTCAAAGAAACAAAAATTGCTGTACATACCGGGAATACAATAGATATCCCCAACGAGCTGTTTGACCCGCAGCAACTGGGGCAGTATACCAAATTCTTTACAGAAGAACAGTCGGCCAACCTGCATACCAGGCCATTCAACACCTTTGGCTTTACTTCCATTTTTACTTTACAGCAATTTACAGAAGAGATTCTGGCTGCCTCGTTAAGCAATTATAAGCTATATGCACAAAATGCACCGATTTTAGCGCTGGCCAGGCCGAACAAGCAAAGTACTTTGCTGCTTGATTTTACTGCTGCAGCCTTTCATGCAGCCTACATTACAGATGAAAAATTAATCTTTCAGCACTACTATCAGACAGAAAATGCTGCAGAATTTAATTACTACCTCCTGCTCATCATCAGTCAGCTCCAGCTCAATACAGCCTATACCGAAGTACAGCTGAGTGGGATCATACATGAAGGGAACAAATACTACCTTTCTATAGAAAAATATTTCAAAATTATCCGGTTCAATTTACCTCCTACAAAAGAAGCAGATCAAAAGATCCTGGATGATATGCCCGCTCATTATTACAGCAGCCTGCTAGCCCTTGATTTATGCGAATAATAGGAGGAAGATTAAAAGGCATCCGTTTCAATGCCCCCGAAAGTTTGCCCGTAAGGCCCACTACAGATATGGCCAAAGAAGCCCTGTTCAATATTCTATACAACACTTACGATTTTGAGAACTGCAATGTGCTCGACCTGTTTTGCGGAACAGGCAATATCAGTATAGAGTTTGCCTCGAGGGGGATAAAACAGGTTACTGCGGTAGATAAGCATTCGGGATGTGTGTATTGGGTAAAATCTATTATAGAAAAACATAAGCTACAGGAAATAGAGGTACAAAAAGCAGATGTTTTTAAATTTCTTGAACAGCCACAGCAGGCTTACCAGATCATCTTTGCAGATCCTCCTTACAACATCCCGGGCATTCCGCTAATTCCCGGGCTGGTAATGAAAAACAACCTGCTTACCGACAATGGGTTGTTAATTGTAGAACACCCCTCTTTGCTAAAACTCAATGACCAGCCAGGCTATACAGAAACCCGGCGTTACGGCAATTCCTCATTTAGTTTTTTTGAAAAAACGTATTAATCCATTTCATTATGAAGATCGCACTTTTTCCCGGTTCTTTTGACCCCATTACCATCGCCCATGTCGATATCCTAAAGCGTGCCCTACCTTTATTTGATAAAATTGTGGTTGGCATAGGCTTAAACAGCTCCAAACAGAGTTTCTTGTCTGCACAAAAACGTGAAGAAATTGTAAAAACAGTATTTGAAGGCATCCCTGCAGTAGATGTACAGCTGTACGAAGGCTTAACTGTTGATTTCTGCAAAAAAATAAATGCCAGGTACATGGTGAGGGGTATACGTTCTGTCGGTGATTTTGAGTATGAAAGGGCCATAGCCCAGATCAACCAGACCATGATGCCCGAAATGGAAACCATCTTTATTTTAAGCAAACCTGAATATTCTGCCATCAGCTCTACCATTGTACGCGATATTTTACGCAACCATGGCGATGTGAGCAAGTTTTTACCTCAGGAAGCCATTTCGCATTTATAAAACACGCTGTTCTAAAAGCTCACCGGCTTCCAGTACGTCCATAATAGAAGGATAAGTATTTGCTATTATGGGCTTAAGCTCATCTTTGCCCAGCCAGCAGGCCTTTGTAATGCCCTCTTCTTTTTGGGGGATCAGTTTAGGTTCGCCCTTAACGGTCATACTATACCAGTTCGTCTTTTTAAGTACTATTTTAGTGCCCATGGTATATACATGATAAGTTTTACAGAGCTTATCCCCATTGGTATAAATTTTCACCCCGCATTCCTCCTCCACTTCTCTTAAGGCTGCTTCCTTCATTTTCTCGCCCTTCTCTACTTTTCCCTTGGGCAGGTCCCATCTTTTATTCCTGAAAATAAAAAGATGCCTGCCTTTGGCACTGGCTACCAGTCCACCAGCTGCTTTAATGATCGTGCAGCTTTTTTTTATGCTTTTAAACAATGCCTGCGGGTCCTTATCTATCAATAAATAGGATTTGCCCGACACCGTACTTAACCTTTTATAAAAGGAGGGAAAATAAAAACCCTCAACCTCCAGCTGTTCAATCTCAGTAATCAGTTCGGGTGCAGTTGCAGTAATATATAAAGTGTTGTCGTTAATGTAAATCCTATATTTTTTCATGATGTTACCTTCATTTTCCTAAGCCCTTAGTTTCAGTATTTTTTGTTTTTACAGCCGAAATCATCCTGAACAAAATGCAAAAACAGCGATGAAAAACAAATTTTAAAAGTACAGAATTAAAGCATAAAAAATAATTATTGTGTAATTAAAGATATCTGCGCATCATTTTTATTTCTTTTAAGCCCCGGAGCCTGTCCAGTGCCTTATTTTTAGAACGGCGGATTGTTTCAGTACTTAATCCAAGTAAAGTACTGATGTCGTCATTTTGCAATGGCCTGTTGTTACCCATACCATAAGCAAGAAAAAGAATGCTCCGTTCGCGCGGACTAAGGATGTCCATCATGCGTTGCACATCCTTCTCAAGTGATTCCCGTTCCAGACTGGCATCCGGTGCCGGACCTTTGTCGTACTGAACAATACAAGGAATCAGCACGCCATCCTGACCTTCAGTTGGTGCATCCAATGAGACCTGGCTACCTGAAATATACAGATAATCATAAACTACCTCTTCAGCAGTCTTCATAAATCCGGCAAGTTCTTCCCTGCAGGGTATCCGTTGAAGCTCCTGCTCCAGTTTTATTTCTGATCTCTTTACCTGCCGTATCCCGCTGATCTGGCTCATGGGCAGGTGTACCATTCGTTTACTGGTGTTCATTCCCTGCAGGATAGATTGTCGGATCCACCATACAGCATAAGAAATAAATTTGAAACCTCTTTTTTCATCAAAACGTTCTGCAGCCTTGATCAGGCCAATGTTTCCATCCGAAATCAGGTCGGCCAGCGACAGGTCCGGACTTTCATATTTTTTAGCTACTGTAACCACAAAACGCAGGTTACTGCTAACCAGCCTTTGCAGTGCATCCCAGTCTCCTTCTTTAATCCTCTTTCCCAGGACAATTTCTTCCTCTGCATCCAGCAAGGGGTATTTTGAAATTTCCTGCAGGTAGCGGGCCAGGGAATCCTGGCTCCTGTTGGTAATTGATCTTTCAATCCTGATTTCCTTCATAATGAACTCGTACCTTTATGTGAAGCTTCCGGCAAAGTTCATCAGACGAATTGAAAAAGTCTAGTAATCTAATAATTACAGCTCATTTCACTAAAAAAACAGCAAAAAACAAAATAAAATTTTAAAGCAATGGTCTGAGAACCAGCCATACCAAATTTAATAATACAGTTAATTCCAGCAGGCAGACTTAGGGAACGGGCCGATTGGTCGGCCGCAGGAGTATAGCAACAAATAAATTCTTTATCAAACTTATAATCAATGAAATACAAAAAAACACCTGATCCTGCCAAATTAATTAACGATATTTGCCGGCATAGGTAATAATTAAATTAAACGAGCATTTTCTGTAATTCTCTATCCCGGACTAAATACATAGTTCGCGGTAGGGTTCGCACAAATGTAAAGAATTCCGTATTTTTGAACCATGTATAATAAAAGTGATATTGAATTAAAGGTAGCTGAATTTTTATTACAAATAAAAGCAATAAAGTTACAGCCGGCTAACCCGTTTACATGGGCATCTGGTTGGAAATCCCCAATTTACTGTGACAACAGGGTCACGCTTTCCCATCCCTCCGTTAGGACCTACATCAGACAAAAGCTTTCCCAGTTGATACAGGAAGAGTTTGGCTCTGTAGACCTGATTGCAGGTGTAGCCACGGCAGGTATCCCACAGGGTGCATTGGTAGCCCAGGAACTCGGTTTACCATTTGCTTATGTAAGGGCTAAAGCAAAAGAACACGGTACAGGAAGCCTTATAGAAGGCGAGATTGTAGAAGGACAACGGGTAGTGGTGATAGAAGACCTGATCTCGACAGGAAAAAGCAGCTTACAGGCTGTTGAAGCTTTAAGAAAAGCAGGCTTATCAGTAGCCGGACTGGTTGCCATATTTACTTATGGTTTTGACCAGGCTGACGAAAACTTTGCAGCAGCAAAATGCCGTTATGCTACACTTTCCAACTACAACACTTTAATCGAATACGCAGCAGAACATAGCTTTATTGCTCAGAAAGATGTAGATCTTTTAACAAAATGGCGCAGGAACCCTGCTGAATGGGGAAAAGAATTAGAAGAATTAAATAACAGCTAATGACAGTTATTGAAAGTACGACAGAGTTAAATTTACCTGTAGAAAAGGTATATGCATTTTTGGCAGACCTGAACAATCATCAGCAATTGATGCCTGAAAATATCTATAACTGGTCTTCCACAGCAGATGAAGCCAGTTTTACCATACAAAACATGGCCAAACTGTCCATAAAAATTTCCAACCGCATAGAGAATAAGGAACTGGTTGCCATTCCTGTTGAAAAAGCACCCTTTGATGTAGAGTTAAAGTGGACAGTGGCCGACAATGGAAAGGGTGGCACCATAGCCAAGCATATTATATCGGCCGACCTGAACATGATGATGAAAATGCTGGCTGCAGGCCCTTTAAAAAAGCTGGCCGATCATCAGACAGAAAGGCTAGCAGAAGTATTAAAATAACTGCATTTAAAACAAAAAAAGCGCTGGCATTTTACCGGCGCTTTTTTTATGCATCAGGTATGCAGCTGATGTTATAACAATTGCATCAGCGCTTCCCTTGAAAAGCCTTTTAATTCGCTAAGGCGTTCGTCCCTTATTTTCTGTACCCAGTTTGGATCTGCCAGCAATGGCCGGCCAACAGCAACCAGGTCAAAATCGCCCCTATCCATTCTTCTCATCAGCTCTTCCAATGAACTTGGCTCAGAACTTTCTCCTTTAAAGGCTGCCAGAAACTCGCCCGACAAACCCACAGAACCAACAGTGATGGTTGCTTTTCCAGTTATTTTCTTGGCCCAGCCTGCAAAGTTCAGATCCGACCCTTCAAACTCAGGTTCCCAGAAGCGTCGCTGCGAACAATGAAAGATGTCTACACCAGCCTCAACAAGGGGTTCCAACCAGGACTCCATTTCCTTAGGCGTTTTAGCCAGCTTAAAAGTATAATCGGCTGGCTTCCATTGAGATAATCGCAAAATAATGGTAAAATCCTCGCCTACCTGTCTTCTCACTTCTTTAATTACTTCTACACCAAACCTGGTACGCTCGGCCAGGGTTTGGCCCCCGTAATTATCGCTCCGGTTATTGGTGCCTTCCCAAAAAAACTGGTCTATCAGATAGCCATGTGCACCATGTACCTCCACGCAATCAAAACCCAGTCTCTTTGCTTCAGCTGCAGCTTTTCCATAAGCTTTAACAGCCGCATCAATATCGTCATGTGTCATCGCCACACCATTCGAAAAACCAGGTCTGTTCAAATCAGATGGCCCTTCAAAAGGTGCGGAAGGTAACCATCCCGAATGATGGTTATCCATAATCCCCATGTGCCAGATCTGGGGTCCCATACTTCCTCCGGCATGGTGCACGCTATGGATCACTTCCTTCCATCCGGCCAATGCTTTAGTACCATAAAAATGAGGGACATTAGGGTCATTTGACGAAGAAACACGGTCTATAACCGTTCCTTCCGACAGGATTAAGCCCACTTCGCCTGCCGCCCTTCTGGAATAATAGGCAGCAACATCTGCTGTTGGCACACCAGCAGGTGAAAAAGAACGTGTCATTGGTGCCATTACAATCCTGTTTTTTATGTTCAATGATTTCAGACTAAAAGGCCTGAATAGATTTGCAGTACTCATATGATATTGTAATTAATTATTAAATTTCAGATTGGATGATATCGCTCAACCGGGCAAAAGCCGCTTCATTTCTTTTGTAGTAAGTCCACTGCCCCAGCCTGGTCGACTCCAGTAAACCTGATTTCTGGAGCATAGACAAATATTCTGAAACGGTAGACTGTGTTAAACCTGCCTTTTGCTGTATCTGACCCACACAAACTCCTACACTTTCAAAATCGGCATGTTCCTGTTCCGGAAAATATTTTTCAGGTTCCTTAAGCCATTGCAAAATTTGCAGCCTGGTCTTATTAGATAATGCTTTAAAGACTTCGAGCTGATCCATGGCACAAAGATATATCGACTTTTCCCGATATTCCTATTAATTTAAAATAGATGACAATATGCTGATGAAAATAAATATTGTATATTAAGGGCCAATGAAAACTTTTTTTACAGCCCTGTTTTTTCTGCTCGCCTGCTGTGCTGCTGCACAAAATAAACTGTCCGGAAAAACAAACTTCCCGGCCCATCCCAGGTTGCTCCTGCTTGCCGGAGAAGAAGAAAACATTAAAAAAACCATTAAAAATGACGTTCTGCTGCAAAACGTACACCATGGCATACTGGCCAAATGCGATCAGTTTTTAAAGGATCCGCCGGTAGAAAGGATCAAAATCGGAAGACGCTTACTTGATAAATCAAGAACCTGCCTGCAAAGGGTTTTCTATCTTTCTTATGCATGGAGAATGACCCATCAGCAAAAATACCTGCAGAGGGCCGAGAAGGAAATGCTGGCCGCAGCTGCTTTTGAAGACTGGAACCCCGACCATTTCCTGGATGTGGCAGAGATGACCCTGGCATTGGCCATTGGGTACGACTGGCTTTACCAGGAACTGCCCGAAAGCTCCAGAATAGCTATAAAAACAGCCATCATCACCAAAGGGCTTCAGCCGTCGATGCTAAATGGCAGCAATATGTTCTGGCTTAAAGCTGCACACAACTGGAACCAGGTATGCAATGCCGGACTTTCATTTGGTGCAATCGCTGTTTATGAAGAACAACCTGAACTTGCCCAAACGATCATTAACCGCGCCATCAATACCATTGAACTCCCTATGAAGATCTATGAACCCGACGGGGCCTATCCCGAAGGTTATGGTTACTGGAATTATGGGACAACTTTTAACGTACTGCTGATCAGTGCCTTTCAAAAAGCCCTTGCAACCGATTTCGGGCTTTCAGAACAACCAGGCTTTTTAAAGACCGCAGGCTTTCTTTTAAACATGACCGGACCAACCGGCCAGCCTTTCAATTACTTTGATTCCGGCACTGGCGAAGAAATTAACCCGGCAATGTTCTGGTTTGCAGCAAAACTAAAGGATCCTTCGCTCTTGTTTACTGAAAGGACTTACCTGGCTAAACAAGTTAAACATCTTACTGACGACCGCCTCCTGCCTGCCCTGCTGATCTGGAGCAGTGGTATCCAGCTGAATAAAATCCCGGCTCCGAAGAAAACGATGTGGACAGGAAAAGGCAGTAACCCAGTAGCGATGATGCGCAGTTCATGGACAGATCCCAATGCCCTGTATATTGGCATGAAAGGTGGCTCCCCTTCTGTTAACCACGGCCACATGGATGTAGGCTCTTTTGTAATGGAAGCAGATGGGGTAAGATGGGCCAGCGATTTTGGTATGCAGGGTTATGAATCTTTAGAAGCTAAAGGGATCGACCTATGGAATATGAAACAAAACTCCCAACGCTGGCAGGTACTGAGGTACAATAACCTGTACCACAACACACTCAGCTTTAACAACGAATTCCAAGATGTGGATGGTTACGCCCCTATTGTCAGTTATTCGGACAATCCGGCTTATATGAACACGGTGGTAGACATCAGTTCTGTTTATAAAACACAGCTTTCTAAAGCCATCCGCGGAATTGCCCTTGTTAACAAGCAGTATGTGGTGGTTCGGGATGAACTGGAAGGCGGTGCCAAGGCAACAAAGGTACGCTGGGCTATGCTTACTGCTGCTGATGTAAAAATCATTGGCCCCAACGAGGCCGAGCTGAGTAAAAATGGCAAAAAGCTATATTTAAAAGTACAGGAACCTGTTCATATCCAGCTTAAAACATGGTCTACCGCCCCAACAACAGCTTATGATGCACCCAATCCGGGCACGGTAATGCTTGGCTTTGAAACCACTTTACCGGAAAAATCACCAGCCGTACTTACGGTATTGTTAATCCCTCAGGCTCAGAAAAAAAATAGCATACAAAAAACGAAATCCATAGCACAATGGGAAAAAAAACCATTTCGATAAGCAGCATTTATGCCGATAACTTCATTTTTTTCATGACCAGCAAAAACCCAGCAGCTGTAAGCAACAGTACCAACGTAGTACCGTACCACAGGGTTTCAAATCCATAAGCAGCAGCTATCCTGGTGCCCACAAATGGCGAGAACACATGTGCAGCAGAAAAAGACAAAGCATTAATGCCCATATAGGCGCCCCTGGTTTTTAACGAGGAACGCTGCAGGGTTACGGTAGACATAAAGGGCATGGCCAGAATTTCGGAAATACAAAGCACAAACATAGCTAAGTACAGTACCCAGATACCATTTGTTAAATTGAGGATAAAAAACGACAGGCTGCAAAGCAATACACCCCATACAATAACTGCCCTGGCGGTCATTCTTTTCTCGGCAATGTGTACCAGGAGCATTTCAAACAAAAACACCACCATGCCACTAAAAGCCAGAATAATTCCAATGTCGGCTTCAGTAAGTTTATAAATTGTGCGGTAATACAAAGGCAGGGTGCTCAGCAGCTGAAAGAAACAAATTGCATATATACAGCTCAGCATACTGAAAGCGATAAAAAGCCCGTCGTTATACGGAGAACGGCTTGTGCCAGGATCAACAGTAAAACTCTCCTGGACAACCGCTTTCTTTTCATTTCCCTTACGGTTGCGGAAGTAAATAAAGAACAATAAAGCCGATAAAAACGCCGCAACAGCATTTCCGTAAAATAAAAAGGTATACGATACTGCAGCCAGAAAGCCCCCAAGGGCGGGACCTATAGAAAAACCAAGGTTTACCGCCATCCGGTTTAAAGAAAAAGAACGGATAATGTTATCCGGCCTCGAATAATAAGCAATAGAAACCGAGTTTGCAGGCCTGAAGGTCTCTGATATAATGCTGAGTATAAACACACCAATGGCCAGCTTTAAAACAGTATTCAGTTCGGGCAACAGAAAAAACATGGGCACAGTCAGGATCAGGCTAAACAGCTGGACTTTAAAATGACCCACTTTATCTGTTAACCAGCCACCTAAAAAAGAGCCTGATACAGCGCCAATACCAAAACAGCTTAGTACAGTGCCCGTATCTTCTATGCTAAAATTTAAGTGGTTTACCATATAAACCCCTAAGAAGGGAATGACCATTGCTCCGCTCCTGTTGATCAGCATCACCAATGCCAGCATCCATGCCGGGGTAGAGAGCCCTCTGTAGGCCTCTAAGTACAATCTAAAAAACTCTTTCATCTTCTTTTAATATAAGGCAAGCGCAGCGCGCAGTATCTGCCCGATCTTTTCCACGGGCAAGTCCCTTTCAGGCGCTATCAATAATATTTTCATCCTTGCCCGTTTTTCCTGTAACAGGTCCGGATGTGCAATCCTGTTCCCTTCTACAATTCCGATATAAGGCTGACGATATTTCTTATGGATCCAAAGGTAACACAACATCTTTCCCTTAAAGTAAAAGAAGGGGAGTTTATATTTCCACTCTGCTGTAATGTGTTCGTCCTGCTTTAAAATGCAATCTCTTAAAGCCATTAAGCAGCCCCTTAAGGGTTCTTGCTGATTTAAATAGAAACTTTCGAGAGGGGTTAACATAGGATATAGAAATAGAAAAACAAATATATCCATAAAAAATGCATACTGCAAATGCAGCCCGTGATGCTAAATACAATGAAACCGAAAGACAAGTTTTTTAGGACATTAAAAAATATTAATCTTAACAAGACATTTTTTCCGATTAAAACAATCTACATCAGTAATTTCGTCATTTAAAAACAAAAATTACCGACAAAATTTCAGTTCTTAAACAAAAAAACAAGATGGCATCTGCTTTGTTTATTTGTTGATATGAATTTCAACAACTTTACCATAAAAGCTCAGGAAGCAATTCAACAGGCTTCTGAAATAGCCACTGGCAATCAGCAGCAGGCTATTGAAACAGCGCACATCCTGAAGGGTTTGCTTACTGTTGACGAAAATGTAGTTTCTTATGTACTAAAGAAACTAAATGTAAACCTAAATGTGCTGAACCAGCAACTGGACGCACAGATTGAAAAATTTCCGAAAGTTACAGGCAGCAGCCCTTACCTAACGTCGGGCAGTAATTCCGCTTTGCAAAAAGCAAATTCTTACCTGAAAGAGTTTAAAGATGAATTTGTTTCTGTAGAGCATGTATTACTTGGCCTGCTTTCGGTAAATGACGATACCGCAAAACACCTGAAAGATCAGGGGGTTACTGAAAAAGACCTTAAAAAAGCGATTATCGCTTTGCGGGGCGACAACCATGTAACGGGACAAAATGCCGAGGCAACTTACAATGCCCTTAATAAATATGCAAGAAATTTAAATGAATATGCAGAATCCGGAAAACTGGACCCTGTTATTGGCCGGGATGAAGAGATCAGACGCGTAATCCAGATCTTATCCAGACGTACAAAAAACAATCCGATCCTGATCGGTGAGCCTGGTGTGGGTAAAACAGCCATTGCCGAGGGTATCGCTTTCAGGATCATCAAAGGTGATGTGCCTACCAACCTGAAAACTAAAACAGTTTATTCGCTGGATATGGGCGCCTTGATAGCCGGTGCAAAGTATAAAGGAGAATTTGAGGAAAGACTGAAAGCAGTAGTAAAAGAGGTTACACAGAGTGATGGCGATATCATTTTGTTTATTGATGAGATCCATACTCTGGTTGGTGCCGGTGGTGGCGAAGGTGCAATGGATGCGGCAAACATTTTAAAACCTGCCCTTGCCCGCGGTGAGCTCCGTGCCATTGGTGCAACAACTTTGGATGAATACCAGAAATACCTGGAAAAGGATAAAGCCCTGGAGCGCCGTTTCCAAAAGGTGATGGTAGATGAGCCGGATACTCAGGATGCCATCTCTATTTTGCGTGGGTTAAAAGAACGCTATGAGACCCACCATAAGGTGCGGATTAAAGATGAGGCCATTATTGCCGCTGTAGAAATGTCGCAACGGTATATTGCCGACCGGTTCTTACCGGATAAAGCCATCGATCTGATGGATGAGGCAGCGTCTAAACTGCGTCTGGAAATGGATAGCGTGCCGGAGAAAGTGGATGAACTGAACCGTAAAATTATGCAGCTGGAAATTGAACGTGAAGCGATCAAGCGGGAAAATGATACCAGGAAGGTGAAATCACTGGCTGAAGAAATTGCCAACCTTTCGGCTGAAAGGGATGAAATTAAAGCCAAATGGCAGGGCGAGAAAGACCTGGTAGATAACATCAACAATGAGATTGAACAGATCGAAAACTATAAGCTGGAAGCCGATCAGGCTGAACGCGCAGGCGATTACGGAAAGGTTGCCGAAATCCGCTACGGCAAAATAAAAGAGGCACAGGACAAAGTTGAAAAACTAAAAGTACAGCTGGAAAGTCAGCAAACCGAAGGCCGCATGCTGAAAGAAGAAGTTACTGCTGACGACATTGCAGGTGTGGTAGGCAGGTGGACCGGTATTCCGGTAACCAAACTGGTTTCCAGTGAGCGTGAAAAGTTGCTGAATCTGGAAACGGAACTGCACAAACGTGTAGCAGGACAGCATGAAGCTATTGAAGCGATATCTGATGCCATCCGCCGCTCCCGTGCCGGCCTGCAGGATAAAAGAAAACCCATTGGTTCATTCATATTCCTGGGCACTACAGGTGTAGGTAAAACCGAGCTGGCAAAGGCATTGGCAGAATTCCTGTTCAACGACGAAAATGCCATGACCCGTATTGACATGAGCGAATATCAGGAACGCCATGCAGTTTCACGCTTAATTGGTGCGCCTCCAGGCTATGTGGGTTATGATGAAGGGGGGCAGCTGACTGAAGCCGTACGCCGCAAACCTTATTCGGTGGTATTGCTGGACGAGATTGAAAAGGCACATCCTGATGTATTCAACATTTTATTGCAGGTTTTGGACGATGGCAGGTTAACGGATAATAAAGGCCGCGTGGTGAACTTTAAAAATACTATTATCATCATGACCTCTAATATTGGTTCACACCTGATCCAGGATAATTTTAAATCGCTGAATGATGAAAACAGGGACGAGGTAATTGCCAAAACTAAAAATGAACTGTTTGAACTGTTAAAGCAAACCATCAGGCCCGAATTTTTAAACAGGATTGATGAACTGATCATGTTTACCCCACTTAACCGCAATGAGCTGAGGGACATTGTAAACCTGCAGTTTAAACAGGTACAGGATACCCTTTCAGAAATGGGAATAGAAATAGAGGCTTCAACGGAGGCATTGGACTGGCTGGCAGAATTGGGTTACGACCCGCAGTTTGGTGCCCGTCCGTTAAAACGTGTGATCCAGAAACGCATTTTAAATGAGCTTTCCAAAGAAATACTTGCCGGAAAAGTGGATAAAGAAAGTAAGATCAAACTGGATATGTTTGATCACAAATTTGTATTTCTTAATAATAAATAATATTTACCCTTCTTTTTAATGCTTTAATTAATTTTAAAAGCCTTAATGATCAATCATTAAGGCTTTTTTTTCTGAAATTACATTTGAGAGCCGATACAATCTTTAATAAAAGCAAAAAAACCCGGAAAACACCTCCATTCTTAAACAGTTTTTCTTAAAAAATGATTTTGTTTAAGTTTTAACAAGATTTAATAAATAAAAAATGATTTAATCAAGAACAATTTAACGCGATGATTGTTGATAGAGCAGTAAAGATTCTTTTAACAATATGAAAATCGCTTATATATCTACTTATCCGCCACGCGAATGTGGCATTGCTACGTTTAACCACAACCTGCTCAGGGCCATTGGTTATGATAAGACTGCCGTTTCTGAGGACAGTTACGTGGTGGCCATGAATGATTCCGAGAATTTGGACCAGTATGAATACCCCAGGGAAGTAAAGTACCAGATCAGGCAGGAAAATCAAAAAGATTATATCAGGGCAGCTGATTATATCAATACAAGTTTAGTGGATGCCTGTATTATGGAGCATGAATTTGGCATTTACGGTGGTGAAAACGGGGTTTATATCCTTCCACTCATTGCAAGACTGCAAAAACCACTGGTTACCATTTTGCATACCATATTAAAAGACCCGAGCTATATGCAGCTCACCATTATCAGGGAAATCGCCAAACATTCTTCCCGGATAGTTGTGATGAGCCATAGGGCAGTTGGTTTTTTAACCAGTATATATGGCATCCCTTTTAGTAAGATACAGCTGATAGAACATGGTGTACCTGACCTGGAGGCAAAAACGGATAATCCTGTAAAACTGTCCCTGCCCTTTAAAAATAAAAAAGTATTGTTCACTTTTGGTCTGATCAGCAGGAATAAGGGCCTGGAAACCGTAATTGAGGCCTTACCACAAATAGTGGCCAAAAATCCCGACGTCATGTATGTGGTACTGGGCACTACACATCCTGGCGTAATCAGGAATTCAGGAGAGGAATATCGCGACAGCCTTAAAAAACTGGCCAGAAAGCTCAATGTGGAAGACAACCTTACTTTTATCAACAAGTTTGTATCGGAAGAGCAGTTGTTTGAGTATTTAACTGCCTGTGATATGTACATTACCCCCTATTTAAATGAGGCCCAGATTACCAGCGGCACACTTTCTTATGCGGTTGGTGCAGGAGCTGCAGTAATTTCTACCCCTTACTGGCATGCCCAGGAATTACTGGCAGATAACAGGGGGCGTTTATTCGATTTTAAAGATGCGGATGCGCTGGCAGCTATTGTAAATGAGCTGTTTGAAGACGGGGAAAAATTAAACCAGCTGAAAGCAAATGCCTATGAATACGGACTTCATTTGCGCTGGCCAAGTACAGGACAGGTATTTGTGGACGTACTGGAAGAGGCCATCTCTAAATCGCTGGCCGAAAAAGACAATACCGGTAAACAGATTATAGATCCTGATGCGATGCCCTCCTTCAGTCTGGCCCACATTCAGCGACTCACAGACGATACTGGTATTGTACAGCATGCTAAATATGGGATTCCTAACCTCAAAGAGGGCTATTGCCTGGACGACAATGCCAGGGCTTTAATAATGGCCATTTTAGCTTATCAGCAAAATAAGAGCAAAGTAGCATTAGAACTGTTACCGGTTTATTTAAGCTATATCCAGTACATGCAACGTGATGATGGCAATTTCAGGAATTTTTTGAGCTTTACACGTGATTACCTGGACGAGATTGGCTCTGAAGATTCCTTTGGCCGCACCATTTGGGCGCTGGGGTACCTGATCCACAATGCCCCGAACAATTCTTACAGGGAATTCGCAAGAGAGCTTTTCAATAAATCTGTCCCCCATTTTAAAAACTTGGGCCATTTAAGGGGCATAGGAAATACCATGATCGGCCTGTCAAATTACTTGAAAGCACATCCCGGCGATGAGCACATCAGGGAGCAGTTTGATTTACTGGCTGAGCCCCTGAAAGCTGCTTACAGGGAGAATAAAAAGGGGCACTGGCATTGGTTTGAGGACAAGATGACCTACGATAATGCCATTTTACCCCTGGCACTGTTGTCTTATTACCAGACCACTAAAGATAAAGAAGCCCTGGACATCGCTCTGGAAAGTATGGAATACCTGAGCCAGAAGACCCTAATATATGGTTATTTAAACCCGGTGGGCAATGATGGCTGGCTGTATAGGGAAGGCAATTCAATGGCCTTATATGATCAGCAGGCAATTGAAACCATGGCCATGGTACTGATGTATTTTAAAGCTTATGAAATTACGCACGACCTGACCTATATTAAACAGATGTACCTCTGTTACCAGTGGTTTCTGGGCGAAAACAGTTTACACCTTCCTTTATTTGACCATGAAACAAAGGGTTGTGGCGATGGCCTTCAACCACATGGTGTAAACCGCAATCAGGGTGCAGAAAGTACACTGGCTTATTGGATTTCGCACCTGGTAGTACTGAAAGCGCTTGAATATGAATACATTCAGAGCAGCGACCTGACAACTGTACAAAAACAGATACTCAGCTAAATTCATTAAAACAATTTATACCTAAACTGGAAAGCTATGCAGGACGATATAAGTCCGTGCTTTCCAGTTTTTCCAGTAACAGTGCTATTTTTACCGTGGCAAAGGAAGAACAATAATCCGATAGGCCGTAGGGAATGATCAGTTCACCATCGTGAATGATCGAACCACAGGAATACAACACATTAGGTACATACCCCTCCCTTTCATCTGTATTGGGAATAACCAGTGGCTCATTTAACCTTCCTATTTCTATTGAAGGATCATTCAGATCAAACAAACTGGCTCCCAGGCAGTAACGGCGCATTGGCCCTACACCATGGGTAATGACCAGCCAGCCGGCCTCAGTTTCTATAGGCGAACCACAATTACCGATCTGTATGAATTCCCATGGAAACTGTGGTGCCTGCAGCTTTACAGGGTTATCCCATACCGTAAGCTTATCGGAATACATTAGGTAGTTGTTCCAGCCATCTATGCGCGACATCATGGCATATTTGCCGTTGATCTTACGTGGAAAAAGTGCCAGATTTTTATTCTGCGCACCAATACCATGTAGCGGACTGATCTTAAAATCGTAAAAATCCGTGGTCTGCAATAGCTTGGGCATAATCATGGCCCCATCAAAAGCAGTATAGGTGGCATAAAAAATAATGCTGCCATCATCTTTTACAAAACGGACAAACCTGGCATCTTCTATACCCTTGCGCTCAAATTCAGAGATGGGGAAAATCACCCGGTCAGAAATATCGGTGTCCCTCGAAAAGCTGATCTCATGGTAGGTATCCGACAACCAGAGGATCTTGTCATATTCCAGTTTTTTAAGGTCATCTTCCTGCAGACCTTTGCTGTCAAGAATGATCTTTCTGAGTGTGGCATAATCGAATTTATCCTCCAGTTTAACACCTACCTCATCCAAAACCTCTATATCTATGCGGGAATCAGCCGCTTTTTTAAGAAATAGTTTTTTATTATAGACCGCGTTCTTAATGATCTCTGCTTCATCAATATAATTGCCTACCGGGATTACCGTAATGTTATGGTTACGGTCTATCAGTGCACGACGGAACACGACGGAAGAAATGTGCCCCTCACCTACTGCCCTGAAACTGATGATCAGCCTTTTTTCACCTTCAACCAGGTCGGACTGATCAGGGTCTTCTACTACCGAAGGGTTAAAAAAAGCTGCAGATTCTATAGAATATTCATGTGTGAAATAGGATCCAAGCAGCAACTTCTGATATTTATCAAGCGATTCAAAATCGTAACCCGCCGTTTCTATACAGTGTTTGATCTTTTTACAGTGACGGGCAAGTATTTTGGTGATGTTCCGGTGCCTCTTGGAATATTCCTGTAACAAAGGCGAGATCAGTCCGAATACATCCTTATCCGAAAGGGCCAGTACATGCCTCACCACTTCTACAGCTCTTTCATCTCCGTTAAAAAAAAATCTTGCAATTACCCGTTTAGGATCTGGGTATACTTTAACTGGTTTTCGTTCTATTAATAATCTCATGGTATGTATAACGCTTTAGATGGGCACAAAGATTTATGAATTTATAGTTTTTTTAGAAAAAACGTTAGCAGGCCGACATGTTTTTGTTAACATGTATACCAAAACAGACAACATAACAACTGACAATATTACAATAAAAGTCAGTTTGAATAAAAGGAGCAGTACGAGATTTGTCATAATTTAAGCTGGATTGTCATGGTAAAATAATAAACAGCAGCGAAAAAAAATATATTCACTTATCAATTAAGCACTTACAAAAAGTGTCATTTTTACTCAGCAAAGGCAACATTTAATTGGCACAAGGGTTGACTATATACCGTAAATGGTCAGAACATAAAAACAGAAAAGACCAGATTATAAATTAAAAATTAAGAAGATGAAAAAATTATTATTATCATTAGTTGCAGTTGCAGGTTTAGCTTTTACCACTCAGGCTCAAACAGAAAAAGGAAAAATAATTGTTGGTGGTAGCTTAGGTTTAAACTCTACAAAAGAAGAAGGGGCTTCGAAATCAGATTTCAGGTTTAATGTAGTACCTTCTGTTGGATATTTTGTAAGCGATAATTTTGCTATTGGTACCGGAGTTGGTTACAATTATGACAAAAAGGTAAGTCAGGAATATTTAAACCAATCTTTTGAGGTTGCACCTTTTGGCCGTTATTATGTTGGATTGTCTGATCAGTTCAAATTCTTTGGTCAGTTATCGGTACCTATGGCTTTCGGAAACGTTAAAGATGTAGACGGCGTTACCGGCGATGTGGGCGACAAAAAAGGTACAACAACTTCAATAGGTGTACAACTTGCCCCTGGATTTGCTTTCTATCCTACTAAAAGAGTTGGCATAGAGGTTTCTGTAGATGGCTTGGGATATAACAATTACACTGTTAAAGATGCTGCTACAGGCAATAAAGCAAAAACAGATACTTTTGGTTTAGATGCAAGCACCATTACCCCAAAACTGGGTGTGATGTTCCACTTCTAAGCCCAGGTTTTTCATAAAAAGTTAGTTTGGTTAGATAAAAGGCCCTTGCTTAGGCGGGGGCTTTTTTTTTATGGCTGTTTATTGAAAACTCCTGATGCTTTCCATCTTTTATTGGATTTGATTTTATAGTTTTGCGTCAGATACCCTATATGAAATAGCATTACTTAATATGAAACATCACTTTTTACCATTTATGGCTGCAGCGGTATTTTTTGCTGCCGGATGCCAGTCAAAATCACAAACAGGTGCAACAGGTTCGGATGCAAAAGACAGCACTGCCATTGCAGTAGCTGAAACCACCGGAACTCCTGAAAAGGATCAGCACACCCAGGTGGATGTTTCTAAAATAAATGTTGCTGATGCAAAGACCATTCTCGCCCGGAAACAGGTTCCGATATTGTGTTATCACCAGATCCGCAACTGGAAGCCCACGGATGGAAAAGTAGGTAAAGATTATATTGTTGAAATACAAAATTTTAAAGATCAGGTTAAGATGCTGGCCGATAGCGGTTACCATTCCATTTTACCAGATCAGCTGTATGCTTATTTAAATACAGGCGCAGCCCTGCCTTCCAAACCTATCATGTTCACTTTTGACGATACAGATATGGACCAGTTTACCATTGCAGCCCCCACCCTTAAAAAATATGGCTATAAGGCCGTATATTTTATCATGACAGTGTCCATTGGCAAGAAAGGTAAATTTGTAGATTACATGAGCAAAGAGCAGATCAAACAGCTTTCTGATGAAGGAAATGTGATCGGCAGCCATACTTACGACCATAAGAACTTTAAGAAATACCAGGGAAAAGACTGGGAAGAGCAGCTAGATAAACCCACTAAAAAACTGGAAGAGATTACCGGCAAAAAAATGACAGAATTTGCCTATCCTTTTGGCTTATGGAATGCAGAAGGCATTCCTGAACTCAAAAAACGTGGGTTTAGAATGGCCTTTTCACTGGCAGATAAGCGTGACCAGAACGACCCTTTGTTTACCGTTAGAAGGATTATTGCCAGTGGCTACTGGAGCCCTAAAACCTTACACAACAGTATTGTAAGAAGCTTTTAACCCGGTTTACAGCACCTCATTAAGGAGATACTTCTTCCCGTTAAAGGAAAAGTCATCTCCTTTTTTTTTGCCCAGCATCAGTTTACCGATGGGTGATGCTGCTGAGATGGCAAATACCGTTTTACCACCTGCATGAAGCTGACCTGCACTGATACTGATGTAAAAAATGCCTTCATCGGTGTATACCAGACTGCCCCCGCTCACCGTATCCGATGCAGTTGCCTGTCCTATAGCCTCCAGAGTCTTCATATTTTCCTGTGCATCCATCAATAAACGTTTATTCCGGTCTATATCCTGCTGCATCATTTCGCGGCTGGTCTCGTATTTGTCACCGGCACTGCTTTTTGTATCGTCGTTACTGGCTTCCCTGGCCTGGGCAAGCGCCGTTTCTGCAGTCTGAATCCTTTGTTTGATGAAATCTAAACAAAGCTGATATACTATCCCTTTATCCATATTACGACTCTATCCATTTAATTTTTTCTGCCATTGGTGTACGTTTTGCTTCCCTGGGTTCTTCATTGTGATACCCCATATAAAAAAGTCCGAAACATTTTTCCCGTCCACCTAAGTTAAGATATTCTTTAAGATTTGCAATCATGCCTGGTGAACTCCAGTACGCGCCTACATTTAAGGCTTCGGCGGTAAGGGCCATATTCTGTACAGCACAGGCAAGGGCTGCAAGTTCCTCCCATTCCGGTACCTTATCCGGATGCAGTTGCGCATTTAAAGCGATCACACAGCTGGACTGGGCTATTTTTTCTGTGATGCTGTCATATTTTTTCTGCAGAAACTGAGGGGCAGGGGTGCTTTCTTTATATAAACGTGCAAGTTCGATGCCCAGTTTCGTTTTTCCTTCATTCCTGAATACCATAAACCTCCAGGGTTCAGTCAGTTTATGTGTGGGTGCATAATTTGCACTTTCCAGGATCTGTCTGATCACAGTTACCGGAATCTCCTGCCGGGTATAGCTAACCGGAAAAATACTTCTCCGGCGTTTGATGATATGACTTAAAATTGCGATTTCGTTTTCCATAATTCTTAACCGAGCGATCGTATGTCTGCAAAAATAGAATTAAAGGCCAATGGAAATGTTTACACGGTGTAATACTTTTTTAATTGTTTTTTTACCATTTTGGCACGGGCAAAAAAAGCAATGCTTTCTACACCCATCAGGTAATCAATGGTTTCCAGCAGTTCGTCCTTAAACCATTCGTACCTGGGCAACAGGTTTGCCAGGGCCTGCATGCAATGTACCTTGGTAGCTACCAGGGTTTCTGTATCTATCAGCCAGTTAAAGAGCACTTCAATCAGGGGTTCAAAATCTATTTGCAGCACGCGCTCCTTATAAATCTGATGGGCCCTTTTATCGGTTAGTAAAGCCATAATTTTAGCATAATGGCGCATGGCCGAAGGATTTTTCTGCCTGGGAAATAAGGTCAGTAACTCATCCAGGTATTTACTGAACTGCTCAGGTTTATGCGTCATGAGATACTCCAGCATCCAGGCTGCCCTGAAAGCCACTTCCTTCTTTTTATGAAAACTGATTTCCATCAGTTCGTTGATAGCCAAACCCTTGATTTCAGCAATAGCGGTTAAACTGGCTACCATTTGAAACTGCACAGGTGTATCCAATCTTGCGGTTAATTCCTCTTTGTTCACTGTATAAAAATCTAAACATCAAACTTAATAAAATAAATTATACCTACCTTTGCGGCTTATTTTTCAGCAATATGATTTCAGTTTCTAATTTATCACTCCGTTACGGAAAAAGAACTTTATTTGAAGATGTCAACTTAAAATTCACCCATGGCAACTGCTATGGCGTAATTGGGGCCAATGGTGCAGGCAAGTCCACTTTCCTCAAAATTTTATCTGGTGAAGTGAACCAGACCACGGGGAGTGTAGCTTTTACACCAGGGGAACGTATGGCCGTTTTAAAACAAAACCATTATGAGTTTGATGAATTTACTGTGATTGAAACCGTAATGATGGGCCACAAGGAATTGTACGACATCATGAAGGAAAAAGATGCCATTTACCTGAAAGAAGATTTTACAGACAAAGATGGCGAGCGTGCTGGTGAACTGGAGAACAAATTTGCAGAAATGGATGGCTGGAACATGGAAAGCAATGCAGCCACCATGCTGAGCAACTTAGGCATTAAAGAAGAACACCACTATAAACAGTTAAAAGAACTGGACGGAACCCAAAAGGTACGTGTATTACTTGCACAGGCCTTATTTGGCAATCCTGACATCCTGCTGCTGGATGAGCCTACCAACGATCTGGATATTGATACCATTGCCTGGCTAGAGAATTTTCTGGCAGATTATCAGAACATTGTACTGGTAGTATCTCACGACAGGCACTTTTTAGATGCGGTTTGTACTCATATTGTGGATATAGATTTCAGCAAAATGAGTATTTACTCTGGTAACTATACCTTCTGGTACGAATCGAGCCAACTGGCCCTGAAACAGCGCAGCGACCAGAATAAAAAACTGGAAGAGAAAGTTAAGGAGCTGCAGGAATTTATTCAGCGTTTTAGCGCCAATGCTTCCAAGTCGAAACAGGCTACATCGCGTAAAAAAGCCCTGGATAAAATCGACATCTCTGAGATTAAAGCTTCCAGCAGGAAATACCCGGCCATCTTGTTCAATAATCTGGGCAGAGAGGCGGGCGACCAGATTTTACAGGTAGAAAATTTATCTTGTACTTTAAATGGCGACGTGATGTTTAAGAACGTCAGCTTTATGGTGAATAAAGGAGATAAGATTGCGGTGCTGTCGCAAAACAGCCTGGCCACTACTGCTTTTTACAATGTGCTTACTGCGCGTGAAAAGAACTATACCGGCGAATTTAAGTTTGGTGTAACCATCAATATGGCCGATATTCCTAATGACAACTCGGTTTATTTTGAAGGTAAGGATGAAAACCTGGTAGACTGGCTACGGGAGTATTCGGGTACAGATCAGGATGAACAATTTGTAAGGAGCTTTCTTGGACGCATGCTTTTCTCGGGCGAAGAGGTATTGAAAAATGTAAAGGTACTATCCGGTGGTGAAAAGATGCGCTGCATGTTTTCGCAGATGATGCTGAAACACGCTAACCTTTTGTTGTTTGATGAGCCTACCAATCACCTCGACCTGGAGTCTATTACTGCTTTAAACAACGGATTAAAGGATTTTAAAGGCACAGCATTGTTTACTTCAAGGGATCATGCACTAACAGAATCTGTTGCAACACGCATTATTGAGCTGACTCCTAAGGGGGTGATTGATAAGATGATGAGCTACGACGAGTACATCAGCAATCCGGATGTAGCGGAACTGAGGGCAAAAATGTATTCAAAATAAGGCTATTACAAAACTTTGTTTTATGACAAGCTTTTGTAAATAGCAAATACTTTACATGAATAGCATAGGCAATTAAATTGTGTATGCTATTTTTGTATAGCACACACAACAGGAGCATAGAACAGACATGATCTCATTAACATCACTTTCGCATCATTATCCAGGGGGAAAAGCTATTGCGTTTAAAGACTGGCAAATCAATAAAGCTGAACAATGGCTGCTACTTGGCGAATCTGGCAGTGGAAAAACTACGCTCCTGCACATACTTACCGGTATATTGAAACCTGAAGCCGGTGAGGTAAGGATCAATGAAACTTCTATTTATAATTTATCTTCCAAAAAGCTGGACCAGTTCAGGGGTCGGAACATCGGCATTATATTCCAGCGACCCCACCTGATCAAAAGCTTAAATATTTCAGATAACCTGGTACTGGCCCAAAGTTTTGCCGGCCTGCCTGCAGATTTAAACCGTGTGCATGAAGTCCTGAGTTCTTTGGGTATAGCCGAAAAAAAAGAGGCCTATCCCAACGAGCTGAGTCAGGGCCAGTTGCAAAGGGTTTCTATAGCCCGTGCAGTGATCAACAAACCTACCCTGATCATCGCAGACGAGCCTACTTCAAGTCTGGATGATAAAAATGCTGCTGCAGTACTGGCCTTACTCCTGCACCAATCGGACATTAACCAGGCTACATTAGTGGTAGCTACCCACGATAAAAGAGTAAAAGATGCCTTTACAAACACTTACCAATTAGCATGAGCCCATTAAAAATCAGCTGGAAAAGTTTATGGTCCAAACCCCTCTCTGCAGCGCTTAATATCATACTTATTGCCTTTGGCACCGGTATTCTCACCATTTTGCTTTTGGCATCTGCACAAATTGGCGAAAAACTGGAAAACAACTCAAAGGATATAGACCTGGTGGTTGGTGCCAAAGGCAGCCCATTGCAACTGATACTCAGTAGTATTTATTATATTGATTTCCCTACCGGAAATATCCCCTTAAAAGAGGCCCTGGAACTTGCACACAGTCCTTTTGTAAAAAGAGCGGTACCCCTGGCATTGGGCGACAATTACAATGGTACGCGTATAGTGGGCACCGACAGTAATTTTGTGAGCCTGTACAAACTAAAAATAAAAGAGGGAAAATTCTGGCAGCATGACTTTGAAACTACCATTGGCACGGCTGTAGCCAAAAACCTGCACCTGAAAATCGGGGATACCTTTTATGGTGCCCATGGATTAACAGGCAATACCGATATACATAAAAATCGCCCTTACACCGTAACCGGAATCCTGGAAGCCCAGGGAAATGTGACCGATAACCTGATCCTGACCAATGTGGCCAGTGTTTGGAGAATGCATGATGAGCATGAAGAAGGTGACCATGACCATGCTGATGATGAGGGGCAGCGCGAACTGACATCATTACTGATCCAATACCGCTCTCCTATGTCGGTAGCCATGTTTCCGCGACTGGTTAATGAAACCACAAATATGCAGGCCGCCTCTCCTGCACAGGAAAGCACCCGCTTGTTCTCTTTAATAGGCGTAGGTATAGATACGCTGCAGTGGTTTGCTGTGCTGATTATGCTTATTGCTGCCATCAGTGTATTTGTAAACCTCTACAACTCTTTAAAAGAGCGCAGTTACGACCTGGCCATTATGCGCACTTTAGGAGCCTCCAGGACAAAAATTTCTCTGATTGTTATTGCAGAAGGTATGATGCTTACACTGGCAGGCACATTAATTGGGATGGCCTTAGGACATTTGGCACTAGAGTTTATTGGCAGCAACCAGGAAAGCAGCCAGGCCCAGCTAACTGGCTTTGTTTTACTTTCCAATGAGATATATTTGTTTTTTGCAGGGCTTTCTATTGGTATATTTGCAGCGATCATACCGGCAGTACAGGCTTACAGATCAAACATTTCAAAGATATTAGCGAAAAATTAACCCTAACAAACGATCAGACCAGGAAAATGATGATAAAGAAATTGATATTTATTGCCCTGCTTTTTACAGGCTTTGCCGTTAAAGCACAGCACAACCCCGATGACCAGATCAACTCTGACAACTGGGAGATCGTTGGCGGGGTAGATTTCAAAATTGTTAAAGACACTGAAATGCAGGCTATATTTAGTCCTGAAATAAAAAAATATGCCAACAAGCCCTTTGAACTTGAGGGTTATATTGTACCCATCAAAGATGGCATGAAACAAACCAGGTTCATGTTATCCACCCTTCCAATCAACCAATGCTTTTACTGTGGAAAAAATGGTGTTCCTATTATGGTACTGGTAGAAATGGCCGAGCCTATTAAATTTACTTATAAAACGGTAACAGTTAAAGGTACGCTTAAATTAATTCCCGGCAATGCGATGGACAACCCACCTATTGCACTCGTTGCTGCAAAAGCTATATAATGACTTCATAAGTTCCTAAGCGGGAATTCTATTATTTTTTCAAATTCTGTAAGCAGTACTGCTTACAGAATTTGAAAAAAAATGTAATGCTATTTAGTGACCGGAGTGACCATCAGCACCATGGGCATGACCATGGCTCAGCTCTTCCTGGGTAGCTTCACGTACACTTAAAATCTCACCTGCAAAAATCAGGTTTTTACCAGCCATAGGGTGGTTCAGGTCAACAGCAACCACATCTTCATGAACGGCAGTAACGCCAGCCCGGAAATGGTTTCCCTGGTTGTCCTGCAAAGGAATCACATCACCAACGGCTGGCAATTCAACATCTTTAAACATATCTTTTGGCAGGTCAGCAAAAGCACCCGGATCAATTTCTCCATAGCCATCAGCTGCAGAAAGCTCAAAACTGTACTCATCGCCAACGTTTAAACCGCTTAAATGTTCTTCAAATTTTGGCAGCATCATTCCTGTACCATATAAAAAAACGAGTGCATTTTCCTTATCCGCTTTTTCTACAAAAACTTGCTGTCCTTCTTCATTAGTCGTATGCAACTCGTACGTTAATGATACTACTGTATTGGGTTTAATACTCATTGTGATGTTTTTTAATTTATCAATTTTAATGCTTCATCAACAGTAGCTACTGGCAACTGGCATACTTTATTTCGGCAAATATAGATTTTTGTTTCAATGCTTTGCTTATCTTTTAACAACGGAAGCTGGGATTTTGTTCCTCCTAATGTAATTTTATTAGGGATATAGTGTGCATTGAAGGCCGATTTCTGCTTTTTAACAGCCGCACCTGTCAGCGCAATTTCATTTATACCAAATACCTGGTTTAAAAGCTGTATGGCCCAGTTGGAATAAGCCGACCCATAAGTTTTAATCTGCGGAAGGACGGCGGCCAGCATCTCTTCGGCTTTAATGCTATAAACATCCTCATCAAACAGCAGCCCCAGTTTATGAAGGTTCTGGGCCATAACGGAGTTGGATGCCGGTACTACATTGTCCATAATCTCGTGCTTACGCGCAATTAAAGTCTCTCCGGCAGCCGAGGTATAGAACAACATCGGACTATGCTCATCTTCAAAATTAAGGAGCACATAATCGCACAGTCTTTTGGCCTCCTTTAGCCAGTTTTCATCAAAATCTGCCTCATAAAGTGCAATCAATGCTTCAATAAAAAAAGCGTAATCATCTAAAAATCCCGGAATACTTGCCTTGTCATTTTTAAAATTACGGTACAGGCCACCATCGGCAGTGTTTACATGGGCCAATATAAAGGAGGCGGCTTTTTTGGCCATTTCATAATAATGGGGATGGTCAAATATTTCAGCACTTTCCGCAAGTCCTTTTATAGCCATTGCATTCCAGGCCGTTAAACATTTATCATCCAGTCCAGGCCTGATCCTTTTGCTCCTTTCCTGTAACAGTTTAATTTTTGCGGTCTTTATCTTTTGCAGCAGTTCTACTACAGATATCCCCTTAACTTCGGCATATTCCTCTTCTGTAAACTTTCTGAGCAGGATATTGGTCTGCTCTTCTTCCCAGTTCCCTTCATCAGTAACATTAAAATAATCGGACAGCAAATCTGCATCATCTCCAAGTACTGCCTCAAAGTCAGGTTTATCCCAAACATAAAACTTCCCTTCCACGCCCTCACTATCTGCATCAAGCGCAGCATAGAACAAGCCTTCGGGCGACATCATTTCCCTTTCCAGCCATTCAATACTTTCTTCTGCCACTTCTTTAAACAACAACGACCTGGAGTACTGATAGGCTTCGGCATATAAGCTGATCAGCTGCCCGTTATCGTAAAGCATTTTTTCAAAATGTGGCACATGCCAGTCGCCATCTACTGAATAACGGGAAAAGCCGCCGGCAACATGATCGTAAATACCACCCATTGCCATCTTTTCAAGCGTTAGCAAAGCCGATACATGGGTGGCGTCATCCTGCATCAGGTGACTATAGCGCAGCATAAACTGCCAGTTATTGGGCAAGGGAAATTTAGGCGCCCGGTTGTATCCACCTTCAGCCATATCAAAATAACGTTTCCAGGGCTCTGTAATTGCTGTTAAATGTGCTTTAGTATATTCATCTACCTTAATCTGAGGTATTATTTTCTCAGCATTTTGAATACCATCAGTTAAGCGGTCGGCATAAGCTATAGCCTTATCCGGCTCATTGGCCCACATTGCGGCAACACTTTCCAATACATTTACCCAGTCGGCTTTCCTGAAATAAGTGCCTCCATAAATTGGCCGCTGATCGGGCAGGCAAATGCAGTTTAATGGCCAGCCCCCGCTTCCTGTCATCAGCTGTATGGCCAGCATATAGATCTGGTCAATATCAGGGCGTTCCTCCCTGTCTACCTTTATACAAACAAAATGCCTGTTCATCACTTCAGCAACCTCATGGTTTTCAAAACTTTCCCTTTCCATTACATGGCACCAGTGACAAGCCGAATAACCAATGCTCACCAGGATCAGCTTATTTTCTGCGCTGGCCTTTTGCAGGGCCTCGGCACCCCATTCATACCAGTTAACCGGGTTATAGGCATGCTGTAACAAATAGGGCGATGAAGCTTTAATTAAGCTATTGGGTTCTGTATTCATAGGATAAAGGTAAAAAGTAAATTGTACTTTTACGTTATAGATTGTACGCTAATGAAGATTACCCATACCGAAATTTACCGTTTCAGCATTCCTATGGAACCATTTGTGATTGCTACGGGCACCATGCACTTTGCGCAGAACGTGCTGATCAGGATCTACACCGATGCAGGAATATATGGTGTTGGCGAATGCTCTGCCTTCCCTATGATTGTTGGCGAAACACAGGAAACCTGTCTGGCCATGGCGCAGGATTTTGCAAAGATCCTGATTGGTAAAGATCCTCTGGATATTCCTGAACGGATGAACGACCTGCTGGGCTATGCGGCACACAACAGCACCATTAAAAGTGCCTTTGACATGGCTTTGTTTGATATTGCGGCAAAAAATGCCAACCTGCCGCTGTACCGGTTTTTAGGCGGACAAAAACGAAGTATCGAAACCGATATGACCATTGGCATTGATACGCCTGAAAATATGGCACTTTCGGCGCTCAAATATCAGCACCAGGGCTGCCGGATCATCAAAATAAAGCTGGGCAAAAAAATCCATGACGACATTGAACGTGTAAAACAGATCAGAAAGGCAGTTGGCGATGATATGGTGCTGCGCCTTGATGCCAACCAGGGATGGAGTTTTGATGATGCACTTTTTGCACTGGGAGAACTTGCTCCCTTAAACATCGAATTTTGTGAACAACCCATGCGTACCTGGTACGATGATAAACTGCCCGAACTGAGCCTGAACTCGCCCATTAAAATTATGGCCGATGAAAGCTGCTATAACCACCACGATGCCCGAAAACTCATCAACAGCCAGTCCTGTGAATACCTGAACATCAAATTTTCTAAATCAGGTGGCATTTTAGAAGCACAAAAAATCCATGAAACGGCCCTGCAGGCAGGCGTTAAATGTATGATTGGCAGTATGCTGGAAAGCAGGATTGCCCTGAGCGCCAATCTGCATTTTGCTTTAGCGAGTCCGAATGTGGTGTTTTTTGACCTGGATACCTGTTTACTGGGGCACCTGGTAGATCCGGTTCTGGGGGGGCTGACTTATGATGGCTACTTCCTGGATGTACCCGATACACCTGGTATAGGTGCAGATGCCGATCCGCATTTTTTGGTGGGATGTGAGCAATGGCTAATATGAACTGGCTGCTGATTGGCGAAATTGCGTATGTAATTATCCTGGTTTTAGTATGCTTGCGCATCATTTATGATACCAGAAGTACTACAAAAACGCTGGCCTACCTGTTATTTGCTGTCTTTGTACCTATTTTTGGAATGATCTTTTATTTTTCCTTCGGCATCAACTACCGCCACAGGAAAATGTACAGCAAGAAGCTTTATGAAAATGACGACCTGGCTGCCAGATTTCAGCAAAGGATACTCAATTATTCGGAACAGACCTTTCAGCAAAACCACGCTGCTATAATCAGCAATAAAGAACTGGCCTTTATGGTTTTAAAGGACTCTATGAGCCCTTTAACCGCCAAGAATTCAGTTAAGCTGCTGATCAATGGGGAACAGAAATTTCCAGAGCTGCTGCATGCCATCAAAAATGCAAGACACCATATCCACATCGAGTATTACATTTATGAAGATGATGAAATTGGCAGGGCGATTGAAGCTTTGCTGATTGAAAAAGCAAAACAAGGTGTAACTATACGTTTCATCTATGACGATTTTGGCAGTCGGGACATCCGTAAAAAACTAGTTCCCCGCCTTAAAGCGGCTGGTATAAATGCCTTCCCTTTTCTAAAAGTGCATTTCATGCTTTTCGCCAACAGGCTGAATTACCGTAACCACAGAAAAATTATTGTAATTGATGGTATAACTGCTTTTGTGGGAGGTATTAATGTGAGCGACAGGTATATCAATGATGGCAGGAACCCAAAACAGGTTTACTGGCGCGATACGCACCTGCGCATTGATGGTCCCGGAACGCAATACCTGCAGTACCTGTTTTTGTGCGACTGGAATTTTTGTGCCAGCGAGGTATTGCAGCCGGACAGCAACTTTTTTCCGACAGCGCCTTTGCAAAACGGGACAGACAACAAAATTGTTCAGATTGCTGCAAGCGGACCAGATTCGGAGTCGCCTACCATATTATTTTCTATCCTTCAGGCTATAAATCTGGCTACCGAAGAAATCCTCATCACCAGCCCCTACTTTATACCCGGAGAGAGTTTGCTTGATGCACTGACGATTGCTTCACTGAGCGGAATAACAGTAAAGCTCCTCGTTCCAGGTAAATCTGATTCTGTACTGGTAAATGCTGCAGCCAGATCTTACTATAATGATTTACTAAATGCAGGGGTTGAGATCTACCAGTACCAGAAAGGTTTTGTACACGCCAAAACGATGGTAACCGACAAGAAAATTGCAATAGTAGGCACGGCCAATATGGATTTCAGGAGTTTTGATCTCAATTTTGAGGTAAATGCCATTGTATATGACATTGAAATTGCCTCTGAATTGACTGCCGCTTTTTATGAAGATCTGAAAGATGCGAGAAAAATTGATCCGGAACAATGGGCCGACCGTCCGTTCTACAAACAATTGATAGAAAAGGCAGCACGACTTTTATCGCCCCTGCTATAAAGATTTCACGCCATCCGGTTGGGCGTGCGGATATATCTTATTTTTTTATGGTAATGGTACGGCCGGTAACCAGGTTAAAGCTATAGATTTTGTACAAGCCGTCGTCGTCCGTTTCTATACTTTCTACCAGGCCGGTTTTGCTAAAGGTATCGGTAACCAGGTCACCCTTCTTTACTTCCTGCAATACTTCCGAAGGCGTTTCATTGTTCAATCTGATCATTATATTAATTTATTGGGCGATATTTACAATAACAAAAGCCTGCAAAACAATGTTTTGCAGGCTTTAAAGTTTCGACGTGCCCGAAGAGAGACTCGAACTCTCAAGGATTGTACTCCAACGGCTTCTGAGACCGCAACGTTTACCAATTTCGCCATCCGGGCATTGACATCACTAAAGAAAAATCCTTACTTGGCGCAAATATAGCATTATTGTTAATTTTTACGAATAGCTACAGAATTATTTTTAATTATTATTTGATCAGCAGGCGGTCAAATGCCAGGGTGTCCCCATTAAATGCATTAAAATCAACTACATGGTTGATCCCTGAGATTTTAGCTTTATCAGAATGCTGCCAGAAGTGCCAGTTTGTGGCCTCACTAACTTTTAATTTTGGCTGATGATAGTGTGCGATCCATAGTGGATATGCATCAAAATGTCCCCGAAGATAGTCCTTATAAAAAGACAAGCCTGTATAAATGATGGGTTTAACACCAGTTTTCTTTTCAATATGTTTTAAGAATCCGGCTAACTGAACCCTCATTTTTGAGGCCGGTACACCATCCAGTTCTTCTATATCAACAACAGGCGGCAAATCTCCAGCTTCAAAATTAACGGTCTGCAAAAAGAACTTAGCTTGCCATTCACCTGGTTTTTGCGGTCTGAAATAATGATAAGCGCCGCAAACAACCCCGGCCTTTGGTGCTTCACGCCAATTCCGCTGAAAATAAGGATCTACTTTAAACAAACCTTCAGTGGCCTTTATAAATGCAAAATCAATTTTAACATCATCTTCCTTCATGGCCTTAACCTGTTTCCAATCTATTTTACCCTGATAGTAAGAAACATCAATGCCATGAATACCAAAACCTTTGGGTATCCTGATGTCAAAGCTGCTGTAAGTACGGTAACTGGGATCTTCGCCCAGGTCTTTTATCCATCGCCAGGTGGAAGAAAAACCTTTAATGATATATCCGTAATAGAATGGGGAAAGCAAAATCAGCAATAGTGCAGCTATCAAAAACTTAAGACCTACCGGCCATGGCTTTCTTTTTTTTACAACTTTCTTTCTTGGAGTTGTTTTTCTTCGAGGACGGCCTGATGCATCTGATTCATAAGTTTGACGGAAAGTAGATTTTCTGGAAGCAGGTGTTTTTCTAGGTGCTGGAGGCATGATCCTGCAAAAATACAATAAACTCTGAATACGCCATACAGGTCTGCTCCCAAAATAAAAAAGCCAATGTTCCTGGTCGACATCCGGATGCTTCTTCAGCATCCGCAGAGAGAAGGAATATTGACTTTTTTATAAATTAAGCACCGTACGTGCAAGAACAACTACTTACTCAATTCAGCAAAATACTTATGGAACAAAGGCAAAGTCTCTATTCCTTTATAGTAGTTAAAAATATCGTATTTCTCATTTGGCGAGTGAAGTGCATCACTATCCAGACCAAAACCAAAAAGCACAGATTTAATACCCAAAGCGCTTTCAAACAAGGCCACAATAGGGATACTTCCACCCCCACGGGTAGGAATTGGTGCTTTACCAAATGAATCTACAATGGCTTTTTCTGCTGCACGGTAGGCTACACTGTCTGTAGGCGTAACTACCGGCTCCCCTCCATGGTGGGTGGTAACTTTTACCTTTACATAATCGGGGGCTATGCTTTCAAAATGCCTGGTAAAGATGGCAGAGATCTCTTCAGAACTTTGGTTGGGTACCAGGCGCATAGAAATTTTAGCATTGGCTTTGGAAGGGAGTACCGTTTTGGCCCCTTCACCAGTATAACCGCTCCAGATGCCATTCACCTCTAAGGTTGGCCGGGTTCCGGTACGCTCTAAGGTAGAATAACCTTTTTCTCCCCATTCGGACCTGATATCCAGGTCTTCCTTATATTCATTTAAATCAAATGGGGCCGAATTTAATGCCTTTTTCTCTTCATCTGTCAGTTCCAGTACTTTATCATAAAATCCGGGAATGGCGATATGGTTGTTTTCATCATGTAAGGAAGCGATCATTTTGCAAAGCACCGTTGCCGGATTGGCCACTGCACCACCATATACACCGGAGTGTAAATCGCGGTTAGGGCCTATAACTTCAACTTCCATATAAGCCAGGCCACGCAGTCCGGTTTCAATTGAAGGGTTTTCCATGCTGATCATGGAGGTATCAGAAATTAAAACCACGTCGGCCTTAAGGCGTTCTACATTTGCATTGACAAAAGTGCCCAGGTTTGCTGAACCTACCTCTTCCTCGCCTTCAATCATGAACTTCACATTGCAGCTTAGGGTATTGGTTTTCATCATCAGCTCAAAGGCCTTTACATGCATGTAAAACTGTCCCTTATCATCGCATGCGCCACGTGCATAGATCTTGCCGTCGCGTACAGTAGGCTCAAAGGGAGGGGTTTTCCATAATTCCAGCGGATCGGCCGGTTGCACGTCATAATGACCGTAAATTAAAACTGTGGGCAGTTGTTCATCAATGATCTTTTCGCCGTAAACAATGGGATAACCTGCGGTTTCACAAAGCTCTACTTTATCTGCACCGGCATCTTTCAGCTTTTGCGCTACAAAATCAGCAGTTTTAAGTACATCGCCCTTATATTTTGGGTCGGCGCTAACGGATGGAAAACGCAGCAATTCAAACAGCTCGTCTAAAAAACGCTGCTTGTTTTCTTCAACATATTTTTTGATCTCTTGCATAACAAATTAGTTTGGACAAAGATACAAGGTAAAAAATAATCCGGGGTAACTTATAGCATTAACAGTGTAGAATTTCTTAAATTTGCACTTTAACATAAGAAACAGCAGGAACGGATTTTGGATTATTTAGCAGGTTTAAACCCCCAACAACGCGCAGCAGTAGAAAATACACAAGGCCCGGCAATGATTGTTGCAGGTGCAGGTTCTGGAAAAACAAGGGTGATTACCTACAGGGTTGCCCACTTGATTGAAAAAGGGGTAGATGCCTTTAATATCCTGGTACTTACCTTTACCAATAAGGCCTCCAAGGACATGCGTGAGCGGATCATGAAAGTGATTGGCCCTGAGGCCAAGAACATCTGGATGGGTACCTTTCACTCTGTATTTGCTAAAATATTAAGGGTTGAGGCCGAGAAAATAGGCTATCCATCTAATTTTACAATTTATGATACTGACGACAGCAAAAGCCTGATCAGGACCATATTGCGGGAAATGCAGCTGGACGATAAACTGTACAATGCAAATTTTGTATACAACAGGATCTCTTCTGCTAAAAACAACCTGGTTTCGTATACAGAGTACATGCAAAATCCTGAAATCCAGGCCGAGGATGTAAGCAATAAACGGCCTTTAATCGGGGTGATTTATGAAACTTATACCAAGCGCTGCTTTAAAGCTGGTGCAATGGATTTTGATGATCTGTTGTTCAAAACGAATGTTTTGCTGAAAACCCATCCCGATGTACTGAACAAATACCAGCAGAAATTTAAATACCTGATGGTAGATGAGTACCAGGATACCAACTTTTCGCAGTATACAATTGTTAAAAAGCTGGCCGCCGCTTATCAGAATATATGTGTGGTGGGTGATGATGCCCAAAGTATTTATGCCTTCAGGGGGGCGAACATCCAGAACATCCTGAACTTTGAACGCGATTATCCCGATTTAAAGGTCTATAAACTGGAGCAGAATTACCGTTCCACCCAAAATATTGTTGAGGTGGCCAACAGTATCATCGCAAACAATAAAAATCAGCTGGAAAAGAACGTATTTTCTGATAATGAAGCGGGCGACAGGATCAAGGTACAACGTGCTTTTACAGATAATGAGGAAGGTAAAATGGTAGCAGAGGCCATTGTACAGGAACGTTCATCCAAGGGTTACGATTACCACGATTTCGCTATCCTGTACAGGACAAATGCCCAGTCGCGCGCCATGGAGGAGGCTGTAAGAAAATTAAATGTACCTTATAAGATATACGGCGGTCTCTCCTTCTATCAGCGGAAAGAGGTAAAGGATTTAATTGCCTATTTCAGGTTAACTTTTAATCCTGCTGATGAAGAGGCCATTAAAAGGGTAATCAATTACCCGCGCAGGGGTTTGGGCGACACAACGGTAGAGAAAATCATGGTGGCTGCCGATCAGCATAACATTACGATGTGGCAGGTGATCTGCAACCCGCAGCAATACATACCAGGCAGAATTGCCAATCAACTGAATGATTTTGCCGTAATGGTCCAGAGTTTTGCTGTTGAGGCAAAGAAACTGGATGCTTACGAAACAGCTTTATATATTGCCCAGCATTCCGGAATTTTAAAGGAACTGCATGCCGACCAGTCGGAAGAGGGGCGTGGCCGGCATGAGAACATACAGGAGCTGTTAAATGGTATTAAGGAATTTGGTGAGCGTGAAGACATTGAAGACCGTAGTCTGGCTGTTTTTATGCAGGATATTGCATTACTGACCAACGATGATAAAGCTGACGACAAGAACAAGGACACGGTTTCATTGATGACCATCCACTCCTCTAAAGGTTTGGAGTTCAAGAACGTATTTGTAGTTGGGCTGGAAGAAAACCTGTTTCCTTCGCAGATGTCGCTAAATTCCCGCAGCGACCTTGAAGAGGAGCGCAGACTGTTCTATGTAGCCGTAACCCGTGCAGAAAAAAAGCTGACCCTCACCTACTCTACCTCAAGGTATCGCTGGGGAACGCTGACCAATTGTGAACCCAGCAGGTTTATAGATGAAATTAATGCCCGTTATCTGGAAATTGAAGTGGTAAAACCTGCAAAAAGCAGCCTGACCGAAAACAGTTTCAGCGATGAAAGACGGAGCTGGACACAGCAACGGGATACTTTTAGCAAACCAAAACCAGCCTCAGGAGGTACAGGAACAGTAAGTACGCAGGCACCAAGGCCAAAAACTACCGCCATGTTACCTAAAGCACACGTGCCCACACCGGGTTTTACACCCGATGCTGCAAGTGCTTTTCAGAATGGCATGGATGTAGAGCATGAAAAATTTGGTTTCGGAAAAATTATCAGTCTGGAAGGTACCTTACCTGATGTAAAAGCAACCGTGTTTTTCCAGGGCCTTGGCAACAAACAATTGTTACTAAAATTTGCTAAGTTGCGAATTGTGAAATAACCCTTATATTTACAGCATATACAGGAAGCCCGTGCTTCCCAAATAAACAAAAAACTGATTGTAATATATAAAAAACCGGCCTTTTGTCGTTATTTCTTTAAAGACTATGCCGGTATAAATGAGCCAGATTTATGACAAGCGGCCCATTCTAATTATAAAAACGAAACATATATAAATGAATTTCGAATACAACACCACAAGAAACGAGTTGATATTAGCCGAATACGGCCGTAATGTACAAAACATGGTAAAGTACATTATTGAACTCCCAGATCTTGAAGAACGCAATAAATACGCACAGGCAGTTATAGATTTAATGGGCTTTTTAAATCCTCATTTACGTGATGTTGCCGATTTTAAGCACAAGCTTTGGGATCATTTACACATCATTTCGGGTTATAAAATTGATGTGGACAGTCCCTATCCAAAGCCAACCCCGGAAGCAGCATTGGTAAAACCAGAGCATATCGGTTATCCTCAGCAAAGAATTACCTACAAACATTATGGTAAAACTGTTGAAATGATGATAGAAAAAGCCAAAGCGGTTGAAGAACCGGAACGCAGGGCTGCTATGGTACAGGGCATTGCCAATTTTATGAAAATGGCTTATGTAACCTGGAACAAAGACAGCGTGGCAGATGAAACAATTTTAAAGAACCTCCGCGAACTGTCGGGCGGACAACTCCAGCTGGATGAGAATGTGAATTTAAATAAAGTTGAATTTAAGCCTGTTGTAGCCAGACCATCCAACAACAATAACAACCGCGGAAGAAATAATGGTAAAGGCAGACAAAACAACAACAACCGCCCTGCACGCAACAACAACGGCAAACAGCGACACTAATTTTACCGGTTTACCATACATCTTACGAATAACATGAACGCATTTGAAATTATTGGCGGAAAGAAACTAAAGGGCGAAATTCAACCCCAGGGGGCTAAAAATGAGGCCTTACAGATCATCTCTGCTGTTTTATTGACTGATCAGAAGATCACCATAAGCAATATACCCGATATAAAAGATGTAAATAAACTGATTGAATTGCTGGGAGATATGGGTGTGACCATCGAACGCCTGAACAAAGATACCTATACTTTTGAAGCTAAAAACATCAACCTTGATTTTTTCCAGTCGGACGTTTTTAAAACGAAAGGCGGAGGTTTAAGAGGTTCAATTATGATTGTTGGTCCATTACTGGGCCGCTTTGGCAAAGCCGCCATTCCTAAACCAGGTGGCGATAAAATTGGTCGTAGAAGACTCGATACGCACTTTATTGGTTTTGAGAAACTGGGGGCAAAGTTTATATACGACAGTAAAAAAGAGTTCTTCAATGTTGATGCAACGAATTTACAAGGTGCTTACATCCTGCTGGATGAAGCATCCGTAACAGGTACGGCCAACATTGTTATGGCAGCTGTACTCGCTAAAGGTACAACAACCATTTACAATGCGGCTTGCGAGCCCTATCTGCAACAACTATGCAAAATGCTGAACCGCATGGGTGCTAAAATATCGGGCGTAGGGTCCAATTTGCTGACCATTGAAGGTGTTCAGAAACTGGGTGGAACCGAACACAGGATGCTGCCTGATATGATAGAAATAGGCTCTTTCATAGGTTTAGCTGCCATGACAGAATCGGAAATTACCATAAAAAATGTTTGCTACCCTGAGCTGGGCGTAATACCTGATGTATTTAAAAAACTGGGAATCAAATTTGAGCTGAAAGGAGATGACATTTATATTCCTTCACAGAAACATTATGTAATTGAGTCCTTTATTGATGGTTCTATGCTAACCATTTCAGATGCCCCATGGCCTGGTTTTACGCCCGATCTGCTGAGCATTATTTTAGTTGTAGCTACACAGGCACGCGGAAATGTCCTGATCCATCAGAAAATGTTTGAAAGCAGGCTGTTCTTTGTGGATAAACTGATAGACATGGGTGCACAGATCATTCTTTGCGATCCGCACAGGGCCTCCGTAAATGGTATAGACAAGAAGTATAAATTAAGGGGGATCAGCATGACTTCCCCGGATATCCGTGCAGGCGTATCCCTGCTGATCGCCGCACTATCGGCAGAAGGAAAATCAACCATATTCAATATAGAGCAGATTGAGCGTGGTTATCAGGACATCGATACCCGTCTGCGTGCCCTGGGTGCACAGATCAAACGTATAGAAGCCTCGGCCCCGACACATTAAGTTTACTTGACAGGTATAAACCATAAAAAAAGCCCCTAACTGGGGCTTTTTTATTTGGGTGTTGTTTTTGTCTCGGTATATTTTTAATGGGCTAACCCGAAATTGCATTGATGATGTCGTATTGTGTAATGATCTCAATTTTACCCTGTTCGTCTTCAACCAGTACGGCACTGTTTTCTTTATTGATCAAAGAAGAAATCCTGTCTATAGAAGTGTTCAAATCAACAAAAGGGAAACCCGCCGACATGATCTGCTGAACAGGCGCAGATTTTAACGATGGGTTTTCCAGCAGGGCTTTCAGGATATCTCCTTCGGCCAATTTACCTATTACCATACCTTTTTGGGTAACCGGTATTTGTGAAATATTGAGCATATTCATGCTGTTGATGGCCTCCAGGATTGTTTTTTCACAATCTATGGTGACGATCTCAGCACTTTCTTTCTTTTTAATGATCGACCGGGCCGTAAGTTTTTCATCCTTAAGGAAACCACGCTCCCTTAACCAGTCTTCATTGTACATTTTACCCATATATCGACTACCATGATCGTGAAAAATCACCACCACCACATCTTCAGGTTTTAGTTTATCCTTTAACTGCAGCAATCCAGCAATAGCAGAACCAGCAGAATTACCAACAAATATCCCTTCCTTCCGGGCAATATCACGGGTCATTAATGCAGCATCCTTATCCGTTACTTTCTCAAAAAGATCGATGATGTCAAAATCTACATTTTTTGGCAGAAAATCTTCGCCTATACCTTCTGTGATATAAGGATAGATCTCATTTTTATCTAATATCCCTGTTTCTTTATATTTCTTAAAAACTGATCCATAGGTATCTATACCCCATACTTTAATATCCGGATTTTGCTCTTTGAGATATCTTCCTGTGCCCGAAATTGTGCCACCCGTACCTACCCCCACTACAAGATGGGTGATCTTACCTTCAGTTTGCGCCCATATTTCAGGACCAGTCTGTTCGTAATGGGCCTGGGAATTGGATAAATTATCGTATTGATTTGGTTTCCAGGAATTTGGCACCTCACGCTCCAATCGGGAAGATACCGAATAATAAGAGCGCGGGTCTTCTGGTTCTACGTTAGTGGGACAAACGATTACCTCGGCCCCAAAGGCCCGTAAAGCATCTACTTTTTCTTTAGACTGCTTGTCAGTAGTGGTAAAAATACATTTATAACCTTTAATGATAGCCGCCATAGCCAGCCCCATTCCGGTATTACCGGAGGTACCTTCTATAATTGTACCTCCCGGTTTCAGCCTGCCGCTTTTTTCCGCATCTTCAATCATCTTTACCGCCATTCGATCCTTAATCGAGTTTCCAGGATTTGTAGTTTCAATCTTAGCCAATACAGTTGCAGGAATATCTTTAGTAATGTTATTCAATTTTACCAGTGGCGTATTGCCAATGGTTTCTAAAATATTATTGTACCACATGCTGCAAAAATACGGATTGAAGATTGGAATTCTACAAACAAATAAATATTCATAATATAATATTGCTTTACTGATTATTACAAAACAACATTTTATTCTAGTATTCCAATAGACTTACAAACAGACGATAATAACGGCAAATGAAAAATATTCTAATTCAGCTTATAAAATTTGCCGGGTAAGGCCACCAGAATGCCCTGCATTTCCAGGCTAAGCAGGTGCATGGCCAGCTTGCTCTGGCTGAAATTTAACTGCTGTCCTATTTCATCAATACCAATTGGTGTAGCTGTTAAAATATTTACGATCTTTTGTTCCTCGTCAGAAAGACCTACGGGTAATTGCAATTGCGAACTGCTTTTTTCGGAAACTATCTCATCCCAACCCAAATAATAGATCAGATCTTTGGCATGACTGATCAGGGAAGCCCTGTTGGTCTTGATTAAAAAGTTACATCCTGCAGAATACTGGTCATTCGTTCGTCCCGGATAAGCGTACACATCTCTGTTGTAAGAATTTGCGATATCAGCAGTAATTAAAGCCCCACCTTTTGTCGTGGCCTCCACAACAATTGTTGCATCAGCAATACCAGCAATAATTCGATTCCGTTTTGGAAAATTCTCCTTATCGGGGATGGTATCTGGTAGAAATTCAGTTAACAGACCACCGTTGAGCAACATTTTTTGGGCTACAGGTTTATGCAGGGCTGGATAGATGCGGTCTAAACCATGTGCCAATACGCCCACTGTAGGTATATTCTGCTGTAAACTTTCCTTGTGGGCAGCTACATCTATGCCATAGGCCAGTCCGCTCACAATGATTACCCGATATGGGGCAAGGGTCTCTGCCAGCTCCCTGCACAGTTTACGGCCATATTCTGTTGCCCTTCTGGTGCCTACGATACTGATGATCCGGAAATGATTTAAATCTGCATTGCCCTTATAATACAATAAAACCGGCGCATCATGGCAGTTCCTCAGGCGCCATGGATAGTTTTCATCGGTATAAAAAAGTACCTGTATGCGGTGTTTGTTAATAAATGCCAGCTGTTTTTCAGCAATTTCAAAGACATCATGATTTAAGATCTGTGTGGCAACCACCTCTCCTATACCAGAAATTTCCATTAACTGATATTTATCAGCTTTAAAAATCGCTTCTGCACTCCCAAATTGGTCGAGCAGGTTCCTTGCGATGACATCCCCTACACTTTTGATCAGTGTAAGACCTATTTTGTGGATTAAACTCATAGGCTAAGTTAGACAGTTTAGCAGCATTAAACCACAGCAACAACAGTATCCAATTGAAAATCAGACAGATTAAATTAAAAACATAAGTTGGTAACCGTACTACTGCGGAATGTAAACCACGTATTTGGTTTCAAAAAACTCTTCTTTAAAGTAAGCTGAAAGCGGATATAATTCCGCTTTCAGGCCTGATTCGGCAATTTCTTCGGTCAAATCTCCCCCCTTCAAATACAGGATCCCATTTTGAATGGCATTTTTAGAGTCCTTATTAAACTTCCCTTTAATCCAGGGGTAAAAATCAATCAGGCGTGTTACTGCCCTTGATACGATAAAATCAAATTTATCCGTTACCTGTTCTGCCCGCAAATGGCTTGCCTTTACATTTTCCAGACCAAGGGCCGAGGCAACTTCTGTTACCACTTTGATCTTTTTGCCAATGGAATCTACCAGATGAAAATAAGTTTCCGGAAATAAAATGGCCAGTGGAATACCTGGAAAACCACCACCTGTACCCACATCAAGTACTTTTTCGCCCGGTTTAAAGGTGCAGAATTTGGCAATCCCCAATGAATGCAGGATATGACGTTCATAAAGTTCATCTATATCTTTTCTCGAAATGACATTGATCTGTGCATTCCAAAAACTATATAAACTATACAACTGATCAAACTGGGCAATTTGCTTTTCAGTCAGATCTTTAAAGTATTCCTGTATTAACGTTGATTTTATTTCCACTGTATTTTTTTAACAAATATAGATACAAAGCCATTAAAGACTAAAAAAATGAATAATAGTAAATCCAGCACAGGAAACCACCAGCTCAAATCAGCATAACTGAGCCGCTTTAAAAGTCTGGGATAGATAAAACACCTGACAATGATGCTAAGGGCCAATATCACCAGCGCAGGATAAAATGTTGTTTTGAAAAACAGCAACAGCGCAAATACCACATAAAAAAGAAATTGTACCATAATCTGGGCCGATAAAATAAACTTGTGTTTGGCTTTATACAATTTACCAGCACCAAAATGACGTTTTTTTTGCCGTAAATAAGCCCCGAAACTGGTATTGGGCACGCTCCATACCTGTGCATCTTTATTGATCCTTATTGCAGTATTGTTGTGGTGTGCATGTGCATTTACAAAAAGGTCGTCATCTCCGGAAGGAATGTGCATATGTGCTGCAAAACCTTTATTGTTAAAGAAAAGTGATTTTTTATAGGCCATGTTCCGGCCTACCCCCATATAAGGCATTCCTTTCAGGGCAAAAGACAGGTAATTGACCGCTGTAAAAAAGGTTTCAAACCTAATCAGGGCATTTAAAAGCCCTTTTTTCTTCAGGTAAGGTGAATAGCCCAAAACAATCTCGGTCTGGTCGTCATCAGGCTGCTGCATCCCCAGTAACCAGTTGGGAGAAGCCGGCATACAATCGGCATCAGTAAATACCAGCCATTCGTTTGAAGTAGCCTTTATACCCATGGTTACCGCAAATTTTTTACCGGCAATAAACTTACTTCCTTCATTTACCGTAACGATTTTAAGATGTTTGTATTGTTTTGAAAATTCTTCAAGCAGGTCTTTTGTACCATCCCAGGAACGATCATTTACCACAACCACCTCGTAATTGGCATAATTCTGTTGCAGCACCACAGGAAGATATTGTTTCAGGTTTTCGGTCTCATTGCGCGCACAGATCACTACACTTAAAGGTTTTGCAGCCCTATCCGGTATTTCATCCACCTTTACGAGCGCCAGTTTAAGGTGAACAAACAAGCTAAAACATAGCTGTATCAGAAAACAAAAAATCAATATGCCGAGCAGGCAATTCTCCAGGCTCACTAATAAGGTTAATTCCACGATCTACTTTTGAAGGTGTCAAATTTCTGGTTTTTAATCTGTAATGTTCGTTTATGTTGATAAAAAATTTAACCTTTTTATAGCTTGTTTTTTGCTATTTTTGCCGGGATTTTAATTGGTGACTGAAAATTTAATAAGCCGGACAATATTTGCCGGCCAGCCAGTTAAAAACAATAAATACACATAAATGAAATTCAATTTAGCGGCAAAAGATATACATTCGAAAGCGAGGGCAGGCACAATCACAACAGACCATGGCGAAATACAGACGCCCATTTTCATGCCTGTTGGCACTGCAGGAACGGTTAAATCGATTAACCAGCAGCAACTTAAAAATGATATTGATGCTAAAATCATCTTAGGAAATACGTATCATTTATATTTAAGACCTGGTCTCGATATTCTGGAACGCGCAGGCGGTCTACATCAGTTTATTGGCTGGGACCGTCCGATCCTGACGGATAGCGGCGGCTATCAGGTGTATTCCTTAAGTAAGGTAAGGAAGATAAAGGAAGAAGGCGTGACCTTCCGCTCTCATATAGATGGCTCCAAACACCTTTTTACACCAGAATACGCAATGGACATTCAGCGTACCATCGGGGCCGATATTATTATGGCCTTCGATGAATGCACCCCCTATCCATGTGATTATAAATACGCAGCAAACTCCATCAACATGACCCACAGGTGGCTAAAACGCTGTTGTACACGCTTTGATACCACAACACCCAAATACGGTTTTGACCAAACCCTGTTTCCTATCGTACAGGGATCTGTATACAAAGACCTGCGCGTAAAATCAGCAGAATTTATTGCGGCTATGGGCCGGGAAGGTAACGCCATTGGCGGTCTTTCTGTAGGTGAACCTGCAGAAGAAATGTATGCCATGACCGAAGTGGTTTGTGATATACTTCCTTACGAAAAACCACGTTATTTAATGGGTGTGGGCACCCCGATCAACATTTTAGAGAACATTGCCCTCGGTGTAGATATGTTTGATTGTGTGATGCCAACCAGAAATGCCAGAAATGGCATGCTTTTCACTAAAAATGGGGTCATCAATATCAGCAATAAAAAATGGGCCGATGATTTTTCTCCTATTGAGGCAGAAAGTGATCTGGTTGCAGACCAGGTGTACTCTAAAGCCTATTTAAGACATTTAATGCACTCCAAAGAGATGCTGGGTGCACAAATTGCAACTTTACATAACCTCCACTTTTATTTATGGCTGGTTAAATCTGCCCGTGAAAAAATTATGAGTGGAGAATTTTACGCCTGGAAAAACAAAATGGTTACTATATTAGGTAATAAATTGTAAATGAACTTCATCAAGGACAGGGTCAAAATTCTCGACTGGTATATCATCAGCAAATATCTGGGCACGTTTTTATATACGCTTACCTTATTTGTAGTGATCATCATTATTTTTGACCTGTCGGAGAAATTGGATGATTTTTTAAGTGCCAACCTTACCTTCTGGCAGGTCATATCACTTTATTACGCCGGCTCTATCCCTTATTATGTAAATATGCTGTCGCCGCTGATCAATTTTATAGCGGTTATATTTTTTACTGCAAAAATGGCCGACCAAACTGAAATTGTGCCTATTTTAAGTGGGGGAGTAAGCTTTAACCGTTTTCTTCTTCCCTATTTTGTATCTGCATTTGTCATTTTTGCGGTTAACCTAGCTTCCAACTTATACATCCTGCCTTATACCAATCAGCTCAAAAACACTTTCGAGAATACCTACGTAAAGAAAAATGATCCATCCAGCAAAAGCAATATCCATATGAAGCTGGACGACAACACCTATATCTTTATGGATAATTTTGACAACAAGAGCAAAACAGGTACAAAATTCTCATTAGACAACTTTAAAGGGGATGTGCTGACCAAGAAGCTTATTGCAGACGAAATCAAATGGGACTCCTTAAAACGATCATGGAAGCTAACCAACTATTCTATAAGATATGTGAACGGTTTAAAGGAAACTTTTGTAAGCGGTACTTCCCTTACAAAAGACACGGTACTTGACATGCGGCCGGACGACTTCTCTGCTTACGACAATGTCTTTGAAAATTTAAGCAATAAAGAACTCTCTGAAAAGATCAGAAAAGAAAGAATCAGGGGCTCCGGTATCTGGAACGACCTCTTATTTGAGCAATACAAACGCTATTTACACCCTTTGTCGGCTTTTGTTTTAACCCTTATAGGTGTCGCATTATCCTCCAGAAAGGTGCGTGGAGGGGTTGGACTGCCCTTAGGTATCGGAATTTTATTAAGTTTTGCTTACATTGTATTTAACCAATTCGCAAAAATGTTTTCTCTTAAAGGCGGCATGCCTCCGTTACTGGCTGTAATTGCACCCACTTTATTTTTTGGTTTACTGGGCTTTTATCTGCTCAGAAAGGCCCCCAAATAATGTCTGCCAAAGCTGTAAATCCCGGCAAAAACCTGCTGATATTACATCTTACGGTATTCATCTGGGGCTTTACAGGAATACTTGGCGCCTTGATCTCCATCAATGCCGTACAACTGGTATGGTACAGGGTTTTAATAGCCAGCATCACCCTTTTCGTCTACTTTAAATTTAGTAAAACCAGTCTGAAAGTTGAAAAAAGGCAGTTTTTAGCCTTCTTTTTTACAGGCAGCATTGTAGCCCTGCACTGGATCCTTTTTTTTCAGGCCATCAAGGTTTCTACAGTATCGGTCACACTGGTTTGTCTCTCCTCCTTTACGCTTTTTACAGCGATCCTGGAACCACTCATCAAGAAACAAAAGCTGCAGACAGCAGATATTATCGTCGGTTTAATGATCATTTTTGGTATTTATCTCATCTTTAAATTCGAATCACGATATACATCCGGCATCATTTTAGGGCTGTCTGCAGCTCTTGCCTCCAGTCTTTTTGCCACCATAAATTCTGTCCTGGTACAAAAAAGCAATCCTGTTATCATCGGTTTCTATGAAATTACAGCAGCCTTTTTCTGGATTACATTGTACCGTTTATTCGACGGCAGCCTGCTTCTGGAACGTTTCAGTTTAAGCACTTCCGACTGGCTGTACCTGATGTTGCTGGGCACCATCTGTACCGCTCTGGCCTATGTTGCAGGGGTAGCTGTCATGCGCACTTTATCCGCTTTCAGGGTTGCCCTCGTTACCAATCTTGAACCGGTGTATGGTATACTTTTGGCCTTCATTTTCTTTGGGACAAAAGAGGCTATGTCTATCGGATTTTACCTTGGTGCGGTCATTATTTTAGCTGCCGTATTCCTGTATCCACGTTACAAAAAATATAAAAAACACGACTAAAAATCCCTGCCTCGTGCAGGGTAGGGGAGCAAAAATTGTGCTAGCCAGCAGCTCTTTTTTGTATACAGAAACTATATCCAACACCTAAATTTAATTTTATTTATCAGCTAAATAGTGTACCTTAACAACACATTTAAACACCAAACCGGAAAGAATGGGCAATGGATAAAAAACAGCCATAAAAGCAAGAAAAAATCAAGAAAACCATTCAAACACAAAATAAAAATAAAATACATAAAACATTAAAAATCAAATAAATAATTAATACACTTAAAATAAAAGATAATATAAAATCTGATTTAAAAATTTCAAAATACTAACTATTTTAGTAAAACACCTAAATGAACCAAAAAAACAACAATAAATCATTGACAATCAGTTTAAAAATAACATTAATATTAAGTTTTATTTCATATCCTGTTTTTTCACAGATTTTCAATGCAGAACAAAACCCACTTAGTGTAAAATGGCGTCAGATTCAAGCTTCCGGATTTAAAGTCATCTATCCCCGGGAGCTGGAAAAAGAGGCCCAGAGAATGGCCAATACCCTACCTCACATTTACCCTTATGTAGGGGGCAGTTTGGGCCGGCAAAAAACAAGCATTCCGGTACTCCTCCAAAACCGTGGGGTAGTGTCAAACGGCTTCGTTCAGCTGGGCCCAAAAAAGTCGGAATTTTATACCACCCCTCCGCAGCAGTTCGACAGTCAGGACTGGCTGAACAACCTTGCTGTACACGAGCTCCGGCACGTGGCCCAGTTCGACAAACTAACCGGCGGGAAGGCCCACCCTTTTCCGGAAGAAGTTCACCTCGCCTGGTTCGGGGCAAGTATCCCGATCTGGTTTTTTGAAGGCGATGCCGTGAGCACTGAAACTTCACTGACCAATGCCGGCCGGGGAAGACAGCCTTCATGGATCATGCCTTACCGGGCAGCCCTGCTGGAAGGCAAAAACTTTTCTTACAGCAAAGCCAGTTTCGGCTCCGACAAAGACATCACGCCCGGCTATTATCAATTGGGCTACCTCATGGCCTCCAACATCAGAAAGCAGGAGGGTAAATATATTTTCGATAGTGTGCTTACCGATATCCGCCGCCGCCCTTTCCGTCTCTACCCTTTTTCCAATACCCTTAAAAAATTTACAGGCAAAGGAAGCCACCAATGGTTTAAGCAAACCAACAGCCTGCTGAAAGAAAAATGGACAGCACAGGCCGAAAAATCCCATACAGAAAATTACAGCGCACTAAACAAACCGTCCAGCTACGCCAGTAACTACTTTCTTCCGGTAAGATTAACAGCAAACACCATATTAACTTTAAAGCAAAGTAAAGCCGATGTTCCTCAGTTTACGGTTATAGGCAAAGACCGGAAAGAAACCAGATTGCTGAACATTGGTCCGCAGGAACAACCATGGTACAGTTATGCCAACGGACTTATTGTTTGGGATGAGATCCGGTATGATCCAAGGTACCGTCAACGCAGTTACAGTGTAATCTGCAGCTACGATATGAAATACAAGCTTGTCAAAAAGTTAAGCAGTAAAAGCAGGCTCTTCTCGCCTTCCCTTTCTGCTGATGGTAAAAAAATAATAGCAGTCAGGTTTGACCTGAGCAACCAGTGCAATCTGGTTGAGCTGGATGCAGGCAATGGAAAACTGTTGTACACCTATCCAAATCCGGAAAACCTGATCCTGCAAACCCCTTCTTTCAGTGAAGATGGCCATACAGTTGCCTACATCAGTGTCAGCGAGCAGGGCAAGGCCTTATGGACCAGCAACAGGTCGGGACAAACCAGACAACTGATCGCCCCATCGCAACAGCAGATCACAAGGCCCATATTCATTGACCAGCAAATCGCATTTAACGCGCATTACAGCGGAGTTGACAACATTTACAGCGTAGATGTCCAGTCAAAGAAAATAAGCGCACTGAGCGACGCAAAATACGGTGCGTTCAATCCGTCATTCAGCAAAAGTTCATCCACTGTAATTTTTAACAATTATATGCCCGGAGGGTATGAAGTTGCCGAAATGCCTTTGAAGGCCCTTCGGCCAGAAAAAAATAATTTTGTCTATTTCGGTGAACCTGCCCAGAAACAGGAAAATACCGGCAATGTATTTTCAAAAATTCCCGACAGCACTTACACGTCCAGGCCTTACGCAGCCCTGGGAAATTTATTTAATGTACACAGCGTGATCCCGATCATTGAAGATGAATACCAGTTCGGATTACAGCTCAACTCAGACAACCTGCTCAATACCCTGAGCGCCTTTGCCGGAGCGGAATACCACCGTGACCTGGACCGTTTTGAATACAATGTCGGATTTAGTTTGAAAAGCTTTTATCCCATTATCAGCACTACTTATCGCAACAGGCCAAGAAGAACATTTTACAGTACAAACAAGGGTATTTATCAGGGCGACTGGCGTGAGCACAATATTCAGCTGCAGGCCTTGCTGCCCATTAACCTGAACGCTCTGGGCGATACTTACAGTTTGTCGTTAAAAACAGCTACCAGCTTTACCCAGCGGTACGCTGCCCAGAACATGCCCGGAAACTACATCTCCGTACTCCGGTTTCCTATGGAATATGGATTTACCTTTACCCACGCTATGCGGCAGGCCGAACGCGATATTGCCCCAAAATGGGCACAGATTTTAAGGTTTACCTATCAGCACCAGCCTTTTGACAAACAGCTGGACGGTCGCCTGTTTGCTGCAGAGGGTTTTCTTTACTTTCCCGGATTTTTCAGGAACCATTCCTTTCTGGCCAATTTTAATTATCAAACCGCCACCGGAGTAAGAAAGTACGACAGGGAAATTAACGCCGTATACGGCTATAACAACATCAGGGCAACAAGTATGCTCAAAAACACCTTATTGTTCAATTACAGGTTCCCTATTGCCTTCCCCGATGCAGAACTTGGCCCTGTTGCTTATTTTAGAAATTTCAGGGGCGGCTTATTTTGTCATTATGAGAACATCGGTGCGGGCACTACCTTGGCCGAACCCAAGACCTACGGGTTTGAACTGCATACCAGCATGAACGTACTCCGTTACCAACCCATCGTAGATTTAGGGGCCAGATGTGTATTTGTAAACAAAACTTATCACCAAAACCCTATATTAGAGTTAATTTTAAACTACAGTTTTTAAATTATGCGTGTAAAGACCGTTTTCATTATCATTTTTACTGCCCTGATCACTATTTTTTTAATGATCAATACCGATGCAGTGGAATTTAATTTTATTTTTCTGAAAAAAGACATTTCCAAACTGCTGGTGGTGGGCGTATGTACTTTTATAGGTTTTGTACTCGGCTATTGGGCCGGACGGCCTAAAACAACGGTAAGTACGTACGACAGGGAAATTGATGAGCACAGCACAAAAAAAAATAACCTGAGCGACGAAGACCGGGATTACATCAGCTGATATTGGTCTGGTTAACTGAGAAAGCCCTGCATCTAAACGATACAGGGCTTTCTCAGTTCATTAAACTTGCAATTATACCAGGGCCTGTTCAATATCCCCGATGATATCATTGATGTGTTCTAAGCCGATAGACAGACGAATGGTCCCCTGCTCAATACCTACCTGTAAACGTTCCGCTTCCGTTAATTTGGAATGCGTACTGGTAGCCGGGTGCGTAGCGATAGAACGGGTATCGCCAAGATTGGCCGAGATAGAGAACATTTTTAATTTATTCATAAACCTGCTGGCCGCTTCAGCACCCCCTTCAATAACCAAAGTAACAATACCACCACCCTGTTTCATCTGCTTTTTAGCGATTTCATACTGAGGGTGCGACGGTAAAAACGGATACATTACTTTTTTGATGCTGGCATGTGCCTCTAAAAATTCAGCCACCTTCAAAGCGTTCTCACAATGCCTGTCCATACGCACCGCCAGTGTTTCCAAACTTTTAGAAAGCAACCAGGCATTAAATGGCGACATGGCAGGTCCGCTATGTCTTGCAAATCCTTCAATATCTTTGATGTGTTTTGCCGAACCGAGGATAATACCTCCAAGGGTACGTCCCTGCCCGTCAATAAATTTTGTAGCAGAATGAATGGAAATATCAGCCCCGAGTTTTATCGGCTGCTGTAAATATGGGGTAGCAAAACAATTGTCTACCACCAGCATTATGTTGTTTTTCTTCGCTAGTTTAGCCAGCCATTCCAGATCTATGATATCAATACCAGGGTTGGACGGCGTTTCAACAAATATCATCTTTGTATTTGACTGTATTCCTTTTTCCCATTCTTCCGGTTTATCCAGATCGGCATAGGTATAACTGATGCCCCATTTAGGAAAAATATTATTCAGCAGCTGATGCGTAGAACCAAAGACAGAACGACTGGACAACACATGATCGCCCGATGCTAAAAAAGTTAAAAAAGTAGTAAATATGGCGGCCATTCCGCTAGCTGTTGCCCAGCCTGCCTCTGCACCTTCCAGTACCGACATTTTATTGATCAGTTCATCAGTGTTCGGGTTTGCGTAGCGACTGTAAACATTTCCTTCCTTCTCGTTCGCAAAAAGCGCACGCATATCCTCAGCATCGTCAAATTTGTAACTGGATGTCAGGTACAGTGGTACCGAATGTTCTTTAAACTGGGTCCTCTCGGCTTGTAAACGTATGGCCAACGTTTCGAAATTGTCTTCTTGCATTTTGTTTATTGATGATCCACGTAAATATTTTTATTTTCAAAAGGAATTAAATGTTGTAAAACACTTTATTCCCATTTTCCAGTTCCGGCAAACTGACTTCATGCTCAAAAATTGCAAAAACACTGGCCCCGCTTCCACTCATTAAAGCAAAGAGGGCACCCGATTGGTAAAGTTTTTTTTTGACCAGTTCAATTTCCGGGTATTTCGAAAACACAGTGGATTCAAAATCATTTTCAAGATGCTGTTTCCATGTTTTCAAGGGCAAATGTATTAAATCTTTTACCGATCTGCTAGGAATTACAGGCTTAATTCCCGCATAAGCCGCTGCCGTAGAGACATGAACAGGCGGTTTTACCAGTACCACATAATAATTTGACAAATCTATTGCGATTGGCTGAAATTCATCCCCCTTTCCAAAAGCATAAACAGGTCGGTTCTCTATAAAGAAAGCGCAGTCTGCACCCAGTTCCCGGGCATAGTTTTGCATTTTTACTACAGATAGGCCCAGTTTAAATTTGTCATTTACCAGCCTGATCAGCTGTGCTGCATCTGAAGAACCCCCACCAAGACCAGCGCCCACCGGAATATTCTTCAGCAAAGTAATTTGCTGTGCAGGCAAATCAAAATCCTTTTTTAACAAATTAAAGGCCTTTAAACATAGGTTATCCCGCGTATCTCCGGGCACATCTATCCCTTTTACAAGACATATGGTGTTTTCGGAATCAGTAATCTCAACAACATCATTCAGCTTTACAGGATAAAAGACCGTTTCGATATCATGATAACCATCAGGTCTTTTTCGGGTAACGTTTAGGCCAAGGTTTATTTTGGCATTGGCAAATGCAAGCATCGGCGATATCTATTTTGTTCAGGCCGTAAACTTACAAAAAACCAAACAGCTTATATTTACTTTTAATGCCACTGGTTGCGCAAAGTCATGCGCATGTGCTGCTGAAACATGCGTTCTCTGTATTTACGCTGTGCAGCTTTTTTAGCATACCTGGACATGTTCCATAAAAACAGGATGAGCGTAAGTGTAGCACCTGCTGCGTAGGCCAGCAGCGGATTGTCCATTTTAGCACCGGCAAAGTATGATCCGGCAATGAGTAATGCCGTAAGAATTGCGTATAATCCGATCTTCATCTGATAAAAATACGAAGAACTTTAAACCTAAGAAACAAAGGTTATCAACTTATCCACATTTTCAGGTACCCTCAGGTCATCTGCTATGCCCGACCTTTTGCTTTAACCTTCGGATATAGTTTCCTTATCCTTTCCTTATGGCTGCTTCAATTGTAGATACATCAGGGATAAGGGAAGACCAGTTCAATTACACCATAACAGAAGAAGCTTTGGGCCAGACATAAGTGAGCCGGAAGAGGTGTAAAGCCTTTGGTTAGGTTAATAAAAAGAGGGTGCTAAAATCATGGAAAAATTGCGTTTAAAATCGGTTTTCTAGGTGTATACAGCTACGAGACACGTATGAAACACCTAGAAAACACCTATAAAAGACCTAGTATTAGTAAGCCGTAACCAAACAATAACCAGACACTCAGTCAACAAAGTTCCCCTTATTTTATATGTACACATTAATACGTACTTTTGCCTGGCAAGTATCCAGTAATATAATGAAACAATATCTAGATCTGATGCAGCATGTGCTGGATCATGGCACACAAAAACACGACCGTACCGGAACCGGAACCATCAGCGTATTTGGCTACCAGATGCGTTTTAACCTGCAGGAAGGTTTCCCTATGGTGACCACTAAAAAACTACACCTGAAATCGATCATTCATGAACTGATCTGGTTTTTAAGTGGCGATACCAATATCAAATACCTGAAAGATAACGGGGTAAAGATATGGGACGAATGGGCGGATGAAAATGGCGACCTTGGACCGGTATACGGTTCGCAATGGCGGTCGTGGCCCAAACCCGGTGGTGGTCATATCGATCAGATTGCGCAGATTGTAAACACCATTAAAAACAATCCGGATTCGAGAAGGATCATTGTTTCGGCATGGAATGTTGCTGAAGTTGAAAACATGGCCCTACCACCTTGTCATGCCTTTTTTCAATTTTATGTGGCCGATGGAAAACTAAGCTGTCAATTGTACCAGCGCAGTGCGGATATCTTTTTAGGAGTTCCTTTTAACATTGCATCTTATGCCTTACTGACCATGATGGTGGCCCAGGTATGTGGCCTTGCTTATGGAGATTTTATCCATACCCTGGGAGATGCCCATTTGTACAATAACCACATTGAACAAACCAGGTTACAGTTGAGCCGTGAACCCAGAAAATTACCGGTCATGGAAATCAATCCTGAAATAACTGATATATTCAGTTTCAGCTATGAAGATTTTACCCTGAAAGATTACGACCCGCATCCACACATTAAAGGAGCAGTAGCCGTATGACCGTATCCATAGTTGTGGCGATTGCCGAAAACAATGCCATCGGCAAAAACAATGAACTGTTGTGGCACCTGCCTACAGACCTGAAACATTTTAAACAGCTCACCAGCGGGCATACCATTATTATGGGCCGCAAAACCTTTGACTCCATTGGCAAACCACTACCCAACAGACGCAATATTGTAATTACCCGCTCAAACAGCCTGGAAATACCGGGGGCTGAAGTAGTGAACAACATAGATCAGGCCTTGGCGCTCTGCACAGCCGAAAAAGAGGTTTTTATAGTGGGCGGTGCAGAAATTTACAGACAGGCGATGGACAAAACGGATAAGATTTACCTGACCACGGTACATGCAGGGTTTGAGGGCGATGCTTATTTCCCCGAAATTGATCAAAAAAAATGGGAGGAAGTTGATAATGAGCCACATCAGCCCGACGAAAAAAACAACCTTGCTTACACATTTTCGACACTGCTGCGCAAATAGCTGAAGCCCTATAATAAAAAATCAATAAGGTGGTCTATTAATTAAAAAAATAATTAGATTTGCCGACTTGTTAAAAAAATATATAGCATATATAGACTAATAATTACAAACAAATGCAGGGTAAAGGTTTAATTAAATTTTTGGCAATACTTTTAGGTATTGTCTGTGTGTATTATCTCTCGTTCAACTTTGTTACCTCTAAAGTTGAAAAAGACGCAAAAGCTTACGCTAAAGGGGACGTAGAAAAAGAAAAAGCTTATTTAGATTCGATGGCCACCGTGCCTGTTTATCCGCTTTTTGGATTTAATTATCAGTTCTGCAAATCAAAAGAAATTAAACTGGGGCTTGACCTTAAGGGCGGTATGAACGTAACGATGGAAATATCGTTAGGTGAACTGGTTAAATCTTTGGCCAGCAATACAGATGATGTTAATTTTAACAAAGCCCTTTCCAATGCTCAGCAACAATTAAATGCTGGTGGAAAAGATTTCATCAGTTTGTTTGTGAATGAATATGAAAAACTTGCGCCGGGTAAGAACCTGGTAGATTTTTTCTCTAATCAGGACAATGCAAAACTATTAAAACCAAATGCAAGCAATAACGAAGTAAAAAGCTTTTTATCTAAAGAAGCTACCAGTGCTATCGACCGTTCGTTCATTATCATCAGAAGCCGTATTGATGGTTTCGGTGTAGTAAGCCCGAACATGCAGAAACAGGAAGGTACCAACCGTATCCTTATCGAAATGCCGGGTGTGCAGGACAAAGAGCGTGTCCATAAATTGTTACAAGGTTCTGCCGAACTACAGTTCTGGCAGGTTTACCAGAACGAGGAAGTATATCCGGTTTTGGAAAATATCAACAAAACACTTGCCCTTACTTTAAAAGATACAACAGCTGCTACAGGTGCAGCTAAAGATACTACAGCAAAAAGCGGAAGTAAACTGGCAGGACTGGCTAAAAAAGCTGATGCTAAAGATTCATTAAGCTTAAAAAACAATGAGGCAGCCAAATCTAACCCATTGTTTGCCGTATTGACACCTCCAACCTACCAATCGGAAAACGGTCAGCCGGCATTGCGCCCGGGACCAGTTGTTGGCTGGACTGCGCAAAAAGATACAGCTAAAGTAAACGCCTTCTTTAAAAGACCAGAAATTGCAGCCATCATTCCTCAGAGCTATAAGTTTATGTGGAGTGCCAAACCTGCCGACCTGGGTGTGGCCAATACAAGTAAAATATTTGAACTGTATGCCATTAAAGTGACTTCATTGGATGGTAAACCAGATTTAGGTGGCGAAGCCATTAGCGATGCCCGTCATGATTATGACCAGAAAGGCAAACCTGAAGTAACCATGTACATGACCGGCGATGGTGCTGCCAAATGGAAAAAAATCACTGCAGAAGCTTCGGCGGATGCCAACAATAAAAAAGCAATAGCTATTGTACTGGACAATACTGTTTATTCTGCACCGACGGTACAAAATGAGATTCCTAACGGTATTTCTTCTATTACCGGTAACTTTACAGTAAACGACACACAGGATTTGGCCAACATCTTAAAAGCAGGTAAATTACCTGCACCGGCAAGAATTGTTGGAGAATTCGTTGTAGGTCCATCCCTTGGAGAAGTGGCCATACACAATGGCTTGCTGTCATTTGTGCTGGCCTTCGTAGTGATCCTGATCTTTATGGCTTTGTATTATAACAAAGCCGGATGGGTAGCCAACCTTGCCCTTGTGATCAACCTGTTCTTCATCATGGGTATACTGGTATCGCTGGGTGCCGTGCTTACCTTACCGGGTATTGCCGGTATCGTACTGGTAATCGGTTTATCGGTAGATGCAAACATCCTGATCTTTGAGCGTGTAAGGGAAGAACTTACTTTAGGTAAATCTACACCTGTAGCCATTAAAGAAGGTTTTAAACATGCCATGTCATCCATTATCGATTCAAACGTAACGGTATTGGTACTGGGTGTGATCCTTTATGTATTCGGTAGCGGCCCGGTTCAGGGTTTTGCCACCACCCTTTGTATTGGTATCCTTTCTTCTTTATTCTGTGCCGTACTGATCTCCCGTTTGATCTTCGATACCTTGTTAGACAAAAAAGCCAACATTACTTTTGGCAACAAATACACCATTCACGCATTTAAAAATATCGCTTTCAACTTTGTTGGACACAGAAAGCTTTATTATACCATATCCTCAATAATCATTGTTTTAGGTTTCATCTTCTATTTCAAACATGGCGGCTTAAACCTGGGTATCGATTTTAAAGGGGGTAGAACTTATATCGTTCACTTCGATAAAGGCATGCATACCGAAGATGTGAAAGCACAGCTGGCTGCTGTATTCCCTGAATCGGAGACCATTGTTAAAACTGCGGGTGCTGATAATGAACTGAAAATTACTACTACTTTCCACATCACAGATTCTGATATCCAGGCTGATAAAATTGTAGAAAATGCCTTAAAAGCAGGTTTGGCCAAAACAGGTGTGAATTATACTATTGAAAGTAACGAAAAGGTAGGCCCTATCATTGCAAGCGATATTGTATACAGTGCTTATGGTGCCATATTGTTCTCCTGCCTGGTAATGTTTATTTATATCGTAGTAAGGTTTAAAAAACTAAATTATGGTTTAGGTGCGGTTATCGCTTTGTTCCATGATGTATTGCTGGTACTTTCTTTCTATACCATTTTAGATGGGGTACTGCCCTTCTCATTAGAGATTGGCCAGGACTTTATAGCTGCTATTCTGACAGTTATGGGTTATACCATGACAGAAACTGTAGTTGTATTTGACAGGATCCGTGAGAAACTTGCTGAATCTGGTAAAGAAGACCTGCATGGAAAAGAAAGAGAAACACTGATTAACTTTGCGCTGAACAGTACATTAAGCCGTACTATTCTGACTTCATTAACCGTGTTCTTTGTATTGCTGGTTATCTTTATCTTTGGTGGCGCCAGTATCCGCGGCTTTATATTTGCCCTGTTAATTGGTCGTATTATCGGTACTTATTCTTCACTGTGTATCTCTACACCAATTGTATTGGATTTGGGTGAAGCCAAAGTAAAAGACAAAAAATAAGTAATTACTTATAAATGATAATAAAAGGCATCCTTTTTGGGATGCCTTTTGTTGTTATATATATTTACCAATTGTTGTTATACATTTACTGAAAACACGATTATGGAGCAACATTTCCCAAAAGGCAACAAACCAAGAATTGTAATTGTAGGTGGTGGATTTGGAGGAATTGAACTGGCCAAAAAACTACGCAATAAAAACGTAGATGTGATGCTGCTGGATAAGCACAATTACCATACCTTCCAGCCCCTGCTCTATCAGGTGGCTACAGGAGGTTTAGAGGCTGATTCTATCGCTTTCCCCTTGCGTAAAATATTCAAGGGGCAAAAGAACCTGACTTTCAGGGTTACAGAAGTACACAAAGTAGATGCTGCCGAAAATACCATTGAAACTTCGATCGGCATGATTGACTATGACCATCTTGTACTTGCTACAGGCTCAACCAGTAATTTTTTCGGACAGGCAGAAATTGAGTACAATGCCATGCCCATGAAATCAATTCCTGAAGCGCTAAATCTCAGGAGTTTAATTTTACAGAACCTGGAAGCTGCACAAATAGCCGCAGACCCGCTGTTGCGGGCGCAACTGCTGAATTTTGTGGTGGTTGGTGGCGGCCCCACAGGTGTGGAAACTGCGGGGGCACTGGCCGAGCTGAAAAAACATGTACTTAAGAATGACTATCCTGAACTTAATATTGATGATGTAAATATTTACCTGATTGAAGGGTCGCCGGAATTGCTGGGCGCCATGTCTGTACAGGCACAACAAAAATCAGCCGATTTTCTTCATGAACTTGGGGTGACCATCATGAACAATGCCCGTGTTTCTGCTTATGATGGTGCTATGCTGAGCCTGGTTGACGGACAGCACATCCCTTCCTCAACGGTCATCTGGTCGGCCGGTGTTAAAGGGGTGGTTTTAGATGGCCTGAATGCCGAAAAGGTAGTAAGGGGCAACCGGCTGAAAGTAAATGAGATTAACCTGGTAGATGGCTATACCAATATTTATGCCCTTGGCGATGTAGCCGCCATGATCACTGATGAGTTTCCTAACGGACATCCCGGTGTTGCCCCTGCAGCCATACAGCAGGGAAAGCTGCTGGCAAAAAACCTGATGAACATCATTGAAAAAAAGCCAACAGAACCCTTTAAATATTTCGATAAGGGCGCAATGGCCACCGTTGGCCGGAACAGGGCGGTGGTAGATTTGCACAAGATCAGATTTCAGGGTGTATTTGCCTGGTTCACCTGGATGTTTGTACATTTGATGACCTTAGTGGGCTTTAGAAATAAACTGGTGGTATTTGTAAACTGGGTATGGAGCTATTTTAGTTACGACAGGGGTACCAGGTTGATCATCCGCCCATTTTTAAAAGAAAAAAGTACAGACGAGGAATTAGCCGTACAAAATGAGACAAAAACCAGTTAAATTAATAGAATGCCCAAGAGATGCCATGCAGGGCATACATGACTTTATTGATACTGACCTTAAAGCCGCCTATATTAACCTGTTGCTGCAGGTAGGCTTTGACACCATAGACTTTGGTAGCTTTGTATCCCCAAAAGCCATTCCCCAACTGCGTGATACGGCAGCGGTTTTAGCAAAACTGGACCTGGGCACAACACGTTCAAAGCTATTGGCTATTGTAGCTAATTTAAAGGGTGTTGAAGCTGCCTGTTCATATCCGGAGATCAGTTACCTGGGCTTCCCCTTCTCTATCTCAGAAACCTTCCAGCAACGCAATACCAATTCGAGCATTGCACAATCCACAGACACTGTTAAACGACTGCTGGAAAGTTGTGAAAAGTGGCAAAAAACAGCAGTAATTTATATATCTATGGGATTTGGCAATCCTTATGGCGATGAATGGAACCCTGAAATTGTTGAAAAATGGGCCGCCGAACTGGTTGGTCAGGGAGCTAAAATCCTGGCTTTATCAGACACTACCGGTATATCCTCGCCTGAAAAGATCAGGGCAATTGTACCGGGCCTGATCAGACATTATCCTGATGTGGAAATCGGCCTGCATTTACACAGTACCCCAAATACACGTTATGAAAAGATCCAGGCAGCTTATGAAAGTGGTTGCAGGCGTTTTGACAGCGCATTAAAAGGCTTTGGTGGTTGTCCGATGGCCAGTGATGATTTAACCGGCAATATGGCTACAGAAGAGCTCATCTATTATTTACAGACTAAAGACGAGCATTTAGGTTTGGATATGGAAAAATGGCAGGAAGCCCTCCGCTTCTCTGCCAAAATATTTCACTAGCTTTTTTTTACCATTTTAAAATGCTGGATTCCTGCTTCTTCAAATTGTTCACCTTCGGCCATAAAGCCAAACCTTGAATACATCCGCATCGCATCCAATTGTGAATGGACGTAAATGTAGTGGGCATTTTCTGGCAAATCTGCCAGTGCCGCAGCTACCAGGGCCTGCCCTATTCTTTTGCCCCTGAACTCTTTTAAAACAGCAAAACGTTCCAGTTTATAACCTTTGTCAGTTTTACGCCAGCGGCATGCCCCACAGGCTTCTCCGTTAATTTCGGCAAGAAAATGGATCGATTCCTCTTCGTGTTCCCATTCCAGTTCTGGCGGACAGTTCTGTTCTTCTACAAATACCTTCTTCCTTATCGCAAATGCTTTTTCCAGCTCTTCCTTATTTTTGATCTTGTTTACGAGCAGTGCTTCCATGAATTTTTTTTGATATAGTTTTTACTTTTCTTTTAATTTCGTGGATTTCCCCGGCAGCATCTATGGAATGAGAACAATGAATGTCATTTTCCTTTTTAGCAAGGTCTGCCAGCGTTACATAAAATTTATGCAACTGGTCAAGCTCCCTTTCAGTCAGGTCCTCAATATCGACCATCCTGTTACTTGCACGTTCATGAGCAGCAATCAGTTCATTCAGTTTTAACTGGATGGCTTTTCCATCTTTATTCTGTGCCTTTTGAATTAAAAACACCATCAGAAAGGTAATAATGGTTGTTCCGGTATTGATCACAAGCTGCCAGGTTTCTGAATAATTGAATACGGGCCCGCTTAAAGCCCATATCACCACAATAGCGGTAGCGGTAATAAAAGCGGCTGAACTGCCCGTAAAGGTAGTTGCAGCATTAGCAAAACGTTCAAATAAACTGTTATTTTTTCCTTCTTTTTTATTCATCAGTATATTCTGTTTTATGGATTTGAATCATCAGGAAATTTTTTACTTAAGTATTCAGCATCAGAAAAGCAATGCTGAATATTAAAACTACAAAAAAAGCGCCATAAGGTTTGACCTCATGACGCTTTAAGTCATTTTATAAAATAGTTACAACTTGTCGCTGGCATCTTTACAGTTCAGGTCTTCAAAAGCCTGAGTTAAACGGGCCACAAAAGCTTCTTCACCTTTGCGTAACCAAACACGTGGGTCATAGTATTTTTTATTTGGTTTATCTTCGCCATCCGGGTTGCCAATCTGCCCTTGAAGATAAGCTTCATTGGCTTTATAATAATCCAGAATACCTTCCCAGAATGCCCATTGCATATCGGTATCTATATTCATTTTAATGGCACCATAGGAAATTGCTTCCCTGATCTCTTCCTGAGAAGAACCAGAACCACCATGGAAAACAAAATTGATAGGTTTTTCGGCAGTGAGGCCAAATTTCTCCCTGATGTAATCCTGAGAGTTTTTAAGGATAACCGGTTGTAATTTAACATTACCCGGTTTGTATACACCATGAACGTTACCAAATGCTGCAGCTACTGTAAATTTATCGCTTACCTTGCTCAGTTCTTCATAAGCATAAGCTACTTCAGAAGGTTGCGTATATAATTTAGAGCTATCTACATCGCTGTTATCTACGCCATCTTCCTCTCCGCCGGTAACGCCAAGTTCAATTTCGATGGTCATGCCCATTTTAGCCATACGCGCTAAGTATTTAGCAGAGATTTCCATATTTTCTTCAATTGACTCTTCCGAAAGATCGAGCATATGGGAAGAAAACAATGGTTTACCATGTTCAGCAAAGAATTTTTCACCATGATCAAGCAATCCGTCTATCCATGGCAACAATTTTTTTGCGGCATGGTCTGTATGCAATACCACTGCAACACCATAATGCTCTGCCAGTAAATGAACATGTTTAGCTGCAGATACTGCACCTAGTACACAGGCTTTTAAGTTATCATTATTTAATGTTTTCCCTGCATAAAACTGTGCACCACCGTTAGAAAGTTGGATCATAACCGGTGAATTAACTGCTTTGGCAGTTTCCATCACAGCATTGATGGTATTGGTTCCGGTAACATTAACTGCAGGTAATGCAAATTGATGTTTCTTAGCCTGTTCAAACAATTCCTGAACGGCATCTCCGTAAATTACGCCTTTATAGCCTTTTAAACTCATTATTTTTAATTTTAGATACGCCGAAGTTATGAAAAATATAGGTTTAGGCAAATTAATTTAGGCTAAACTAGCGCAGGGTGTTCTAATTTTTTTTTGTTTCTTTGTACTCGCATTTTTCAACAAATAACATGGCTTGGTTTAAGAGAGAAAAAAAAGGTATCAGTACATCAACAGAAGAAAAGAAAGAGGCACCAGACGGTTTATGGAATAAGTGCCCGAATTGTAAAAAGGCCTTACATAGTGCTGACCTGCTAGAGAATAAATATGTTTGCCAATACTGCAATTATCATTTGCGTGTGGGTTCCAAAGAATATTTCCAGGTATTGTTCGACAACAATCAGTTCACAGAACTATTTCCGAACCTGACCTCGGGCGACCCCCTGAACTTTACAGACAGCAAACCCTATACAGAAAGGCTAATAGAAAGCATGGCTAAAACCGGCTTAAAGGATGCTATAAGAGCTGCTCATGGTAAAATAGAGGGTGAAGACCTGGTAGTGGCCTGTATGGACTTTAACTTCATTGGCGGATCGATGGGCTCGGTAGTTGGTGAAAAGATTGCCCGTTCTATTGATTATAGCATTAAACACAAAATCCCTTTCCTGATGATTTCAAAATCAGGTGGTGCAAGAATGATGGAAGCTGCATTTTCATTAATGCAAATGGCTAAAACATCGGCCAAACTGGCTTTGTTAAGTCAGGCTAAAATCCCGTATATTTCTTTATTGACCGACCCTACCACTGGTGGTGTAACTGCTTCGTATGCTATGCTGGGCGACATCAATATCGCTGAACCAGGTTCATTAATAGGTTTTGCGGGTCCCAGGGTGATTAAAGAAACTATCAAAAAAGATTTACCTAAAGGCTTCCAGACTGCCGAATTTGTTTTGGAACACGGCTTTTTAGATTTCATAGTAGACCGCAGGGCAATGAAAGCGAAACTGGCGGCTTTCCTTAAAATGATGAAGAATTAAAAAATGTAGCGGTTTAATTAAACCGCTACATTTTTATCTACAATCTCTTTAACTTTTTCAACTACATAATCCAGCTCTTCTTTAGTATTGTATTTGCTGAAAGAAAAGCGAACCGAAGGGCGGTTAGGATCGGCATGAATACCCGTAAGCACATGCGAGCCAATATTGGAACCGGAGGAACACGCACTGCCGCCAGAGGCTGAAATGCCATTAATGTCCAGGTTAAACAACAGCATATCGGCCATATCCATTGCTGGGAAAGAAACACTCAGTACGGTATATAAACTCTTTTCTGAATCCGTTTCCCCGTTAAAATATACGTCGGGAATTTCATTCAGTTTAAGCTTAAGGTAATCCTTTAATTCCTGAATGTGCTGCTGATGGTTTTCCATTTCGGCATAAGCAATTTCCAGGGCTTTAGCCAAACCTACAATTCCGTACACATTCTCTGTGCCCCCACGCATATTGCGCTCCTGGGCACCGCCAAATATCATCGGACTTATTTTGACATTGTGGTTTACAAATAAGAAACCGACTCCCTTAGGGCCATGCAGCTTATGTGCCGCACACACCATAAAATGGGCTTTTAATTTTCTTACATCATGTTTGTAATGTCCCATCGTTTGCACGGTATCGCAATGGTAAATTGCAGCATATTGTTCACAGAGGTCGCCAACCCGTTCTATATCTGTTAAGGTACCCAGTTCATTATTGGCATGCATCAGTGATACAAAAGAGCGCTCATTGTTTTTCAGGAGTTCTTCAAGGTGCACATAATCAACATTACCTTTTTCATCTATATCTACAAAGCTAAGCTTGTCTATCACTCCCTGTTCCAGCATCATGTTAAGCGTATGCTCTACCGCATGATGTTCTATTTTAGAAGTAATGGCATGTTTGATGTTATAGGCTGCAATACCGCAACGGATGGCCGTATTGTCAGCCTCCGTACCTCCCGAGGTAAAAAATATCTCGGCAGGCGTTGCGTTTAACAGCCCAGCAACCGTTTTGCGGGCCTTTTCAATTAAGGTACGGACTTCACGCCCCTGTGCATGAATAGATGAAGGGTTTCCGTAATAATTGCGCATTACATTTACCATCTCCGCCATCACTTCCTTATCCAAAGGCGTGGTGGCGGCATTATCTAAATAAACCCGTTCCATGTTAAATAAGTTAGTTAGTTTTTTTGTTAGCTCAGTTTTAATATTTCTTTGATATCTGATATGATCTTTGCTGCAAGCCCCTCTGCTACAGTTTCCGTTCCTGCCTCGCTATAAATACGGATAATCGGTTCGGTATTTGACCTCCTCAGGTGCACCCATTCTTTATCAAATTCAATCTTTAAGCCATCTATTGTGCTGTTTGGCTGGTCTTTATATTTTTCCTGCACCTTAATCAGCAATGCATCTATGTCCATCTCTGGTGTAAGTGTGATCTTATTTTTGGAGATGTGGTATTCAGGATAGCTGCTGCGCAATACAGAAATGGACTTGCCCGATTTTGCCAGATGGGTAAGGAACAAGGCAATACCGACCAAAGCATCGCGTCCATAATGCAGTTCAGGATAAATGATACCACCATTCCCTTCGCCACCGATGATGGCATTTGTAGCTTTCATCTGGTTTACGACATTCACTTCGCCCACAGCAGAGGCATTATATTTTCCGGCTGCACTTTCGGTTACATCCCGCAAAGCCCTGGTTGAAGACAGATTGGACACGGTATTACCAGGGGTATTTTTAAGGATATAATCTGCTACGGCCACCAATGTATATTCTTCACCAAACATCTCCCCATCCTCACAAACAAAGCACAAACGGTCTACATCCGGATCTACAACGATACCAAGATCTGCCTTTTTACTTTGTACTACTTTAGCAATTTCAGTTAAATTTTCAGGCAAAGGTTCCGGATTATGCGGAAAACGGCCATCAGGTTCACAGTAAAGTTCGTATATAGTTTCTACGCCCAGCGCTTTTAAGAGGGCCGGAACAAAAATTCCACCGGTAGAGTTTACACAGTCGATGGCTATTTTGAAATTGGCCTTTTTAATTGCTTCAACATCTACCAGAGGCAATGCCAGGATAATATCGATGTGTTTTTGCAGGTAGGTATCATTACTCAGTACTTTGCCCAGGCTATCCACATCAGCAAACTCAAATTCTGCTTTTTCAGCAATATCAAGCACTTCTTTCCCATCTGCATCACTGATAAATTCGCCTTTATCGTTTAATAGTTTTAAAGCATTCCATTGTTTTGGATTGTGGCTTGCTGTGAGGATAATACCACCCCCTGCCTTTTCCATGGGAACTGCAATTTCAACTGTAGGAGTAGTGGACAGACCCAAGTCTACCACTTCAATGCCCAGTCCCTGCAATGTTCCGATGACCAGGTTGTTTACCATTTCACCAGAGATCCTGGCGTCGCGGCCAAGAACAATTTTTTTAATGTTGGTTCTGTTGATTACCCAGGAGCCATAAGCTGCTGTAAATTTTACGATGTCGATAGGGGTTAAACCATTGCCGGCGATGCCACCAATCGTTCCCCTGATTCCGGAGATTGATTTTATAAGTGTCAAGTTATTCTGATTTTCACCAAAAATAAGAAAAAATCAGCTAACCAATTATTTAAGTTGGGTCATAAATAAATTAATGCTTTAAATTGCATCTCCTCTGCAAATAAACTTATCTGTTGCAACCAAAACACTATATTTGTGTTTTTTAAAATGTTAACTATGCAGCGCAAATGGTTTCAATACTGGTTTAACTCTCCTTATTATCATATTCTTTACAGTCAACGTAATGATGCTGAGGCAGAATTCTTAATTGACAACCTTTCTGCCTATTTAAAACCAGCAGCCGAATCACGCATACTGGACATAGCCTGTGGACGTGGCCGGCATGCCATTTACCTCAATAAAAAAGGCTACGATGTAACCGGAATAGACCTTTCAGAACAAAGCATCAGATATGCACAGCAGTTTGAGCAAAAACACCTGCACTTTTTTGTGCACGACATGCGCAAACTGTGTTTCATCAATTACTTTGACATCGCTTTAAACCTGTTCACCAGTTTTGGATATTTTGAAACTGAAAAAGACCATGTAAATGCTTTAAAGTCGTTCAGAAAGGGCTTAAAAGCTGATGGAACCCTGGTAATAGATTATTTTAATACTGAAAAGATCATCAAGAACCTTACCCATAAAGAAACCAAAACTGTTGAGGGGATAGAATTCCATTTGAGTAAATTTGTGGCCAATGGTAAGATCATCAAGCACATCAATTTTGAACACCGCGGTAAGCCCTTTGCCTTTGAAGAAAGGGTACAGGCTTTTAAGCTGGCAGACTTTGAACGGATGTTTCAAAAAGCAGGATTAAGCATCAGTGCCAAATTTGGAAGCTATGGTTTAGAGGAATTTGATGAAAATAAATCGGACCGTTTGATATTAATCTGCAAAAAAGCATGATAGAAAGCCTGCAACAATTTGATGTAGACCTGTTTTTAAAAATTCACAGGGGTATGGCCAATCCTTTTTTTGACTGGTTGCTGCCCCTCATGCGAAACAGGTATACCTGGGCTCCCCTTTATTTGTTTATTGTTGTTTTTTCCTTTGTAGAATACAAAAAAAGAGGTTGGTACATTATTGGTATGCTGCTGGCCACTTTTGCTATGGGCGATCTGATTGCATCACGGCTCATTAAGCCCTTTGTGGCAAGACTAAGGCCTTGTAACGAACCCAGTCTGATAGACCAGATCATCCACAGGGTACCCTGTGGAAGCGGCTACAGCTTCCCTTCGGCGCATGCCACCAATCACTTTGCCATTGCGGTGTTCCTGATATTTGTATTTTATGACAAGTGGAAACCGGTATTGCCAATAGGTCTGGCCTGGGCTTTTATCATTTCTTTCTCACAGATCTATGTTGGGGTACACTACCCTATAGATACCATGGTAGGGGCTTTATTGGGCACTACAATAGGCTTATGCACAGCTAAAATTTATAGAACATTACAACCACAACTATAATGGAAATCTGGAAATTACTCATTTTATTTCTCAGCGCGTTTTTAGGCGGTATAGCCATTTTTTTGGTTAAAAGCGACAAATCCCAGTTACTGAAATTAATTCTATCGTTTAGTGGTGCTTATTTATTTGCCATTACCGTATTACATCTGATACCCGACGCCTACAGCGGCCCTGACCATAGCGAGATCGGGATATATATTTTAATCGGGTTCCTGTTACAGATTTTCCTGGAACAGTTTTCGGAAGGTGTGGAACACGGACATATTCATAAGCACAATGAAAACCAGGCGTTCCCTTATGGCATCATGATCAGTTTGTGCCTGCATGCATTTTTAGAAGGCATGCCTTTGGCAAAAGACCAGCACAATGCCCTGATCTATGGCATTGCCCTGCACCATATACCTGCCGCTTTTGCACTGGCGAGCATTCTTTTACAGAGCAGGTTTACCAGAAAGAGTATCGTGTTTTACATCAGCTTATTTGCCATTATGGCACCCCTCGGCTTTTATGTAAGCTACGGCATCAGCAATGGAAGCATTGGTGGCGTAGAGGCCTATTTTAACAAGATCATGGGCATTGTGATCGGGATATTCTTACACATCTCTACCACCATCCTGTTTGAGTCGAGTGTTGACCATAAGGTAAGCAGGCGTAAAATGATTGCCGTGTTGTGTGGTGTGGCCATTGCCCTTATAGGTTTTTATACCTCAGGTGGGCATAGTCATGCACATTAACCCCTCATTTTATCCAGCAGATCATTCAGCAGCCGGGCTTCCTCTTCTGTTAAGTTAGAGGAGATCAGTACAGACAGGCTTACATCTTTGTCCATTTCTTTGAGCAATGCCAGGCCCTTATCACTGATCAGAATATCTACTGCCCTTTTATCTTCTGCATTGGAGGCCTTCAGCACCAACCCTTTCTGCACCAGCCGGTCTATGATCCGAGATGCATCACACATCTTATCCAGCATTCTTGTTTTCAGAAAATTCACTGTACAGGCGTTGGGGTATTGCCCCCGTAAAATCCTGAGTATATTAAACTGTTGTGTAGTTACTTCAAAGGGCAGTATGGTCTGCTTCAATTTTTCATTGCACCAGTTTCCTGTATGAAAAACATTCACGATCGCCTGGTGATGTATACTTTCAAATCGCGTAGTCAGCGTTTCTTTCTGCAACTGCATCTTTATTCCTTTATTTATCTTCCCCGGGCTTTTCTTTTAGTTTGGTTTTGCCAAAACCCCAGGGGCAGTGTTTACATTTATTTTTACAGCAATACCCACGTCTAAGGTGGTATCCGGCGGTAAACACCATTAAACCTTTTTCGTTAAAATAGTAGTCTACCCCTTCTTTCATCAGTTAAGCAATTTAACGACCAAACTTCTTTCAAAATGACTTTTGAGTTGAATTCCACTTCCATGATTGGTCCATATCTGCGTAGGTTTTACCTTTTCTACCGTAAAAAGAATGTCGTTCCAATCGGCATGATCAGATATATACAACTGGATTTCATGATTGTTTTGCAGGTGTTTCCAGCCGGTAGCAAATACCCTGATTACATTAATGGCCTTAAAATAGCTTCTAAACACCATTGGGGGCACCATATAAACCATATTGGCTACATTGTTTTTCATCACCTTGCGGTCGTAAGCCTCGTACCGCCCAAGTTTTATCCCCATCTGTTCGTATATTTTAATAAAAGGCAACATACTGTGGTGTACCAATATCCTTTTTTCTATACAATGGTCATTCATTAAACTAATCAGTCGCTGGCACTTACCTAATGAATAAGCACCCAGCATAATATTGTTCTGCGTAGCATTTAATTTCAGGATCTCCTCTTCTGCCACCGGATGTTGTGTACCAGGGTCCGCAAAAGTAGTTTCTGTAATCAGCACGTCGGCAGTTACAAATTCAATGGGTTCACAGGTTTTATCTGGTTGTAGCTTATAATCTCCGGTATAAAGATATTTTACCCCCTTATACTCCATTAAAACCTGTGCTGAACCCAATATATGCCCTGCCGGAATAAAACTGATACGCACTCCGTTCAGGTCAAAAGCTGTAGCATAGGGTTTAATATAAAATTCAGCCCCTGCGAACTTTTTGTACCTGTGCTTCATAAACAGGGCCGTTGCTTCGGTACAATATACATTGAGGTTACCGCCAATCGCATGATCACCATGTGCATGAGAGATTACTGCATGTTTCACTATTTCCTTTGGATCCAGGTAAAAGTCGCCATACTTACAAAACAAACCTGTTTTGGTAACCACTATAAAATCATCTAATATCATTCAGGTTTATTTAGAAACAGCTGGTGTAATCGAAGCACCTGGATAATCAATGAGGCTGTTTCGTTGTTATAAATAAGATGGTCAGCAAGTTTCATCTTTTCTTCATCGGGCAATTGTTTATCCATCCTGGCCTTAACCTGAGCTGCACTTACCCCATCACGTTCCATGACCCACTGTAGCCTGGCCGCTTCCGGTGCCAGCACCAGAATATTCTGGTCGCACATTTTGTACGATCCGCTTTCAAACAATAAAGCAGCTTCTTTGAGTACATAAGGAACATGGGCAGGCACCTGTTTTACCCATACTTCAAAAGCCCGGAACACAGCGGGGTGCACCAAGGCATTTAATCTGGCCAGTTCGTCAGCGTTGTTAAAGACTATTGCAGCAATGTGTTTGTTGTTTAATGTGCCGTCTGCAGCATAACTTTCTGTACCAAAAGTATGCCTTACACCGCTCATCAACAGCTCATCCGTTACCATCAGCTGTTTGGCTACGGTATCAGCATAAAAAACAGGGATACCCATGGTCTCAAATACCTTACAGATAGTTGTTTTGCCACTGCCTATTCCCCCTGTGATCCCAATCTTTAACATTACTTTTCAATAATAAAATCAACTTTACCCGGTGCCACCTGTATCAGCCGGCAATAATCCGGAAAGCGTATAATCTTTACTCTTAGCCTGCTGTGGTTTAAATTTTTCCATTCATCCATATCAACTATAGCCTCTATAAAATCTTCATTTACCTGGCTATATTTAGATAAAGCGACCATAAAGGTTACCTTCACTTTTTTTGGATATAGTTTTATGCTGTAATAGGCATTGTTGTTGATGATCTTCAGCGGAACTTCCAGAATTTTTTCTGTAAACTCATCAACCGGTACTTTTACCTCAACACTTGCCGGAAAAATACTTACATTTTTCAACTTGCTTTGTGTCATTCCCACAACTTTTTTAGTGGTATACTGTACGTCATCGAGGTTAAGAGAATCCGTTTTCCATTCTTTAATCCTGGCCAGCTCCTGTTCCGGTCCGGATATGGTTACATAATCTGGTGTAAGCTCAATGGGGCTAGAAATGCCATATTGTTTTACAAAACTAAATTTAGCATTCAGCTTAACCGGTACCCTTTTTACTGTTTTTTCAGAGAAATCAAAATACAGGGTATCCGGCTTTACAGAGATGATCTTCTGTGAAGTTTCCAGCTGCCTGTTCACATTGTACAATTGCTCTGAAAACAGGATAAAATTGCTGTTGTTCAGCTTTTCCAGACTGATGGATATGGATTGCGGGTTAACCCTTAAGCGTGCAAAAAGCAATTGCCAGCCGGTACCCTCTACCTGTAAATCTACTGTATCTGACTGTAAAGGATGAAAAGCTTTTTTCTGGGGAATACTGGTATACTTTAAAACCGTTTTGGCAGTATAAACATATTTATTGTTCAATGCCATAAACAACCATGCTGCAATTGCGATCAGCAAACAGGTGATCAAAACAAGGAAGCGTTTCCGCTCTATTTTTGTGAGTTTGATAAATGGCATATCGTAAATATACTCAAATACAAAAGCCACACCAAACAAGGGTGCGGCTTTTGTATTTATAGCTTAAAAACTATGCTTTGGTTGTTTCTTCAGTTTTAGGTGCAACGGCTTTAGTTGCATCTAAGGATACTGCTGTTTTATCAAAACGGATTTTGGTGCCACCTTCTACTTCAATTAGAAAAGTAGTTTCGTTCATATCGGCTATACGGCCGTGAATACCTGCAGTGGTCACAATTTTATCTCCCTTTTTTAAGGCTTCAACCATTTTTTTCAGGTCTTTTGCTTTTTTAACCTGTGGCCTGATCATGAAGAAATAAAATACAACCATGATTAAAACCATAGGCACTAAGGTGCTTAACATTCCGTTTCCCTGAGCCTGCAAAATTATTGTTGATATCATATTGTTAATGTATAAATGTTTATTAATTCGATTGTTCTTTAATTTCTCCTGTCAGGTGTAAGCTGGCAATATTTGGATGGGCATTTGAAGTAACTGTAATTACTTTATCTTGCATACCCGATTTTCCATTGCTGTCAAACACAACTTTGATCTCGCCTTCTGCACCAGGTTTAATCGGTTCCTTTGGCACCTCGGGTACAGTGCAACCGCAGGTAGCCGTGGCATTTAAAATGATCAGGGGACTTTTACCTACATTTTTAAATTTGTAGCTGTAATACACCTTTTCACCCTGACTGATCTTCCCGAAATCATAATTTCCATTCTCAAAGCTCATTACTGCTGCGTCGGCAGCTGCAGGTACAGCGGCATCAGGAGCGCCTGCTACAGTTTCAGTAGCATGACCAGCTTCGGTAGTTTTTTTTGCTGTGTTTTGGCAGGAAGCAAATGATAAAGCAGCCAGTGCCAGTACAAAAATCTGTTTCATAATTTATTCTTCTATTAGTCCGCGACCAATTTTATGTATGCTGTTTGTTCTTTTCAGATCGCCTAAAATTTTGTCCAAGATACCGTTAATAAATGAATTACTTTTCGGGGTACTGTAATCTTTTGAGAGATCAAGGTACTCGTTAATAGTTACTTTAACAGGTATGGAAGGGAAATTCATCAATTCGCATATGGCCATTTTCATCAGGATGGTATCCATTAAAGCAATACGCTCCGACTCCCAGTTCTTGGTTCTTTCGGCAATCAGGCCCTGGTATTCCTTATCACTTTTTAAGGTGTGCACAAACAGGTCTTCTACAAATTTGCTGTCTTCTGCCCAGTCCTGGCTTATCGGCGTCAGTTTATTTTTAAAAGGATCTTCAGAAGTAAAATTTTTGATGGTTTTGGCCACCATTCCCTGCATTACTTCCTTGTCTACCGACCAGTTGATGAACCTGTCCTCGAAAGCCTGTATAATATTATGGCTTTTTAGGATGACCTTTCTGAAGATGAATTTGATGATCGTTTTTGATTCTTCCAGGTCGTTGTTCTCATCGGCCAGGTAGGTGGCATACTCTGGAGTAACCTTTAAAGTATTAAAAATAGCCTTTACGAATTCCGGATCGGCCATCCAGTTGATCTTATATTTATGTACCGCAGCACTAAAATCAGGATTCTTTTTCAATGTAACTGCAAACTTATTGTTCAGCAGCTTTAAATTAGGGTTCAGGTCTTCTGCTGTAGGCAAATGTTTATTGGCGCGCTCTGTAGCGTCAATCCCTGTGTATTCTGTAACCTCAACCAATAGCGAAAGCATCCATATATACATTTCGTATACATTATCAATACTTTGCATTAACGCTTTCTTTGAGGAAGCCAGATCCTTTTTGTCTGTCATGTGCCAAGCAAAAATATTTTGCAGAGCTTTAATTCTTAAGTGCCTTCTGTTTAACATGAATGTAAGAACGAGTGGTAAATTACCTGTTTATTAAAATGATGATTTTATTTTTTTGATATCTATTATTCTTTTTTCAGCAATGCGGTTAGCGGCCCATATTGTTGGGATATTATCTGTTTTGGACATTTTTATGACATCTCTTGTGGCGTTATAAATATTCTCTGTAAGTTGCATGGTCCGCTTTTTACCAAAGCCGGTAAGTTCAGAATAACAACTGATCAGTCCGCCTGCATTGATCAGGTAATCCGGAGCAAACAAAATACCTTTCTCCAGCAACAGCTGTCCGTGTTTATTTTCATCTGCCAGCTGGTTATTTGCAGAACCCGCAATAATCGCAAATTTCATTTTATTGATGGTCTTATCGTTCACTGTAGCTCCCAGTGCACATGGTGCATAAATATCTGCGTCCAGGCCAAAAATTTTGTCTGCACCAATCGGCTTTGCCTTATAGGTACGTGCCACATGCTGCAAACGCTCTTCATTGATGTCGCTGATATAGACTTCCACATTTTCTGCCCTCAACAAAGCAACCAGATGCTCGCCCACATTTCCTATCCCCTGTACCACTACAGAACGTCCGGCCAGCATATCGGTTCCAAAAACTTCTTTTACACAGGCCTTGATACCCAGGAACACCCCTTTTGCTGTTGTTGGTGCGGGATTGCCTGCACCACCCAACGATTCCGGCACCCCTGTAACATGACTGGTTTCCATGCGGATGTATTCCATATCCTTGGTAGTGGTACCTACATCTTCTGCAGTAATAAATTCGCCGTTCAGGTTTTTGATGAACCTGCCATAACTGCGCATCATTGCTTCAGATTTCCCTTTCCTGGAATCGCCGATAATAACGGCCTTGCCACCACCTAAATTAAGGCCGGTAATGGCTGCTTTATAAGTCATGGCACTCGATAGTCTGAGTACATCTTCCAGTGCTTCTGATTCGGTAGTATAGCTCCACATGCGGGTTCCGCCTAATGCAGGGCCTAAAGTTGTATCGTGAATGGCAATAATTGCCTTTAATCCGGTGTCGGGATCATTACAATAAACTACTTTCTTGTGCCCCGACGCACTTAATTGATCTAAAACTGAATTCACAATAGAACTATTACCAGACATATAATTTTGTTTATCAGATATCCCGCAAAACTAGCATAAAAAAACATTATTTACATTGTTTTAACTAAAGAGTTTAAAAAAAACACCTTCATTTTCGATAACTTTACCCCCTGATGAAACACCTGCGTTTTTTAAACAAATACTTCTACAAATATAAATGGTGGATTATCCCCGGGATTTTCTTTGTGGTCATCTCCAATTTTTTTGGTGTGATCCCTGCCCAGGTAATTGGCCATGCCTTTAACCTGATCACCGAGAACATACAGATCTACAGGTTATTCAACGGCTTTGAACGTGCGACAGTTATTTACGATATCTTTAGTTACAGCCTGTTTTATTTTGGCATGCTGGTGTTGATATTGTACCTGCTCAGGGGACTTTTCCTGTTCTTTATGCGGCAAACCATCATCCTGATGTCGCGGCATATCGAATTTGATATGAAGAATGAGATTTATGCACATTACCAGAAACTAAGCCTGGGCTTTTACCGGCGCAACAATACGGGCGACCTGATGAACCGCGCCACAGAAGATGTAAACCGCGTACGCATGTACGTAGGTCCGGCCATCATGTATACCATTAATACAGCCGTACTGTTCATCCTGGTTATTTACGCCATGTTTTCGGTAAACGTTACCCTGGCCTTATGGTGCTTGCTGCCCTTACCGGTACTGGTCCTGATCATTTATTTTGTAAATACCCTCATCAATCAAAAGAGTGAACAGATCCAGGAACAGCTATCTAAACTGTCCAGTTTTGTACAGGAAAGGTTCTCGGGCATTAGGGTCATCAAATCTTATGTAAGAGAAGATTATACAAAAGAAATATTTGCTGCCGAGAGCCAGGGCTATAAAGATAATGCCATGGGCCTGGTTAAAGTACAGGCACTTTTTTACCCTACCATGCTTTTGCTGGTTGGCTTAAGTACCATCCTTACCGTTTATATTGGGGGTATACAGGTTATAGATGGCGCCATTACACCGGGCAACATTGCCGAATTCATAGTTTATGTAAACCAGCTTACCTTCCCTGTTACTATGCTGGGCTGGGTTACTACATTAATTCAGCGCGCCTCGGCCTCTCAGAAACGCATCAATGAATTTTTACAGTTAAAACCGGATATTACTTCTAAAAACACAGAAAGCCCCCGGCTAAAAGGGAATATCAAATTTGAACATGTTAATTTCACTTATCCGGATACGGGGATCCAGGCCTTAAGGGATGTTAGTTTCGAGATCGGACAGGGTCAGTTTATTGCCATAATCGGACGCACCGGTTCCGGGAAGTCTACCCTTGCCAATCTAATCATGCGCATGTATGATATCGACAGCGGGACCATTACAGTAGACGGAAATCCGCTAAAAGGCCTTAATTTAAACAATTACCGCAACCAGATTGGTTTTGTACCTCAGGAAGTTTTCCTTTTCTCCGATACCATTAAAAATAACATCGCTTTTGGTTTGGACCAGGTAACCGATGAGGAGGTAAGCACTGCAGCAAAAAATGCAGCGGTGTACCATAACATTGTCGACTTTGAGCATAAATTTGAAACCATGCTGGGTGAAAGGGGCATAACGCTTTCGGGCGGACAAAAGCAACGCGTTTCTATTGCAAGGGCATTGATCAAAGAACCTGCCCTGCTCATATTTGACGATTGCCTTTCGGCTGTCGATACCCGCACAGAAGAAGAAATTCTAAGAAATCTGAGCAAAATAATGAAAGATAAAACAAGCATTTTGATTGCACACCGAATTTCTACGATAAAAAATGCGGATAAAATCATTGTGCTTGATCAGGGAAAAATCATTGAACAGGGCAACCATGAGCAATTATTACAGCAAAACGGGGCTTATGCCGAAATGTATCAGAACCAATTGCTTGAAGAAGAAAATCAATCCTTGTAATTTCTATTTTGAACTTTAGTAATTATTACTTTATATTTACCCGAACCAAAACCAAGATCAATACCAACCATGGGAGAATTTGACAACAAAGAGAGAGAAGAGGTTTTTTCAAAAAAAGTAAGGGCAGGTAAAAGAACTTATTTTTTCGACGTAAAAGCAACCAGATCAGGAGATTACTACCTAACCTTAACTGAAAGCAAGAAAAGGCTGGAAGATGGTGTTTTTGTAAAACACAAGATCTTTTTATACAAAGAAGATTTTGAGAAGTTTACAGAAGGGCTAAACGAAACGGTTGACTACATTAAGAACCATCAGGATGTGGTAGAAAAACGCTACGAATATTCTGAGAACCACGAAGGAGTAGCAAGAGTAAAAGACGATGACTTTTCCTTCTAAAAAATATAAACATAAAAAAAGCCTCTGATCAAGAGGCTTTTTTTATGTCTGCTACGTACGGTCTGCGACTACATAAAGCTTCCATCGCCCCTGCGCATAATCTGTCTGCCTCCGCGGCCCTGTGCACCCGTCCATTTTTGCAAACGCATACTTAAACGCAGCATAAAGTACCGGCTCAGTGCATTGGATTTGGTATCGGTATATCCTCCATCCTCGCTGTTGTCACGACTTACAAAATTGTTCTGGTTCAGGATATCGAAGGCCTGAAAGGTGACCCTGCCCCTGCGGTTAAAAAATTCTTTTTCTATATAGGCGTTTACCACAAAAGGATTGCTGGTCACATTGGCATCAATTCCGCTGACATAGTTTTTACTGGCACTATAGCCAAAAAGCCAGCTGTTCAGGAAGTACATCCTTCCGTCCAGGTTAAGCGCCAGTGTATTTGTTTTGGTATCCCTGAAACCAGGTAGGGTATTGGTCGATTTCGTGTAGTTATATGATACGTTGGGATTGATCTCGAACCAGTCGTTCGGATTGATCCTTGGTCCGAAACGTTCAATAAAAGTCATTACTGTATTTATGTTTTTTTGCGAGGCACTCATAGAAATACGATGATCGTAGCTGGCTGATCCACTGAGCGACAGATTGTACCTGCGGTCGTTCAGTTGTTTGCTGATGGAATAATTTCCATTTACCTTATACGCTCCACTGGTATTTAAAAAACGGGTTTCCGTAATGTAAATGGTATCTTTTTTACTCGTAGCCTGATTTGTCAGTATCTGATCAATGATCTGTACATTATTTCTGATGACCGAATTATCTGTTAACGATCCATTGACATTCAAAGAATAGTTCAATTTAGAATTGGCGATGTAATTGTCATAACCCGCCCTAACCGTATGCTGGAAAGAGGCTACTAAATTTGGGTTACCCACAATAGGATTTTGTGGATTGGTTACATCCCTTACCGGCTGGATCTGGTCAAAGGTAGGCTCTATTGCATTTCCATAATAATTGATCGACATTTTATGTTGTCTGGACCATAGATATTCAAAACGGGCAATGGGCACCATATTAAAACTGCTTCTGTTGGTGGTGGTACCCAGACTTACCTTTGTACCGGAAAGCAGGGATGGTATTGCCGTTATACCCAAAGAGAAACGTACTTTAGACATATTGCTTAAGCCATAACGGTAGTTCAAAGCAATACGGCCCTGCGTAAAGGAATAATCATAAATATTACTGAGAGAATCTATGATTCCAGATGGATTTCCATTGATGATGTTCTGCGTAGTTGCGGTATTGTCGTACCCATTGTAATTGACCTGGGCATTTAATTCCAGCTGGGTATTGGCAGTTAAGGGTTCTGCAAAAGTAAAGCTTCCCCGGTAATTGCTCTGCAGGTTTTTCCTGGCTACAATCCTGTTTACAGCCGAGTCCCTTGTTTCTGTTTCAGCCTCATTTAAAAAGTAAATGATTTTGGTATCCTGTTCCTGCTCCTGGTCCAGATTATTGCTATTTGCATCTACCTGTAAAGAAAGATTCCTTCTGGGTTTTTTAAAAATATGCTGATAAAAAACAGAAGCACCCAGCTGGGGTCTTGTATTTTTGCTGATATTGGTTCCTTTTCTGTTCTGGTGATAAAACCCGGTTTGTTTGATATCGGAAAATCTCGTGTTGTTTGCCGAACTATACCGCAATGTAGGGACCGCACGTAGAAAATTGTTACTATCGAGATTTATTTCTATTTCGGCCCTGAAATTATGGCTCTTGTTCAGGTTTTCTCCATTGCTTAGGCTATTTGCAAAAGTATAATAAGTAGTATCTTTCATGATGGGAACACCATTTTCGATCACCTGGATCCGCTGCCGCGTTGGACTAACCGAATAACTGTCGTTTAAAGATTTGACATTTGAACTCGTGTAATCATAATTAAGGTTGAGTTCTATTTTTTTCCCTATTTTATCACGGATACTGAATGAGCCCCGGCCTGAGGTGGTGGTACCACCACTACCACTGCCACCACTATTCTGAGTATTCTGGCCACCCTGACCACCACGGCCGCCGCCACCTCCACCGCCACCACCGCTATTATTGCTGTTGTCTCCGCTGCTGGCTACACCGTTTACGGTATTGCTGAAGCGTCCGTTTACCCCTATGGTCTGGTTTCCGTTTATCCGTGTACCAAATATTCCGGCTTCATATCGATCGTTATTACCAGCCCCGACGAAAATATTGGCCATATTACCCACAGATTTATCGGTTCGGGTAGTAATGTTCAGTACTTTTTCAGGATCACCATCTTTAATTCCGGTACGGGCGGCCTGATCACCATAGTCGTCCACAATCTGGATCTTGTCCACAATTTCCGCCGGAAGGTTTTTAATTGCGGTTGCAATGTCGCCCCCCTGATATTCTTTACCGTTTAATTTTGCTTTTGTTACATTCTGGCCCTGATGCACCAATGAGCCATCATTGCCGACTTCCATGCCCTCCATTTTTTTGAGCAGCTCATCTACCGTCGAGTTGGCCCTTACAATATAATCGCTGGCCTTGTACTCTACTGTATCCGTTTTATAGGTAATGGATGGTGTACCACTGATTACCACTTCATTTAGAGTATTTTTTTGCTCTTTAAGTAAAATGGGATCCATTACGATACGGGGTATGGCATCATTTTGCTTGTACCGCATTGGGGCAGAAGGCCTGTAACCAATACTTTGTACTAAAATGGTATAGGTGGCCGATTTTACATTTTTGAATACAAATATACCGTCCGAATTGGTACTGGTTTTTAAAGTATCCTTAATTGAGGTTAAACTCACTGTTGCGCCAATTACCCCCAGATCTGTGCTGTCTTTTACAATCCCGCTGATTTCTCTTACCGGCAAAGGTGGTGGGGTATTTTGCGTAGGCTGGTTTTGTGCAAAAAGCTTAACAGTGCTGAACAGCAGGAAAAAGAATAGGATGCTTATCCGGATCATTAAATTGAAATAGCGGATGTAAGGAGGGCTGGTGTACAGCTGTGCAGCATTAACCTGGTTAGAATATTTCATTCGTGTGTTGGTGTGTATAATATAGTTTAAATGTGTTCGGAAAATGCCTGCCCTTATTGCAGGGTAGGAATAACTGGAATTGAAAGAAATATTAATTTTTGACCAGAGTGTATTTACCCCAGAAATCTGTCGGGCTCATCATGTCCTGAAAATCGATACCGCCACGCATGCCACCGCCGCCACCGCTACTGATCCGCATACCGCCACCGCCGCCGCCACCAAAGTTTCCACGGTTACCACCACCAAATCCACCATCCAGGCCGGGTAACTGCAGGCCGTTAACTTTAATGTTGTAAGCAAATTCTTTTGGCGAATCGACAGAAATGCCTAAAGCTTCCAGAGGGATCCCTATTTCATAAAAAAAAGAATTGTCTTTTTCTATGCTGGCAAAGGCTTTGATGCCAAATTCATTGTAAATGGAAATGAGGGTATCAGTTGTATTTTTAAAACCTTTGATCTTGATTTCTTTTGCCTGTGCCAGTTGTGTTTTCTGCATAGCAGCCATTATAGAATCCCTTTGTTTGGTATTGGGTTGACCGCCACCGCCACCCATGGCCATGCCCATCGCTCTGAACTGTCCCCTGTTGCCACCTTGTCCGCCTCTGCTGGCCCTTTGAATGATAGGATAGGTAAGCATGATGCTTTCTTTTTCTTTTTTCTTTCCGTCAGGGTTTATAGAGAGCGTAATCCCTCCTGCCAGTATTTTCATATTATTAGGTACATCGGCAGATTTAATTACCAGATAAAGGTTTTTGTCATCATTGCTCATGATGTAAGCAATATTGGTACGCTTGTTTACAGAAAAATTGGCATCCTGCCATTCAAAATTTTTACCATCAATTTTAACAGCATGCGGAGCCTTCACACTAACCTCCTGAAGTTCAGTAACTTTTTGTGCATTTACTGCTATACTAAGACCTGTAAGCAGGAAAATATTAAATAGTGTTTTTATATATCCTTGTTTCATATTTGGTGTTCTACTAGGTTGTAACTTTAATTTAGACGTTATAAAATGTTTTTGGTTTAATCCTTATCTTATATTAAATCACATCATTGTTTCCTTAACATAAAAAGACTGCGAATTAAGCACAAAAACAATTCATTTAACTCTTTTTAACTTAATTTGTTACATAAGAACCCAAATACCCGGGTTATTTATTTCTGGTCAGATCAGATCAATCCTTATCCAGTCCATTCCTGCAGCCTTAGCGGCTTCCACTCCGGGAACGCCATCTTCAAAGACCATACATTTTGATGGTTCCACATCCAACAATTCAGCTGCTTTTAAAAAGGGATCAGGAAAGGGCTTGCCTTTGACGGTGTCCCCTGCACAGATCAAAACTTCTACAAGATCAGCAATACCCAGCACCTCCAGGGTTTGTGCAATAGCCTCCCTGTCGCCACCCGAAACTACACCAATACGCACCTTACCTGCATTGGCCTTAAGGTGTTGCACTACAAAATCTATGGGTACAATCTTTTGTATATATTTGGCTGCATACAGCTCGGCTTTTCTTGTCCTAAAAGCAGTCGGATCTATATTGCTTTTATAACGGTTATTCATTTCTACTACCACATCAGCTACCGGCCATCCGGCCAGTTCATTGATCATGGCCGGATCAATACTTAGTCCATATTCATGGGCTGTGGCTAAGTAAGTGGCCGTATGTGCGGGCATGTTATCGGCAAGGGTACCATCACAATCGTATAAAAAAGCCTGGTAATCACCTGCTGAAAGCTGGTTGAGTTTTAAAAATCTGGATTGCTCCATATAAGGTAAAAATTAATTGATTAATGACTGGCAGGCACTTCCTGCCTTTTCTGGAAGATATAAATGAGGTAAACCAGTGCCGGCAGGATAAATATACTGCCAATGAGCAGGGCATAACCTAAGGAAGCTATGGTTCTGGCCTGACCCTGGTGGGTCAGCAAGGAAAGGTTTTCACCGTTTTTCAGTAAAACAATATCTGGGAAGTGGGTATAAGTTGCCGCAAATAAAATCATGGTAACCTGAAAACCGGCCAGCAGCCGCAATAAAATTGGCTTGTCTTTTTTAAGTGCATAAAACATGACCAGCAATGAAATACTGGCTGCAATGATTGCAATTAAGCCAGGTGTATCCCCAAAGATCCATGAAGCAAGTGGAATTCCTTCCGAATAAGCGGCTATAAACACCAAAGCACCGCAAAACATAACGATAAAAATGGTTCTGCGGGCTTTCCCCACAAAATGCTCCCTATCGCCATCATTATCTGTTTGTCCGATGATAAAAATGGTAGCCAGGAAACCGCAAATGCTTACTGTAAAAATACCTACGGCTACAGAGAACCAGTTGAGCCAGCTGAATATATATGCCGACAGGAAATTATTTGCCGAAGGGTCTATTTGTCCGGATACTGAACTGGCAGCAATAATACCCAGAAAAAATGGAGTAATTAAACTGGAATACACAAATATAGGCGTATATATTTTTTGCATGTCATCTTTTACGGCATCGTAGTTTCTGAATACAAAGGCAGTGCCCCTGGCAATAATGCCCAACAGCATGCAAACCAGCGGAATATGCAGGTAAACAGAAATGGTGGTGTATATTTTAGGAAAACCGACAAACAGGATCACTATGGCTATGATGAGCCACATGTGGTTGGCCTCCCATATTGGGCCTATGGCCTTGTACATGGTTTTCCTAGTCTTGGCTTTATTGGTTTTTGCCGTCATCAGCTCTATAATGCCAGCACCAAAATCAGCCCCGCCAAGCAGGATATATAACAAAATGGCCGTCCACAGGAAAACAATAACTACATATATCATAAAGCTAATTTTTAGATTGAACTGATTCGGAATCGTATAAGCTGTCTACCATAGTAATCTGACGGTACAGCAATAAACTTACAATGATAGCCAGAGAGATATAAACTGCCGTAAATAAGTAGAAAGAATACACAATGCCCGGCATAGGCGTTACCGCATCAGCAGTACGCATTACCCCCCTGATGATCCAGGGCTGGCGTCCCACTTCCGTTACCGTCCATCCTGCTTCTAAAGCAATAAAACCCAAAGGTGTTGCTGCAACAAAGAGCTTTAACAGCCATTTACTATCCAGCCATTGTTTTTTCTTCCACAAAGCGATGAAATACAAAATGGCAATCCCTACCATGGCCATGCCCAGACCTACCATGACCTGGAAAGCATAATGGGTAACTGCTACAGGTGGCTGATCTTCTTTCGGCACCGCGTCAAGCCCTTTCACTTCCCCGTTAAAATCGCCAGTGGCCATAAAGCTAAGCAGGCCAGGGATCTTCAGGGCATAATCTACTTTTTTATTCGCTGTATCGGGAATCCCGCCTATAATGAGCGGGGCAAACTTTTCGGTATGAAAATGGGCTTCCATAGCGGCCAGTTTTTCTGGCTGTCTTTTGGCAACATCTTTTGCAGAAATATCGCCGCTTAAAGGTTGTAAACAGGCCGCTACAGTTCCAAACACCGCAGCAATTTTAAAGGCCTTACTGTGAAAAGCCACATTTTTTCCTTTAAGGATCATGAGGGCGTGCACACCGGCAACGGCAAAACCAGTTGAAACAAAGGCAGCCACACACATATGCAGCGATTGTGAAAACCAAGCTTCATTGAACATGGCTTTTATAGGGTCAATGTTTAAATACTGTCCGTTAATGTAATCAAAACCGGCTGGGCTATTCATCCAGGCATTGGCAGCAACCACCAGAATCCCCGAGAGCAAGCCGCTTACCCCTACCACTACACCCGTAGCCCAATGGAACCAGGGATTGAGCTTATTCCAGCCATACAAGTAAAATCCCAGGGCTATCGCTTCTATAAAAAATGCCGTCCCCTCTAAAGAAAACGGCATTCCAAATATGGGTCCGGCATGCTCCATAAATTTGGGCCAGAGCAAACCGAGTTCGAACGAAAGTACGGTGCCCGATACCGCTCCTGTAGCAAAGAAAATTGCAACCCCCTTACTCCAGGCTTTTGTTACATCTCGGTAAACCACCTTTTTGGTTTTGAGCCAGTAAAAATGCGCTACCGACATAAAGAAAGGCATAACCATGCCAATGCAGGCAAAAACTATGTGAAAACCAAGGGAGAAGGCCATTTGCAGGCGGGCAGCTAAAAAATCGTCCATAATGTACTTTTAGTAAACCTTATGTGCTAAAAAGAAATCGTTTAACAAAAGTACGGCTTATCTGTTATTAAAGGGCCTTTTTCCCGAATTATTATTCATAATTTTCAGCTACTCACCAATTTTCATTTTCAGTAGTATTGAAACTGAACATCCGGGTAAGCACCTCATCCATTACTTTAGCTTCGTTTCTTAAAAAAGAAGGTTTCAATTCGTACTGGTTGTTTTTAAAGGCAAATTCAGCATAGCTGATCTTTGCATTGTTTTTTTCGTAATAGTTCATGATCATGATCTTTTTAACGGTAACCCTGTAATGCCCCTCTTTAAAATCTACCAGTGCAAAGGCAGAGAAAAGCGTACTTCTGGTATAAGGCGTCAGGATATTTGAAAATTCTGCCCCCTTGGCATCAAAAGCCGAAAGAAAGCCCCATAATTCAGCCGGTGCTGTTTCAACCTGCTTAAAGATGCCGGAACGCCTAAAATAGTGCTCAATACTTTCCCTGCTGGCCCCAGTATCAAATACCTTTTGCCAGATCAGCTCGTAGTTTACAATCTTGAATCCGCCTGACTCATCCAGGGCCTTTCCTGATGCAGGTACAAAACGTTCCTTATTTTCTGGCACCGGCGCAGGATAAACATCGTCTTTTTTCTCTTTCTGCCCAAAGGCCGAGAGCACTGTGCCAAAAGCCAGCGCTGCTAATAAAACTGTTGTTTTCATTTGTGTAAATGTTTGTGTGTAATCAAATATATCATGTTTAAGCCTAAATTTTTAAGTATATATTAAAATGTTGCATAAAATCATAAAAATATTTTATTTCATACAAAGAAATATATAACTGCTAAATATGATAATTTATTTTATTATTATGATAATTATATATAGATTTACGGATAACTAACTGATTGTTTATTTATAAACCAACCTAACATGTGTAGTCTCAAAAACCACCTGTATCTTTTTATGCTTTTTACCTTATTGTTCACGCTTTCCTGTAAAAAACATAAGCCTCTGGCAAAAAGCCCCACTCCGGAAGAAAAACAGCCTGATCAGGTACTTATACCTGTAAAACTGGAAGCCAGCAGCCTGGTAATCACATTAAAATATAAGGAAAATACAGCGCAGCTTATTGCAATAGAAAGCAATGATGGACATAAAATAGCCATATCTTACAACAATAAGCTCCAGCTTTCTGTACTGGAAAAATACAGGAATAACCAATTGTATTATGCGGCCTATTATGAAACCAATGCACAAAAGCTGGTTCTGCGGACCAACCAGTTTGAACATGACCCTATATTTAACAGCTTTACACCTATAGGTTTCTATACGCTGGATTATAATGGTCAGCAGCAAATAACCGGGGTTAAATATTACGGTAACAGCAGCACAGACCAGCTGCTACGGTCATATAGTTTGGCATACAGCTCTTCACAAAACCTATCAGCAAATACTGTAGCCATTTACCCCAACCAGACCAACCAATTGAATTACAGCTTCGACAACAAAAAAGGCATTGCCAGTCATATAGCTGAAAGCTGGTTATTTGCTTTTGAAGCGGAATATTGGTTTCTCCTTTCTTCCGTCAACAACATTTTAAGCTATGCAAACCAGAAAACACCGGCCGAAAATACCGGCTTCAGCTATGAATACAATACTGACGGCTATCCTTCAAAAATGACCATTACAGGAAACAAAAGCACACAGGTATTTAAAATAACGTATAAAACATTACAACAGTAATTATTTTAATAGTTTTTGAGCCCTGAACAGGTTATCCGTAGCTTGGAGAAGTTTGGCTTTCAGTTGAGGGTGGTAATCCGGGTGTGTATTAAAAAAATGGCTGACTATCCTGGCGGCTTCTGGACTTTGATAATAGCTAAAAGTAGCTGTCAGCCAATTTTGAGGAAAAAAGATGTCACCGGTTGTCTGGATCTCCTCCAGCATTTGCAGACTTTTATCCAGGTATTTTACAGACCCGGATTGCCTTAAAGGATGATGCAGGTAATATAATGCAGCAGTGACGTTAGCTTCTTTTTCTCTGTTTGCTTTTAATTCCAGGCTCTTAAAAAACCGGTCACGTTCAGTTACATCAGCAGAAAGTGCAGGCATGATAAACTCAAATCTTTTCTTTCTGTCGGCATTACTTATACGCAGCAATTGCGTTTTTAATACAGCAGCGTCTGCACCAGCTCTTAAAGCCAGCGAAAAAGCCAATGAAGTATAATCATCTTCCGATAGCTTTACTCCGGCAGGGGCCTTTTGAACTTTCCATACTTCATACAGCCGGCTGGCAGCAGCTTTGCTTAAAAATATGTTCTGGTAAGTTTTGAACAAAAGCTTTTTAAGGTTAGGGCCTTGCTGTTCAAGCATGGCCTCCCATATTTTCTTTTCCAATAACTCTGTAAGCTTATCCCTTTCCTGTTCTGAAAGAAATTCCCAGTAAACCGTACCAATATAACCAGTAATCAGATTCAGGTTTAATTCTTCTTTTTCTTTAGTCAGGCCTTCCACAAAAAGGGTCAACAACGCTGCCGGCTTAATATACCTGTCATTCAGCATATTCTCATAAAGGGTAATGTAAGCAGTGGCGCGGTTTACAGGTTTTTCCATGTCATACAGATGATTGAACATATCCATATCCAGGGGCCATAATCCATAACCCTGACCTGATGAGTTGAACAATACAAATAACGGCACATCCAATCCTTCTGCTTCTTTTAATTCAATTTGCGCTGCATTTAAATTAACCGGTATTTTCCTGGTATAACCCTGATAATAAAATGTGAGTTCAAAAAGCTGGGGCCAGATTCTTTGCCTGCCATATTCAGCTACCTGTTTAATCGTAAACCTGCCGATTTTATCTCCTTTTTTCTCAATGGTATAATCTACAACAGGTCTGCCCGGCTCATTTACCCATACCTTATTCCATCCTTCTAAATCCTGATCCGAATATTTATTCAGCATACCAATCAGGTCGGGCCATGAAGCATTGCTGTTGGCAAACTTTTTAAGATACGCCCTTACTCCCTGCCGAAATTTATCTTTTCCCATTAACAGTTCCAGCTGTTGCATCATAATCGGCGCCTTATGGTAAATGATATTACCATACATTGTACCGGCATCCTTCAGGTTATCTAACTGCTGGCGAATTGGATTTGAGCCGGCAGTACGGTCTACACCATAAGCCGCCGGAAAATGGTCTATTAAAAATTTCAGGTCAAAAACGGCCTTACCTACATTTCCTTCTGCACTTTTATCTGCCATAAAATTGGCAAACACTTCTTTCATCCAGACATCTGTAAACCAGGTCATGGTTACCAGATCACCAAACCACATATGTGCCGTTTCATGGGCAATCAGGTTGTTTCTTGAATTCAGCTGATCTTTTGTGGCCGTACTGTCTAAGAATAAAGCTGCGGCTTTATATTGTATGGCCCCTACATGCTCCATCCCCCCAAACTGAAAGTCGGGTATGGCTGCAAAATCAAGCTTTTGAAAGGGATAAGGAATCGCTGTCCAGTCTTCCAAATAACTCATGGCATCCTTATGGAGCTTAAAAAGCTCCTTCATACTGTGCGTTATCTTTGCAGTATCTGTTTCACGGTATAAAAACTCTGTTTTTCCCTTACCAATGTTTCCGGATTGCTGTTCAAACTTACCGGCTACAAAAGAAAAGAGATAGGTACTTAAAGTATCAGATGTTACAAATTGACAGGTCTTACGCCCATTTAAAATTATAGCTTCTTTTAAAGGTGCGCTGGAAATGGCTTTCCAGTCGGCCGGCACTTTCAAAGTCAGGTTATAAGTTGCTTTAAGATCAGGCTGATCAAAGCAGGGAAAAACTGTTCTGGCCCGATCAGGTACGAACAAAGTATATAAGTAATCGGCATTACGGTTTAATGCGGCCTCTCCTGACTGGAATTCTATTTTAACCTGATTGCTTCCTTTTTTCAGATACTTTGCAGCAATCAGTAAATGTTCTTTTTCATGCTGTATTGGAATGTTCTGACCGTTTACAATCAGCTTCCTGACTTTTGATGATGCTTCTTTGAAATCCAGCTGTAAAGTCTGGTCGTTGGCACTCAGATGAAAGCTTAGCAGCTCAGTTGCAGCAATATTCCCGGTTCTTTCCTTTGGAATGTCGAATTCGAGGGTATAACTGATCTTGTCAAGCACTGTTTTCCTATATAGGGCCAACTCCTTAGAAACCCCCGTTTCTATTTCCTGCCCTGTGGCAATTTTTGAGGCAGAACACAGGAAGAAAACAAAAATAATCCCTAATAATATATGACGATGACTGATCATAGCACCAATATATAAGTAATTTCTAATTTATGTGTCAAGTTTACTTTTAAACCAGATCTTTATGTAGAATGCACAATCATAAATGTAATTTAGTGCCAAACAAAACTTATAATTTAAAACAAACTTATAAACTGATGAAAACAATGTTTAAAACCATGCTGGTGCTGGCAATTGCAGCAGCACTGACTAATGATCTTCAGGCGCAGGGCTTAAAAATGCCCCAACCCAGTACGGCTCAGACCATTACCCAAAACTTTGGTTTAGGTAAGATCACCCTGAACTATTCACGCCCCAATGTTAAAGGCCGCAAGATATTTGGCGCTATGGAACCTTACGGAACGGTATGGCGTACTGGCGCAAATTCTGCTACTGTGATCAGTTTTACAGAACCTGTTAAAATTGAAGGTAAAGAATTGCCTGCCGGAGATTATGGCTTGTTTACCATCCCTGGTAAAGATGAGTGGACAGTGATCTTTAATAAAGGCGCCAAACAATGGGGTGCTTATGAATATAAGGAAGCAGAAGATGTACTGAGGGTAAAAGTTAAAGCCATTAAATTAAAAGATAAAGTAGAAACCTTTACCATGCAGTTTGCAAACGTATTGCCTGCCACTGCGCAATTGCAGCTAATGTGGGAAAATACGGCTGTAAATGTGGAATTAAGTACTGAAATTGATGCCACGGTAATGGCAAGTATAGACGAAGCGATGAAAGGCGAGAAAAAACCTTATTTCCAGGCTGCCCAATATTACTATTCGAATGGCAAGGATTTAAACAAAGCTTTAGAATGGATCAATGCTGCCGAAGCCGCCGATGGCAAAGCACCATGGATTAAATTATGGAAAGGACGCATCCAGCTGAAAATGGGTGATAAAGTTGGTGCAACAAAATCTGCAACTGCTGGATTGCAGCTGGCTACAGAAATGAAAAACCAGGAATATGTGCGCCTGCATACTGAATTGTTGAACGAAGCAAAGAAATAGTGCTTCATATAAAAAAGCCTGATATTGTTCGTTTTTAAAATATCAGGCTTTTTCATATCCCATACAGGGCTAATAAAGTTTAAACTTTAAAGAAATGTCAAGTCCGTCCCATTACTCTTTCTTAACCTGAAGTGACCGCTCAAAGGATTGATACAGCGTTTCATAGCAGGACTTAAAATCTTTCGCATCTTTATAAGCAGACTCATACATAAAGGGGCCATTATAGTTTACTTTAGCAAGTGCTGTAAATATGGCTACCCAATCGTTTTGCCCTTGCCCACTACATGGGAAAAAATGGTTTTCCGCCCTGCCTGTTCCATCTGCAACATGTAGCGTCTTTACACGTTCGCCCATGGCATCTATCAACCGCTCAGGATTTTTAATATGGTTAAGGTCTATAGCCGAATAGATATCCGCAGGCAATCTGTTCATGATCTCTACAGTTTCCTCTACAGTGCGGCATAACGGTCGTTCCCGCCTTGCATCTACCAGTAATTCAGGACCCAGCATATTCTCTATTACCAAAGTGGCATTTATGGCTTTCACTACCTTATTCATTTCGACTGCCGATTTAATCATCTGACTTTTACGCAACTCGCGTTCGTTAAGGCCAAGATACCAGCTTGGATGAAACAGGATGAGTTTGGGTTTAAGGATACTGCAAAAACCAAGTATTTTTTTGTGTAATTCCATCACTTTTTGACGTTCAGCCTCATCGGGCAGCGAAATGTCTATTCGTTTACCAAATAACATATGCACCGACCATATTTCTATCCCCGCATCATCTGCTGCCTTTTTTGCTGCCTTAATTTTTGCGGTTATCTGCTCATCTGTAAACTTAAAATTTCTGGCTGTATCGACATATGGCCCCAAAAAGGTTTCAATGCAAGCTATTCCGTTAGCCTTGGCATAAGCCATACTTTCCGGGGTAATTTTATCAATGGGGATAGAATATCCTATACGTAAACGTTTTGGTGCAGATGAACTTTGCTTAACGTTTTGCTGATTCACAACATGCACTGTAACCGTGCTGCTGCGTTTACCCGAAGGTGTAATTACGACCGACTTGATAATTCTTTCCTGACTTGGTGGTACATTTATAATTACAGGCCCCTTATATAAATAATCTGTTTGGTATGGAAAATAACCATTAATCGTATAGTAAATTTTTGCGCCCTTTACCGGGACTTTATAATCCAGCAGATAAGTAGCAGCCGTTATTGTTGTATCCTTTGCTCCTATGGGGCTGGGTACATGAAACATAGTGCCAGTTTTATCCAGCTTTGCCAGATGGACAGTTAATTTCTTCTCGGAGAAATTAATCCAGCTTTTGTTCTGTGGCATGGTCCATGCGACTTCAGACAAGGCAAAAAGTCTTGGCAGCAGCATGTATAGTGCCTTGTCTGGCGTTGCTATATATTCCGACCACAGGTTAGCCTGCACACCTATAATGCGTTTTTGCTGCAATGGACTTAGATTTTCAGGCGTTGGATTGTAGGAATAAACTTTACTTAAGGGTAAAAAAGAACCATGAGTTAACGGACCCTCATCGGCTTTGTTCTCCGTATAATTGAAATATAAAAAAGCACCGGGGGTCATGATCACATCATGGTCCTGCTGTGCAGCAGCAATACCACCTTTGGTACCGCGCCAGCTCATTACTACAGCATTTTTTGCCAATCCACCTTCCAATATCTCATCCCAGCCTATAATCTTCTTACCTTTGCTGTTCACATATTTTTCCATCCGTTGAATAAAGTATGATTGCAACTCATGCTCGTCTTTTAAACCCAGGTCCCTAATCCTTTTTTGACAATACCTGCAGGTTTTCCATCGGTCTTTAGGGCATTCATCACCGCCAATATGTATGTATTTTGCCGGGAAAAGTGACATCACCTCGTCCAATATATCTTCCAGGAACTTAAATGTTTCTTCCTTGCCTGCACAGTAAACATCAGGAAATATTCCCCATGTCTGAGCAGCCTTGAAAGGTCCCGGGTCATCACCACAAGCAAATTGAGGATAGGCAGACAATGCTGCCAGGGAATGCCCGGGCATTTCAATTTCAGGAATCACGACAACATACTTTGACGCCGCATAAGCAACTATCTCACGTACCTCTTTTTGAGTATAAAAACCACCGTAACGGATGCTGTCATATACTTCGGGTTTCGTCCTTAATTTACCAATAAGGGTTTGCTCACGAAATCCCCCAACACTGGTTAGTTTTGGATATTTTTTAATTTCTATCCGCCAGCCCTGATCCTCTGTTAAATGCCAGTGAAAAGTGTTTAGTTTATACTGGGCCAGTAAATCAATATATTGTTTGATAAAACTGACCGGAAATAAATGCCTGCCTACATCCAGGTGCAGGCCCCGGTAACTGTAACGCGGGTAATCTTCTATTTCGGTGAAAGATAGGGCACTTCCCTCATCGGGGATGAGCTGCAATAAGGTTTGCAAGCCATAAAACAAACCCTTTTCGGTATCAGATACTATTTTGATACCACTGGCATTTACAGACAACCGGTAGCCTTCATCCGGCAGCTGAATAGTTTTATCCAGGACAACCATAAGTCCTTTATTTGAACTATGTTTAACGTTTGTAGCTGCAGCCTTGAACCACAGGGTTTTAGTGGCAAATTCCTTTAATCCCGCCGGCACTTGTTTAAAGCCACTAAATGTTACCGGCGTACTTTGGGTTAAGTGATAAATACCCTTACTGACTGTAATTTTAACCGGGGCTGGAATAATAGTTGATGTCTTGTCCTGCGCTTTACTGTAAAGACAGGCTAAAAGCAATAAAACTAAGTATACTCTTGTTTTCATCTGTTTATATTTTTTATTTCACTACGTGAGGGAAAGGTCATAATGATTTATTAGGAGAATTATCAGAAGTACTTTTTAAAGATAGCTGCAATTATGGGCTGCAGTTTTTGTACAAACCTGTAATTGCCGAGATCATTAGGGTGCGCATAATCTGTTGAGGCCTCATGATCATCACCAAAAAAATCTTTGACATCAATAAAATAAAAATCTCTGGTATGTCTGGTAAGCAGGATGTTGGCAATGCTGTCGACAGCCTTGTTTTGGGCTAAAACTTTGGCTCCCATTTTCACATCAACAAATCCTTGTTCGCGGCTAATACTATTCAGTAATATGATCGGTTTGCCTGGATGTGCTTTCTGAATCGCCACCACCATATTTAAAGTACGGTCTTTTATTTGCTGTACAGATGCGTTCGGAATACAATCCAATAAATATGCATCAGCTTCCACATCATTTACCATAGCAACTACAGCAGGTTCCATTTTAGCACTTCCGCTCATGCCGATATTGATAAAGTCGTAACCAAAATGACGGGAAAGCATGGCCGGGTAGGCCAAACCTGAACGACTGGCAGATGCTCCCTGGGTAACACTCGATCCATAAACTGCAATACGTTTTTTAAACACATTGGCTGTAGACTTGATGATGCTTCCAGGCGCCACGCCTATCTCAAGACTACTTAGTTCATTATAGGTAGGTAAGTATAGCATAAATTTTTTCTCTCCTTTGGCCATATTTTCCACAATAACTGCTTGTGCACATTTCTTGTTATCGGGTTTGGCTACCCCTGCAAACTGCCATTTGCCTTTGTTTTGCACATAAAGGTTTAAGCCCTGGCTATTTATTGTAGTCATGTTGCTATAGGTAAGCGGCTTATTTATACACCATTTTGCCGATATGGATGTGCTGTTGCTGCTGAAGCAAATGGCCAGTCCGGCCGAATGGCTAAGCAATCTTTTAACAGGTGCCGGTAAAGTTGGATATTTTGCTGTATCAATTCGCTGATAAGGATTGGTAGTATTAAACAACTTGCCCGATATATACAGGCTGCTGGCATTTGTGTAAACAATGCTGTCCGTCTGTGCCAGTAAACGGGTAGAGTGGCAGAAGGCGATTGCTACGATCAGGCCTTTTAACATTTTTTTTTTCAAGGTGGTACAAGTTTATAACCGTTGCATCCATTAGGAATGCAACGGTTGAAATGGATATTATTTATTGTATTTAATAGAAACGTGACCTAACCTGGTTATACCAGTAGCGGCAAGCGTTCCGCCCGAGGGTGATGTAGAATTACCGACCGTTTTGTTTTTAACCCTAAGCCTGATGTACAGATTGGTTAAACCTGAAGCGGCCAGCGGGAACTGAAAATTCAAACCTTTGCAGCCTGGCACTTGTGTTAACAAGGTATTGGTGTAATCTACCTGGTCCTGCAGCGTGTACTCTGACAATAAGTTCCATGTGCCTGAATCTGTACCGGTGGCGGACCACTCGGCAATGAAGTTGGTTGGTCCGCCAATGTTGCTGGTGCCCTCTATTTGCATAGATATAGGTTTGGTAATTCCGGTAGTTGAGGTTGTAATTAGCCACCATGCACCAGTATTTTTTGCATCGTCCCACCATTTATTACAATACCATGCCCCATTTCCAATAATTCCTTTAACCGTGGTTGACTCGATCAGCAGCCCGTTAAAATCAGAAGTAGTAATGATACCGTTGGGAGCAGTAAAATCGAGTGGAGATTTTAGACTTTGGGTTAATGTACCCGTACCGATATCTGGTGTTAAGGGGTTCTTTGCAGCTGTGGGACCCACTGCATTTTCTGTTTTAAACCTGCTCCACTCTACCAGTACATTGGAAAAACCATCATTACGGTCTTGCCTCAAATCGATATCCTCACGCGTAACATGCCTGATGGAATATTTTCCAATATTGCCGCCATAACGTGGAAGTTCCTCATGCACTACAATGCCACCAATATTGCCGGATCCTTCCGGCACGTGGTTGCCATCCCTGCGATACGGGACATCTATATTGGTCAGCATATACATGCTATTTCCATCAATATCCCTAATATTCAAAGGATATTCGTCTGTTCTTAAAATATATCCTTCATTGATATTGAAGAAGCTTCCATTGGGTATACTGACCTCTACCTGCTTTAATTTTACGTAGGTATACACATCTTCATCGGTTAAATCCTTCATATACATTTCCCTTGGTAAAACAGGTCCTGAGGAAGCAACTTTAGACATGACATTGATAGATTGTACCTGGTCCAGCGTTACACGGGCAGGGTTTGTTTCCTTTTTGAGCGTAACACCTTTCAGCCAGAGCCGGACTATCTCGTTACGGCCAAAAATATTATCACCACCTGTTTTGGCCCTGATCCGGAAACCCGATTTTCCATCCAGGCTTTGAATATAGGAAGTAATGCTGTTTTCATTCTTATCTACCACATGTTTGTTCGTGGCACTATTGGCGTTCTGACCCATATTCGGATTGCCCTTATCACTAACAATTACCCCTTCAATATAAATATCCTCGGTAATCGGGCCTGCAGCCAAGGCAGTTTTCACGTAGGCAAAGTCTTTTAACAGCGCATTATCATAACCACCTTTAGGATTTTGTTTAACAACGATAGAATCTTTGGTAAGTGTACCCAACGCATCCAGATAGGACAATCGCAATACCGCCTGGCGAGGCTGATCCGAAGTATTTTGACCCAGTGTAAAGACAAGATTGGTGCCCTTGATATCCATGTTGGAGATCCAACCTGTTCCGCCGGCAACATCATAAATCTCAGCATGCTGCATCAGGTTAAAGGGCACATTGGTTACTATTGCAGTTTTCATGACACCCCCGTTGGCAATTCCATTAGCGTTTGCATCTGTGATATTGATTGCAGGCACCAAGCCCCTTTGTTGTAAGCTGATGGTATCGGTTTTATGATCGGCAGTAACAACAATAGTAACTGAACGTGGCAGGTTCCCTGTATTGCTTTGTACAGTGGCCTGGAACTCCCCTTTTCCGCTTCCCGATTCACGGTCTAATTTTACCCAGGATGCATCACCTTTAATTTGTAAATTCCAGTTACCATCGGCATACACCAGTATCCGCGTACTCGCAGCTGTATCTGCAACTCGGACGATCCTCCTGTCAATGGAAAGACTGGTTTTAAATTGGGTATCATCTTTCTTACAGCCATAAAAAACTGCACTAAACAATATGGCCAATAGCACAAAGGGTATAGTGGCCTTTATTGCTTTATATAACGAAATTACTTTCATGATCTCTTTTAATTTGTATGTTTAAATTCCATAATAACTGGCTTATGGTCGGAATAACCTGCGGTAAAATCATCCCTGATGAAATGGGCAGTTGTTACTTTCTTGATCAAATCTTTGCTTACATATATATAATCAATTCTTCTTTTTGGAATACTGCCCGGTTCTACGATTTTGCCCGCATCTTTCAGCCCAAAATCCAGAATTTGCTGCTGCACCTGAAAATCCAGGGATTTCCCATCTACCAGATTATCATGATAACTGTATTTTTTGGCAGCTTCCTGTAAACTTTTCAATGCATCGCCATCTTGATAATTGTCTTTATCCAAAGGACTAAAAGAATTGAAATCCCCCATAATCATCCATCTTTCCCGTACCGGGGCTACGGCCATAGTACCAAGTATTTCCCCGATCTCTTCCCGTCTTTTTCTGTATTTATGTGGATTAAGATGCAATACGATCACGTTCAGATCTTTAATTTTACAGACAATAAAACCATGGGTCATATTGTCTGTAATCTTCTGCACATCCACAATAGGATATTTTGAAGTAATACCAACAGGATATCCTGTTGTCTTGACCAATATCGCATACGGATGTCCATATCTGGCAGCCATTTCCTCGAGGGACAGCTGGGTAAATTTATTACATTCCTGCAGTGCCAGAATATCAGGTGCATAAGATTTTACCCAGTTTACAAATACCTGCTTACCTTTGGTGGTATCATTTTTCATACCTTCCAGGATATTATAACTGATAACCCTTAATTTATGCTGGGCAAATACTTGAAGACCGCTGCAGTTCATGATGAGTGCCAACAGCAAAAAGGTGGTTTTTAATTTCTTCATAATTATAGTTTTTTAGCCTAATTGCCTGTATACTTCGGGTTGCTCAATCTGCCTTCAGATCTTGACACCTCACTATCTGAGATTGGATAATATTCATGATAAGGCCTTAAATTATCGTTAATGACAGAAAATTCTGTTGCCGAGGTGGCCTTTACGGCCTCGTAAAAAGTACCCCAACGCACCAGATCCCACTTGCGGGTATATTCGCCCATGAGTTCTCTGGCCCTTTCTTTTTTTAACTCCTCAAAAAACGCTTCTTTGCCCGGATAGGCAGTTAACTTATAAAGGGCCGATGCCCGTTCTTTCACCTCGTTTATACTTGACATAGCCAAGTTGGCGTCTCCTGTTTCGTTGGCACATTCTGCCATCAGTAATAAAGCATCCGCATACCTGAACACCTTCTGGTTATTTCCATCAGAAGCATTGTCCATACCCGGGCACCAGAATTTAGGCCCCATCCATGGCTTTCCGGTCCCATTAGCACTCATCGGTCTTTTAAAAAAAACGCCGTTATAAGTATAAGCCAGGATAATTTCACGACGCGGATCATACACGTCATAAAGGGACATGAAATATTCTGTAGGAGTTACCGGAGTATAGGGATTTGCTGTTGCGCCCAACTCCGGGATGGTTACACCATCATAAACTGCCTGGGAAGCTGTTTTACTTGGTGTAAAAAAGCAAGCAATATTGGTAGTCTTTTTAAGCCCCGATACCGACCATGTAAACTGTACCTCAAAAATAGATTCCGGCGTATTCTTGTTCCGGAAATAAGTATCTGTTAGCGGGTATTGTAAGAGCTGTCCGTAAATTTTCTGGATTTCTTTCGCTGCTGCCAGGCCCGTTTCGTAATCTTTATTCCAAACGGCCATTTTAGCGATCAGCATATTGGCCATGGGGCCGGAAATCCGGTTTCCGGGTACATCAGAAGTTCTTTTGGCAGGGAGACTGGGTGCATATTTCTGAAGATCTGAAATTATCGTTTTACGGGTTTCAAAAGCACTCATCCTTCCAAGTTTAGCTACCTTATCCAATACTTCAAGCGATGATACTGCATCTGTATAATAAGGTACATCGCCAAAGGTTGAGGTAAGGATATAATAGTACATGGCCCTGAGTGTTACTCCTTCTGCAATCAAAGCCTGTTTACGCGTATCGCTGACAGGTGATTTTTCGATACCCTGTATCGCAGAGTTGCAATACATCACCCCCTGATAACAATTGGTCCATAGATTTCTGCCCATACCAGGATTGGCTGGTGAAATTTCAAATCTCTGATCTATAGCAGAGGAATTTAAAAATCCAAGGTCGGTGCCCCCCTCGTTGGCCAACATCAATCCAGATGTAAAAATAGCGTTAAAAGGAATATAGCAGCCATTTAAGGCAGCTATACATTGATTCTCGTTCTTGAAAAACTGATCGGGTGTAACAAAATCCTCAGCATTTTCCATCAACGATTTTTTACATGAACTTAGCGCTATTGTAGCAAGTGCGAAAAACATCAGCAACAGGTTAGTAAGTTTTATTTTCATCATTTTATAGCTTAAAATGTAATATTTAGAATTTGATTTCTGCACTGAAAGTCACTGTCCTGCTGTTTGGATAGGCTCCGTTATCCATCCTTCTAATGGTTGATCCGCCGCTTTGGGTGGATACTTCCGGGTCATAACCGTTATAATATTTCAGCAGGTAAAGGTTGTTTCCGCTGGCTGTAAGCGAAAGCGATTTTATATTGTTGTTGGTAAGTTTCAGCAGGTTAAATGTATAACCGAGAGAAACATTCTTCAACCTCAGGAAAGAAGCATCATGTAAAAACCTGTCATTCGGAATATCATCCTTTGAATCGGCACGCGGATAATCGGAAGTTGGATTACGTATTGGATGCCATGCATTCACCATATACTTAAACTGATTGGTCAGATAAGTCCCGGTGCCCATAAATAATTCTGTCGGATTGTAAATTTTTCCGCCAATAGAATAATTAAGATAAATACCCAAATTAAATCCATGAATGTTAAAAGTGTTCTGGATCCCACCATACAGTTTCGGGTCTGAATCACCTAAATAAATCAGGTCGCTGTTGTCTAACAAACCATCATTATTCTGGTCAATATAGCGTTGGCGACCGGGAGAATAGAAATTAACAGCTGATGAAGCATATTTTTTATCAATTTTATTCTGATCGATCTCTGCCTGAGACTTCCAGACTCCACCATATTGCATGCCCCACAGCGCATTCAGTGGTCTTCCCTTTTCATAACCATACATCATATACTGTGCTCCAAAAGGATTGGCATAAGCAATGATCCTGTCCAGCCCCCCTATATCATCAACCATTTGACTATTATGCGCAAAAGTGAGCGTGGTAGACCAGGTAAAGTTTTTTTTGACAATATTTTTTGACTCAATGGTCAGCTCCGCTCCTTTGTTTGATGTTTGTCCAATATTTGTCAACCGACTCACGTAACCCACCTGTGTAGGCAATTGTACGGTAAGCAGCAGGTCGGTAGTTTTACTGGTATAAGCATCAAATGTTAAGGAAAGACGATTCTTTAAAACAGAAAGGTCTAATCCTATATCATAAGAGGCTGTTTTCTCCCAGGTCAGTCCTTCATTAGAAATTCTGATCGGAAAGTAGGAAACCGGAGTAACCCCATCAAATATATATCCGCCAGAACTGGAGTTTAGCTGCGACAAAGATTGATACCTCGAAATGGCATCGTTACCGGAGATGCCCGCGCTTATACGCAGTCCCAGCTCATCAATATGTTTTACACCTTTCATAAAACCTTCCTTTAGGATGTTCCATTTAAAGGCTGCGGAAGGAAAATATCCCCATTTATGATTAGACGCAAAATTTGAAGATGCGTCGGCCCTTCCAGTTACAGTTAGAAAATACCGGCCATCGTAGTTATAATTGATCCGGGCCAGGTTGGAAACCTTCTTTTGTCTGGACAGGCCCGACCCTACCGCTAGTGTTTCTTTTGATGGAACAGCCCCCAGATCATTTGTACCGATATCATCTATAAAATAACCATCACCGCTGGCTGAGAAACTAGATGTCCAGTACGATTGAAAGGTAATGCCATACAAGGCATCAAGATGATGCTTGTTCCATACCTTGTTATAGCTAATGGTATTCTCATTCAAAATGTTATTGTCCTCTGTCGAAAACTTATAGGCATAAGCCCCTGAATTCTTACTCATCCTGGTAGGGAGCGTTGAGGGATAAAAGGTATTGTCAAATCTATTAAAATCATAAAATGACAACGAACTCCTGATTTTCAAAGATTTAACAGGACTCACTTCTACAAACAACGACGAAGAAAGGGTTTTTCTTAGCTGAAATTTTTCCTGAAGCAGCGAATTGGCCAAAGGCGAGTCAAACAGCGTACCTGTATACCATTGTGTATTAAAGTCGTTCAGACTGCCATCGGCTTTATATGCAGCTATGGTAGGTGATAAAAATACAGTGGATTTATACCACAGGGTACTTGTACCGATATCGGCCTTGTTTACATTCTGGTCCAGATAAGCGTAGTTGAGCCTGAGACCGGATTTTACATATTTATTGATCGTTTTATCAAGGTTCAGCCGGGCCTGATAGCGTTTCAATCCGCTATTTATGATAATTCCCTGCGTATTGTTATAATTGGCAGAGAAATAATAGCTGGTTGATTTATCGCCTCCTGATGCAGAAAAAGTATGGTTGAGGTACGGTGCTGAACGTGAAATTACTTTTGTCCAATTGGTACCTTCGCCCAGGCCAATAGGATTCTTATAAGGGTATTCTTCAAGTGGCTTACTTTGGTTGACCCCAAGAGAAAAGAAAAAACGATCGTTTTGCAGATTTGCAAATTCCTCAGCATTCATCAGGTCCAGAAAACGGGGCAATTGTGCTCTACCATAATCTGCATGATAAATAAAGCTGGTTTTACCATTCACCCCCATCTTTGTAGTGATAACAATAACACCGTTACTTCCTCTGGAGCCATAAATCGCTGTAGATGATGCGTCTTTAAGTACCTGTATAGATGCAATATCACTTGGGTTCAAGTCATTCAGGCTATTTATCGCATCGAGCACACCATCTACGACATATAAGGGCTCGTTGGTTGCCGAAATAGAGCGGGTTCCCCGTATACGTATAGAAGTACCAGCACCAGGTTCGCCGGTAGTGCTCACAATTTCTGCACCCGCAATTCTGCCCTGTAACATCTGGTCGACGCGGATTACAGGTACATTTTCAATATCTTTCATTTTTACCACAGATACTGCTCCGGTAAGATCACTTTTTTTAACCGCCCCATAGCCAATTACTACTACCTGCCGTAAGTCTGATGCCTGCTCAGTCATGGTTACAATTATGGGCTTCTGATCTTTAATTTCGACTTCAAATGTGGCATATCCGACTGAGCTAAAGACCAAAATTCCTTTAGCCTCTGGTACGCGGATGCTGTATTTCCCGTCTTTGTCTGTTATTGCTACTATTGCCGTACCCTTAAGCTTAACGCTAACGCCAGGTAATGTCAGGCCCTTTTCGTCAATTACCTTGCCCTGTATGATTACCGATTCAACCTCCAATGTTGCATTTACAGGTTGGGATACCTTTTTTACCACAATTGATTTGTTACTCACAGCAATTGCATAAGTATATGGCTGCCCCTGTAGTATTTTTTTTAAAGCCTCATTTAGCGGCACATTTTTCAGGCCGACGGTTACAGGTCTGGCATCTTTTAGCTCTTTATAGTTATAAAAAAAGAAGTAGCCACTTTGCTGTTCGATGCTGGCAAAGACTTTTTCCAGAGGAATGTTCTGCCCAGTCAGATTAATATTTTGGGAGTAGCTTTTAGCACTTATCTGTAAAAAGGATAATGTTAAAAATAATACGATGATATTAAGCCTCATGATTAGGTTCTTAGTGTCCGGTGGTATTCGAAATAACCCTAAATAGTTATTTGGTTGTTTATTGGGTAATATTTTACTACATAGCAGTTCCTTAATATTAAAGTTTAATTGCATAGTTTTGTATTGGTTGAATAATGAATTCTGTTAGAAATTTTTTTACTTGGCCATTATTTGGAGAGTGCCGCAAACACTCTCCTTTTTTTTGGGGCCATTGGTGAAGGTCTGGTCTTTATCTATCCATAATTATCTTTTGAAAGGTTTAATTAATCGGTTACAATTATTTTTTTATCTACAATTTTAAAATGAACATTGCTCATTTTTAACACCTTCAAAACTTCCGACAGGTTCACGCTCCGCCTTATCTTACCAACAAATTCATCGTCTGGAATTTTACCCTCATAAGCAACATCTATATCATACCATCGTGACAATTGCCGCATAATGGTTTGTATATTGTCCCTGTTAAACTTAAAATAGCCGTTTTTCCAGGCCATAGCCTGCTCCGTATCAGCTTCATTTATCCTGATGTTGTTTTGCCCGTCAATATCAGCCTGTTGTCCCGGTTTCAAAAGACCACTTTTATCACCTTTTGAAATTCTTACCGATCCTTCCAGCAGCGTAGTTCTGGTTTTTGTCTCCTCGCTGTAAGCCATTACATTAAAATGTGTGCCCAGTACTTCAACTGTGGCACCATTTACAGTCAGTTTAAATGGTTTATTTTTATCTTTTGCCACCTCGAAATAGGCCTCTCCCCTAAGCTCCACGTTCCGTACGGCACCTGTAAAAGCTACAGGGAATTTTAATGAAGAGGTTGCATTCAGCCATACTTTACTTCCATCAGGTAATACAATGGTGTATTGTCCCCCTCGCGGGGTAGTAATGGTGTTGAATTCGGCGTTAACGGCGTTAGCCTGATTGCTGTTAGACCGGTAGACCACTTCGCCATCCTTAGTCTTATTGATGATACCGTTCCTTTGCTTTGCAAGCTCACCATTTCTGGCTTCGTTCAACGCAATTACCAACCCATTGGATAGGGTTAACATCGCCCTGTTACTGCCCGGTACAATGTCTGCCTGATGAACTTTGTTTCTTCCCAGGTTATTTAAGGGTTGATGAGCACTATAATACAGATATAAGCTTATAGAAGAAACGATCAAGAAGCTAGCCGCAATACCAATCCAATAGTACAACCGTTTACCAATTACCTGAATATCGGGTGCCTGTAATTCTATATGTGTTGAAATGGAATTAAACACCCGCTCAAAAACCATTTCGTCGTCTGGCTCTTCAACCGATATATGTCCGGTAGGTTTATTCAATTGCTCCAGGATCAGAGATCTGAGTAACTCCGGGTCTTCTCCGGCACGGAAGAAAACAAACAGTTCAGCTACTTCTGCAGGAGAACATTGGTTATTTAAATACTTATGAAATATTGGTGTAAGACGATCCTGGTTTTCCAAATTATATTATTTTTATGCCAATACGCAGCTGCCAGGCTTTTCATCTGCTCTGATATAAAAAATAATTTTATTTAATGAAAAATGCCAGCAAAAACAGCAGTGCAAACTCTTTAGACACGAAAAGATATTCTCTAACAGAACGTGTTGCCTTAACAATATGATCATTAATCGTTGAGGTAGATATCCCCAATTCTACGCTAACTTCCTCGTAAGTTTTGCCTTCCAGTTTACAAAGGGTAAAAACGTGACGGCGTTGAGGTGGCAGGGATGCTACGGCCCGGTTGATAAGAGCTTCTCTTTCTTTGCTATAAATAGCCTCTTCAATATGCGAGTAGTTTTCCGTCGCAACGGTCATCAAAATTGCCCCCATATTTTTATCACGGCTTGCCTTTCTGAAAAAATCATAGACCAGGTTCTCGGCAATTCGGAATAAATAAGCCTTAAATACTTTATCTGGATCTAGTGAAAGGCGATTTTCCCATATTTTTACAAACAGCTGCTGCAGCAATTCTTCTGCCTGGCTTTCAGATTTCAGCAGTTTCCGAAAATTGTAATATAATTTGCGTTTATAGCGATGGTATAATTCCCCAAAGGCACCTTTATCGCCCTTTTGTAAAAGGGCAACGAGTTCTTTTTCATCCACCAAAGTTAAATCAGGTTTATGTAGTTTCAAGTTAAATAGTGCTAAAGCTTCGGGATAATGAAAGCAATTTAAACATTAAGAAGTCAATATAAAAAAAAATTAAATATTTGAATGTCTCCCACTCAGCATACAAAAGTCAGCTAATGATATTAATTTTATAGCAACGTATTGTTAAGAAATAGATTTTGATATGGACATGCCGCAGGAAGCCTATTTTTCTTTACGCATGACTTGTTGAACCAGCAGGGATATCAACACCACCAGCACACAGCCAATCACGTTTAACCACAGGTATGCAACAACATCCCGACTACCCAGCAGCACGATAATAGCTTCGGTTAGCAAAGCTGCAATGAACACAGCCCTCCCGTTTACTTGTCTTACATAAAAAGCGACCAGGAAAACACCCAGTATAGTACCATAAATATAAGAGCCCAGTATATTTACAGCTTCCAGTAAATTGCCAATTTTACTGGCATATAAAGCCATTATGATACAAACTACCCCCCAAAAAACTGTCGCCAGCCGCGATGCCTGCAGATATTGGTGATCTGAACCATCTTTTTTGATTAGCCGCTTATAAATGTCTATTACTGTTGTAGAAGCCAGTGAATTTAAAGCACTTGCTGTGGAGCCCATAGAGGCCAGGAAAATAATGGCGATCAGCAAACCTATTAACCCTTTTGGCAAATATTGCGTTACAAAACTCAAAAAGATATAATTATTGTCTTTTATATTGGCATGCTCATCATTCTTTACCATCAAATCAGTAACCTGTTTTCTGATGGCCTTTTCTTTCTCATCGGCTGCCTGTAGAGCCTTTCTCTGTGTATCAATGCGTGCTTTATCATTTGCATCAAGTGCTGCATTCATTTGATTTACTTCCTGCTGTTTTTCTTCAAAAGCACGGTTATAGTTTACCTTTATTTGATCAAGTTCAGGCGCATAGCTGCTCTTTTCCAGCTTATTCAGTTCAAAACTGTTGAAGAAGATGGGCGGACGGTTATACTGATAAAAGGTGAATACCAATACCCCGATCAGCAGGATCAGGAACTGCATCGGTATTTTTACCAGGCCGTTCATCAACAGGCCCAGCCTGCTCTGGCTAACAGAGGCGCCCGATAAATACCTGCCTACCTGGCTCTGGTCGGTACCAAAATAAGAAAGCTGCAAAAAGAAACCACCTATCAAGCCGGTCCATACCGTATATTGGTTGTTCAGGTCCAATTTAAAATCTATGGCATTTGTACGCCCCATCTTTCCAGCTATGCTAATGGCCCGGCTGAAACCGATGTCGCCGGGAAGCAGGTGTACCACCATAATGCCTGCGGCAAACAGTCCGCAAAAGATGATGCTCATTTGTAGCATCTGTGTATAAGAAACGGCTTTAGTACCACCATAGACGGTATAAAATATGACCAGGCTACCAATAAACAAAGTAGTATAAGTGGTATTGATATTCAGTATAGTTGATAAAATAATCGAAGGGGCATAAATGGTAATCCCAGTTGAAAGACCCCGTTGAATTAAAAAAAGAAAGGCCGTTAATGCCCTGGTTTTCAGGTCAAACCTTTGTTCCAGATATTCATAAGCGGTGTATACCTTTAGGCGGTGAAATATGGGCACAAATGTGATGCACAGGACGATCATCGCCAATGGCAGTCCGAAATAAAACTGTACAAAGCTCATTCCTGAAGAATAGGCCAGGCCGGGAGCTGATAAAAAAGTGATGGCACTGGCCTGGGTAGCCATTACAGAAAGGCATACATGGTACCAGGGCAGCGATTGATTGCCCAGCAGGTAACCCTGAATATTTTGCGCTCCACGGCTCTTGTAAATGCCATAAACTACTATGACAACTAGCGTTAAGATCAATACGGACCAATCTGCAGCACTCATTCGAAATACTTGGTAAAGGCGTAAAAAATCAAGATCAGAAATACCAGCCAGGCAATCAGCAGGCGGTAAAACTGTTTCCAGGTTTTAACAAAAGGGGGGAGTTCCTGTTCCTCTGTTTGTGTTTCCGCTCTTTTCATGGCTTAAATAATTATTTTTTCCCCGATAAGAGATTTACAAATAAACGATAAGCACCGGGTACGCCTGCCGGCAACTGTCTGAAGAAAGAAAGACCGGTATATACAAATCTGCCTTTTCCATAATCAGCTACAATCAGGGCACCTGTTTTGCCACTTTCGCCCTGGTCGTTCATACTCAGTACGGCGGTATATTTAGGGTCTGCATCCGTTACAAAATACAATCCCCGCTCCTGGATCCAGCCTTCAAAATCTTTAGCTGTAATTTTATTCGGATAATTTAATACCGGAATTTCGGGCTTAAGGATACCCACCTTTGCGCCTTCTTCTGTAACACGGTCACGCGATAGCCTGAAGGGATAAGGGCCAATATTTTCCAGTTTAAGCGGATTATTTACATTGTACTGTACAAGTAAGGTACCGCCATTTTCTACATATTTCATCAGCTTAGGCTGCATGCTCCTGATCTGATCATTTACATTGTACAAACGGACACCAGTTACAATGGCATCAAAACCCGAAAGATCGGTATTGATCACCTGGTTCTCGTTAAGATTTACCACTTCATATCCGATTTGTTTCAGCGATTCGGGTATCAGATCGCCCGCCCCGGCAATATAACCAATTCGCCTTCCAGCCAGTTTCAAATCTATTTTATCTACCCTGGCCACAGCCGGTGGAAAAAGTGTTTGCAAAGGAATATGTTCATAATTGATCACGCGTAAACCTTTATCATAAGTTTCACCGTCTACAATCACCTGAAAGGTTAAATTGCCTCCTGAAATATGGCCTGCGGGGCTAACCGTAAATTCCAGAACCTGCTCCTCGCCTTTGGCTAAAGTAAAGCTGGCTTTCTCGGGACTCACCTTCCAGCCTGCCGGAACCAGTGGCTGCAGCTGGCCTGTGGCATTATCTTTAAAGCTCTTGAGCTGAACCGCAATTTGTTTAGCCTCATTGCCATTAAAAACATACGCTTTTTCTGTAAGTGTAGCAGTAACCGGTGGTGCAATAACCAGGGGTTGATAAACTTCACCACGTACCTGATCGGTATACTTGTAAACGATTGGACACTTCTTTTCGATAACGGCATCACCAATTTTTATTTTGAACAAGGCACTTAATCCGACCGGGTTTTCGGGCAGTCCGATTTTAGTCTGGTCATCTACCACAAAGGAGCCCAGCGGATGTTGTTTTTCCAGCCAGTAAGGCTGGGAAAGGCCAATGTCATTGGTAGTAATGGTCTTGTCTTCCGACATCAATTTGTTCGGTGTTAAACTGAAAGCAGCCCCGCTGTTGCTTTCTTCAAGACTGATAGCAAACGGAAAGCCTGGCTTTACCCTGGCAATACCCTGTACTTTTACATTTACAGGTTGATTTAAGGCATACGCTGAATTTGCCGCAGCACTTTCAAACCAGATACCTGCACTGGCCAGGATCAGGTCGTCCAGTAGCTCATGTTTAAATGGTTTGTCCTTTACCAGCGTTCTTAATTTTAACAGTTTGTTGATGGATGCAGCTGGATCAGCAGCATCATAGGTTGCGTTGATATTGGTTAGCAGTTGCTGTATGGCAGCACTGCCCGGCAGCCTTTTTAAAGAAAAATCAATCCCTTCAAATATATCTTTGGTAGCTTTTTCGCCGGCTACCAGCGTAAAAAATTCTGTAGAAGAACCACGTTGCCTGGCCGAACCAAAGCCCTGGCTACGATGGTTAGACCTGCTTTCTGCTGCTATTTCCCCGTAACTTTTACCAAGTAATGGGTTATACAGGCCTACATCGAGTTTTAACTGATCGTCGGCGGTGGTATTGTTACCACCAAAATTAAAAGTATTCCATAAAATGCGTTTGGCCTGCCATGGCTTAACAAAAGCCAGTTGTTCTGGAAATTGTTTCGGATCCGCAGCAGCCGAGAAAGCTTCATGTGCAAGGATGGCAGAACCAGAATGGTGGCCATGACCAGCACGTCCGTCTTCAGGAAAACGGGTGATGATCACATCAGGCTGAAACTTTCTGATCACCCATACCACATCTGCCAATATTTTAGCTTTATCCCAGATTTTAAAGCTTTCTTCAGGATTTTTAGAAAAACCAAAATCATTTGCCCGGGTAAAAAACTGTTCGGCACCATCAGTACGACGTGCAGCAAGCAATTCCTGGGTACGGATCAGGCCAAGCAGTTCAGCCTGTTCATTACCGATCAGGTTTTGTCCCCCATCGCCCCGGGTTAACGACAAATAGCCTGTCCTTACTTTTTTGTCTTTTGCCAGATAGGCCAGCAGACGGGTATTTTCATCATCCGGATGTGCAGCGATGTACAGTACACTTCCTGTAACGTTTAATGCTTCCAGCCCCTGTTTAATTTCAGCAGCATTTAGCTGCTGCATGTTTTGTGCTTTGCTTAAAAAAGGAACAACTGCGGCAATAACAAGCAGGTATAAACGAAATTTCATATACAGGTTTTAATTATATCGGATTCCGAAATTAATTAAAAATCGCCAATCTGCGGTTCTAAATAAAAACTAAAACCGTAACAATCCTGCAAAAATACGACCCTTTTTATAGGAGAATTTTACTGCTTACTTCCTTATCAATTGTAATAAAACCCGGATATTTGACCAATGTATTGCCTACTTTAATACTGGGCCTGATCTTAAGGGTAAGTATGCCTTTCTTTTCCGGGCCTCCTTTACTGCTTTTAAGGAAATCGCTGATCTCTCCCATTACCTTGCTGTTTGAAATAAAAGGATAAACGTTGACCTCCATATCAACCGGCACAGTAGAAGATTGACCTGCTGCAACATTGAGCGCCTGGTTTACAAAACCGGTAGCCAGTTCCTGTCTGTTGATGAGGATCTTATATTCAAATTCATTAATGGCAGCAGCATTGCCTGTCGGATTTTTAACTTCCAGATTTAAGCGTGCCCTTAAAGGAACGTCTTTTCTGAGCAAACCCAGGGCCAGGGCCGGCAAACTACCCAGGTTAACGTCACCATTAGCTACCATTTTTTTCACATCAGCCCCACCAAGTGTAATCTGATCGGCCGAGGTAATCCGGTAAGTACATTTTTCGAGTGCCTTGATTTGCGCTGCCTGTTGGTTGATACCACAACCGGATAGGGCCAGGGCTGCAAGGCATAATAAGAAGATTCTTTTCATCAGTATGTGTGTTTAGATTACAGTCATCAAAATTGATGCCTGTTTACCTTCTGCGACCACTCAGGTTTCTACTGATCAGGTTATCTATACTATATTTTCCGGCCCCGGCAACCAGCAGAAACAGATATACAACCAGATAATGCAATCCAAGTTCTTTTTTATCAAAGCCATCCGCTGCATGCACAATACCCACCGCAACAACCATAGTAACGATAAGTGGTATCAGGGCAAACCTGGTGGCCAATCCCAGGATCAGTAAAATGGAGCAGAAAAATTCGGCAAATACGGCTAAATAAAGGGACAATACCGGGCCTACACCTATAGGATCCCCAAACTGTATTTCTCCGCCGGCAGTAATCCAGCCCAGTTTTTGGTAACCGTGAACAAGCATAAAAGCGCCAGCTGCCACCCGCAGTACAAGCAACATAAAGTGTACACTTTCATTGTTAAAATTGGTGTTAAATAATCGTTTCATAAAATTAGTTTAGATTAAAATAAAGATTTTATAAATCCAGAAATTGCGTCCTGTAATATCCTCCGGTTTTCTTCAGCAGGTTTACCGTCCTTTTCGATCATCTGTATAGATACCAGGCCATGGAGGATTGAAAAGTAGGTATGGTATTTAAGGAAAAAGTCTGCTTCTTTGTTTGTACTGGCAGCAATGGCTTCCTGAATGCTCGAGATCATGATGGTGGTCATATTCTTCAGCTCAGCAACCTGGTTTATCCGGTCGCAGGCTGGAATACCCAAACCAAACATCAGCTGATAATATTCTTTATGGTCGAAAGCAAAATCCCAGTAAGCGTTAGCTATGGCTTCCAGCTGTAATGCCGGATCTTTATGCTGTATTTTAACCTTTTGCAGGGCATCTGCCAGTTTTTGAAAGCCTGCTTTGGTAAATTCCAGTAATATGGCTTCCTTGTTCTCGAAATGATTGTAAATAACGGGAATGCTGTATTCTATGGCATCGGCTATTTTACGGATAGAGAGGGATTGCCAGCCATCTGTTAAAACCTGCAGCCATGCAGCCTCGAGGATGCTTGCCCTGAATTCTTCTTTCTGACGGAGTTTTCTTTCTGCAATTCCCATACGGTATATATTTTAGTTAACAGTGTTAACAAAAGTAACAGATAAATTGTTTTTACAAAACAATATTGGTTTTTCTGACTTAAATTAAACAATATTATTTAAGGATCAGGCGAAAGGTTAAATTGATACGGGGCCCTACAGGGCGCAGGATTTTAGGTAGTCTGTGCTCCCATAAATGTTGTGTATCAGCTTTCATGATCAATAAACTGCCATGCGTCAGTTCAACAGAAATGATGGGAATTTTATCGGTATAATGCCTGAACTGGAATATCCTGGATGCGCCAAAGCTTACAGATGCAATGAAGGGATATTGGCCAAGGTTCTTTTCATTGTCGCGATGCCAGCCTATGCTATCGGCACCACTTCTGTAATGGTTAAGCAGGCAGGTATTGAATTCCACATCAAATTTAGTCTCTATATTTTCTTTAATACGCGTTAAGGTATCTATCCATGGCATGGCATTTAGGGTAATACCGGAATAACTATAGCTTGTTGCTTCATCACCATAAAATGCGGTAAACCTTGGCTGCAATATGTCCTTACCAAAAACCTTTATGGGTTCCTGTTTCCAGGTTACCTGATGCGTCAGCTCCTGAAAATACTGGTCACTCTCTGCTTCAGTAAAAAAGCCGGGGTAAAAAAATGCTTCTCCAGGAATAGGCAGCAGGTTTAAATGATCCAGATACAGTGATTTATCCATGAGGTAAATATATCAGATATATTCCATCATATATGCTTTTGGTTGTTCCGATCTTAATGTTTTCAGGGCTTTGTCTTTAATCTGCCTTACCCGTTCTTTACCGAGGTTCATCTTACCGCCAATTTCATCCAGGCCAATGGCCGGATAGCCACCCAAACCATAAAACATGGACAGGATTTCTTTTTCGCGTTCCGGCAGTCCTCTCATTAGTCGCTTCACATCTACAGTAACAGAGTGCTGCAATACCGTAGTATCTGTTTTTTCTATATTGGTATCCTCTATGGTTTCGGCAAGGGTAAAACCAGATTCTTCCGCTATTACTGTATCCAGGGAAGTTGTCATGGGGGCGTGGTGCAGATAATCGACCACCTTTTCTTCCGGCAGTTCAATAAATTCACAAACTTCTTCCAGACTGGGTACCCGTTCCAGCTGTTGTTCCAGGTCAGCCATAGCCTTGTTAATCTTCATGATTCCACCGATCTGGTTTGCAGGCAGACGGACGATACGTTTCTGTTCGGCAATTGCGATCATAATACTCTGACGGATCCACCAGACAGCAAAAGAGATGAATTTAAAGCCTTTAGTTTCATCAAACCTTTGGGCAGCTTTAATCAGCCCCAGGTTTCCTTCTGCAATCAAGTCGGACAAACGGATGCCCTGGTTCTGATATTTCTTGGCCACAGATACTACAAAGCGCAGGTTGGCTTTTACCAGGCGGTCTAATGCCGACTGGTCTCCCTTCCTGATCTTCTGGGCAAGCACAATCTCTTCTTCAACGCTTAGTAAGTCAATTCTTGCAATGTCATACAAGTATTTTTCTATCGAGTCCGAATCCCGGTTGGTAATGGACTGCTCTATCTTTAATTGTCTCATCGCAGGCAAGGTCAGAAGAATTGAATTTCAGATCAATGGACTTTGTTTATTTCCGACTATTTTACGGAAATAAGTCATAAAATTTGCACTTTTTACGGAAATTTGAGTTTCAGCGTTTATTTTTTTATTAATTTCGAAATCTCAGTGTAACTGGTACACTTTCATCAAATTAAAGGTAATGAATACGGGAGACCTCGACAAAACAGATATTGGCATTTTAAGGCTTTTGCAACAGGACGCATTGCTGAGCAATAAGCAATTGGCACTGGAACTGAACAAATCTACGGCTACCATTCATGAAAGGGTAAGGCGGTTAAAAACGGAAGGTTATATCAAACGCTCGGTAGCCATTCTGGATGGCAAAAAGATTGGCAAAAGCCTGATTGCCTATTCGCAGGTACAGCTAAAAGAACATACCGACAGTGCTTTGAGCGGCTTTGAAAAAGAGGTGGTAAAATTTCCGGAAGTGATGGAATGCTACCACATGACAGGGGCTTTCGACTTTATTCTCAGGATCGTGATCTCTGATATGGATGCCTATCACAATTTTCTGAGGAGCAAACTGGCACAGCTTAGTAATATCGGCACGGTCCAGAGTTTTTTTGTAATGTCCGAGATCAAGACTGAAACAGCCTATCCCTTTTAAGCCATTACCGGGTTATCTACCAGGGGCAATTTGGCAAAGCGGAACACTTCAATACTTGGAAAGCCAAAATCTGTCGCCACTTTGCCCAATATCAGGTAACAGCCCTTTCCCCTGAAAGGGTATACAGGTGTATGGGTAGAGAAATGTGTGGTATCAAAGAAATTCCCCTCAGCGTCTAAAAAGGTACCGAACCACATTTTTTTGTTGTTTTTGGTGTGCACTGTTTTTTCGCAGACGTACAAACCTACCATTTTTATAGTTTGACCAATATATGCTCTTAAACCTGAAGCTTTCACATCACCTCTGTAGTCTGTTTTCAGCATGTCAAACATTCCCATACTTACCGGATAGCCCAGCAGTTCGAGTTCATTATATGCATCCTCCAGTTTGTCTGAATCCAGGGGCGGAAGCACACAGGCTTTGCTTTCCATCCGGAAAAGTTCCTGTGAGGGTACTTCCGGTTGCTTATTGCCCAGGTAACTGTACACCTCCCAGAGCAAGGCTTTTTTACTGGAACCTGTAAAGCGCAATGCACCGATCCTGATGAGCAGGATGGCCTGTTCCAGTGTGATTCCTGTACGCCGTACAAAATCTTCCAATCCTTTATACAGACCATTGGCCCTCCGTTCTTTGGGGATCAGGGTCATGTACCGGCTCTCCAGCCCCTGAATACCAATCAGACCCAGGTAGGCATCTGACCCATTGATGCTTACCACATCTTCACTGTGGTTTACACAGGGCAGGTGTACTACGGCCCCTACTTTACGTAACTCGTGCACATATACCCAACGCTGGTAAAAGCCTCCATAGTTATTGAGTACAGCAACCATAAACTCTTTAGGGTAATAAGTCTTCAAAAATAAGCTCTGATAGCTCTCTACCGCATAACTTGCGGAATGGGCCTTAGAAAAACTATATCCGGCAAACGAAGCCACCTGCCTCCAGATTTCTTTGGTTACCTCCTCATCCCTGCCCTCTTTCTTTGCATGGATAAAAAAACTCTCTATCAGGCGGTCAAATTCCTTTTTTGAACGGTACTTTCCACTCATTCCTCTTCTCAGGATATCAGCATCTGCCAGATCAAGTCCTCCATAATGGTAACAGATTTTGATTACATCTTCCTGGTAAACCATTACCCCATAGGTATCTTTCAGGTGCTCTTCCATAATCGGGTGCAGGTATTTCACTTCTTCAGGATGGTGATAGTTGTAAATATAGGTCGCCATCATACCAGATTGTGCTACACCGGGCCTGATAATGGAACTGGCTGCCACCAGTGTAAGGTAGTCTTCACAAGCCAGTTTGACCAGCAATTGCCGCATGGCGGGCGATTCGATATAAAAACAGCCAATGCTGTTACCCTCTTTCAGCAAACCATTAAGTCTGGGATCTTTCAGCAAGCTCCTGGTATCATGGATATCGACCACATCACCCGTATTTTGCCTGATGAGCTGCACGGCCTCTTTAATATGGCCAATGCCCCGCTGACTCAGAATATCAAATTTATCCAGCCCTATAGCTTCTGCTTCGTACATGTCCCATTGTACCGTGGCAAAATCTTTTGGGGGCAGGTCCAGCGCGGTATAATAGGTGATTGGATCTTCCGAAATCAATATCCCCCCCGCATGTATAGAACGTTGGTTAGGCATTTTCTCCATCATGCTATGCGCAGCAATAATCTTTTTATAAACAGGATTTTTTTTGTGCTCTTCCTGTTTTACAGGATCTAGGAAATCATCGATCTCTGCTTTGGGCAATCCCATTACCTTACCAATCTCCCGGAAGACCGACCGGTCTTTAAATGAACTCATCGTACCCAGCATGGCCGTATGCTTTTCGCCATAAGTATTAAAAATATACTGTTGTATATCTTCCCTTTCATCCCATGAATAATCTATATCAAAATCCGGGGGCGAACTGCGGTTCTTATTCAGAAACCGCTCAAAATAAAGATCCAGCTCTATCGGGTCTACATCGGTGATGAACAGGCAGTAAGCCACAATACTGTTTGCCCCTGATCCCCGGCCTACATGATAATAGCCCTTACTTTTGCCATAGCGGATGATGTCCCAGGTGATCAGAAAATAAGCAAAGAAATCAAGCTCTTCGATAACTTCCAGTTCTTTTTTCAACCGTTCTGCGGCCTCATGATTTTCACCTTTATAACGCTGCTCAAGTCCGGCCCAAGCCAGCTGTTCCAGCAGCAGTTTGTCTTCTGCCTTGCTCCCTTTGTAAGTCTTTTTGTTCCTTCTTTCTTTGTTTACATAATTAAGGGTACAACCCGCCATTAATTTTTCTGTATTTTCAAGAATAAAAGGATAAGCGGCATACAAATGCTTCAGCTCACCGGGGGGCAAAAAATGCTCGTCCGGCCTGCATTTATCACCTTCATCAACCTTAGTAAGCAGTGTATTCAGGTCTATTGCCCGCAGGTATTCATGCAGGCGGTAGTGTAAACGGTTGTAAACCGTTACCGGCTGCCAAACTACCAGCTTATCCTTCAGCTGGCTCAGGTCCCTTCCGTAAAGCAGGTTCAACTGTCCTGGCCGGATGCCTATAAAATCATCTGTCCCGACTGCTATGCCGCTTTGATAAGGATAGATCACACAGGCATTTTTAAACGCATCTGCCCTGGCGGGCAATTCCTTTTTGCTGAAGTTATGAAAGGTCAAAAAGTCGTTCAGTTCCTTCATTCCTTCCTTGTTCCTGGCTATACCGATATATAACAATTTATTCTGCTTCCTGAATTCTATTCCACCGATCGGCCTGACGCCATGCGCCCTGCATTCCCGCATAAATTCCATTACCCCGGTAGAGTTATTGATATCTGTAATGGCCATTTGCTCAATTCCCAAAGAAACTGCCTCTTTTACAAGCTGTTCTACAGACATGGTGCCATAACGCAGGCTATAGGAAGAGTGGACATTTAAAAACATAGCCTACAATTTGATGCTGAGTGTAGAGGCCATGGCTATCGCCTTCTCGCCATACCTGTTCCTGATCTTGTCCATGGCCTGGTACAGGTTATATTTTTCCTCTGAAGCACTGTACAAACCAATCTGTTCATAACCGTTTACCAATGCAGACAATTTGATTCCTACCAGCCTGATCAGCATCCTTCGGGTATAGGCACGTTCAAAAAGTTCTTTGGCTTTGACAATCAGCGTGTCGTCCAGCGCAGTATAAGGAATGCGGCATTGTTGGGTAATGGTTTCAAAATTGGAATACCTGATCACAATGGTAACACAAGCTGTTAGTTTTTGCTGCTTCCGGAGTTCATAGGCCAGCTCTATCACCATTCCGGTGATCAATTGCCTGATCTGTGTAAAATCTATACTGTCGCTTTCAAAAGTCTGCTGCTTGCTGATCGATTTCTGTTCCCTGTAAGGAATTACCGGAGCATGATCTATACCATGTGCCTTCTGCCACAATGACAAGCCATTATTTCCCAAAACCTTATATACCTGCTGCTGGGGAATCTGCGCAAAAGTATGGATCTTTCTAACCCCCATTTCGCTTAACTTCAAAAAAGTGGCTGCACCCAGTCCCGGTATTTTTTTGATAGACAGCGGGTTTAAAAATGAGGGTATCTCCAGTTGTTCCACCTGTAATGCCCCGTTCGGCTTACATTCATTGGTAGCAATTTTTGAAACTGTTTTATTAACTGACAAGCCAAAAGAAACCGGAAGGCCACTTTCCTTAAATACCTGCTCCTTTAGCTCACGGGCAAATTTCATGCAGCCATAAAACCGTTCCATCCCTGTCATGTCTATATAGTGTTCATCAATCGATGCCTTTTCTAAAACAGGTACCTTTTGCTGCAGAATCTCGGTCACCATCCGCGAATGCTCGCTGTAATCGTCCATATTTCCTCTCACAAATTCAGCATGGGGGCACAGTTGCCGGGCCAGCCTTGAGGGCATGGCCGAATGAACCCCGTATTTCCTTGCCTCATAGCTACAGGAAGTAACCACTCCGCGATCTGACAAGCCACCAACAATAACGGGTTTACCTGCCAGTTTACTGTTCTTTTTAATCTCTACCGATACAAAAAAAGAATCCAGATCCATGTGGATGATGTGCTTATCTGAAGACATAAAAATAAAAACTTAGGTACAGCAAATCTATACTAAAATATTTAGCAAAACAACAAATTTACTATTACTTTTAGTTGATATAAATGTATTCCTACCGCGCTACCTTTGCATAAGTATTATTGGCATTCAGCAGGATGAGGTCTGCATAGGATTGCAGATAAAGTTCAGACTGTCCCTGTGCAATAGCTCTGCTCAACAAACCTGCCAGGTCGTTCAGCTCTTTCCTGAGGGATTCGCTTAAGGGGATAACCGAACGGCCCAGCCCCTTTTCCAGCAATAAGCCATTGTTATAACTTTCGGGATAACGCTGCAGAAAATCTTGCAAAAAAAGTTCATTAAAGAGCAGGATCCATCCGTCCTGCGAATAGTGCTCCGGGTTGAAAACAGTACCTGAAGAAACAAAGATCATTTCCTTCCCATTGTCCAGCCACAATAGGCGGCTCCAGATTCCGGTTTGAAACCTTAAGTTCCGATAATAATCGTCCAGGCGTTTAATATTCAACAAAAAACTTGTGTCCATAAAGCAATGAAAATTTGTTTCTACACAAAAAACTGGAGCGAATCACAAATATCTGAAGCTATACTCAAATAACATTGGACTACATGGAATACCGAAGGTTTAATCAAAATACCAGATCAATTCAAAATAATATTTCACAAAAAATAACCAGGGCAGGTCTGTACCGAATTATCTATTTATGTCGTTTTACCCTGCCTGTTTTGTTCCAACAGGTTTAATTCAGCCTGTAATCTTTAAACGACTTCAAAGCCGGACTATAATAGATCTTGTAAGCATGTCTTTTCTGACAATCCTCACAGCCGCAATCATCGGCAGGGCTGCTGCAGTAACATTCTTTTCCACAACCGTTGGGATACCTGTCAAAGAGCACACTCACCTCCCAGTCAAATTGATTATACTTTTTCATGTTTTCCTCCTTTCAAATGCCAGATCAATTTTATTGAACCGATGATTAAATATATGCCGGTAAAATGAAACAGGAAATAAAGGCTAGTTATAAAGGCAGATTCAATCGTTGAAATGTGGGTTTAAGGCTGTGGGTTTCCTAAGCATTGGAAAAAGAATGACCTGGTATTTATTCTGGCATGAAAGTAGTACATACCCTGATATCAAATAAAAAGAAATGAACTTACCATCCTGGAAGCGGATTAACTTTAAAAAAATCAAAAAAGATGTCAGGAATAGCTTTACAAGCCTTGCCGAAGGTGGTTTTAAGCAAATTTTTAACCAGATAGACCAGCTGGGCATCAAAAAGGGAGTAGATACGATGGGCATTGATAGGTTTATCAATCAATGTGCATTACTGGCGGCAGGTTCGGGCGCGCTTACTGGTGTAGGTGGGATCAGTACCATGCTGATTGGCACACCCCTGGATGTGATCAACCTGATTATGCAACAGTTTCGCGTAACACTGGCCATTTCCTACCACAACACGGGCAGGTATAAAATCCGCTTTGAGGATTTTTTCAAAATCGTAGCATCATCTGTTAAAGCCGATACCAAGCTGGCCATCAGTAAAAATGTAATGGAAGAAGTTGCCGAGAAAATCCTGATGAGCATAGGCTCTAAGGCAAGCCGGCGTCTGGTACCTGTTGTTGGCGGGGTAATTGGCGGAACGGTAAATTACCTGTTTATCAAAGGTATTGCAAAAGACCTGAGAGAACAGAAAATTAGGTAATTTGATTTACTATCCAATAATATATTATGATCTTTACAAAATATGCAAGATTACGTGTTTGAAATTCAATTAAAAGTAAGAGATTACGAATGTGATATCCAGGGCATTGTAAACAATGCCGTCTACCAGTCTTATTTAGAACATGCACGCCATGAATACCTGCTCTCAAAAGCAATTTCCTTTAAGACCCTAACAGCACAAGGTATCCTGGTAATGGTATCCAGAATAGAAATGGATTTTAAAAGGTCGCTTACCAGTGGAGATACTTTCACGGTAAAACTCCGGACAGAAAAAAAAGGGTTAAAACTCCTATTTTATCAGGACCTATACCGCATGCCGGACAATGCCCTCTGCCTGAATGCAAAAGTAGAGGTAATTGCCCAAATAAACGGGCGACTTAACAGGGGAGAGATCTTTGATACTTTAGGCTTTTAATATTCGCATTACAAATTGAAATTCCCCAGATAACAGCTATTGGCAATCTGTTTCCTGTCCAGTGCAATAAAAGAGATATACACCTCCATATAAGCATTCAGCAAATCGGGCGACAGGGGCAGGTTTGCCACTCCGCTCATCCGGCTTGGGCCATATAATAAATACTCCGCTTTCTCCAGTTTAGGGAAATAAGCCAGCAAAATTACCTGGTCGTTTGGTCTCGGCCATTCCAGATGGGCAGGACAAAACCAGCTAAAGCGCAAACCCTCAGGCTTCAGTTCAACCATTGGATCATCTGCTTCCCTAATCTTCCCCTCCGTAACCAATACCTTTTCATAAGCTACGGTTACATTAGGATAAGCGCCCTTTACCGCATGTATCTTGTTATAAGACACCGCCATATTATAGGGTGTACAACTAGTTCCTTTCGCTTTGATGTTAAATCCAATACTGATCAGTTCCTTCAGTGGCCTCAAAAAGCTCACTACTGCCTCCATTTCATTTCGGTTTTGCAGTTGTGCCGGTGTAGGCGGCACGGTACTTTTACCCACCGTGCGTACCACCTGCCGGCCTTTTACCTCATAAAAAATCAGGTTTCCAATTTTACCCCTGTAATTTCCTGCTATACCATTTCTTAAAGTTCCCATAATCTTATTATTAAATCATTCCTAAATACATACTATTACTTACCTCCTTGCCATCCGCACTTACAAAACTCATATACAGATGCATTGGAAACGCGGTCAAACCCACCGGCAAAGCCAGCTCAAAGCCCAGGGATGCCCTGTTAACCGGCCCCGCAAAAATTACTGTTATTTGCCTCTCCGGACAATACACTAAAAAACTTGCCCTGTCCGAATACCGATTTAGTTGTGATTGTGCATGAGGCAACCAGCTGATCAATAAGCTATCTGTTTGCACAGTAACCGAAGGCGAATTTGGCCCCGCCAAACAACCCCTGCTGTAAACCAGTTTGCTATAGTCAATGCCATACGCCGGCGAATCCCCAATTACGATCTTCCTGAAATTGTATTTAACCGCAGCATTAAACGCATGGCGACGATCCACATTTGCAAAACCGACAGCAATCAAACCTTTAAACCTTTTCAAAAAAGCCGAAACCAATGCAAATTTCAATTGCTGATCAAGCTGTCTCTGTGTTTTCTCCCTGGAGCTCCTGTGCTGAACAGCGGTAATTACATTACGCTTCCTGATCACCCTGCCCACCAGGGGGCCCGTCCTGTTCTCAAAATTACCGAACATCCCATTTCTTAAAATTCCCATAACATTTTTAATTAGTATAACCAATCACTGTACTTTGCAATACTCCTTTTATGCCTTGCCTTTCGCATCACCGCATCTCCTTCCCTGCTCCCATTAACATTCGTATTTCCCTCTATGGAAAAAACCAGACTCCCTTGTACCCTTTCTATCATCCCACAATGTCCTAGTCTTTTCAATGAAGGAAAATATATCCCGATAAGCATTCCTGGCAAGCCATTTCTGACTAATCTTGATGCCGGAAACAAACCGGGGCTCCAGGCCGTTCTCGGCTGCATTAACCCTGCTTTTCCGAAGCACCACGAGCAAAACGCAGCACACCAGGGCGCAGCTTTTTTAAAACCCACGTAAGCAAGATATTCACCGACTCTCGCACCACTATTGTGACCAGATTCCCTAACACCGATTTCTTTTCTGGCGATACCGATGAGCCTTGCGGCCTCATTGTGAGGGGCGCTTCGCCCGCTGACAATTTCTTTTTTGTTGTTTTCATAATTTATAAAATTGCGGCCATGCATATTGCCCCGGCCAATAATAACAAGGCATACAATGCCCATAAAAAACTTAACTGCTGCCATTGTTGTAATTCTTTAAACTGTAAAACCATTGCCTCAACCGGCGGATAGCCCATCCTGCTCAAAAACCGGTTAAACAACCACCAGCTCATCTCCAGCAAGAGCAGGTAAGTAATCAGGCCCAGTATCACCAGTAAAGGGATACTCTGGTTAATTCCCGCACTCATTTCCGGGCTGCTAAAAAACAGTGTAACTGTCGCCCACATCACCAATAAAATTCCCATTAAATGATGCTCTTTTTTCGCCTGCATCATGGCCCTGAGGAAAAACAATCCTCTATTAATTATTAACTCTTTCATCTTTTCCTGATTTAAATTTTGAAATAATAGCTGACACCTCATACAAATAACCGCCCTGAAAGAAAATTTGGTGTCTCAGAGGAGACCTAGGCGCTCTTTGCTCCGTTTCAGGAGCCTAAGAGATGCCAGACTCCGAAGAGATCACCAAATTTTCTAGTTAAACAACTGTAAACTCGCCAACGTAACGCGAATCACTCGCCATTTTACCATCTGCCGATACAAACGAGATATAGGCATGAACTTCATCCCCGCTAAAATCCCCCGGCACCAGCAAACTGTAAGTCAGGGCCGACCGTGCTGCTGCACCAACCAGTGTAACAAACTGTCCTTTTACCGGATTATAAACCACCACAGTGGCCATATCCGTAGGCGCACCAATTTCGGTCGCCAAAGTACCCAGCCAGCTAAACTTGATGGTATCGTTCACTGTCGTTTCCACCTAGGCGTTATAAGCGCCACTCAACTGCCCTTTGCTATAAACCAATTTCGGATAGTCTATCAGGTAGTTTGGTGCCACTCCGGTCACCGCATTTGCATAATTATCCACAAAGCAGGCATTAAATGCCGTCTGCGTTTCCTTATGCGCATTCTGGTAACCCACCCTGATCAGCGGTGTTAAGCGTCTTAAAAAGCTGACTACTGTTTTAAACTTGGCCCGCGTGTTCATCTGTGCCACCGTTGGTGGGTTTTGTGAAGGGTGAGGAATAGCTGTAATCACGTTTTGTCCGTTTACCCAATGTCCTACCAGTGGGCCCGTCTGATTTTGGAAACCGCCAAAAGCGCCCCAATGCTGAATTCCCATAAGCTAACATTTTATTGTAAAACATTCTGTTAATTATACCACCTGCATCCCGGTTTCACCCCCTCGGCCCTTCCTCGAAAAGCCTGGTTACTCTGGCACCAAATGGTACATCAAACGTAATTCAATAAAACATAAATAACTAATAGTCAGATCACTATGACACTGTTTGACGCAATTTTGTCACAGTTTGGCACAATCAACCCAAGGCTTTTATCTCCCTTTCATCAAAATTCTGCATCAAAGGAACCTTAGGCATCGTTTTTATAACAATATCAATCTTCTGTCCGTTTAAGTAAACGCGATTGATACTATTTGGAACAGCTATATTGTTCAGAAAACTATATTAAATTTTCCGACCAATCAAAACTAAACTGCAGCCTGGCAAATTAAAAGGAAATTTTTCTTCTAATTTTCTAAGCAATCTAAAATAAGCTTTTGTAAAAAAGCCAGGGTTTTCTGAATCTAGAATAGTACTCGGGATCATGTTAGTAATAGAATGTATAGTGTAACATCGTTCAACATAAAGTCCTGCCTCTGCCAATTCCTTTATTAACTTTTTCTTTTTGAATAGCCGAATGTTCATGTAAACGGGGTTTTTTACATCTCCAAATGGATACTCTACTTCTATGTGTTTTCCAATAGATCCAAAAGACTGAGATACAGCTTCCTTAAAACCCGTTTCATATTCCAGCTTACCAAAAAAAATTGTCGAATCAAATAATGGCCAAAATAAGTCCAGGTTATTTTTTGATTCAACTTCAAAAATAAAAGTACCGTCAGGCTTTAAACATCGGTGAATTTCTGTTATTGCGCTTTGATAATCGTCAATAAAGCTAAAGGTACTACCACAACAATTGATGTGATCAAAAGAACCGCTTTCCTCTGCAATGTTCTGTGCATCACCCAAAACAAACTTTGGTTGCTTAAAATCCCGTTGCGGTAGTTTTTCCAAAATATGATTGATTCTATTTTCATACTCCGCTACAAATTTAAATTTAGGTTCGAAAAAAGAAATTGGTTTCAAGGGATTAAAATGACGTAACTTCCTTTTCGCCACTTCAATCAAACGATCAGATATATCAATTCCTGTTACCTCTGCCCCCGATTTTGCATAAAGTAACGATTGAAAGCCAGTACCGCAGCCAATATCTAAAACCCGTTTAGGAGAAGTCCAACTATTTATGATTTTCTTAGCAATAATATAATATATAATGTAGTCTTGAGAATATCCAGGAATACCAAAGGTCAACGATTTCGTCATATTCATCTTCCATTTCGTTGAAGATATGAACTATCTGATCTTTCATAACGTTAAAGTAATTTTTTAATAATATCAAAAAGGCTGTAAATGGTGACAAAACCCGCGCAAAGAGTTCCAAATATAGCAAGAACTTTAATCAGACGATTGTTTAGGTGAATGGAGATGCCACCTGTTTCTACGTGTTTTTCAATAAAAGGTTTTTTTATGTAGATATCCGGACTTGGCAGTCGCTTTTGGAGCGTTTGCTTAATTCCCCTTCCCTTTAGTGATTCAGCAGAATTTGTAATACCTTCTAAAAGCCTGTAAAGGCCTATAATCGCTGAAGATGTATCTTCGATATCAGACCAGCAACCAAGTGTCCCCTGTGTAACCTCAAACCACTTTACAATTCTTTCCGTAATCTGCTCATCTTCTATTATAGAGGGCTCTATGCAGCTCATTGCCCATAATATCTGTCCATTAGCCCAGGCTTCACCACTCCATAGTGTATCATCTGAGGCATCTTTCAAAAGATTCTTCAGGTAGCCAACACCTAACTCTTTAGCTTTCTCAAATTGAACAGCTGCTTCTTCAGATAATCTGGTTTTTTTTAATCTGTCCCAGATGATCAGATAATATGCGGTATAATGTGGTGCGATAATTCTCCCATCGCTCTCCTGAAATTCAAGTAACCATTTCACTGGTTCTTCCACATTAATATTGGACGGAATGGTTCCAGAAGTCAAAATCGCAATTAAAGCCCAACATGTTTCCCATGGTTCGTCATGCCAATTATTTCTTTTATTAATCTGGTATAATGATGCAATCCAGTCGATGGATGTTTTAATGATAGGATCCTTGGATGAAAGTTCGAAGCTTTTTAAAGCCATAACACACATTGCAGTATCCCAAATCTCCTCTCCCCACGCTCCCGCAACATCTCCCTGGTTAAGTTGATTTTTGATGAGCCAATTCCTAATAAGTCTAAGCCAAACAGAGTTAGCCGGCTCCTTAAAATCCAGTGCAATTCCTGCTAACGCAGTGCCGCGGATATCGTCCCAATGGCCTGTTCGCTTACCTGTTTCATAAAGATATTTATAGCCTCCACATAACAAATAATAGATTCGTTCAATAAACTCTTCCTTTTTTTCAATATCCATGCAACAATCAGGTATATATTTTTTTCTAATTTAGTTTTTATTATATAATTTACTTATACATACAAACTTTAATTAAAAAAGAACTTACTTATGTCCTGCTGCCTGTCAACACTTAAACTTATCTGGGCTGCAGAAAGACTGCATCTTAGCACACACAGGTCTAATCATTAACGATGATTTTTATGCGATGAAGCTTGGCCCGGTGCCTTTCTGAAGAAAAAGCCGCCTTCAGAAACGAATATGTAGAGACAGTTGCTGTTTACCAGTTCAAAAGTCTGAAACAAAACTTTCTGAAATTACCCACTTGTTCCCGGAATGGAGTAAACACATGGATTTATTAGCAAATTATTCCAGGGTGGACATGGATTATTTAGCTTTTTTTAATGACCCCAAAGAAAATCCATATAAAAACATTATTGAAATCATTAAACAGGCGCTGATAAATTTCGATACCGTCAAACAAACCCCTCATCATGCAACCGCTCAATCACAGCTTTAACATCAACAGTATCGTGCTCGCTTTTTAAATAAATCTCCGACAGATAAACGGTTTCACCTTCAATATAAACATAAGTAATCACTCTAGCGCCTCCGGACTTACCTTTATTAGTGCCAGAAATAGCCAACCTGATTTTGTATACATTTTGACCAAGATTGGTTCCTAGTGTAGGATTCACAATTAACTCGTCAATTAACGTATTGAGATCCGTTAAGATTTGCTTGTGCTTTTTCGCAATATGTTTCAGTTCCCTTTTAAAATCAGGGGTTAAAACAACATCGAAAGCCATTAATCCTTTAATGATGCTTCAATTTCAGAAATAGCTTCCTTTGCATTTTGAAGTTTAACTTTTCCTTCTTTATGCATTTTAATCTTTGTAAACGAACGTTTTAAGTTATTATAAACACGCTGCTCATCCTCGTTTAAAGAACGTTTAGCAGCATCAACATTCTGCTCAATATTGTAGTCCAAACCCAAAGCATCTAAAACAGCCTTAACGGCTTTTTCAGCTTTCTTATTGTCAATATTTACAGTTAGTGTTGTCATAGTACAAAGATAAATAATATTCCCAACAATAACCACACCACCAAATCAACTGATTATTTAATAAAATAAAATCCACCTGCCTTATCCTCTCAATCCCCACCCTGCAATTGACTATAATTCTGCATTCTCCGAGCAAGCATAGCATTTTTGCGCTCTTCGCGCAATCATGCATATATATTTTTAACCAATTGAAAAAATCTCAAGTAAAAGAGGATACATAAATGAGTACAGGAATACGGTAACAGAGGGCAAAACCAAAATTGGTATACGTTCATTATCTGAGAAATATTATTTCAATAAAGTTGCCAATCGCTCGTTTAATGCATCTCCACGCAAATTTTTGGCGATGATTTTACCATTAGGGTCAATCAGGAGATTTTGGGGAATTGATTTAATACGATAAAGTTTAGCAACAGCATTGTTCCAGTACAAAAGATCTGATACCTGCCCCCAGGGCAATCCATCTGCTTTTATCGCGGCTAGCCAAGCTTCTTTTTTGCCAGGTTGATCTAATGATATACCAAGAACCGTAAAATTCTTATCCTTATATTTAGTATAGGCGGCTAAAACATTTGGGTTTTCGGCCCTGCATGGGCCACACCAGGAAGCCCAAAAATCGAGCAGCACGTATTTTCCTTTATAATCGGCAAGCTGTACAGGTTCGTCATTAATATCGTTCTGTGTAAATGCTGGTGCTATTTTACCCACTGCTGTTGGCCCATTATCATAGAGCTTTTCTGCAAGTTTTTTACCTAATGGCGAATTTCGAGCGGTAAAACTAAATGTTCTAAAAATAGGCTCTATTTTAGTTACATTAACGGTAGTACCCGCAAGTTCAGATAGTGCCACAAGGCTGATATATGATTTTGGATTTTGCTTGATGAAAACGTACTTAAGCGAATCTGTCTTTCTACCAATCATCGTGGTTGTTTCATTAAATGCTTTCAGAAAACTAGGCGCTTTACGTTCTTCAGGTGTCAATTTTAGCATAGCTACTTGCATTTTTTTGTAAAGACTTACAATCGGCGCCATTACTTCAAGGTTATACCTTACAAAATCAACATTTGCAATTCCGCCTTTTATCTTAGCTGTTTTAGCTGAGTCAGTTCCAGTAATTGAAATCGGTCCTTTTTCCAGATAAAATATTACCGCATCATCCCCCTTTTTCCATCCCTTATAACTGGCACCTGCATGCTCAATCACAAAACCAACTTTTGTTGGTTCCTCAATGTTGTTTTTAAAATGGAAGCTTCCATTTATTAGAATGGCAGAATCAAGAACTTTATAATTCGTCCAGCCGTAAGCTGAAACAACATAAGCTTTTGCGGAAGATTTTAAGTCAGAAAATGTGGCAGTAAGTTGATATTCATCGCTTTGTGCAGATGCTAACATCGGAATCAGCACAAAGACTATAAAAAATATTCTTTTCATAAAATAATTGTAAAAAATTAAAGAAACAGGATAGCGGTACCAAGACTATCCTGCTCACATTAATTACTATTGTAGGTAACCTGGATTTGGTTTGATATTTGGATTTTGGATTATATCTGCAGGCGGTATAGGCCAAAGCGCCATGTAACCTGCCCAAGTAATCCCTTTTAGGCCGTTAATGGAAGTCATTACCTCATCAATCTTTCCGGTTCTTTTCAGGTCGAAAAAGCGATGCGCAGATTCTGTAAAGAGCTCAGTTTGACGTTCTTTAGCAATCGCTGCCAATAAAGTAGCCTGTGGGATGGTTGCAGGAAGCAAAGATATTCCACCGGCACGGGTACGAATTGCATTAATATCATCAACAGCGGTGGCTTTATTTTGCATCGCTCTTGCTTCTGCACGGATCAAGTATTGCTCCCCCAATCTCAACATCACTTCATTTTCTGCTCCAGCTACTGCTGACTTGTATTTGTTAGGAAAATAATAGGTTACCGCGGGTACTGAGGTTACTGTGGTAGTACGCAGCCAATTGGTTATACGGCCATCTCCGGCTTCAAATGCATTTAGCAATGGCGTATTTATGGCAGCAAAAATATTATAGGGCGAAGCGTTCGGAGCTGATGGCGGTGCCAACGTCGCAGGCATCCCATTGGTATAAAAACCATACTCAGCACTTACCCTACTGGTATTGTAGGCCAATGCCCAAATTTGTTCTTGACTATTCGCCAGAAACACCTGCGCCAAAGGAAGCAATTTATAATTGACATCACCAATCACAAGGCTTGCAGCAGCTTCTGCATTTGCCCAATCTTTTGCATATAAATAAGCTCGTGCCAATAAAGCAGTAGCTGCAGCTTTGTTGGGCCTTAACCGATTGATAGTGGTTAAGCCAAGGCCATTTCTATAGTCGGTACTTAATAGGGCCTGTGCCTGCTTAAGATCTGCAATAATCTGTCTGAATACTTCTTCTTGCGGTGCTCTAGCTAATACATTGTTTACATTATAATCGTCTGTGAGGGCTAAGGGTACATCACCATAAAAGTTAACCAAATTGTAATAGCACAATGCCCTTAAAAAGTAACACTCCCCAAGCCATTGATCTTTAAATTGAAGAATCCCCTTACTATTGTTTATCCCTGCAATTGCGGTATTGCAAACGAATATTTTTTTATAAAAATCGGCCCAAAAAGGACTCTGTCCGGTTTGAATAGCATTTTTATAAAACACATCGGCAAAATTCCCAGGTGTAAGTGCCTTTAGTTCGTCTGCGTACAAACCTGTAGTAAAACCGATATTATTACCTGATGAGGGATTAAATGCGCCAGAGATGGTAAATGACAAAAATATCCCCGTAACTGCAGTTGACGTCGTACCATCCGTTAAATAAACGTCAGCAGCAGCCACTTTATCGGCAGGCAGTTGCGTATCATTTAAGTATTTTTCGCAGCCTGTGAATGTTGCGCTCGCCACCACCAACGGCATGATAGCATATTTGATGGTTATATTTTTAATCTTGGATTTCATTTTCATTTAGCTTAAAGTGTAAGATTTAACCCGAAAGTAAACGTTCGCAACGGCGGAATTACACCTACATTCAGATTTTCCGGATCAAGACCATCAAAACTAGAGATGGTAAACAGGTTTTGCCCTTGGGCGTAAACCGATAGGTTTCTCAGATGCAATGACTTAAGTATTTTTGGGCCGAAATTGTAACGAAGACTGGCATTCTGTAGTCTGGCATACTTGGCATTGCTATAACCACCGGTACTTGCAGTGAGTAAAATTTGGCGGGCTGTCTGGTTACTGATATTGGTCGATACCCTAGGTACATCAGTTTCATCGCCAGGTTTCTGCCACCGGCGAAGCCATAGATCAGTTCCAGAACTGGCACTGCCATAAAATCCTAGTGCAGTAGGAGTTTGCGACAAAATATTACGTGCCATGCGATTGGTAAAAGTGAACGTAAAATCAAGACTCAGCTGTTTGTAGCTAACCGCATTAGTTAATCCTCCAAAATATTTCGGTGCTAAGTCTATAAACTCTGTTTTATCAGCCTGTGTTAATCCGCTAAGGTAATCTGACGTAACGCCTTTAGCATTGGTAAAACTATAATAACCGGTCTCCGGATTTACCCCATTAAAGTTGTATAACTTTATGCCTGTAACAGGTTTATCAAGCACATAATTTGTATTTTGGTTGCTTTGTGCAGGAACTTTTAACAACTTACTTTTTGGAAAGGAGATATTAAACCTGGTTGTCCAATTTAAGTTTTTGCTTTTGATATTGATAGTACTAAAGTTAGCCTCCAATCCACTGGTGCGGATCAATGCATCAGAATTTAAGGGCAAAGAAGAGAAACCTGTTACGGTAGAAAGTGGCTGTCCAATCAGTTGATTGCTGGCACGGTTATAATAATAGCTAAAATCTGTGGTAATTCGGTCTTTAAAGAAGCCCATTTCCAGGCCAATTTCTGAATTAAAATTGCGCTCCCAATTCAGTATGGGATTTGGAATATTAGTTGGCTCCAATCCCACTTTTCCATCATAATTACCAGTAACAACTCTGTAGGTGCCCAAATAGGCAAAATCCGCAACAGCATCACCTCCAACCACCCCGCTGCTCACACGAAGTTTTCCAAAACTTAAGAATGGCACATTATTTTTTATAAAGTTTTCTTCACTAAAAATCCAGGCTAAGGCACCAGAACCAAAGTTTCCGAAGCGGCGACCAGGACCAAATTTGGTAGAACCATCTCTACGGGTGTTGATATCGATGATGTATTTATTGTCCCAAACCAATTTAATAATTCCGTACATTCCGATGGTACGGTATTCGGAAAGGTTATAACTTGTAAGAATTGTTGAACCTGCTGATGGGTTTTTTAAGAAAGCATCAGAAGGAAACCCGGTGCCCTGAATATCGTCATTATAGTTTAGCCTATTTCCGATTTCAGCACCAAGTTTAAAGCTAATTTCACCTTTTTTACCAATTGTAGTATTATATTCTCCGTAAGGTGAAACGGTAATTGATCGGGTGTTGTAATGGTGAAAAATACTTACGGCTTTCGTAGCAGCTAGGGCATCTGTTGGATTGAGCACCGTTGTAGGAGCACCAATCAACTCCTTACCATCCAAACTACTGTAGCCAAAGATACTCCTCAAGGTAATTTTATTTGTAGGTCTGTACACTAATGTGGCATTGGCCAAAAAATTGTTGGTTACGTTTTTATAGGTCCTGTTAAAGGAGCTGGCCAATCCGTTATTTGAATCGGTAACTGCTTCCCAGTTAATGGCACCATCATCTTTAAAAGCAGGCGGCGCATTTGGTGCCGCAAGTGCCCGTCCGGAAGCATCAAAGGGTACCATATCATTCTTAGAAGAAAGATAGGTACCGGTCAACGATAAGCTAAACTTATTGTCATTGGTATTGGTGTTCAGGGCAAATCGTAGCGAGCCATCACCATTGCTTCCCGTATGACGCTGAATATTGCCAAAATCCCTTAAACTGCCGCTAATAAGGTAACTTGTATTTTGGCCACCGCCGCTATAGCTCACATTCATATTTGAAGTTACTGCTGCACTACCCAGAAATTCTTTTTGCCAGTCGTGATACCGATCGGCAGGCCAGGTACCGTTCACATCTGGGTTAACTGTTGAAATTGGAAGTCCATCATTGGCAAAAGCTTCTTTCCGGAGTGTTAGATATTCTTCTGTATTTAACAATTTGGGCATTTTACCAATAACTGATACTCCTGAATATACATTAGCATTTAATGAAGAGGAAACCATTTTAGCTTTTTTGGTACTGATCAAAATTACACCATAAGCACCTGAAGAACCATAAATAGCCGTTGCATCAACATCTTTTAAAACGTCGATACTTTCGATATCGTTAGGGTTGATGTAATTCAATCCACTTCCTCCGGCTAAAAATGTTGAAGTACCATAAACTACGTTGGTATTTAATTCCAAGGTACCCGCTGGGTAACGTACACCATCAACGATGATCAAGGGCGGTGTAGCACCAACAGCAAAATTAGTGGCGTTCCGCATTCGGATGTTAAAAGCACCACCCGGCTGGCCGGTAACTTGTTGAATAAACAGGCCTGGCACCTTTCCCTGCAAAGCCTCCATTACGTTGTTGACCGGGTTTTTCTCTATGTCTTTTGCCGTAATCGTTGTAATATTACCTGCATTTAAACGCTTGGTAGTTGTTCCATAAGCAGTAACCTGAACCTGATCCAGATCATTAAGGCTCATTTTCATATTTACGATTAAAGGCTCTTTAATTTCCCTTAGCTTAAATTCCAAAGGATCATAACCAATGTAAGAGAATTGCAATACAGCATCATCGCCATCTACAGTAATGCTAAATTCTCCCGCACGATTGGTGACTGTTTGGTTGTGCGGATTCGCTTTTTCGCGAACTACGACCCCAGCAAAGGGCAAATTTCCCTCGGCAAAGACTTTACCTGTCAGCATCTTTTTAGCCCTTGCCTGTACCATTTGTGGTTCCATCGGTTTAGATTGGACTACGATAATGTTATTATCAATACTAAAAGAAAGCGCCTGGCCTTTTAGGCATTGTTCCAGCGCCTCTTCCAATGGTAGGTTCTTGATGTTTAAGGTAACAGCCTTAGCACCGCTGAGCAGGTTGTCGGTATAGAAAAAATCAAAGCCTGTTTGTTTTCTGATTTCCTTGAACACCCTTTCTAGTGGAGTCTTCTTTAAGTTTAACGTTACTCGTTGGGCAAAGCTGCTGGCACTTACCTGTAGAATAGCAATGGTTAATAAAAGAATGGTTAATCTCATAACGCGTAAGATTTTTGGCCATAAGCCTATGCGTCCGCATAATTTTTTAGTGTAAAAATGCATACATTTGTTAAGGTTTAATTCTCGGTACATCGTTTCTGAACGAGTGTATGCACCGCGAAGATTTCATTGATAAGATTGTTTGATCAATCACCGGCCACACACCGGGATCAATGACCAGCTCAAACTTTGCCGGGAGTGTTCCACCACTTTCGGCATTTTTTTATAAGCGGGTACAGGGTCCTGAAGATTATCGATCGTAGTCTTGTTTCATGTTGTTTGTTTGTTAGGTCAAAAATTGGTTGATTATAAAATAAAAAATTATTAGTTGCTTATGGCTACTTTCTTCCCATGGATATCAAATTTCAACGTAGGCATTGATTTTTTTATCGTGTTGATTACAGCCGAAAGTTTCCTCGAGCGGGAAACAACACCAGTAAAAGTTTGCTTATTAAACTTGTAGTGTGTATAATCAACATCTACATCATACCAACGGGATACCGTTCTCATGATCTCTTCCAAAGTTTGGCTATTGAATACAAAGTCGCCTTCATGCCAAGCCATTGTTTCATCTATATCTGCCGAAGACATTTTTAATCCGGTTGATGATAAGATTGCTTGTTCGCCAGGTTTAAGGATTTTTGTATGACCTTCAGCGGTAATTCTTACCGATCCTTCCAATAAAGTAGTTTTGGTAACCGGTTCATCTGCATAAGCATTTACATTAAAATGGGTTCCCAAAACTTCTACATCCTGACCTCGGGATACGACATGAAAAGGCTGATCCGCTAGATGCGCAACCTCTAAATAAGCCTCACCTGTAATTTCGATTTTTCGTTCCTTGCCAGCAAAGCGGATTGGGTAGGTAATGGAAGACGCTGCATTCAACCAAACTTTTGTCCCATCAGCTAGTATCAAATGATATTGTCCGCCACGAGGCGTAGTCATGGTATTTAAAAGAATAGCGGTAGTAGCTTGATTATCAGCAACAAGGTACTCCACTTGTCCGGCTCCGGTTTTACGAATTGTAGCATTATCCTCACTGGTCAAAACCCCATTTTTAGCATCTTCCAGTAATATCTTCTTTCCCGTTGCCAAGGTCAGAATAGCCTTATTAACCCCAGGATCAACATCCGTTTGTTCTTTTGAAACGACTTGCTCAGATACCTTTGCATTATTTATTTTCAAGTAAATACCAGTAGATAGCACAACAAGAATAGCCGCAGCAGCACCAACCCACTTCCACAATTGTTTCTTTTGAGGTTTAATTTGAACTGGAACCTGCATGGCCAATATTCCATTGATCTGCTCTTGGCTAAGCTCAACAGGATCATCAACTTCAAATTTTAAGTACCAGGTTTCGATCAAGGTCTTTTCCTCCTCGGTACAATTACCTGCATTATATTTTCGCAATAAAGCTTTAAATTCGGGATTACTCATGCACTTTTTAGCTGATTTATAACTAAGACAGTTAGCTATACACCAAAGGGCTAGTACAAATCAAAAAAACTTTACATTTTTTTAATAATGGCGCAATAGGATAATAATAAATGCTAAATCTAATCTTGTGCGCAAGATTTTTAAAGCAGATTTAATATGGTTTTTAACAGTAAATTCTGAAATTTCCAATTTTTCGGCGATTTCTTTATGAGACAAGTTGCTTTTTCGGCTCGACAAAAATACTTCTTTCATCTTTGGGGGCAAAGCCTCAATCTCTTTATCAATGATCTCCATCATCTGCTTTTCTCTGATTAGCCCATCTGTTGAATATTGATGCTCCGGTACAAATTTGGCAAAAGAATCTGCATATTTTGTAACCACTTGTTGATGTTGAATTTGGTTTAAAACACTATTGCGTACCAATGTATATAGGTAGGCTTTTAGATTTTTGATCAGGGGAAGCGCATGTCTATTAGACCAGAGTTTGGAAAATACCTCTTGGATAATCTCCTTCGAATCTTCAATATCACCGCCCAGTTTCTTACTCGCATGGATAACCAGTATTCCTTTGTAACGATGATAGATTTCCGTAAAAGCCCCATGACTATCCGCTTGCAACAGAACACTCAGTTCTTCATCTGCCAATTGATCAAACTCTTGCATTTTAAAGATTAAGGGTATATACAAAGCTAGACAAAATTTCGCATACCGCAAACGCCGGCTTCACCACCTAAAGAAGTCCATTTAGGAGTCTCGTTCGTGGGTGCACTATGGCGTTATGGGTTTTAGTTATGGTAATCAGTAAGGCACGAAAAAAGAATTAATGTATTCGAAAATTGCACCTTACAGTAGTTCTGTTAGTTCATACCTGATATATTATTCATAAATAACAACTTCTTGCTATTTTATTAACCAGTATGTTAATTTAATTTTAAAAGAATTAACCACAAACCGACAGTTCAATTATATGAAGAAGATAATTTTACTCGTATTCATTTGTCAACTTATAGCATGCAAAAAGGGAAACAAGAAAGCTCCCGCAGAAGACCCTAAAAATAGAAGAGCAATTGTATTTGTAAATGCTTCAGATCCCAGATTTGCCGAGATTGAAACAGAAGAGAATGAACGTTTCGTATTTTATGGAGAAAGAGCGGCAAACGGAAGCCCAAAGAAATTAACCGGCTATTCCAGAACCCTCATCTCCGATTCAACCAAGCTGGATTATGTAAGTATAGATAACCAGGGACGTTATTCAAATATCCAACTAGCAACCGGTGAGAAAATACATTTCGATTATAGCCTGCCAGACTTGGTTCAATTTACCATTTCCGGACCCGATGGTGTAAGCAATGTGGTAAAGGCTTCCGTAAATGATAAGGCATCAGCCAATCAAATTTCTTCATTAAAAACGTATTCAAATACCGCAAAAACTTATGTAGGCACACCTCATGCACCTGCAATCAGAGCTGCCAACGCTAAGATCAGTTCGGCTTCCGTTCCCGGCGGTCAGAAAAAAATTGTGGTCAAAGTGGTTGCAAAAAATGATTTTAATCAGGTAGAGAAAAATGTAATTGGCGAAGAATCGGCAGTCACAGTTTGCTTCAACGGCCAACCCTATGGTCTTCCTGCCGCTTATGATGAAAGTACAGGATATTATTCATTGCCCTTACTTCAGGCGGGGTTCAATTATGAAGATCCGGATGCCATTTCTAAGACAATTGATATAATTAAAACAGGGCTTGACATTGCCTGTTCAAAAACGAACTCCGGCAACAGTGGTCAGGATAAATCGATTCTAAAACTTATCGCGGCCTCAGTTTGCCCGATACCCCATCCTTACGCAAAAGCAATATGTCTGGCCAGTACTGGGCTAATTTTTGCCTGCAAAGCAATAAATTTCCTAACCTTGCTCAACAAATCTGTGTACCAGGTTGGTACAAATACTTTTGTTCCTTCAAATAACGCAACAGTTAAAGTTTTCTCCAATCATTACAAGTATGGTCTGGCTGCTTCAATGGAAACAACAGTTAGTGCCATAGCAACATATCAGGGAGCTTACGACCTTCAAATTGTTCATGATTACAATGAGATAATAACCCCTCCTCCTGTAAATGATGAATATTGCCGTTTTGTTATCAATTATAAGCAACCTTACAATGGATTAACGGAGTTTAAGAGTGAATTCTCTTCAGATCTTTTTATTGTGGAGGGAGATGTTTTAGCTAACGAACCGGACATTTTAGGTAATGTTTCTATTTGCAATGGAGCTGAAACCCAAACAGGCAATGGTGTAGTTTCATTTATCAGGAGTATAAAAAAAGGAAAAAACATCAAAATTACCTACTATCAACGCAATCTTTCCTGTGGATACGACTGGACTTCATTAGGCACAATTACCTGTAAATGAACATAATACAAGTAATTCCATCAAATAATCACAGCCACCACACCTAAGCACGAGTTTGATAAATTGATATATTAACAAAGTACAATGCATATCATATAAGATTACAAATTATCAATATGAAGAAACTACTAACGCTATTACTTGGATTACTATTTTTTTATATCTCAGCAGAGATTCCTTTATTGTTGTAAATGGTCAAATCCCATCCATCCCTGGCACCAAGCTTAGGAATATAATAAACTTCAGCACAAAAGGTAGAGACTAGGAATTTAAGAAATTTATTGGTAGCCGAAAACAAAAAAGCCCCAATGAAGGGGCTTAAATGAGACTGTCCAGTTAAAACGCCTGTCAATAAAATGACTGTCCAGCTTTTTCTCCTGTCTCTAATGCTAATACAAATATAATCAATATTTGATTAAGATCATTATTCCGATTGATATAATTATAAATCTATTATGGATTAGAGTCCATTTCTACCAACTTTCTATTATCCATTTTAAACAATGCAGAATTAGCCCCATCAATCAAAATAGTATACTGACCATCACTAATTCTAAAAGCATCACTCACCATAGCAGTAAATACAGTAACCTCATACTTATTATCGACAATGTGGTAAAACCCAACCGCTACATTGAGTAGTCCCTCTGCAGCTTCCTTCTGGAGCACTACTCTAGTAGAATGTGTACTTAGCTTTTTAGAATTTACAAAAGAGAAATTCTTAATTTGAAAAGCATAATATATTAAATGACATATGGAATTTGAGACTAAATCCTTAATATCGCTTTCATCTATACCACTTCTTTTACCATCTTCATCTCCAAATTGTACTCTGTTAACATAGTGCTTGTCATACCAAATTTCTATATGTACTTGTTCAGACTTTTCCGTAACCTTTCTGGCTTTTTTTGACCCCTTATTTTCGGAATACGCCAATTCATCAACTATAACTTCCCCAATTAGTTCATTTATTCTTCTCGGTCTTTTACCCATTTAACTAATATCAACTCTAATTTAAATGCAAATATATTTATAATATAGTAAATTAACCAAATCAATAACTTAAATTATTTTCACTAATACATATTCATTTTTAAACCTTGTTCAACCAGCCCGTTCCTCTTAGAACCAGGTAGTTCGATCGACTATTGATAATGAGACTTTTAAAAATCATGTGGACTGGACTGATTTTTTAGATCAAAAATTAATGATCAATTAATTAATATCTTTGACTAAAGATATAATAAATATGATAAGGCATATTTTTGTTGTAACAAGTTCCCTGATTATATCAGCAAACTTGTTTGTTCAACAGCATTCTGTTCCCAAAGTTGACTTTTTTAAAGACCAAAAAAATTATTATGCTGGAGTGGCCCTATGTCATCTTCATTTAAAAGTAACAAGGAGATTCCCGCCGTGCCATTGATGCATTACTTTGATCCAAAGAAAGGGACTGCGAGGATTATCTGTAAACCTAATTATGGTTTTGACAAATGGAAGACCTATATTAGGAAGTATAAAAATATCGATATAGAGCATCAGAAAGTTAGAGAGATTGCGATCAATGAGAGTGTCCAAAAGAACTTTACTATTTATGCATTTCTGATGGAAAGCAAATACTTGGTAGACCCTACTGAGGAGCCATATTTCCCCGGAGAAAAGGAGATGGAGTTTCCTGCACCGATATTGATTTACAAAAAGGAAGGTAAGAACTGGAAACAGTTAGCTAAAGTTGAAGTTAAGGATTGGAGTGCTTTTGCGGACTTGCAAATGAATACAATACTTGGTAAAAGTGGATACTCCAAATGAAAACGGCTTCAAATTCCTGCCGCCCGGCCTAGTTTGTATATTCTATACCTACATGCCTTGTTGTGAATAAAAAAGGGACAATTATTATAATTCAGACCAATCAGACCCGGGTTTAAATCATATTGAAAATTTCATTAAAAAAGCTATTAATAACTAATTTTTAGCGCTGCTCTTCTCAACATTCTGTAGATTATGATGAAAATGGTTCTTCCCTACTTTTGGTGTTAACTACGTATCCATTTAGCGTATCCAACTCAGCAAAACCAGTAGTTGGATGCAAAACTATACCTCATCCAAATGGTTAATAGTGTGTTCTCATTCACACTAAAAAGATCCGATTATGTTTCATCATTCAAAAGACTTACAATTTAACGCAAGGGTATCCAAACCGGACCCGGCGTTTGCAAACATCCTGCTCGAACAGTTCGGCGGGGAAAACGGCGAGCTTGCTGCTGCTATGCAGTATTTTACCCAGGCCTTTGGCGCCAAACAACCTCATCCCGACAAATACGATATGCTGATGGATATCGCCACAGAAGAATTCTCTCATCTGGAAATTGTCGGAGCGACCATTCAAATGCTGCTCAAAGGAGTAAATGGCGAATTAAAAAATGCAGCTGACTCCTCTGAGATCATGCAAGTACTGGAAGGTAAAGCTGCAAAAGAAAACATCATTCATGCGGCACTTTCGGCCAACCCGCAGTTCCCGATTATCACTGGTGGCGGACCAACGTTAAGAAACAGTCAGGGAATTCCCTGGTGCGCGTCCTACATTCATTCCAATGGCGACCTGACTGTAGACCTCAGGAGTAATCTGGCATCGGAATCCAGGGCTAAGTTGGTGTACGAACATCTGATGAAGTTTACTGATGATCCGTATGTGAAAGAAACACTTTCTTTCCTGATGACCCGGGAAGTAGCTCATTACAAAATGTTTGAAGCTGCGTTGGAAACAATCCAACCCAACTTCCCTCCCGGTGTATTGCAGGCAGACCCACGTTTTACCCAGCAGTATTTCAACTTGTCTCCGGAAAAAAGCGTGCGCGGTCCATGGAATGAAGGCGAAATGCCTGGTCTGGGTTTGGACTGGGAATACATCGCTGATCCCCAACCGTATGTTAGAGAAACTCAAGGCTTAACTGAACTGGAAGACGACAAAGCGGACGAGCTGGAAGCAGCCGACATGCTGAACCAGAAAATGAGCGAAGAAAAAAGCGAAGAAATAAAATCAGCTGAACCTAAAGGAACAGCGGCCTGGAGTGAGTACTCCGCGACAGACAATTAGCTAATTACGATTGTCCTTTTGCAAGCCATCAGTGAGTCTAACGAAAACGCTCAAGTAAAAAGGATACCTCAATGAGTACAGGAATACGGTAACAGAGGACAGTTACCTAAACTATATTAACCTAAACCCTTTCCTCGTACACCACTGATTTCCGCTTAACCAGCAATTTTTTATCACGGTACAATTTCTCCTGCAGATTTGCATACTTCAAGTTCGCTGCTTTTGGAACAGCGCTTGAGACTATAATGCCGGTATATTTATCCGGGGTGGTTTTAATATTCTTGTTTACAATATCATACGTTCTTTCAATTTGTTTTAACGCAACATCAATCGATTGGCCTTTCAGTTCAACCAGGTAATATTTGCCATCTTCCTGGATGTTGAATAGAAAATCACACTTTTTTACTGTCTGATCAGTGATCAAACAATTATCTACTTTGGCTTTGCAAATCGTTTTGTTAGAGGTATTATTAAAGGCAAAGCGCTTACCGTTTTCTTCCGCTACTGTAGAGATAGAAAAGCAGCCTACCCTATCAGTAGCACCTAATTTTGAGATTAAATCAATACAGTTACTCATCAATCCTTGTACTTTAAGGTAAGCAACTGTTCAAATGTAGCACTCAACTTCTCCGATACATCATCAATATTTGATGGCCCAATTGACTTCATTTCATGATCTAGTGTTGAAACAACAGTGCCGTTATTAAAATAATAGCATGATATATCATCAAAGTTCAACCATAAGTTTTCAGGCACGATATCGACTATTTCGTGTTTAATTTCAGGCTTTATAGCCGCCACATTCCCTGCTTGGATTAGATTATCCATAGTCGTTAGCAGATAAGGACTATGAGTAGTAATCACTAGTTTATCCTTCGAACTGTTATTATTATTGATAATAAATTCCAGTAAATCCTTCTGTGCTAAAGGGTAAAGGTTAAGTTCGGGCTCTTCAATTACGTATAAATTAGCGTTCGTTCTAAGCAGCTTCGAGAAGCGTTCAATAACAAGCATTAGAGGTAAAACGGATTGCAATCCACTAGAGGCTTGTGAAAGTTTTATTGAACCGCCATTATCAAGATCTACATAATCATCATTATGGGTATATAGATAATTTGCTCCCAAAAAATCAACCCTAAACCGTACTAATTCTGTTCTGGCTTTCTCAAATTTTGCCCCAAAATCAATTAGCCACTTAGGTAAAGTAATACTGTTGTTTAAAAAACTAAATATCGACTGTGAAAAGGTTGGAAAGAAAACACGTTCAGCTGGAATATAAATTGCGGTTACTTTATCTTCCCAGGTAAGCCTGTCCTCGGATTTATTAAAAGTGTGGCCATTCAATTCATAAAAAATATTTCCGATTGTGTATTTAATATATGTTTCAGAATGAATATCATATTCGATATTATAACTAGCCAAATGTTCTATGAAGTTAGTTTGATCAGAATCTTCTCCAAAAAAACTATTTTGAATAGGGCGGTCAAGGTCTCCACTCTTAAAAATAGCAATGAGCTTAGCTAATGTACTCTTGCCACTAGAAGTAGTTCCAATAAAAATATTTATATCCTTTATTTCAATATAGGCGTCCACGATCGGACCAAAATTCTTAACATGGAGTGTTTCTTTCATTATAGCTGCTAAGATAACTACAAAACTACATTGATAGTATTATACATTTATACAAATGTACATTTATATATGTACATGATTAGAAACACGATTCCAGAAATTCCATTTTGGCACTAAAACAATAACTTTATTAAATCAGGTTCTGTTACTTAACCGTTACTTATGCCAAACAAAAACAGGGAAAATTTTACAAGGAAGTAAATTCGATAAAGTTTCCCGCGAAAATTTGGGACAAAATTTTCCAAGTATTGTTGACCATGTATTATGCCTGAGCTATCCGCTGATCGCCTTTTGTTTCCGAAAGTTTTTTTTTTATAGCCTACTAAATAATCCTCAATCATTTTGAAACAATAAACTACTTAATCCTGAATTGACATCTAGTAATATTATCACAACTACCTTAATTCTCCAGCTACAAAAATTCAACCCAGTCAAAAAAACAAACTAAAAATAATAGCAATAAACACTTAATTTATTTTGCTATTACATAATTATTTCCTACATTTACATACACCAATTAACCAAACCGATATTGATTAAATAAAAACAAAAACACAGGCTTCACCATTTAAAGAAGTCCATTTAAGAGTCTCGTCTGGAAATTCTGACAATCTTAGAACCGAGACAATAGATGAATGCCCATAGCAATATTTTGCATACCTTCGTGGGTGCACTATAGCGTTATGGGCTCTATTGTAAATCCGTGTTCCAGGCCGTCAGAAGCCTCCAGAACGGTATTTAGGGCCCGCGCTATAGTGCATCCATTATGGCATCCCCAAATCCCACCGGGGCTCATATTTAAATTGAAAAAACAATTAGAAATATGAGAACTAACCAAAACAACCACGCCAAAAACTTCCCGCTGATCATTTGCCCGCCGCGTTAAAGCGTTTCGCATCATTTGAATTAGCGCTATTCATAAAATTTCTCGATTAAAACTTATTATTCATGTTTAAAACGACATTCATCCTCGTAATGGCCGTGCTTTGCCTAAATTTCAGCAGCAAAGCACAAGCCCTGCAACCAGGCAAACTCCGGCCCCTCAACATTGGCGATACCATTCCCGAAAGCGTCTGGAACCTGCCCTTACAAATCCGCAACCACCCTGAAGGCAACCAGACCACCACATTAAACGCATACAAGGGCAAGCTCATCATCATCGATTTCTGGGCTACCTGGTGTAGCCCCTGCCTGGCCATGCTGCCCAAAACAAACCAACTCCAAAATCAATACAGCTCAAAAGTCCAGTTCCTGCCCGTCACTTACCAAAATGAAACCAACATACAGGCGCTCATTAAAAAAACAGGATGGAATCCCATGCAGCAATTGTCGCACATCATTAGCGATACGGTCCTGAACAAACTCTTCCCACATCAGGGCATACCCCATTACGTATGGGTCAATTGTTTTGGCATGGTCCAAGCCATCACAGGTACCGCCGAAATCAACTCCGATACCATAAACAGCCTGCTCAGTAACCCTCAAAAAAAACTAAGCCTAAAGGCCGATGAATTGCCCAAACCGTTTAGCAGCGCCAATTCAATTATCAGCAACCAGCCGGTTATCGATAGTCCGATTGTCTTTTCTGCAACACTTAGCCCATACCGTAAGGGCTGGCCAGCATTAACCCATTTCGGCACAGGTACTTTTAAAAACAGGAGGTTACTGATCATTAACGACAATATGGTAAACCTTTTCCGCATGGCATTTTCGGGTATCAGGTATTATCGCCAGGGAACAGATCTGGGCTACCCTTTTAACCGCACCATTGTTGAAGTTAAAGATCCCGGATACTGGCTCAAGCCTGCCAACATGTTCTGCTACGAACAGATCATGCCCCGGGTTGATATCGAAAAGATGTGCGCACTGATGCAGGGGCAATTACAACAACTCTTACCCATAAAGGCACAACTCGAACAGCGGGTAATGCCTTGCCTGGTCCTCAGCAAACAGGGCCCTGTTACAAACAAACTCTCAGCTACCGATACCCTGTTTCAGCACAGCCCGCTACACCTGCTTATGCACCAGCAACCCATCGAAAAGTTAATTGAAACACTTAACCTCTACCTTGGTTTTAAACACCTCATTGTAGTAAACGAAAGTGGTGTCACAGCGCTAACCAACATCAAACTTAAAACCCAGCTTACCAATCTGCAGGCCGTACAGGACGCACTAAAACCCTGGGGTTTTACATTGCAACCAGCATCCCGAACGCTGGAAGTTCTTGTCCTAACCGATAAAAATCTAAACTAACCCATAATTCATATGCATAAACTCTATCATTACGCAGTATACCTGCTGTTCCTTTACCTCATTACCTTTAATGCCCTGGCGCAAAAGCCTACCCAGAAACTGGCCGATACCGCCGGAAAAATCATCAGCCTCCAGGAGGTCAGCGTTTCCACCGGTTACCAGAAAATCCCTAAAGAACGGGCAACCGGTTCTTTTGCAATAGTCACCAACAAAGATTTTAACCGCAGGCTAAGCACCGATGTGCTCAGTCGCCTGGATGGCATGGTCAGCGGCCTTACCTTCAACACCAACACATCAAAAACAAACGATATCAGCATCCGTGGCATGAGCACCATTTTCAGCAATACCCAGCCGCTCATCGTAGTCGATAACTTTCCTTATGATGGGGATATCCGCAACCTCAATCCCAACGACATTGAAAGTGTCACCGTACTTAAAGATGCAGCAGCGGCTTCCATCTGGGGTGCCAGGGCAGGTAATGGTGTAATCGTCATCAGCACCAAAAAAGGCCAGGCTAACCAGCCCCTTAAAGTAGCCTTTACCAGCAATTTTACTTTGGGCCAAAAACCCGATCTTTTTTACAACCCCAGCTACCTCAACAGCACCGATTATATAGGTGTCGAACGTTTCCTGTACAGCAAAGGCTTTTACAATGTCAACATTGCCAATACCACATCCAATCCTGTGCTGTCACCAGTTGTAGAGTTACTTGCCCAACAGGCACTCAACCCAACCGATGCCAGCATCGAACAACAGATCCAGGCCCTCACACAAAACGATTACCGTTACGATATGGAAAAGTATTTCTATCGGAACAGCACCCAGCAACAATATAGCACAGCCTTAAGCGGCAGCAGTCCAAACAGCAATTACTACTTTTCCCTGGGTTACGATAAAAATGCCGACAACCTTATCCGTAACCAAAGTAACCGGTTTAGCGTCAACAGCCGTTACAGTTTCAAACCCACAAAAAACCTCGAAATCCAAACCGCTTTCCAGTACATCAGCAATACGCTCAACAACAACAATCCTGGTTTTGGCAGCAACCCTTTATTAAGCGCCATCAATTCTGGCACCACCAAAAACCTGTATCCTTATGCCCGTCTGGCCGATGATCAGGGCAATCCCCTGGCCATTGTAAAAGACCTGCGCTACAGCTGGGTCACTGCACCAGCACAACAGATCCTGCTCAACTGGCAATACCGCCCTTTACAGGAACTCAGCCTTGCCAATCAGGCCACTAAACTTCAGGAAACCCTCATCAACCTGGGTGCCAGCTATCAATTATCCGCCCACCTCAGTGCCGACATCAAATACCAGTATGAGCAATCCGGCAGTGCCGACAGGAATTACCAAAGCCCAGATACCTATGCAGCCCGGAGCCTCATCAACCGCTATTCACAGGTAACTGCTGGTGTCGTTAAACGCAATTTGCCTTATGGGGGCATCCTCAACGAAGCAGGTATCAGCGGCAAGGGCCATACCTTCCGTACCCAGCTCAACTACAACAAAGTATTTGGCACCAACCATCAGTTAACCGCACTGGCCGGTGCAGAAGTTAAAGAACTGCTCTGTTCCGCCCAAAAAAGTACCCTGTATGGTTATGATGATGAACATGCCACAACCAGCAAGGTTGATTACATCAGCACATTTCCCTTGTACATGCCCGCTGGGTCTTTAGCCATCCCATTTAACGATACCAGAACAGAAACTGCCTACCGCTATGTCAGTTATTACGCCAATGCAGCCTATACTTACCTTAACAGGTATACGCTTTCGGCCAGTGCCCGCAACGATGCCTCCAATCTCTTTGGTGTAAAAACCAACCAGCAGGGTGTCCCGCTTTGGTCAGCAGGCATCAGCTGGAACATCAGCCGGGAACCTTTTTTTAAAAGCAAACTGATCGAGAGCCTTAAGCTCAGGGCAACTTATGGCTACAGCGGCAATGTCGACCAAAAAACAGCTGCTTATTTAACGGCACGTTACAACACCAATACTTTAACTGGTGCCCAGGATGCCACCATTACCAATCCCGATAATCCCAATCTCAAATGGGAGCGTGTACGGCAAATTAACCTGGGTATAGATTTTACCAGTAAAAACAACCTCCTTTCCGGAAGCATCGATTATTACCATAAAAAAGGGCTCGATCTCATTGCCGATTCGCCCATGCCCCCAAGTTCCGGCCTTACTGTTTTTCGGGGCAATGTGGCAGGTACTACAGGCCAGGGTATAGATCTGGTACTCGGCAGCCAAATCCCCATCACCAAACTCATCAGTTTTTCAAATAACCTGCTCATCAGCTACGTTACCGATAAGGTTACCAATTACCAGGTTAAACTCACTGCCCCTTTTCTTACCAATTTTGCTGATGGCCGTAAATCAACCGGCATTTATCCGCTTAACGGTAAACCGGTCTACTCCTTTTACAGCTATCCCTCAGCAGGGCTAAATGCCAGCGGCAACCCGCAAGGCTATGTCAACGGCCAGCTCAGCACAGCTTACAGCACCATTACCGGCAGTACACCGGTTAACCAGCTCATCTACAACGGCCCGGCGAGACCAACCTGGTTTGGTGCTTACCGGCCAGCCTTCAATTATAAGCAGTTCAGCTTATCAGCCAGCATCCAGTTCAAAGCGGGCTATTATTTCCGCAGGTCTTCTATCGATTACGATGCACTCTTTAACACCTGGACGGGGCATCAGGATTTTGCACAACGCTGGCAGCAGCCGGGCGATGAAAACCGTACTGGCGTTCCTGCCATGGTTTACCCCAATGTACCCAACCGCGATTTCTTTTACCTATACTCCACAGCACTTATCCAGCCTGCCGGTCATGTCCGCCTGCAGGATCTGCAGTTTAGTTATACGCTAATCAGTAAAGGCCCATTTAAGCAGCTTCAGGTTTATGCCTATTGCAATAACCTGGGCATCATCTGGCGGGCAAACCGCTTCGGGCTCGATCCTGACGCCATCGTAATGCCCAATCCAAAAACTTATGCCATAGGCCTTAAAGCAGATTTTTAACCTAAACCTATAAAAACCATGATCAATCATATAAAAACCGTTCTCAACCTGATGCTGTTTATACTGCTCATCACCACCAGTTGTAAAAAGGAATTCCTCGCCATCAAGCCCGATAAAGCACTGGTTATTCCAAATACGCTGAAAGACCTGCAGGCCATAGCCGACAATACATCGGTCATGACCGGCGACCAACGCAATGGCATTACGCCCTTACTTGGCGAATTGGGTACAGATAATTATGTTTATACCGACAATACCTGGATAAACCTCAACCTTATCGAAAAAAACAGTTATATCTGGGCAAAAGAGATTTTTGCACCGGCCACTATTGTAAGCGACTGGAACAAACCTTACCAGGCCATCTTTTACGCCAATGTCATCCTGCAGGGCCTGGAAAATTTATCAGAAAGCGGCAGCCAGTCCTACCGCGATAACCTTAAAGGTACAGCCTTGTTTTACAGGGCGCATGCCCTATACCATTTATTACAAATTTTTGCCCCTCAATACCAAGCAGCTACGGCAGGTACATCCCTGGGTATACCACTCCCTTTAAATCCAGCGGTCCAAACAAATGTCAGGCGTGCAACCCTTGCCCAAAGCTATGCACAACTTATACAAGATCTGGAACAGGCCCTGCCCCTGTTGCCCGAAATTCCTTTGTATAAAACAAGGCCCTGCAAGTCTGCAGTAAATGGCTTGCTCAGCCGGGTATACCTCATCATAGGCAATTACAACCAGGCACTGGCCTATGCCAACGCCTATTTGGAAAAACAGGGTACAGTTTTAGATTTCAATACCATCACACTCAGTGCCGGCAGGCCGGTACCTTCTTTAACCAATCCTGAGCTTACTTTTTATAGTGTAATGAACAGTTACGCCAGCACAGAGCCACCAACCACCCTTGTAAATCCGGTTTTATATACCCTCTATCCTGCAAACGACTTGCGCAGGGATGCCTTTTTTAAAGTCACCGGCCAGCAAATCAGCTTTAAGTTGGGCAATTACACCAATGGTTTTACCTATTTCAGCGGCATTGCCACAGGCGAAATATTGCTGATCCGGGCAGAATGTTATGCCCGCAACAACAACAAAGACCTGGCCCTTCAAGACCTGAACAAATTAAGGCAAAACAGGATAGCTGCTATCAGTTACACCGCTGCCCAGGCGGCAACCGCCGATCAGGCCCTTGATCTTATCCTGCTCGAAAGAAGGCTCGAACTTTGTTTCCGTGGCCTCAGCTGGCCAGACCTGCGCAGGCTCAATAAAGAACCTCGTTTTGCTGTAACCTTAACACGCACCGTTAGCGGAAATACTTATACCCTTCCACCCAACGATCCAAGGTATGTATATCCAATTCCGGCTACAGAAACGGACTATAATCCGCTCGAACAAAATATAAGGTAAAATGAAAACGGCTGCCGGTCAGGCAGCCATTTTCATTTTATAAATCACCACATCATTCCCATACAGGCAAATCAATTTTCCGGCCCTCACCTCAAAGCAGTTTAATTTCTGCTCCCTAAACACCGGTACATAAAAGCTGTACAAATACCTTCCATTTATCATGTCATACACATCAATTACCGTATGGTTTATAAAATCCCTGGTATTTTCATTATCTGCCTTTAAATAAGCATTAATATATAGTTTGCCCGCATCTGCGCAGCCCTGCCCGTTTATAAATTTAGGTGGACCGGCAAGTGTAAATGCACCGCCAAATTTATTGACCCTCACATTGCCTTTTGCTACCGTATCTATAGTTTTGCCGGCAGTCAAATGTTCCAGGTCCTCATTCCAAACCATAAAACCATTTTTATAAAAATAATGGTAACTCAGCAGTTTGCTTACCGGGTCAAAATGCATTTCCCCATCAGTGGGTATCAACCCCATCCGCTCGTCGGGCCAGGGCCGTACCATTCCCTGCAAGCCTCCGGCTATTAACCCCTGTTTCAATAAAATGGGCTGGTTGGCACCAAAATCACTACAACGCATAATCAAACGCTGTTTTTCTGTTAAAACCTGCTGGCCTGGCATTTTAATCAGGCCATGCCGTCCAATCCTCTTTTCGCTTAAGCTGTAAGAAAAAATATCGCGCTGGTTCTGGTATTGCAGGTACAGGTGTGCGCCATCTGCCATAAGTTTAAAATTAGATGAACCCTTTACTGGTCCTGGCCAGGATATCTCCAGGCTGTCCCGTTTTAAGTTGATCAGATCAAGCCTCCATACCTTATTGCGCAGCCCGCTTGCATAAAAATAGCAATAACGCAACCCATCAAAGCTTATCCCTGTAGCCGCTACCGGCAAACCAATAACCATCGACGCTCCCGTTAGCTTAACCAGTTTCCGCTCAAAGCCATTTTTTATCTGATAAGGTCGTCCGGCATTCCAGTACAGGCCCCATACCAGCAGCAAGGCCAGTAAACTTAAGCCACTTAAATGATATAAGATATTTTTATTCATCATCAGGATTTTAAAAAATTACCTAACCCGGTTTTATACGGGTTAGGCAAAAGACATTTTTACACGCTATTATTGTTGCGGTAATACAAACCTCAATACCGACTGATCTGGCAATTCGCAGCAGATGGCATTGTTTCCAGTACAGGTTTCAATTTGCTCATCTGTACACGGAGCGGCTACTTTTTTAGCCTGAGTGGCAAAAGAGCCACCAGCAACTGCTACAAATGCTATAGCAGCTAAGGCAATTTTTAATTTTTTCATAACGATAAAATTAAAGGGGGTTAAACCATAAGCCTACTTTATTCGTCCAGGTGTTCGGCTGTTTCCTGATCCATTGTTTATGGAATATTTTTGTTGAATCCCAATGGCTGCCAGCAGCGCAAAAGCGATATTGAATGCCACATGCCACGGCCAGGATAGGCTACTGATAAGCAATCCACAGCTACAAGGCACATAAAAACTAAAATTCAGCAAGGCAATCAGGTAAAAGGCAAATGCCATCATCTGAAAAAAGAAAGCATAAAAACCCAATATCCGCGTAGGCTTAAACAAGAGCAAAGCACAAATCAGCAACTCTCCTGCCGGAACAGCCCAGGCCAGCCAGGCACTCATCCCCAACAACAATGGCGATTTGCCCAGCTGCGTCTTAAACAGTTCAAAACCAATAAGCTTATCTACCGCTGCGTAAAAAAACAGCAGTGCACAACTAAAAGCAATCAATTCAATCGTAAAGTTTCTTGTAAAGCGCCAGCGCCCTAATGTGTTTACCTTCATAATCGGGTTAAATCAATAAACTAAAGGTAACCTGAACCAACCTGGCCAATAGTATCCAGATTAGGTAATCTATAGGGTCCAAATTATACCCAAAAAGGTGGAATATTCCACCATTTTGGGTTCATGTATTTTTCCTAAACCTGCAGCCCACACCAGCCAAATTATATGCTAAAAACCACAATTCTTCTCCCCACCAACCATATTATATTTTGTAATATAAATTAAAACCGCAAATCCAGCTGAATTTTGGTAAAAGCAGGCTTTACAATTATCATCAGTGTAGCTTTGCTGGAACAGAATCAGTAAAATGCTAGAAAAAACAAACGTCGCAATAGGGTCAAAACATAATGAAAAGAAGAAATCAAAACCTCGGAGAAAAAATGATGAATTATTAAAAGGTGCTTTTGAAGATAATTTTCCTGATTTCTTGCGATTTGTTTTTCCAGATGCAGACGACGTAATAGATTTCCAAAAAGGAATTGAATTTATGGATAAAGAGCTCTGTGCAATCATTCCTGATAGGGAGCGTAAAAGAGACAAACGTGTAGCAGATCTGCTAGCTAAAATTTATTTAAAAGATGGTAAGGAGAAGTGGGTATTATTAAATGTGGAAATTGAAGGCGGTAACGATCCTGATTTTGCTTATAGGCTATATCAATATAATTATCGCATTAGAGATCGATATAAGGTATCCGTTGCGGCAATAGCTGTTTTCACTGGAGATCAGCGGCAAGCCAGACCTGCAGAATATAAAGATCAACTGTTAGGCACTAAACTATCTTTCAAATATCTAACCTATCATGTTTTCGATCATAGTCAGGCAATACTTTTGGAAAAACAGAATCCTTTTGCGTTGATCACACTTGCATGTCAAAATGCACTACTCGAAGGCAAAATCCCAGATGAAGAACTGGGTATCAACCGGCTAGCTATTGCCAGAAAACTATTAAGTTATAACTACAATCATGACCGGATCATCAGCTTTCTGGTATTTCTAAAGAACTTCATCTTCATTGATGATAAAGAAATTAATAGTAAATTTGATCAACAAATAATTGACCTAACAGGAGGAGCAATCAATATGGGTATTATAGAAACAATAAAAATGCAGGAAAGACGGGAAGGGAAAATAGATGGGGCTAAAGAAAAAAGCCATGAAGTTGTAAAAAACCTTATCCTTGAATTAGGTTTATCAGACGATCAAGCTGCAAAAATTGCAGCGGTGTCTGTTAGCTACGTTAAGCAAGTCCGTAAAGAACTAACTGCTCAGAAATAGTAGATAAATTATTATCACTCCGGCAATTCCAGCGCATACCTGGTCAGGTATTGCCCTGCCACTGCATACAAGCTGTTCCCCAATACCTTAAAACTACTTATGGGTACATCCTTATATTTGGGCAGGTAAAACGAATAACAGTAAACCTGTTTCTCCAGATCGTATACATCAATTGCCGCACTTTTCCTGAACAAGGTCAGATCCTCACCTTTACCCATCAGTTTCGATTGCACAAACAAATATTTACCCTGGTTTGAACAGTTTGCATTTACCATCAAGGTTGGCGAGGCAAAAGTGAATGATTTTTCAGCACGCAGCTGGTCTACCTTAAAGCGGGCCGAATCAATCGGGTCTATCGTCTTTATTTTCTTTACCAGGTTCAGGTTCGTATCTATCAGCAAGATCTCGTTGCGGTAATGGTACACATAGGTCAGCATGTGCAGCTGCCGGTTATACCTCAGCATGCCATCCGTACAAAACAGACCATCTACCTGCTTTTCAAATATCCCGGTATTGCTCATGCTTTCTCCGTTCCCTTTTACCTTGCGCAAACTATTCGCCCGGGTATCCGTGTCAATAAAACGGAAAACCATCGTTTGTGTGCCCAAAGGCTGCAGCTGTGCAAAGTATGGCGCCTTTACCCCATACACCGCTGCCTTCCAAACACCTGTCTGCCTTTCAGGATGCTGCGTTCCAATCCATTGTACAGGTAAAAAGAAGCAGAATCTACATAAGCCTTATAGCTGCCCTTTAACATTACTTCCTGCCTGTTCAGCTCAAGGCGAATACTTACCGTATCCCTTAACAAAGGCCCAACCTTCAGCAAATGGCCTATGGCCGTTCCACTGGCCAGGTAAACGGAACTTCCAGCCTCACCGGCCAGGTAATAGGAATTGTATTTTATATCGATGGCCTTATGGCCTTTAACCACCCCAAGCAGCTTCCTTTTAAAGTTATAGGTAGCCGCGCGCTGTTTAAGCGCATAGCGGATGGTCAGATACAACACCGGCAGGGATGATAAAATGGCAACAGCAATCAGCAAGTAAATAAATTTTTTCATAGATTTCATTTTGAGGGTAACCAACCCGCCAAACCATTAGGTTCAGCGGGCATGTACAGCTATCAAAAACTAGTTTTGTCTGTACAGTGGAATGGTACAAAGGCCAGTCTCTGTATCCTGCAGGTAAGCATCACCACCTGCCAGCAGCTGGCAGGCATTGCCTGTGTAGTTTACATCACAGGTACCAATTACATTGCCTGGGGTAGTACACTCACCCTGGTCATTGTAAGGCGATCCCAGTAAAACACTTGTTGTTGGTTTTGCAGTCGCAAATACAGTGCTCACAGCAACACAGGCCACTGCAACGAGCATTAAAAATGGTTTTTTCATAATTTTTATTTGGTTATTTAATGCCTACTCTGTTTTAATCAGGCTTTTCAGCTTCCACCCGTTCAACGCGCATTGAATATTTTTAAACCGCTTCATCCTCAACACAGCCCAGCCCTATCCAGCTTAACACCACAAAACCCATGTTAAACAGCAGGTGCACATCCCAGCTCATCCCTTCAAAAATGCCCCCGCAATGGCATACCGGTCTGTCAACGAACCTCGCAATCACCATGATGTACAGGCTAAACATGAACATCAATCCATAACTGGCCCAAAGGGCGGGCAACAAAGTCTTTCTAAAAGCCAAACCTGCAGCAATCAAAATCTCAACCGCAGGCACACACCAGGCAACCAGTAAGGTAAAATCCGAAAGTATGGGCGATTGGGCCAACTGTACCTTAAACTTTTGAAAGTCATACAGCTTGTTAAATGCTGCATATAAAAACATCAGCATAAATAAGTACCTGATCACATCAAGCAGCAGCATATACCAAAATCTTTTATTCAATATCTTCATCTTGTTAAAATTTAAAACCACTAACCCATTTTTTTGTAACCACCAAATTAACCCCAAACTCCCCTTACTAACTGTATTCAAATTAGGCAATCTATAGGGGGCAAATTAAACCCGGAAAGGTGGAATATTCCACCTTTCACTTCCTGTGTATCTTCTTAAACTTAAAAATGTATTTCTTCTCAATATTCATAAAAGAGGCCATAACCGGGTTTACTACTTTAAAAAATAGCTTGCCACAAATTTCCCTGGCATATAAAAACCGGTTTTCGGCTAATTTTAACCGCAGCATCAGCTCCCGGTGTTTACCAGCCTGCAGGTCTCTTTCATAAATTTCCAGCAACATCCGGTACAGCAAGGGATGCTCCTGTGCCAGGGCAACAGCAATTTCAAGGTTTAACGAGCTGCCATTCGTATCCGTTAAAAAATGTACATATTCAATAGCTGGCACTTTGGTAAAAAAGCCGGCAGCTGGCAAAAGAAAGCCGCTCTCCATTAGCCAGGCTGTATATTCTTCCTGCTTATAATAAAAGTACCCCCTTACCAGGCCTGTTTCTATAAAATAGAGCATGGGCGAAGCACGTTCATGGATGTGGAACAAAGTTCCTTTCCTAAAAAATACCGGTACAAATAATTTTTTCAGCAACAGGGCTGTTTCCGGAGTAGAGGTAGCCAACATGGTCAGCGTCTCCATTAAAGTTTGTTTGATCATAAGAGCATTGGTGTTACTTTCTTAAAGATGATTTCAGGTAATAAACTGTACCTCCGCTTCTCTTGGTTTTCCAGTTTTCTGTTTTCCTTCGGCGGTAAAAAGTTCTGGGAGCAATACATAGCTCATCCAATACCTTTTCTTTGGTAAACCATACCTCAGCCTGTTCCAGTATTAGCGGATTGTGGCTTAGGGCCAGCATCATGGTTTTTAACTCTTCCTGCCGGGCAAGCACCGTATCCAGTTTTTGTAAAATCTCTTCATCCATGTTAATTTAATTTGGTTCATAAATAGATTTTTAAAAATTTATTAACCTAAAATTAACAAAGCCAGTCCATCAAAAAATTGACATAGATTTATATTTCGCTGCAATAATGAACAATTGGCCAATCTGTCTGCCTGATATCAGTCCTCAAAACCAAAATTCCATAATACAGTTTTGGCAATTTGGTTAAAACTGCACATCCAGATATGCACTTTTAATAAAAAATTGCACTTCATAATGTGCAAAATGCTACCTTTACAAAAAATAAACACCATGGAAGCTATTCTTCAAAAATCAGATTCATTAGTTCAGCTGGTCAACCTGGAGTTTAAAAGGTACTTATTTCATCAGGTTAAATGGAATAACAGGCTTATTGGCATTAAAGGTGCCAGAGGAACCGGAAAAACAACCTTAATTCTTCAGCATTTAAAGGAACTGAATCTAAAACCCACACAGGCGGCCTATTTTACTTTAGATGATCTGTATTTTACCACAAACTCATTGGTAGAAACTGCAGAACAGTTTTACCGGGGCGGGGGTAAGTTCCTTTTTCTGGATGAAGTACACAAATACGAAGGCTGGTCCAGGCACATCAAAAATCTTTACGATTTCTACCCTGATCTAAAGATTATATTTACAGGCTCCTCCATTATAGACATCGCCCGTGAAGAAGCCGATTTAAGCAGACGGGCATTGATGTACGATCTACAGGGGCTTTCCTATAGGGAATATCTTTCTTTTATGAACGTATTATCTGTCCCTGCCTTTACGGTAGATGAGTTGTTAAACCCCGAGCGGTCCTGGCGCAGTACGTTTCCAGCTGGTTTCAGGCCTTTACAATATTTTAATGATTATCTGCGGCAGGGTTATTATCCATTTTTTACCGAAGATCCCGAAACGTTATCAGACAGGTTACAACAACTCATAAGGATCATAGTAGAATACGACATGGCCGAACTTCATGATTTCGACATCAGGAACGCCCGTAAAATGTTACAACTATTTTATGTCTTAGCTACCAATGTTCCTTATAAACCAAACATCACCGAACTTGCCAAAAAGAGTACTGTTCACCGCAATACCATCAATAACTACCTGTCATTTTTAGAGCAGGCACGGTTAATCCGCCAGCTTTACCCTACAGGCATTAGTATGGCTACTCTACAAAAGCCAGAAAAAATCTATCTTGACAATACAAATCTGGCTTACGCATTATCCGATATCGAGCCAAACGAAGGCAACCTACGCGAAACTTTTTTTGCCAGTCAGCTGGCCGCCAAATATAAACTCAACTATACTCCAACCGGCGATTTTATGGTAAATGGTAAATGGACATTTGAAATAGGTGGAAAAAACAAAAGCAAAAAGCAGTTGGTTGGCATTCAGGATGCCTATAGGGTAATAGATGACGTAGAATTTCCAGTTAATGATGCTCTTCCACTGTGGCTGTTCGGATTTCTTTACTAGTTCTCACTCCTCGACCGTCATCTTAACCGGTATGGCCCTACTTACGGCCAATCTGTCTGCCTGATATCAGTCCTCAGCTCTCCTCTTGTTGCGCCCGGCCCGCAGTTTGCTCAGGTATTCAGGGCTTATGGACAAAAAGCTGGCAATCTGCTTTTGTTTAAAAAACTGGTTAATCTCTTCACCATAAATATCCATAAACAACTCATACCTGGGCGCTCCATTCAGCCGCATCATGGCCCCTCTTTCAAATTCAGCCGGGCTTTCAAGCGAAAGTATGGCATTGGCCAAAGCCTCAGTTTCAGGAGCATGCTGTTTCAATTCGTCAAAGTGATCACGTGTAAAAGGTATCACAACAGTATACTTTGCAATATCAATATAGTAAGTGCATTTGTTGTCGTTAAAAAAGCATGTTGGCACCAGCACTATGCTTTGCGGAATACCAAATTTAATGGTTTCTTCCACCTTGATACCCTTCTCATTTACCAGTTTCCTGTAAAAACGAACATAACCCCATTCTATCCATAAAGCTGTTTTAACTACATTGCCAGGCTTAGCAAATTCAAACCTTTTACCAGCTGCATAGGCACTCAGCATGGGTTTAATTTTTTCATTAAATATCTCGGTTACAGGGTACAGATTTCCCAAAAAATCCAGCAAATGTTTCGTTGCTACAGCATCTTGATGCTTTACACGGCGCATTCCCGCCCATTTACCATTGAGTTTGCGTTTATACATGATGATTACGTTAATTTAAATTGAGTTTGTTTTTATGTTTACCTATCTATCGGTTGTAATTAAATTATCCCCCAACATTTCCTGGTTCAACTCAGGTATCAGGTCAATGTACCCTTTATCAAACAAATCCCATAAAATAGCATTAGCTGCTGCCCTGCTAATCCCGAACATAGCCATTATCGTATGAGTGCTCAATACATTTTCTGGTTCAAAAGATATCCGACTTATTTTATTCATAATTTTTGGTTAGTTAAATTCCAAGGTAACCATGTTATCCATAATTACAATAGCCCTTACATCCTTTGTCTTATTCTATAGATGAAAACCCTTATTTATTATAGCAGGCCATTATTCTGCTTTTATTGCGAAACACAACTATCAAAAAAACCTATATAAATAACAAATACTGCTTTATATGTAAGCGATTTGAATACTGAGGCTATGCCTTGTATATTCATATCAGTAAAAAAAACAACAAAATCTTTCATTTAAAATCAAAATTATGAACACTTCAAATCAGAAATTATCAGCTTCAAAAAGAACCGCATTTAAATTCAGAAACGTTGGGAATTCTAATGGATTGATGGACACGACAACGACAGCTACCACAACGACAACAGGAACTTCAACACTTATTTCAATTGTTCCGACCTGCATCTGTCCAACTAGCCTTAAGTAGAAGGATCAATGTGCCTTAACCAATGATGACCCGGATTTCCCAGCGACAGGGGTTAAGGCATATCGTTGATAAATTAAAACGCCTTCTTAAAAAAGACACCAAAAAATATTTCAATTCATTTTTTTTTAGATACTTCCACCCTGCACACTACCAGGTTAACCACACTACAATTTCCCGATACTTAACTCTCTCAAAGACCTAAATGACTTCAATAACTCGGTTATCGACATGAACGGGCAGCCATAATAGCTGGTCAACTGTCTTGGTATCCTTTTAGCAGCAGTGCTGGCTGATAGCGACCCGCTGAACTTTACACCGGCAAAACCAGGAATATTCAGTCAAGAGAATAAATGAAAAGGGGGAGCACTATGCGTTGGCCGCTCCCCCCCTTTTTTATTGCTTCAATGCCAATTCGAGCATCTCCATTAATTGCGTTTCCCTTTCAGGTGTGTATGGCCGGGGCGGAGAGCCAGTAATAATCCTACCTGTTTTATCTATCAATACCATGGTCGGATAACCAACTACATTATAATGTTTGACAATCGGATGAAACTCCCCAAGACCGCCTGTATTAAGATCTATACTGCCTGGGTGGGTATAAAGATGGCTATTTAACCCGGTCTTCCACTCCTGCTTATCTTTATCAATACTGATGCTTACAAAGGCAATTGCTGAATTATTTTCAAACTTTTTAACCACATTTTCCATTTGCTCTTTAAGAGCTTTGCATCCACCACAACCAGTAAAGTAAAAGTCAAGCAGTACAACCTTTCCTGCTAAATCCTGCTGGCGTATCACTTTGCCGGTACTGTCCGAGAGCGAGAAATTAAAGGCCATAGCTCCCGGAGCGAGATTATTGTTCATATTGTTTAATATGTCCCGGCAATATCCTGTTGTGACAAAATTTAATGCATCCTTGATTAGGATAGGACTATCTTTCAATCTCTTTTTCTGGTTTACCAGGTAGGTGGTTATAAGTCTGTCTCTAAGCAAGCCGGTAAAGTGATCCTTAATATAGGAGTATCCATCTCTTTCAGGAACTATTGGGATCAAGGCTAGATAATATTTGAATTGCAGATATCCACTGGAAAGAGCGAGTATATCGTCGCCGAATTTTCGAAACGTTTGATCGCCTCCCTCCTCGTATGCAGCATTTATCTTCTGCATTATTAGACTACTATCTTTTCCGGTTTGTATTAATTTCCGCATATAATAGCAATACATATTCCATTTACCATATTCTTCGGTTCCTAAAAAATTGCATTCTATGAGTTGGTAAATTCTGTCTTCAAGTTTTAAGCTGTTTGCTTTTAAAGTGGTTCTGATCACACTGTCTCGTCTATGTCTGTAGCTTTTCAAGCCTTCCATTTGATCCAATATGCGCAGGTTGTCAAAATAGAATTGTCCCTTTTCTTTCCGAACAGCAGCGTTCTCCTCTTGTTTCTTTTGGTCCAATGAGTCAAGTGCCTTATCAACAATATAGATTGCCTGGAATTTTTCAGAACCTTTACCTGAAAAGGACAGCCCGTTGGTGGTGACAGTTAAATGCACATTGTCGCCGGGAGAAATTAGGTAATTGGATAAACCATATTTTCCAACGAACCCTGATTTGAGTATCTGATATAGACCTATGTACAGAAAGGTTTCCTTGTTTTTAAAGGAGAGTATCAGCAGGCTCTTTGTGTCTGTTGTCATAAGATTTGCAATAAATCCACTCATTGCAGGCCATTGATGTTCACTATAGCTAAATCTCCAATTTTCGGCTTGTACACCCGGCCCATACGAAATGCGTATCTGAGCCGTAGCAAATTTATCTTTTTGTTTATCGTGCCTTTGGTTGCCCATGCAGAAAAAAGAGGCAAACAGAAATATACTAATCAATAGTGCTTTCATTATCGTTCGTTTTGGATTACGGAATGGACATTCATTTCAGCGGGGGGGATAGGATAAGTGTATCTTAGGTCATTAGGAGGTAGTGAATACGACACACCTGCTATATCTCTGACCAGTGTCTTAGCAAACCGGGCATCCTGATTTAAACGGCGTAGGTCCTCCCACCTTAGATTTCCTGTAAATGGTAACTCCTTACGTCTTTCTATCAAAATAATCTTTAGTGCGTCCTCTGCATTTGCGGCCATACGATCGACATAGGTGCTATTACCATTGCTATCTTTTATCCACCTCGTTTTTAGTAACCCGTTCAGGACTGTCATTGCTGCCTCAGTACTCCCCGCTCTTGCAAGACACTCTGCCTGAATTAGCATAGTTTCATTGATCGCCAGGCCGTTAAAGAGCGGGGTTGTACCTGTATATCTACCACGAAAAGAATAAGTGCCATCAGCATTGGTCCTGAAAAAAAGTGTTTTACGTAAGTCATTGGCAACGTATAATCCATAAAGCCCAGGATCAACAAACATGGTGCTGAGTCCGAACATGCTATAGGTCTGACTGGATGAGAAAAAAAGGATCTCACTATTTACTACACCGGGAAATCTTGGAAATGGGTACGTAGGTGTCTTGCTTATCGAGTTAAAATCCAGCAATGAATGTTCCTGTGCCAGGACTAACCCGGCATAGACATAGGCTTGATTGTAGTTCTGCATGTTTAAGTAGACTTTTGACAACATTGCATGCGCCGCTATTTTGGAAGGACGGGTTTTGTATAGAGCATATTGTGGCAGCAATGTTTCCGCACTTTTCAGGTCGGCAATAATCTGATCGTAACATGCCTGAACAGTGGATCGTTGTGCTTTTACATTGATATCAGAACTGAGTTTTACGATAACTCCTAGATCCACACTTTCCCTACCAGGAATATAGGGTTTACCAAATACCTGCATCAGGTGATAAAGTGAATATGCCCTGAAGAATAGGGCCTGCCCTTTGATGTTGTCATATTCATTCTGATTGGAATGTGCTACCTTATTTATTCCATCAAGAACAATATTGGCATATTCAATTTGCTTATAACATACTGACCAATCAAAACCTTCTGTAGTCAACCCTTCAAAAATATCAGAAGCCCATTTATACGAGGTTCTTTCAAGAGTATATGTTGCGGCAAGATATGAGTTGGACACGAAGAAATTGTCCGAAGCAATCAAACCCAAAGCAGGATATTGCCGGTTTAAAACATCATCATTATCGAGCAGCGCCTGCATATCGTTAAGGGTGACCGGGATCACATCAGAAATGTTTGCCTTTTTATCCAGCCATTCATCCTGCTTCTTGCAAGAGACCAGTATTAGGATAATCAAGAGATAATATAATTTTGTTTTCATGTCTGTATGGATTAGAAGTTGGCTTTAAGCCCCAAGGCATAAGTTCTCGGATTAGTATAAGTGCTGTACAGAGCGAAATTGTAATCGCTTACATCCGGGTCTATGCCGTATTTGTTAGCACGCCATAGGATACCAATATTATTGATGTACCCATAAATCTGTAAAAGTGCAAAAGGCAGTCTTTTATGCCGTTTCCGGTCAAAATCATAGCTTAAACTGATATCCTGCAACCGGACATGATCCCCTTTGATGATCAGAGCCTCAGAGTTTTGATAGAACGTATTCCTGTTCTCATCTAATGGATATACCAAAGATGGTACTGAAGTCCTAAGTTCATCGCCTTTTTGTTGCCAGCGGGCATAATAGTCTGAATTTGGCAAACCCAGTACACGGCTATAGTTTAGATCAATGGATCTTTTACGCAGGAAATAATTAAGCTTATAAGTGACATTTGCCGAGATTGAAAATCCCCTGTATGAAAAGGTGTTTCTTAAAGCCCCGAAGGAAGTGGGCCTGGATGAACCATAATAAACAACATTATCCGTATTGTTACTGGTGACAATGCCCGTGTAATTTTTACTGACCTCCCCGTTTAAATATCCCTGCGGATCACCGTTGGCAGGATCAAGTCCTGCCCACTTATAGCCGTACACCCCAAAGAGACTGTTTCCTTCTGATATATACAAGCCCGACCTTGCAGGGTCCGCAATATTGCTGGAATTGTTCACCAGGTAACTGGTAGTATACTTGGTATCATAGCTGATTACCTTATCCTTATTGAAAGTATATAGGAACGTCGTATACCATTTTACAATTCCATTGGTATTGAAACTGTTTAGCGTAAGATCAATACCAGCCGTCTTTACTGTCGCCGCATTACCTCTGTATGTAGTAAAGCCAGTGGATGGCTCTAATATTGCATTCGCAATTAAATCTGTACCAAGCTTATTATACACTTCAAAAGTTCCACTGAGCCTGTTTCTCATAGAAGCAAAATCAACTGCCAGATTCTTGTTCCTGATCTTTTCCCAGCGCAGCTCAGGGTTTGGCGCATTATTTACGGTCGCCGTTGTTGCCCCAGTTAAACCACTGGTACCGCTGGTTGCCGTCAAATATGCCGATCCGCTATATACATTTCCATTATAACCGTAGGTCGCCCTGATCTTCAGATAGGGAATCAGATCGAATTTGTAAAAGGGCTCTTTACTGATCTCATATGCAAGGCCAGCAGACCACAATGGTGTGATTTTATCGTTAGTTTTTACACCAAAGATATTCGCGCCGTCTTTTCTGCCGCTTGCAGAAAAAGTGTACTTATTCAGGTAAGAATATGATCCGTTGATATAGTAGGATACAAACCTGTTTGTGGTCCCGGTAATGCCCTCAAATCTTTGCGGAAATTGCTGTGTTCCCAGACCTGAAGGATTGACCGGATAAAATGTATTATAATTTAAATTGGTTACAGCAGTTCCTGTATCATCGTTATATCCAAATAGGGTACTTCCATTACTTCCCCTCACCACCTCTCTTATTTCAGCTCCGCCGATTGCTGAAATAAAATGCCGCTGACTAAATTCCTGCTGGTAATTTATTTGTGCCCTGAAATTATTTGAACCTACTGATTGATTGGTTAAGTATAAAATTCCTCCTTGTGGGTATGGATACGTAAAAATACCTGTGGAACTCCGTTGCGCATATTTATTAATATTGTTCCGGGCTTCATAACTTTCAGGATCACGATAAGTCCTACGTACATAACTTTCATTCTCGTATTGATATTGGACCTGTACATCAAGATAGCTGGTAAATTTATACCGGGCAGCTCCACGCAAAATTGTATTCTTTGCTTTTACGGTAACATCATTTGAACGAAGTTCTTGTAAAGGTCTGTAGCCCCAATCCAAAAATCCCAAAGCTTGGGCTGCCAAAAGATAAGTGGATCGGAAGCCATAAGGAACTACCATCGGATTCCCGTTTTCATCTGCCAGTGTATTGTATGGTAAAAGAGAGGTATAGACAAAGCCGAGATCCTGATTACTTTGGCTGTAAATAATAGAGCCGGTCAATTCCAGGTTTTTTATAGGCACATAGGTGTTGGTGAGATTGGCACTGAGACGACCGAAGCTGTTTCCGACATTTGTAGCTCTGTTTTGGTCATAACCAAATGATAAAGAGTACGTGGATTTTTCTGCACCTCCCCGTAGGCCCAATGCATACTGTTGCGCAATTGCATTTTGAGTAAAGTACTTTTTTGATTCATCCCTGACATCAATGCCCCTATAGTTATTGATCAAATTTTCAGCCTCCACAGAGGACAGCGCCCCGGATGTTTTCTTTGCCAGTATTTCTACAATTGGCGATATGACGGGGTAGGTTGTCGTATTAGCCAGGTTGTTGTCATAAAAGTGCTGATCATATAGATACAGCTCTACGTCAATGTAATCCGTTGAAGCTAAGTAGTTGCGGGAGTATTTAAGGTTCGGCTTGGCGCCTACAGTGAGGTTTGCATTAAAATCAACCTTCAGCGGCTGATTGAACCGTCCTTTTTTTGTCGTGATCACGATAACACCATTTCCTGACCTTGCTCCCCAAATAGAAGCTGCAGCTGCATCCTTTAAAATGGTGATACTTTCCACGTCGTTGGGATTGATGTTGTTTATATCACCTTCGTATGGGAAGTTATCCAGTACGATCAAAGGATCTGCACTAACCTTTTCATCAATAGTTACCCGCCCGCGAATACTGATACCCAGCTTCTCATTGGATGGGGATAATCCGGTCGAGCTTGCTGCTTTATTGAAGCTCAAACCGCTCGCGATCCCGTCCAGTCGATCCAATATGTTAGTGCTGACACGGCGGTTCAGTAATTGGTTGTCGATTTGCGTAAATGATCCTGTTGCCCTCTCTTTAGGAATGTCCTGATAGCCCGTCGAAACTACATTAACTTCTTGTAAAGCAGCTTCACGCTGTTCAAGAACAACTACCAGATCGTTTACATTGTTGTTTACACTAACCTCTTTGGTTTCGTATCCTACAAAGGAAAAAATAAGTGCTGCCGAATTGCTCAGTAGTGGAATATTAAACAGACCATCTGGTCCTGTAATCCTTGTAACAGAAGTACCTTTTACTTTTATAGTAACACCAGGTATGGGTATGTTATCTTTATCTACTACCTTTCCCGTGATCTCAATCGTTCTGGCACCTGTACTTCCGTTATCCTTCACAGTTTTAGGGCTAAGAATAATACTCTTTCCTTTAATTTCATATTCAAACGGTTGGTTTTCAAAAATGATCCTAAGGCTTTCTTCAATGCCCTTCCCTTTTAAATCTACATTTACGGGTTTAGCCAGCTTCAGGTATTCGGTATCGAAAATAAAGCTGTAACCGCTTTGCTTGCGGATTTGCTGCATTACTTTTTGCAGTGGCGCATTTTTTTCTTTGATGGTAATTTGCTGCGCATAAACACTTGCTGATACCTGCAAACAGAAAGCGAGAAGTAAAAACGTGATAACTTTCATCATCAGCAATAGCTTAAATAAGTTTCTGCCCGGATCTTTGTATCTGCCAAAATTCCGGCATGTTGATCCATTGGCATGAATATTAAAATTGCCGAGTAGACTCGAGGGATTTGCACCCTCGGTCCCTCCCAGAACCGGACGTAATACTCTCGCATTATCACGGCTCGTCCAAGTTAGGTCGCC